>CAVJPU010000005.1:0-82154 GCA_963651445.1 bacterium | reverse complement strand
GCCGATAATATGGACACTATTCTATTTAAAAGGAGTCATGAATATGAAGAAAGAAATGAATGGAAAGTCTAGAAGAAAGTGGGTAGTTGGCGGCGCCATGGTATTTGGCTCCATCGCTCTTTTATCCACTGGTTTTGCTACTTGGGTTATTGGTGCTATCAACAATAGTGCTGATGCTGAATTGGACGTCGCAATCGACACCGTTAGCAACGATTCTATCACCGTTACTGCAAAAGCAACTGATGCTAAAATTTTGATTGCCGATGAAAATACCACTGATTTCGACACTAGCACCGATTTGGTTAGAGTTAAGGACAGCGAAAGAGATCTTCAATTTACCGTTAAACTTACTGCTGTTTATTCTAAAGGTTATGGAACTCTTGGAGATGTTCAGGCCGAGTTCAAGAATAACTCGAACATGATTGCCAAAAAAACCATCGATGATCTTCACACCGACATTGTTTCCCCTCTTTGGAACTCCGGACGCTCTGGAGAAACGGTTGACGGCATTGAATACTATAGCGTCTTTGGCACTGTCACCGAAAATGGCACTTCCGATTGGAGCGTACCTACCGATAATGGTCAAGGCGCTTACACCGCCACCAGAACTATCACCTATGATTTAGGTATTGGCGGCATTTGGGGTACTGATAAATCTTTTGCCAAGTATGTTTCTAACTTGTATTCTGCCGTTACTGTTACTGGTAGAGATGCGACTTTATATGGCGAAGTTGAAACTGAAATGAATCAGGAAATTGAAGCTATTAAAAAAGCTTTAGTTACCGATAACAAGCTTACTGTCAAATTGACCGTTAACAAAAAATAACGCCTGGTTCTTTCAAATTTTATAAATCTATTAATATGAAGCACATTAAAAACAAGAAAGCCGTTGGCGCTATTGTAATTGCTGCCGCCATGCTCTCTATTGGTAGTGTAGGCTTTGCTTCATGGGTTATTTCCGGAGGCGATAGTGAAACCTTGAATGCTCTCGGGGTTCAAGTCGCTTCCGTTCAAAACGAACAAATCTCGATTTCGACTCCAACATACACAAATGTTTGTGGAAAAGCGAAAGACGAGAATAAGAGTGATAAGACATTAGTTGATAACACCACCACTCCAACGACTGCTTATATAGTCTTTGGTCCTAACTCTTCAGATACTACTGGCTTGATCCAAGCTGGTTATACCGGAGATGGTGATCTCAATGATGTTGAACACCTTAGCGTTCAATTCCAATTCACGCTATCGAGCGAGAATTTAAGCACAAGGTTGAAGGAAATATTCATCACTCCTACTTACCCAACGGTTCTTACTTCGTTAGCCACCACTGGCTACATTAAGAACCCGTCGGAAACAAGTAAGTCTAGAATTACTCTCTTCACCGCAACCTCTACGGATTATTCCACAGAAAAAACCCCAACTGTTTCGGGTGGGGACTTCTCCGTGAAATTAGGTGCAATCAATAACAACTCCATCACCGTCACCGTTATGGCAAATTGGAGTTGGGGTTCTACTTTCAATAATGTCAATCCTGCTAGCAATGATTCCGATCAATCGGCAGTAGATACTGCTTTGGCCGGCATCAAAGCTATCGACAGTGCCATTACTGAAGCAGGATCGGATACGAACGTAAGTTTCTTAATTGAAGCCACTTCTAACTAAGTTTGGTATACTTATAACAAACTTATAAGAAAACCATGAAAAGGAGGGGCTTATGTCATCAGTAGAAATTATTTCTTTGGTGGTAACCCTCGTATGCGTAATCAGTTTTTCGGTGGTCTTCACGATCTTGTTTCGCAATTACTACTACACGAACATCGAGAACGTGAAGACCGGCCGTGAAGACGCTGATTTGATCGAGCAAGCCGTCTATCAACAAAAAGAGGCCAACAACAAAACGAAGAGAGGGTTAAAAAAGGCCCTTAGAATCACGGAATACGTGATCATGGGCGCCATCAGCGCCTTTTTCGTATTTTCGATGTATTGCCGCTTCTCGAACAATATCTTGATGTTCGGCAAGGCCTCCTTTATCGTCATCGCGACGGACTCGATGTCCCTTAAGAACTCCAACAACACCTATTTGGTGGACGAGGAGTTGGACAATCAGTTCAACGCACACGACATCATTGGCTTAGCTCCTTATGATTCTGAAGATGATGTCAAACTCTATGATGTCATCGCTTATAAATCCCATTCTGAGACGGTTGTCGTCCATCGTATCAGGGTTATCGAAACCTTGGCCGATGGCACGAAAGCCTATCATACCAGAGGGGATAAAAACTCCATCGACGATGATAATAACCTTTATGAAGGTTATCTCACCTACGACGATATAATCGGTTACTATACTGGTCATAAAGTGCCTGACTTAGGCATCTTCATCATCTTTGTCCAATCGAATGCTGGCATCATCACCATCGTCAGCATCGTCTATTGCTTGCTGATGTACGATCGTCTAAGCAATAAATACTTCAAAGCGGTTGATGAGAGAACCAAATTTCTCATTGATACCCTTAACTTCAATCCGGAAGTCGACGACAAGAACTCCGTCGTCACTCAATATAAAGAAACCATATTCTTTAACGGAAACTGCCATGTCTTCGAATCTGGCAAGTTCGTCACATCCTTCTTAGTTGAAGGCATTGACGTTAACAAAACCATCGCCGAAGAAGCAGCAGGCGCGAAGATCCCTGATTCTAAAGAAGAGATCGCTAGCGAATCCAAGCCAGAGGCAAGTTCTTCTTTGCCTGAAGCGGAGACGCTCGAAAAAGAAGAATCACCTGTTAAGCCTTTCTCTCCAACGGATTTAACAAGTGAAAGTCAGTCAGAGAAGCAATCTGATGCGGAGGCGGCACCTTCGAGAAAACGAGTGAAAGAGAAAAAAACTCGGAAAAAGCCAAAAGTCGAAAAGGAAAAGGATTACGATTCCTTCTTCGATCACCTTGATGATACGGAGAACATAACATGAGCAAGAAAAAGAGAACTCATTTCACGCGTAAGAATTTGCTTATTCTTACCGTGGTCTTCTTCTGGACGGCGTTTGTCATTATCGCCGGTCTTTGCTTGGACAGAGACATTGGTCTTGTCGCTAAGAACAACCCAATCCAGAAACTCAGCATCGCATTAGGATTCGACATCGTTATCGATGGAACCTGGCAAAGGTGGGTCATATTGGTGGTCTACTTCATCTATGCGATGTTCCTTACCAGCGCCCTTATTTTCGAATATCGCACAGCGATGTATTACGAAAAGAGAGCCAATTCCGCCAAATACGTCCTTATTTATATCGCGACTATTATCTTATCAACCGCCTTCTTCGGTGGTATCTCCTATGTCGCTTTATATCCATGGAATACCGATGCGGTCAAATACTGCTACTTATACTTCGCTGAAGCTCTATCCTGCGGTAGTTTGATCTACGTCTTTATTGGTTTATTGGTCCTTAATATTTCCTTCTTATGGGTCAACGTCAGACGCATCGATGAACCTTGGAGGTTCTTCGGCAAACACGGCGATGAGCTCGCTGAAGAAGAGAAACGAGAAGAGGAAGAAGCTGCTCGAGCTATGGCTGAGCAAGGATCTTTGGCCGAATCCTTCGGCGAAGCTACCGGCAATGGAGTCGGTGTTGGAGGATTAGGTGGAGCCGGTATCGGAGTTGATGCCCCTGTCTTAAGCGACAGAGAAAGAGTCTTCCCTGGCTTATGCTCGGTCGACTATGCCTATTTGGGCTATAGAGACCAAACGTTCGATGATAACGTCAACTTGAAAGAATTATGCACTCAATTCAGAAACTACTTAGCCAAAGAATTGAAGCTCTATTATAGCGAGAATGTCATCCGCGAATTCATCGCTGGTTTGGCGGCCTCCAGATTCATCATTCTCGAAGGTTTGTCCGGTACTGGTAAATCTTCTTTGGCCCGTTATTTCTCTGAATTCATTTCCGAGAAATCCTTCTTTGAAGCCGTTCAAGCCACTTGGAGAGATAAGACCTCCATCCTTGGCTACTACAACGACTTCTCCAAGAGCTACAATGAAACCGAATTCCTGAAACGTTTATATGAATATTCCTATAAACCATCCAATTTGAATTTCATGGTTTTGGATGAATTGAACATCTCCCGTATTGAATATTACTTCGCTGATTTCTTGTCGGTTTTGGAATATCCAATCGATGAATGGAAGATCAAAATCATGCAGTTCCCATATGATTTCGAAGCCCCAGAACACTTAAAAGATGGTATCTTAAAGATTCCTGCCAATACTTATTTCATCGGCACCGCCAACAAAGACGATTCCACCTATACCATCACCGATAAGGTCTACGACCGTGCCATCACCATCAACTTCGATGATCGCAACGAACCATTCGAAGTCGAAGGCGAGGTTTCGAAGATTACCCTATCCTTCGATAAACTTCAGTCCTTATATGCCGAAGCCAAAGGCAAAGAAGAAAATAAGATGTCCAGCAAGGATATGAATAATTTCCGTATCTTAGCTGACTTTGCCTACGATACCTTCGACATCACTTACGGCAACCGTATCATGAACCAGATTGAGAACTTCGTCCCAGTCTTCGTCGAATGCGGTGGCAGCAAGGAAGATGCTTTGGACTTCGTGTTCTCTCGTAAGGTCATCGCCAAACTCGATGGCCGTTTCGAAGACTACATCAAACCAGGCTTAATGAACCTCAAGTCTTTGATTGCCAAGACCTATGGCGATGGCAAATTCCCAGAGACCAACCATACCATTGACCGCTTATTGCGCAAGTTATAAGCGTATTTACCTAAATAAAGGCACACACGTACACGCATGAAAGAGAAACAGATTTCCCAATCATTTTTAGGAGATTTCACCGATTCCGTTAAGAATGTCATCGGAGCTGGCTTAAAGATCTATTCCGATGAATTCAAGGAGGCATCCTTCTCTTTCAACGTGGACTTCGATTGTGAGGAACAATTGGCCCATGCGGAAAGAATTCGCTTGGCCACCGATAAGATCATGGTCATCATCAATAATCCTCATATCAAAGTCACAACCGAAGAAGTCATTATCCGTGCTGAATTATCCGGTGCCTTATCTCATGGTTCTTTCTCAGAGACGATGAGAGATCCTAAATTATGGAAATCCAAACACGGAGAGATGTCTCCTGAATATGTCCATACCTTGGAAAATGTAGACACCGTCAATACCTATGAAAACCAGTTTATTTGCATGTTCATCGATGAATTGGCGGAAGATGTCGACCTCATCTTAAGCGACATCGCCCCACTTGTTGAATCCTTGCAAGAACACTTCGAAAGAACCGATAAGACCTTCGGTCAAAAGTCGATGTTCAAGGACTTCGCCAAATCAAAGGCCCCTTATACCCCGTTTATGATCTCTTCCGAATCCGAGAAGAGAGATGAATTGCTCTTGTTGGTGAGGAAACTCGAAAAGAGATTGAAAAATCTTAAAGGAACCGAGTTCTATCGACTTTCTTCCAATAAGAAATTCAATCGTTCGGTCATTCCGACCAACATTCTCATTCACGATCCTAAATATAACTATTGCTATAAGATGCACGTCTCTTATTACAAAGATAAGAACGACGACAGCAGGAACGATGACCTTTATTACAATTACGTCGTCACAGGTTTCGCCAAATACTTCTCTACCACGGAGTTGATGCAACCTGATAACAGCCCATCCATCACGATTGATGAATACGGTCATATCGACATGCAGTCCCTACGAGTCAGAAAAGACAACTTCTCCTTCATCTTCCGATTAGATAGAGAGAATCACGGGATCGAATGCAAAGTCTTCTATATGGGCGGCAGACGCAAAAACAACGAGAAGAGAAAGGCTACTTACTATCTTGTGGTCAGCCACTCCTACACCGAAAGGAATGAGAAGACAATTCAAGCCGTCATCGATTCCAAGCCAGGATACGACGATGTGCTGCTTATAACCGCCAAGAACGTTCTTAAGAGATTCGCGGACGTCGTAAACCTCTCTTACTACCGTAAGGATGGGGCGGTCCTAATCCGTAACGTCCTAGCCTCGATGATGATGTTATTCGAATCATCGATTGGCCTATATCACGACCGTTGTCCGTTCTGCGGAAGCGAGGACATCTCATACACCGGCGTCAATTACATTTGCGCCAAGTGCGGAACCGCCTACTCGGTCTATCCGCAATACAACCGCGACCTAGTTTGGTTGACTAGCATTGGAAGGAGGAAAGAATAATGGCAGAAGAAATTAAGCAAGAAGAGCAACTGCTTGAAGTCGAAGCCGACGAAGAGCCTAAAGAACTTTTACCATCCGAAGATCCTAACAATGTTTTATTCATCGAAGACTTAATGAAGTCCTATGGAGCCAAAGAAGTCCTTAAGGGCATTAACCTTGAAGTCCATAAAGGTGAAGTCTTTGGTTTCATCGGTAAGAACGGCGCTGGTAAATCCACCACCATCGATTGCATCGTTGGTTTGAAAGAACCGACTTCCGGCAAGATTTATGTCTGCAACAACGACATTCATGAAAAGCCATTGGAAGCTAAAAAATGCATTGGTTATGTTTCTTCCGAACCAACCGCTTATGAAATGATGACCGGTAAGGATTACCTTGAATTCATCGGTTCCTCATATGGCATGTATCAGGCGGCTTTCGATAAGAACCTCGCCTTCATCCAAAAGAAGTTCAAAATGCCGGTGGAAGACTTAAACCGCCGCATCCATGAATATTCTCATGGTATGAAACAAAAAATCTGCTTGATGGCCTCTTTAGTCCATAACCCAAAGATTTGGATTATGGATGAACCGACCGTCGGCTTGGATATCATCGTCTATCAGACCTTGATCGAAATGATTCAGGATTTCGCCAAGAACGGCAAAACCGTCTTTGTCACCTCCCACGATATCGACTTGGTCACCAAAGTCTGCGATAGAGTCGCCATCATCAATAATGGTGTTGTCAGTGAGCTCATCGACTTTAAACAAAACCCGCTGAAGAGAAGGGATTTGGCTCGTATCTTCTTCAGCACCTATGGAGAAGAAGAGGAGTAAAGATTCAGCATGTTAATTGAATTGATAAGAAAGGAATTCATGGCGAGACGTGACTTGTCCAACAAGTCCGTTGTTTCGCTTGTCTTTACTTATCTTTTCAGAATCTTATTCGCCGCGGCGTTTATCGCTTTGGAATGCTTCTTAACCTTCTCCATCGATAAGAAAATCAATGCCTATTCGGAATATGGTTCTTTCGATTTCTTGGTCTTCTTCTTATTCTTGGGCATGATTGTTGCCATCATCTATTCGATGATCACGGCTCGAAGAACCATCTTTGATAGCAAAGACAGCATGGTTCTCCTTAGCTTGCCTATTTCCCCAACGGATATTATCTCTTCGAAGATCATCTTCGTTTATTTGAACCAAGTTGTTTTGCAAATTTGTATTGCTACCCCAATCCTTATTTGCTTTGGCATCGCTAACCACTTGATTGTCAGATTCGTGGTCTTTGCGATTATTTATCCGTTCTTCCTATCTTTGTTCACCACTGGCTTATCCCTTCTTTTATCGGTCGGATATCAAGCCCTTTATAAATTGGTCAAGAGAAGCCATATCGCCCAGTTTGTGGTCGCCTGCGTCTTGGTCATCGGCTTATGCTTCGTTTACAAATTCGTTTTGAACATGTTCTTGATGGCTTTGGGAGACTCCTCCATCGGTGGTGTCTTCTCCGATTCCTTCATCAACGGTATCCATAACGTCGTTACCTATTTCTTGCCGGTCAGAAACCTCTGTATGATGGCCGCTACCAGCACCAATATCTTCCAGAACGCTGCTATCTTACTTGGCATGACGGTCTTATCGTTATTCATTGGCATCGTGGTCGCTTCTTCGGCTTACACCAAGATCATGCGTACCGGCGATTCCCGTAACACCCGTAAGATTAAGATCGATACCAAACCATACAAGATGGTCTCCCCAACCAAGGCGTTGCTTAAGAAAGAATTGGAACTCTTATTCAAAGACGACACGAATATGTTCTCTTACACTTCGCTGCTCATCATGGCCCCATTCTTCACCTATGTGGTCATTTCCTCCTTGGGTGGCGTCATCTTTGATGATTTGAAGTTCTACGCCGCTTACTTCCCGGAGTTGGTGTCTGCCATTAACTTAGCCATCGTCCTGCTATTTGCCGGCATCATCAATTCCTCAGCCTCTTTATCTATCTCTCGCGAGAAGAAATGCACCCAAATCGTTAAGTACCTACCAATTTCCGTCAAGACTCAGATGTTATGCAAACTGGCTATCCCGTTCTTCTTCTCGGAAGCTAGTTTCCTTGTGACCTTGATTGTCCTTTTGGCCACTTCTTCCGTCACTTGGCCAGTGGTTTTGGCGTCTTTCATCATTGGCACCATCATGATTATTTGGAACAACGTCTTTGGCTTATACGCCGATATGCATGACCACAGCGAATCTAAAAACAAACTACGTGCTTGGAATAACCTTGTCCCAATCTTGGTTCCGCTTATCTTACTGGCTAGCCACTTCTTATTAACGACCTATGCCCAGTTAAGCGCTCTATATTCCTACATCATCGAAATCGCATTCGTCGTTATTTGCTTCGTCCCATTCTTCATCGTGATCGGGAAGGATTACAAAAACGCGTTCAACCATATGGAGGCTGGTTTATGAAGAACAAGACGCTCCCTATCTTATTGCTCATCCCGTTCGTCGTGGCTATCTTGGCCTTCGTTTCGGTTGTCGCATTGAACAATACGGTGGCCTCCGATATCTTAGGCATCGATTGGAATTATTTGGACACCATGGCCTTCAAGGCCGATGCCGCTACCCCGATCGCTTTGGAAGCTACAGCCAGAATCGATGGATCTTTGATTCTTGCTCCGGGCAATGACCTTATTTGGTCCGTCAGTGAGCTTAATGGTAGCCAAACCGAGAAAGCCGCGGTTACCAACACCAATGGCAATTACTTCTTATATGCCTTAGAAGAAGGCGAAATTAAGGTCACCTGTTCCAATGAAAGAGGAACGGTATCTCGTTATTTTACCGCCACCATCTACGAGAACGGGACCATCACCATCAACGATAAGCGTCCTCGTTCCGGCAACTCCGTCAAAACCATCCGTACTTATGGTATGTACGACTTTGTTTACGATTCCTTAACCAAGGATTCTTATTCCAGCAAAGCATCAACCATCGAATTCGATTCAACCGTTTATTTCGAAACCGAAATCGGACAGGAAGTCGAATTAGTCGATAAATCTTCCAACCTCGATTATGAAGATGGGAAGATTACCATCAAGGGAGCGGGCGCCTCCTATTTCACCTTGGCTTCCAAAGAACAATCGTGGATCCGTGGGACTTACAACTTCGAAGTCATCGACGGTGCTTATAATATCTATTCCTATGATGACTTACTAATGGCCACCAACCTTTCTTCCAAAGGCGAGAAGGCTGTTCTCCAAGTCAATCTCGAATCCATGAAGAACACTTATGTCTATGCACATGGTGGTTATAACAACACCTTGCTCAAAGACAATACATCTTTAATGGGCCATTACGATTGGAAGACCAAGGAATTCAGTTTTGAAGATGATACCTATCGCTTCGAAACCACCTACAATCATGAATTCATTGATCAATACAACGCTGCAATGGGAACCGATTTTAAACCAGAAGTCATTTCTGGCATACATGTCCAAAAGGATCTTTATGGCAACGGCTTCACGCTCAACTTCCATGAGCTTGCCTACCCAAGCCACGGATCCATTGGCAAGAACGGCAAATTGATGCCGGGGGATGAAGACCTTTTCAAAGGTCCGCTTCCTTTTGTCACCATTGGTCCATTGGAAGATAACTTCTTGGTGAAGGCTTTGGGCCAAGATAACTCAGGCATTTACCTTGATGGCAACAACATCACCTTGGATAACGTCTTAGTCTCCAACACCAACAACACCGACGAAATGTATAACCTTACATACGCCGGCACAGTTGTAGACGTTCATGGCCAAGGGAATAAGATCACCAACTCTATTATTCAGAATGGAAAGGTGGCCGTCAGGGCTTTCGATGCGGATGGTTTTGAATTGAACAACTGCATCTTAAGGAATGCTTGCGAATTCTTGCTCAAAGTCGGATCCAACGATGTCGCTAAACCTAATTCTGAGAAATCAGTCGTTTATAACGTCCACGGACAATCGGTCAATAAGTCCTTCTCCGACTTCTTCGGGGACACCACTTCCTCCTCTTCGACCGCCAACTCCATCTATTCGGCCTTCATCGGCAACGCCTTCGGTGGCAGGGAAGCTTCCAGCGATAATACCTACATGCAGTTGATTCAGAGGTTTGTCACCAAGGATTACAAAGATTATTCCGATGATGAGATGACCCAGTTATTGGGCATCACTCAGAACGCTTTAGATAACACCGTCTTCTTCGATGATCCGGACAAGATGAAGGTTAACGATACCAGTTTCTATAATTCTGGCATCTTCTCGATCGCTTTTGAGACCTCCTTCAATGGCGGCTATCTCTATTCTGGTTTGCCAACCCCAATCCAGTTGGTTACCTCTATTTTAGGAAGCACCGTCATCCCAAATATGATCGGTGGTACATCAAAGCCAGTTGATTTGACTATCTCCGGCAATTCCAACTTCTATGATTGGAAGGATGTTGATTCTATCGACGTCTCTTCCTTGATCGATGAAAACATTTCGTCTATTGCTTCCACTTTAGCGGGACACGATATCGATATCACCATCGACGACTTCTTCCCAATCAAGAGCATGCTCAAAGATTCCCTTAAGGAAATGGGCTGTTTGTATGAGAAAGATGGCAAGCAATACGCCAATACCAAGATTGCTTATTACGGTGGTGGTCTTAATGATTCCGACTGGGATGTTTCTTCCTTAACTGGCGAGAATGATTTCTCCTCCAACGTTATCATTGATTTGGCTAAGGCTAATATTGGCAACCAATTCATCAATGAGGCTTGGTACACCCAAATCTTTGCCAAGGCGGTCGTTATGGCCACCGGCACCCACCCATTCAAATTCGTCACCAACGATGAAGTTGGTTCCGATACTCCTAATTTGTTCGGGAAAGCCCCGACCATCAAGGATTTACAAGACAACTATGCGAAAGGAGCAAGTATATGAGAAAGAAAGGTTTATTGTTGGCTTTGTCCTCCGTCTTATTAATGGGCGGATTGACTAGCTGCGGATTCTTCGGAAGCGATGAATACGCGTTAAGTTCTTACGATACCAGCTATAACGAAGAAACGGGCGAGACCCTTATCACCTTCTATTTCACCGATGAGGATAAGGACCCATTCGTCGTCACCATTCCTGCTGGACAATCTGGCAAAGATGGCACTTCGATTGCATCGGCCACGTTAACCGATAACGAAGATGATCATAGCTACACTATCACCATAAAATTCTCCGATGACTCGGTCGCTCCTTTGGTTATGACCATCCCTTATTACGAAGGTGTCTCCGTCACCGGCGTCACCGTCGATCACGATGCGAACGGCAATACGGTCCTTCAATTCACTTACTCCGATGGCACTTATTCTCAGAACATCACCATCCCGAGAGGCAATGGCATTGCCAGCATCACCGCCACCCCGACCACTGATGGCTATCACATTGTCGTTTCTTTCACCGACGAAGGCGTTGACCCGGTCGAATTGGATTTGACCAACGGCATCAGCATCACTTCCGTCTCGGTAGATGACAATAAGCAGACTACTGAACAATATTGCTTGACCATCACCTATTCCAACGGTACCTCAGAAGATGTTTTCTTCGATAGGCCACAGGCCACCAAGTGGTTATATGGCGCTTCAACTCCAAATGACCTCATTGCCCCAAATGCCAAAGATGGCGATTACTACGTCAATATCTCTACTGGCTGGGTTTATGTCAAAAACAATGGCACTTGGACTCCGTTGTTCTGCATGAAAGCTGAAGAGGATACCACCAAGACTCCATGTAGTATCATGTTCGATCCAAATGGTGGACATTGGTCCGGAACGACCAACACGAACGCGATTGTTTCTACCGCTCATGTTGGAGAGACCATGGCTTTAGCCAATATCCAGATTCCTGTATATGACGGATATGTCTTCAAAGGATGGTTCACTGATCCGACCAATCCAAACTCTGGTCAGTTCACTGACTTGACCATCATCCCAGGTAACCTGACCTTGTTGGCCAAGTGGGAAGTCGCAGCCTAAAATAAAAGCAACCTGAACAGGTTGCTTTTTTGCTTGTGTAAAAATTGCAACATAAAACATAAAAAACAGCTACAAAATGGAAAATTATGTTACTAAAAATACACAAAACTTGAAAAATTGTAATGCAATTAGTTAAAAATAAACCACATTTGGCTTATTTCTTCTCAATGAGAATGTTTTTAATGCTATTTAGGGTATCTTGAGAGACGCCGGTTCTCTTAATCAAGTAGTTGGCGGCTTTCTGAGACAATGTGTCTCCCTCTTCTTGATTGATGAGGTAGACATACATACCCTTGCCAGAGATGCTTGAAGTGGTCAATGGTTCGGATCCTAGGTCTTCGAAGTTGGAGAAGAGATAGTCTTTCATTAACTGTTCTTCGTTCATGCCTAGAAGAGCGCCTAAAGCATAGCTCAATGCACCTGTTCTATCAGTGCCTCTAACGCAGTGGAAGATGGCCGGATAATTAGTCGGTTCTGCCAGATATTCGAAGAAGGCTTTGATGTTGTCGGTGTTGCAAAGTTGGGTATAAATATTGGTTCCGCCAAAATACATTGGCAAGGAAACCCATTTGACTGATTTGCCTAATGGGGATTCGGTGATGGAATAGATTTCATCCTTTGGCTGAGAGAAATCGGTGGTTCTTCTCAAATCGATATCTGATTTGATACCAAGGGTGCTAACCAATTCTTCTTGGCCACCAGCGGTGATGATTGATTCAAACTCTCCGTTAAACTCCGCCGAACGATATAAGAGGCCTTGTTTGATGACTCCGCCGTCGACTTCGTAACCGCCGATATCCCTGACATTCTTAACTCCATCGATATAAAGGTTTCTAATAGCTTTATCGGTAATCTTTTTGGTGTAGACATCGGAGGTGTATTTAGTGCCGTCATAGTCCAAAGTGATGGTGTAGTAATATGTTGTATTAATCTTCAAATTGTAAATGGAGATTTCCTTTTCGGTGGTGGCATAGGACATCTTGTTGACGCTCATGCCTTGATCTTCGGCTAAAGTGAGGATGGCTTTGCTTGGTTTCTTGGTGGTTCCATCCTTGTATTTCCAAGAGAATTCAACGGCTTTAGGCTGAGATTGAGAAGTATTAGCGAATGTCTCGCCCTGAGCGGCGATAAAGGAGTCGTTATCCTTGACGTTCAAGAATCTTTCTTGAAGTTCGGTGTGGATACTAGCTTCTTCGCCAGAGGTCATGGTGAACGTAACCTCGGTTGGAAGGCCGGTATTGCAAGAGCATAAAGGAAGTGCCAAAGGCAATAAAAGAAGCAATCGTTTGGAGTTATTCATAGCCACATTATAACAAAAGAAAACGGTGGAGAGTTTATTTTAATAAACATCATTTTTCCTAAATGTTTCATTTAAAAATTGACATTCATACGCTCTTAGGCATAATACACACGATTTCTAAGGAAATTTTTGAAAAAAAGAAAGGATTAATGGTATGAAAAATAAGAAAATTGTTGCTCTTATGGTCATGTCATTCGGTGCTGTCGCGGCTTTGACTGCCTGCGGCCCAAACACCTCCAAAGTTGACTATACCTTGAGCACTTACCTCGATGCCAACCCAAAGACCTGGAACCCACACGCTTGGGAAACCAACTCCGACTCCTACATCATGGGTTATTGCGAAATGGGATTCTATGACCTCGGCTTCAACGCTGACAAATCTGGTTATGAATTCTTATGCGAGATGGCTTCCGAAGAACCAAAGGATGTCACTTATGAATTGACCAAAGAAGAAAAGACCAAATTCTTCGGTCGTCCAAACATCAACCTTACTTCTGGCATTGCTTACGATATCAAATTGAATGAAAAAGCTTGCTGGGAAGATGGCACTCCAATCAAAGCGCAGGATTACGTCGAATCGATGAAGCGTTTGCTCGACCCTGAGATGGTCAATCACCGCGCTGATAGCTTTTACAAAGGCACCACCATCTTGGCCAACGCCGAAGATTACTTCAAGAACGGCCAGATCACCATCGAACCGGCTTACAACTACATCAAAGGCAACGACAATCTTGATTCCGATGATCCCGATTTCGCTTCCAACGATATTTGGTATATCAACCTTGGTGGCGATTCCCCATATGCTGGCGCTATCTTCTCCAACTTGGATGAAGGTTCCTTCTATACCGTTTTGAATCAGCGTTCCTCCAAATTGACCGATGCCGCTGAAGCTGCCGCTACCCGTATCACTGACGCCGTCCACGAAGGTCTTATCAAGATCCGCCGTGATGGTGTCCTTGGCACCGATAATGTCTCTTCCGACTGGAAGAACGTCGAAACCGCCAGCGATATCACCGATGACATGAGAGATTATGATATCTCCCAGTATGACTTCGATAACTTAGACATCAAAGTCAATGGCGATAAGATCGTCGCTGAAGCCGAATTGCAGAAATATGGCGAAACCATTCCAACCACCGCTACCGCTTATACTTGGGAAAACCTCAAGACCGACATTAAGCTCTTCGTTTCCACCCTTGGCTATCCACGTGGCTTAGCTGCTAAGGCCAACGCTTGGAGATTGCCATTGTTCGCTGAATACGAAAACCACTCCAGCGTTACCAACTTTGACAACGTCGGTATCGAAGCCATCGATGACTACACCTTACGTTTGGTCATGGCTTCCAGCAGCCCAGTCTCTGCCACTGACTTGAAGTTCTCCTTAACCTCCAACTGGTTGGTTGATGTTGACCTCTACGACAAATTGACCACCACTGTCGCCGGTACCTCCTTAAAGGCTACCAAATACGGCACCGATTCTGCTTCTAACTACAAGTCCTTTGGACCATACAAACTCACCACCTTCCAGTCCAACAAACTTATCGAAATCGAAAAGAACGATAAGTGGTATGGCTGGACCGATGGCAACCACGAAGGCCAGTTCCAGACCCAGAAAATCACGACCGAAATCATTGACAACCACACCACTGCTATGCAGAAGTTCGAAAACGGTGAAATCGATGATATCGAATTGACTGCCTCTGATATGAAGAAATACGGCGCTTCCAGCCGTTTGCAGTACACCCCGACTTCCTATACTTCCAAGATGTCTTTCAACGTCACCCGTTCGCAGCTTTTGAAGAGACAAAAATCCTCCACTGCTTCCCATAAGGGCAACAAGACCATCATGGCCAACTCCGATTTCCGTAAGGCTATCTCCTTGGCTATCGACCGTGTCCAGTATGTTTCTCAGTGCACTGCTGGTTCTCAGGCTTTTTACGGCTTATTAAATAACCTTTATATCTCTGATGCCGACACTGGTGAATACTATCGTGGTACCACTCAAGCCAAGTCCGTCTATGACAAGATTTATAGCCACCTTGGCGGTTCTACCATCGACGAAGTGAATGGCGAACCTCTAGCCAGCACTCACGTTGGTTATAACTCGACCTTAGCCGCCGAATACCTCAAGCGCGCTATCGAAACCGAAAACGCCAGCACCGAAGAAGGCCACTTCAGCAAGGGTGACACCGTCTCGATGGAAATCCTTGTCTACAAGTCCGATTCCGAAACCACCATCGCTTCTTATAACTTCATTAACGCTGCTCTCACTTCCTTGGCCAAAGCCGTCAACGATGAAGCCGGTTCTACCGTCATCACCTTCGATTACTACATGACCGAGAACGAGGACTACTACAACGAAGCTAAGAAGGGTAACTACGACATCATCTTCTCTACTTGGGGTGGTGCTCAGATGAACCCATGGGGCTTGATGGAAGTCTATTGTGACACTTCATTCGATTCCAACTGCGAATATGGCATGACCGAACAGATTACCAAGATCGACCTCACATTCGACGACGATGGTGATGGCACCGCAGAAACTAAGTCCATCTCCGAGTGGTATGCCTTGATGAGCAGCCTCGTTGATCCTTCGACTGCTGACTATGAAATGGATGATCCAGACTCTGCCGCTAAGTATGCTGCCGATTACAAGGCCACGCATACTAGAAAGTTGAACATCCTTTCCGAACTCGAAGCTGGATACGTCAACACCTGGTCCACCTTGCCATTGTATGCTCGTTCCTCCGCTACCTTGACTTCCTTCAAGGTCACCTACGGATCTGAACAATACATCCCACTTATGGGTTACGGCGGAATCCGCTACATGACCTTCAACTTCACCGATTCTGAGTGGAGCCAGAAAGTCGCTTCCGGTGAGATCAACGCTGACCTTTATAAGCAATAATCGGAAACAACCGAGAAATGAAAGCAGGCTGAAAAGCCTGCTTTTTTGTTTCTTGGTCATCGAATCATTTTTAGCGATTAATTGAAATTAACGAAAAACGGTTTTTTCCTTTGTCTTCAAAGATTATCGAAAATTACGAAATCCAAGCGGAAACCAATAAAAACCGACCCTCTATGTGTTTTGAAGATGATAATTTGTCGGTGTTGTTTTTGTCATTTGAAGAGAGGGAAAAGAGGAAGTATTTACCCAATATTTAATAAAAACGTATTAATAAATCTCAAATATCTATCAATATCGTCAATACATGAGGCTTAAATTTTGTAATAAAACTTCATAAAAGAATAATTGCCTTTTCACTTCGTGCGTGTATGATACCTTTACGCCTGAGGAGTTAACGAATGTTAAAGTATGTATTGAAACGTATAGGACTGTTGATCTTTACGTTCTTCGTAATCTTCACAATCTGCTTCTTCTTGGTCAGGGCTCTCCCTGTACCACTTATTTCTGCTCCGGGCAGTGACGGTGAGGCAATCGCCGCGAAATTCAGAGAGGAAATGGGCTATAACGATCCAGTTATCGTCCAGTACTTCAACTATTTCGTCCGTTTATTCACGGCAACGGATGGTGGAAATTTCGGCTATTCCTTCCAGATCTCCTGGTTAGCATCCCCATGGGAATTGTTGGTCAACAGATTACCGCCAACGGTCCTCATCAATATTTACACCATGATCATTGCCGTGCCAGTTGGACTTGGCTTAGGCATTTTGATGGCGTTACGCAAAAACAAACCGATCGACCACATCTTGTCAGTTATCATCATGTTGTTCATCTCGGTTCCATCTTTCGTTTATGCGTTCTTGGTTCAGTATCTTTTCGGTTCGGTCTGGAAGATTCTTCCTTTGACCTTGGCTCCGGTTTCCTCTTATGGTGGCAACTGGTTCGCTCCGGAAATGTTCAAATCCATGTTGCCGGCCATCATCTCGATGTCTTTCGGCACTATCGCGGGCTTCGCTCGTTACACTCGTGCTGAGTTAACCGAAGTCTTGACCTCTGATTTCATGCTATTGGCCAGAACCACTGGCTTAACCAGAACTCAAGCCACCATCAAACACGCGTTCAAAAACTCCTTAGTCCCTATCTTCCCGATGATCTTAGGCGAATTCATCGGCATCTTATCCGGTTCTGTCGTCATCGAATCCATCTTCGCCGTCGGTGGTGTCGGTGGCTTGTTCCTCGAATCCATCAACAGACGTGACTACGACGTCTTCTTGTTCGTTGGCATGTTCTACGTCTTGATTGGCTTGATTGGCGGCTTAATCGTCGACCTCAGCTACGGCTGGGTTGACCCACGTATTCGTATGGGAGGTAAAAAACAATGAGCAAAGTCATTAACCCGAGCGAATATGCCGGTTACAAAAAGGATAAATTCACCTTCGTTCAGATGGACAAGTCCATCCATGATACGAAGTTTGAAACCAAACCTGTCTCTTATTTGAAGGGTTGCTGGCAGAGATTCAGCCACAACAAAGGCTCCATCGTCGCTGGCGTCATCCTCCTTCTCATCATCTTGTTCGCCATCATCGCCCCAATGACCACGGATAGAACCGTTAAGTGGAACGATGCCAACTATGCCTATGTTCTTCCGAAGAACCCAATGTTCGAAGGCACTGGCTTCTGGGATGGCACTCAGAGCAAGAAAATCTACCAAAACGCTTATGATGAATACCGTTTCTATGAAACCGAAGACAAACCAATCGTCGGTGACGTCGAAGCTGGGGAAGAAAAGAATGTTTTAGGCCAGACTGTCAAATACTACAACGTCACCTACGATACCTATGCGGTTGGCGCCAAAGAATTACGCGACGTCACTACCGAAGATATCGAAAAGATTCGTGAATGGGAAAGTGATACCGGCAGAAAGATCATGCTCCCACTCATCGATTACGAAACTTACGTTGATGCGTATTTCGATGACATCGATGACAAATTGGACCCATCTTCTCCGAACTACGATCCGACCTATGCGACCAAATATCCTGGTGGCACCACTACCTTGCGTGTCAACATGAGCGGTCGTTATGCTCAGAACGCCAACCTTTGGTATGAATTGGTCATGCCAACCTCCGGCCAACAATTCGTTCCGAAGCTCGATTCCAACGATCAGCCGACCGACATCTATAAGAAAGACGCTTCCGGTCAGGTCGTATATGTCGAAAACGTCGACTCCGCTGGTTTGAAACTCCACATCCGTGTCGACTACAACAACTACTACGAATACCTTAATGGCGAAGCTTGCTTCTTCTTGTTCGGGGCCAACTCCGTCGGTAACGACATCTTCGTCCGTTTGGCTTCCGGTGCCAGATTGTCACTTATCTTGGGTGTCTGTGTCTCAGCCATTAACTTGGTCATCGGCCTTATCTGGGGTTCTATCTCCGGCTATTATGGCGGAACGGTCGACCTTATCATGGAACGTATCACCGATATCTTATCGGCTATTCCATTCGTTATCGTCGCTACCTTGTTCCAGTTGCACTTGGCGGCCAAGGTGGGTGCTATCGTATCCTTATTGTTCGCCTTCGTCGTAACAGGTTGGATTGGCACGGCTTCCACCACCCGTATGCAATTCTATCGATTTAAGAATCAGGAATATGTATTGGCCTCGCGTACGTTGGGTGCCAAAGACTTACGATTGATTTTCGTCGATATCTTGCCGAACGCCTTAGGCACCTTGATTACCTCTTCGGTCTTGATGATTCCAAGCGTCATCTTCTCTGAATCGTCCTTGTCCTATTTGAACATCGTCAACTTGAGCACTTCCAATATCACTTCCGTTGGTACCTTGCTCAACGACGGTTCCAACTTCGTGTCTAGCTATCCGCATATGATCGTGTTCCCGGCGATTTTCATCTCCTTATTGATGATCACCTTCAACTTGATCGGTAACGGTTTGCGTGATGCATTCAACCCAACATTGAGAGGAGGCGAATGATATGGCTGAACAGAATAACAAAATCTTAGAAGTCAAAGACCTTCGCATCTCCTTCCGCGTTGATGGCGGCACCGTCAAAGCGGTCCGTGGTATTTCGTTCGATTTGTATAAGGGCAGAACCTTATGCATCGTCGGTGAATCCGGCTCCGGAAAATCGGTTACATCTCGTGCCATCTTAGGCATTTTAGCCAAGAACGCCTTAGTCGAAGGCGGCGAAATCATTTATGATGGCAAAGACTTGCTTACCATCAGCGAAGAACGTTTCCATCGTATCAGAGGTTCCAAGATTTCCATGATCTTCCAGGACCCATTGTCCGCTTTGGATCCTATCATCCGTGTCGGCAAACAGCTTACGGACCCAATCATCCTCAAAGCCAGAGCCGCCCGCAAAGAAGCTAATGGTTTGGTCAAAGAAATCCTTTTGGAGACCAAAAAGACCGCCACTAAGAACAGCATCGCTTATGATGATTCCTTGGTGAAGAGATTCATCGCTGCCAACTTGGAAGAATTATCCATCCAAGAAGGCAAAGAAAAACATGATAGAGACAAGATCGTTTGGGAAAGGAACAACTCCATCGCCAACGATCCTGAACACTACCCATCTTCCACTTTGAAAGCCGCTGCTCGCTATGTGAAATCTCATGCTAAGCCAGCCGAATATGTCGAACCTGAAACCCTTAAGGCCATGACATATGAAGAAAAAGAAGCTTTGAGAGAGATGTATATCGATCTCATCGAAGCGGCCGACAAAGACTACAAGATCGACTTAATCACCCTTCGCGACACCATTCAATCCATCATTGATGGCCCACTTTCTCAAGAAGTTGGTGATTATGCCGCTTTGAAAGCCTTATATGTCAAGGTCAAAGCCGCTATCTGTGCTTTCGCCTTCAGAGATGACGAAGATGACACCATCGCCGTCTTCGATACCTCTTATAAGAAATACGTCGAAGCCTTGAAATTGGCTTTGGACAATGAGAAAGCCGCTCAGAAGCGTGACGAATCCTATACCAAGAAAGGTCAGGAAATCCCAGCTCTTACCATCAAGGAAAGAGCCAAGCTCCCTGAAAGATCCGTTTCTCCAGCTGAGGCTACCGCCTTACTTAAGGAACTTTGCCTTAAGTTGGTCAAACACGCCGAAGAAGTCATCCATACCAAATTGGATGCCAAGGAATATGTTGATACCTTCTTGGCTTACTTTGCTAAGGAAATCAAAGGCGGCATGAGAAAGGTCTCCAAGGCCGAAGCCAAGGAACAAGCCTTGAACATCATGCGTCAGGTTGGCATCCCACAGCCGGAAATCCGTTTCCGTCAGTATCCATTCGAATTCTCCGGCGGTATGCGTCAGAGAATCGTCATCGCGATTGCTCTTTCCTCCAAGCCAGAGATTCTTATCTGCGACGAACCGACCACTGCCTTGGACGTCACTATCCAGGCTCAGATCTTGGAATTGATCAACAACCTCAAAGAAGAACTTAATCTTTCCATCATCTTCATCACCCACGATTTGGGCGTCGTTGCCAATATGGCCGATGATATCGCCGTTATGTATGCCGGCAAGATCGTCGAATATGGCTCCGTCGATGATATCTTCTATGATCCACGCCATCCGTACACTTGGGCTTTGTTGGCCTCTATGCCGGACTTGGATACCAAAGAGAAAATCGACGCTATCCCGGGTACCCCACCAAACATGCTTATTCCACCGGTCGGCGATGCTTTCGCCGCTCGTAACAAATACGCGTTGGCCATCGATTTTGAAGAAGAACCGCCACTCTTTAAGGCTTCCGATACCCACTTTGCCTCTACTTGGCTCTTGGCTCCGGAAGCTCCAAAAGCGGTCCCACCAGAGATCGTCACCGCTCGTATCAAGCGCGCTATGGATAAGAGAAAAGCCGCTAATGAAAATAAGGAGGCCGAATAATGTCTAAAGAAATTAAGAAGCCTCAAAATGAGCAAGAAGTCATCTTAAGCGTCCGTCATTTGAAGCAATACTTCAAACTTGGCGGCACCGGTGTCTTCAAATACAACAAAGCCGTCCACGATGTCTCGTTTGATATTCATAAGGGCGAGATCTTCGGCTTGGTCGGCGAATCCGGTTGTGGCAAAACCACCATCGGCCGTTCTATTATCCGTTTGTACCAACCAACCTCCGGCGATGTCTATTTCAAAGGCGTCCGTATCGGTGGCGGCACTCGCTGGAACGAAAAAGAAATCAAATTCACCAACATCCGTTTGAAACAGAAACTCTCTTCCATCGCTGCTGAGGAAAAGATTGAATTATCTTCCGTCAATCCTGATGTCGAGGAAATCAAAGCCAAATACGACGCCCAAAGAAAAGAGGCTATCGCCCAGGCCAAAGAGATCTGCGACCGTGAGCGCAAGCGTATCGCGGCCGTCAAATACGACGTCAAGAACTGCGATAAGAACTTCGCGGCTGAAATGGTGGCCGAAACCAAGGCTAAGTATGCTGATTTCCTTTCCCGTACCAATAACGGCAAAGTCTTGACCTCTGATGAGGACAAAGAAACTGCCGCTCAGTATAAGAAGGATTTAAACGCTGCCAAACACGCTCGCATTACCTCCGGCATGCAGATGATCTTCCAGGATCCGATGGCTTCCATCAATCCTCGTATGACTGTCAGAAGCATTATTTCCGAAGGTTTGCGCATCAATGGCGTCAAAGATAAAAAATACATCGATCAGCGCGTTAATGAGATGTTAGATAAGGTTGGTTTGCTCCCTGAGCACGCCGATCGTTATCCACATGAATTCTCCGGTGGTCAGAGACAGCGTATCGGCATTGCCCGTGCCTTGATCATGAACCCGGAATTGATTATCGCTGACGAACCAGTCTCCGCCTTGGACGTTTCCATTCAGGCCCAGATCATCAACTTGCTTAACGATTTACGTGATGAACTTGGCTTAACCATCATGTTTATCGCCCATAACCTCTCGGTTGTTAAATATTTCTGTGATAGAATCGCCGTCATGTACTTCGGCAACCTCGTTGAGCTTGCTACCTCGGACGAATTGTTCAAACACCCGCTTCACCCATACACTCGTTCCCTTCTTTCCGCCGTTCCACACTGCGACCCGGATACCGAGAAGCATAGAACCCGTATCAAATACGATCCACGTGCCTCTCACGATTACTCCGTCGATAAGCCACGCTTAGTCGAAATCGAGCCTGGCCACTTCGTTCGTTGCAACGAGAAAGAAGAGAAGGAATATAGAGACTTATTAGCCTCTGGCTACGACTCTGGCTATGGCAAAGACTAAGAAAGAAAAACCTCAGATCAGCGAAGAAGATAGGAAGAGAAACATAAAGGTCTTCTGGATCAGCTTCGCGATTACCTTTGTGGTTTCCGTGGCCATCGCGGTGGCCTCCTTCTTCATCGCCAAAAGCAGGTTCGACGCTTCCGAATACGAAGCTAAGAAACTCATCATCTGGACCGATACCGTGTCGTTCCCGGTGGTGATGTTATTCTTGGTTTGGTGTTTGGTCAAACTATCTGGCTATGGGGCGTTCGATGCTATCAGCTACTCGGTTCAATTGGCTTTCCTTACCATCTTCCATCCGAATATCAGAAAAACCAAATTACCTGCCACATATCGCGAATATCGCGAGATGAAGCAAGGCAAGAAAAGGACTAGCCCGTCATACATCTTATGGGTTTGCCTGCCGTATGCAGTCGCGACCATCGTGATGTTGATTATCTACTTCGTTAACAAATAAAAAGGCACCCTGCAGGGTGCTTTTTCTTACTTTAGTAGCCAATCTAAGGCATAAATGATTTTAATGCCGTCATCGTCTTTGGTAGGAGACTCATCCGTGGTGAGGATTAACTTAGGATAATTGTTTTCCAATGATTTCAATGGAGCGATTTCTCTCTTATATGTCTCTTCGCTTTTCAAGGTGAGACACACTTGGATGAACAAGGTGTCATCTTGATTGCTGGCGACGAAATCGATTTCGTTGTTTTCATTTTGGCCGATGTAGACGTTATAACCTCTTCTGATCAATTCAAGATAGACAATGTTCTCCAATATATGCCCTTCGTCTTGGCCTTTGATGCCACATAAGAGGTATCTTAAACCTAAATCAGCGACATAATACTTGGCTTGGGTCTTTAACAATTGAAGGCCTTTGATGTTGTAGCGCTTAGCCTGATAAATGAGCAAGGAATCCATAAGGGCTTGCAAGTATTTCTCAACCGTTTTATCAGTGACGGTTCTTCCATTTGCCGATAAGGTTTTGACTATATTATTGGAACTCAGCCTACTGCCAATGTTGTTAAAAACAAAGGATGTAACACTTTCTAACATCATGACATCATTGATTTTGTATCTCTGAACAACATCCTTCAAAAGGATGGTCGAATAAATTCCTCTTAGGTAGTCCTGAGCCGCTTTTAAATCATTTCCATATTGCAAGACATAAGGAAAAGATGAAAAGGTGATGTAGTCATTGTATTTGGCAAGAAGTGACTTTGAATTATCGGTGGCTCCAGCAAATTCCTTAAAGGAAAGTGGCAGCATCTTTAATTCAACATATCTTCCGGATAGAAGGGTGGCCATTTCTCCAGACATGAAATAGGCGTTCGAACCGGTTATATAGATATCAACATTTGGTTGAATAAATAGGCTATCGACCATTTTCTCAAAATGAGGGCAGTTTTGTATTTCATCCAAGAAAACGTATGTCATCTTATTTAAAACCAAATTGCCTTTTATATATTCATATAGTCCTTTGTAATCCTTATCCTGATAAGTTATATCTTCTAAATTGATGGAGATGATTTGCTTTTTGGACACCCCGTGATTCAAAAGATAGTCTTTGTATATTTCAAATAAGGTGGATTTCCCGCAACGTCTGATTCCACTTACGACTTTGATAATTTGTTTATCTTTGTGTTTTAACAAAAAGTTTAAATATTCAGCTCTCTCAATATATTTCATAAGTGTCCTCCTGGGCGATTTTATTGTAACAAAGCCACAAATTGTCGTAAATAAAATTCGGAATACACTCCGAAAACTTTGGAAAAATTAGTAGTTTTCGGAATACACTCCGAAAAGTATTTATGTTTATTTGCTGAGCAAATATAAGAAAAACCCCACACCTTAAGCATGGGGTTTGACTGTCTGATTGATTAAGCAATCTTTTCGATAACGAACTTAACCTTGTCTTTGGTGACATCCAAGACTTCAACGGTGTAGTTGAAGGTGCAAGAGGCATCAACTTTACGAGTGGATGGATCCTGAGCCTTGTTCCAGAGATTGGAATAGGAAGGCATCAAGCAATACCAGTCATTGACCATCTTGCCGTTTCCATCATCATACGGAGTCAAATCGAAGGTGAAACCCTTGGTGAAGAGGTCGGAGTTGGTGGAGGTGGTGGACTGGGTCAAGAGGTTCTTTTCCTCAGTGAAGGAAGAAGCCTGCATGACGTTGATGAAGTACATCGAACGATCTTTCTTGGTAGAGTTATTGCCTCCATCAAAGCAATCTTTCCAGTTGGCATAGCCACGGCCAGATGGGGTGTTCATGACACGGAAGCTGGTAGCGGTGGCGACTTCTTCTGGAGTCGAAAGGATTTCGGTGTTCTTCTTCTTGTAAGCACGCGCATCCACGTGGGTGATACGAAGGCCTGGCTTGGTGTAACCGGTGGTGCTCTCATAACCGGTCTTGTATTCTTCGTTCAAACCGACTGGGGACATGAATTCGATCATCATATATTCATCGGCATAGGTGCCGTTGAAGTTTTGAGATGGGATGATGCAGAATTGACCGGAAGTGGTGGTCGGTTCCATTTCGATGTAGGCGCTGTCATCGATGACATATGGGGCTTCCCAACCAAATTGCCATTTGGTAAAAGCGTTGTGGTCGCCGATGTTGTGGTCCTGCATATCGATGCCGCCTAATGGGGCTTCGGTATCATCGTAGGAATAATAGTCATCATTGCCGAACAAGTGGCCGGTTTCGTGGATGAAAGTGTGGCCATCGAGTCCTTCGCCATAAGCCTTGTCCATAAAGTCGATGGAAGCCCAAGCGTATTTGGAAATGGCTGGGTCGGCGGCGGTTCCGGTGTTGCCGGTGGAGGTGACATAAGCCCAATAGCTCATGGAGGTAGTGCTGGATTCATAAGCGTGGATAGCGGCGGAGTAGACGATCCAAATGGAATCGATGTATCCGTCTTTATCCTGGTCATACCAAGACCATTCTTTGGCATCGGCGCCTAAAGCACCGTGGTTATCCTTCTTATATTCAGCGATGTAGTACTTCTTGATGTCGGTAACGGCCTGAGAAGAAGAATATTCAGATGGTTTTTTGCCCGGTTTGAACCAGCCACCATTGCAACGCATGACATTGCCAGTGATGGTCAATTTGCCATGGGAAGAAGTGTAATAATAGGATTTTAAGGATTGCCAACCGGTATCAGAAGCCTCACCGAAGAACAATTTTTCAATCTGGTCAAGTCTTTCGGTGGTCTGTTTATCGGTACGGCCGGATCTGCTGACGGTCGGGTAAGCTGGAGAAGTGCCAGTATCGTCATCCAAACCAACTGGGACGACCAACATTCTTTGCTCACCGGTGGAGCGTAAGCATGGAGAGCCGGAATTCTGCTCCATAAGGTGGCGGTCTAAGGTCTGTTTCTTACCATTGGAATCAGTATATTCCATGGTAGCTTTGCTGAAATCTGTCAATTTCTTGTAGCTGGAATAGTCGGACGGAGTGCTCGTAGAAGAGGTATCACCAGATGGATTACCACTGCTGGAAGAACTGTCATTGGCAGGCGTACAAGAAGCGAGAATCGTCGGGATTGCTACAGCAAGCAATGCGAGGATTTTTTTGCTTTTCATTAAGTATTTCCTCCTAAAAGTCGGCTTAATTATAGGGGCAAAGAAATAAATGTCATTAAAAAAATAGTCGATTTTTAAACTAGTGCTTGAAAAATACGAAATGACCTATAAAGTTTTGTCATTCTTAATCGCGATGCACGCGAAAACCTATTAAAAGGAGATAGTAATTATGAAGAAAAAATTAATTGCCCTTACCCTCCTCGCAGTTGCTACTGGAGCGTTAACCGCTTCATGCTCACCTACCAACGACTCGAACAGCAGCGCTGGCGGTGACGACACTAGCGTTACCGAGGTCTGGGCCACTCGTGTCAAAATCTCTCAGCCTGACACTTTAGTCGTTGGTGAATCCTTCAAGATCAGCGATATCGTCCAAGTTAGTTTACCAAACGCTACCGCTAAATATAGTGTGGCAGTCACTTCTGCTAGCGCTGGCGTCATCAGCCTTGGCGATGACAACAACACCGTCACCGTTATCGGTGCCGGCACTGGCGCTATCCAGCTCAAAGGCCAGACTGGCAATGTTCTTGGCCAAATCAACATCACTGCCATGACTGAAAACGGCAAAGCCCTCCAGGAATGGTGCGATGGTTTATCCAACAATTTCTTACTCGACGCCACTTGGAGTGATATCAACACCGTCTGGGCCGAAGCTGCTGACGAAGTCACTTATGAGAGCTCTGAAGGCATGGGCTTAATGGTCACCGAAAACTATGTCGTCGATGGCACCTATGGCGCTTATTCCGCCGTCTCTCTCGACAAAGCTGATGGCGATTGCTACGGATTCAACCTCTTAGATAGCAAAGGAAACAAAGTTGACTATTCCACTGGCTTCAAAACCGCTGTTGAAGGCGCCGCTTCCGTCGAACTCGACTCCAAGGTCTCATCGCTCTATTTGACCAGCTACTTCGTCATGGATGGTCTCCTCAATGTTCAGGACTACACCGAAGGCGATGATGGCTACTTCACCTTAAACGATGGTACTACCGCCCAGGATCTCATTGGTACCTTGTTCGGTATGAATACCTCCAACTACACCGGCGTTTCCGCTAAGGTTAAATTGGACAACGATGTCTTAGTTGGCACCGTCAAATTCGACTATAAAGCCACTGCAGGCCAGGCCGTTGACTTCAGACTTTATAAGAATGTTTCCAACGCTGTCTTAGAGACCGCCGTTGTCGACGCTGAACCACCAGCCAAGCTCGATGTCTCTGACTTAGCCACCTCGTTTGCTACTTTTGGCGACAACTTCGTTATGAATTGGCAAATGGGTGTCTTCAACAGCAAGTTCCAGCCAGTCACCGATTACATTAGCTATTACAAAGCAGGCTCCACCTACTACACCGAGAACAGTGTTATCTATGCTTATGGTTCCGGATATGATACCGACGCTGGCGATTTCACTACCTATACCGCTGGCGGTTATACCTCCGATGGCACTGGCATTAAGGAAGTTAGCGTCAGCGAAGATAACGTCTTAGTTGAGGGAGCTGAATACGTTACCACCAATTATCAGTCCGTTTATGACATCTTCTACAGTGCCGGCGAAACTACCTTAGAAGTCTTGAATGGCGCCGATTTGACTCTCTATGCCGAGACCACTTCTTACAAGTACTACACTTATGATCCAAGCTTCGATGACATGGGCTTGTTTGCCACTCTTGAAGGCATGCTCCCGTTGACCTACAAATTCGCTCAGGACGAAGATGACATCTCTGGTTACTGCATGGGTCGGATTGCCAACTATGGTTCTGCGATGTACATCTATCTCTTCGAACGTGTTGGATTAGGTACTCTCGGCACTGGTTATATGGGTTACATCTGCGAACTCAAAAATGCCGGTGCTGTCAATAGCGTCGTTGGCGCTAAGACTTGGGAAGCCTTCCCGAACTACTTCTCCGATCCAGCTGCTGGTGGTGACTCCAGCTCTGGCGATGCCGGTTCCGGTGATTCCACTGGCGGAGACACTGGTTCCAGCGAAGCTGGCTCTGGCGATGATTCCACCACTGGCGCTTAATCTCTAAGCCTCATAATAAATAAAAATGCCATCGCGTAAGCGGTGGCTTTTTTTATGTTTAGATATTTATTAGCGATTTTTTAGGATCTTCTCGTACTGGAGGCCATACCAATGATCTTCATCGGTGGCCTTGATGGATTTGATGATAAAGTCAGCGGCTTTATCGGAGGCGGTCTTAAGGTCATCGCCGTTAAGATAATTGCCAATGACGACCGAGGAGAATATGTCTCCAGAGCCGTGATAGGATCTCTCTTCCTTTTCTTTGAGAATAATGGAGGATTTCCCTTTCTCGAGGACGAATGCGCCGAGAAGGCTGTCTTTCATTAAGGATGTGAGAACAATGTTCTTGGCTCCCATTGCTTTTAGTCCTTTGATTAAGGAATTGATATATTCATCAGTTTGATTTTCTTTGTATGGCAAGCCGGTCAAGAAAGCGGCTTCGGTGATGTTTGGAAGGATAAGGTCCGCTTCAGAGATTAGTTTTTTCATGCCTTCGACAATTTCTTGATTTAGGGCTGGATATAGTTTTCCGTGGTCTGCCATCGCAGGATCAACAATGAACAATCCGCCTTTCTTAAGAAGATTCTTTTTGATTTCAAGAATGAGGTCGAATTGCCTTTCATCGCCAATATAGCCAGTGTAGATGGCGTCGAACTTGAGGCCGAGCTTCTCCCATTCCTTAACAATCTTTGGCATCTCCTCGGTTAAATCCAAACAAGTGAATTCTTTAAAGCCGGTGGTGTGGTTCGAAAGAATGGCGGACGGAAGGATGATCGTTTCATGCCCTAAAGCACTTAAAATAGGCAACGCGACCGTGCAGGAACACGATCCGTAGCAGGATATGTCTTGAATAGTTAGTATCTTCATTTGATGGTGACCTCTCTAAGGCCTAACTTAGTCAATTGATTCCTGAGTTCATTGGCCTTATGTCCATAGATTATAAGATGATGATTGCTCAATGGCTTAGTTAAGAAATATTCGATGCCTTTTGGAAGGCTGACTTCGATTTGGGTACGGCAGAGGTTTGGCTCGTTTAAATTGCGGACAATCTCGCCTTCTAACGCTACGAATCTCTTTAATTCATTATCGATTTTGAAGACGGTGACATCTCCTAAATTAAGTTCTCCTTTTACCCCAATTCCGATGCCGGATTCATAATGGGTGTCTAAATCATAGGAACTACACATCGACAAAGGAATGGTGCAGTGGGCCAAGACAATCTTCTTATTATCCAAATCAATTCTTGATGGATTACATTGGAATGATTTCTGATTGAGAATGTCCTTGACCATCAACATCGAAATCATTGTCGGGACATCACCTTCGCAGGTGGCGATTATGCCTTCATCATTGATATGGGCGAAAGCTAAACAAGACGATGTTTTAAGAACGCTCAATAAATCAAAGCATCTTACCGTGAAGCCTTCAAAATCGTATTTCTTAATCAATGTTTCCAAAGCCGAGTAGATATGCAGAGCCTTTTCTTGCTCGGATTTCGAAAATGATGGTCTCAATGATTGCTTCGGTGGGTTATTGGAATCCGCTTTGGCTAAATCCGCCAATTCTCGGATGTCTATGTTGATTAGTTCGATTTCAAGCTCTTTTGCTCTTTTTGGATCGACATGAGAAGAAATAAGCCAATCTGATGGTTGGCCGATAATACCTAATTTATGCATGCTCGATCTCCTTTATGCGCGAAGCAATATAAGAATCAGAACCATGGAGAATTTCTCCTTCAGATCCATTTTGTTGGATGTAGGAAAGAATCTCCAAGGAGGCCGCCAAGGAATTATTCGTGCCGTATGTTAATAGATAAATAGGTGCCTTTAGTTTGCTGAAAATTTCTAAGAAATAGGCTTCTGAACCGCCTGATTCAACTAAGATCATTCCGAGGTCATCGTCGTATAAATGGTCGATGTCCGAGATGACATATTCATCGGCGGTTAAGGCCTTTAACGACTTCAAAAGATGATCTCTTTTTTCGTTTATATAAGCCTCATCGTGGAGGGGAGACTTGATAGGGTAGATATGGATTTTCATGGTCTTATTCTAGCATGCCAAGGACTATATATTCATCCTACATAAGGGTCTTTTTGGTCGTTTTTGCTCATTCTACTCAATTTTTGGCGTCGACCAATTAGCCATTAAAAAGTTTTCGAAAACAAACCGGATTCGGCTTAAAAAACAGATTCCCCAAATCGGAGAACCGTTATTCTCACAATTTAAGAGCGCGTATAGAGTAAATACTTACTAAGTAAGCATATACTTTACGCCAACCCTAGGGTTGGAAAGGAATTCGGCATGAAATCTGGATTGATAATTGCTATAGCTGGCGGCATTGCCGCTGCAGGCGCAGGGACTGGCGTCGGCGTTTATCTTGCCAAACAACTCAAGCCGGATATCACCATCAACGAGGGGTTAAACGGCGAGGCCTATGAAGCCGACGTTGACGCTGCTTGGAAGAAATACCGGTCAGCCAAGTCTAGTGGTGATTTCGTTGGAACGATGACTCCAGATGAGTTAATCAACTGCAGTTATAAGGTTTACGACGATAAGGAGACGCATCACGCCATGACCGTCGGCTATTCCATCGCCTCAACATTAGGACTCGACGTCAACCAGCGAATCTTGGGTACCTTCATAAAAGTCGGAGATAAGTTCTTCGAGGAACAATCCTCCGCTTCGAAGCTGGTTAAGCTCAACAACCGTTTTTGGGAAGACGCCAACAATACCCTATGTTACTGGGGCAAAGACGCGAATTGGGATAAATACACCCCAAACACCGTCACCAACGCCAAATATCGCGAGTTAATGGGATCCAATGTTTCCAGAAGCTTGCGTTACATCGTTTCCGACAAAACCGTTCTCTATGGCAAACTCAACAATACCACGTTGGGTTTGCAAACCACGAGGGCGGTTAAGAGCGGAGACGAAATCGTGGTCGATGTCGAACTGGATACAGTAAAGACCGTCTGCTACTACGGGCAGCAGATGAAAACGATGTCCGACCTACTTTGCCCGCCAAACTTCGCCTATGTCCATCTCACTGTGACGATGGACGCCGTCGATCTGTTCCCGAAGAGCATGGTCGTCTACGAAGGATACACGGCTACCTTATCAAGCGGAATATCTTCCCCTTGCGATAGCCGTTGCAAAACTGTTTACGCTTCCGATGGCACGGAGACGATACCTGAACTTCATGCGGAGTTCGAGTACCCTGAGGAATTGTAATAAAAAAGCAAAGTCATAAAAAAGAACAGGAGTTTTTATGAAAAAAGAAAACAAGAAACCAACAAGCAAAGCCAAACGCATTCTAGGAATGACGGGCTTGTTCGTCGGAATCTTCGGCGTGACTGCCGCCGGGACCTTCCTACTTATCCCACAACATAAGACAATCATCCCAGCGCCTGAAGAGGAACCAATCGAAATGACTGGTGCCCAGAAGTTAATGTCTAATATCGTCGATTCCGTTTCTACTGGCTTAGGTGCAACTGTCAGAGATGGCTTAGTCGTCTTGGATGGTAAAACCCAAGGTTATGCCAATAACCTCAAGTTGAATGAGACCAACCTCAAGTTCAGGATGGATGGATTGAATATCCATGACATCGATTTGATTGTTGATGCGAAGGTCGATTACAACGGGAAGAACCGCGGTTTGGGATTGTCGTTATACGATGACATGATCTACTTCAACATCGCTGACTATGACAATGACACTTGGGATTTGAAATACAAGGTCTCGACTGCAACCTACGATTCCGACCCACAAGAAATCGATCCAGAAACCGGTGGCGTCGTTCAGTATAGCTATGGCAAATTGGACTGGTTGATCGAAGATATCATCGGAATTCTTACCGGTGAAGGAATGGACGTCAGTTTCCCTTCCATCTCTGGCATGATCAACGGTTCTGATAGCGGAGAAGACACTTCTTCTTCCAGCGAAGAATCCTCTGAAAGCTCAATCGACGCGCAGGCTATCTTGGATTCCATGAACGACATGGTCGAAGATAACAATTTAGCCTCTTTGACCAGCGATCCTCACTATTTCAATTGGGATTTGGTCATTGGCGACACTACCTTTGAATTAGGTTTACGTTCCGACTCCGAATACAACTTGACCGGCGTCGACTTCCCACGTATCCATTCGGAGAATGGCGTGGCTGCCCAAGACACCATTACCGATTTGGTCGATGGTTTGGGATTCAGAATCCAATTGGATATCGAAACCAATGGTTTGACCTTTGGCGCCCCAACTGATGTTGCTGATTATAAATCCTTAGATAACTCCGTCGCCTTATTCGAAAAAATCGCCCATGCTGCTGGCTCCATGAAGTTCGGCGTTGGCTTAGACCTCGACCTCTCTTATGAGACCGAAAGCGAAGAAGCTTCTATCTATAAGTTCGCTAAAGAAGGACTCAATGACACTGCTAATTTGTCCCTCAACGCCAACGTTGATGCCAAGGGCATGAAATTGAATGCCCTAGATGCCGGTTTGGTCTTCTCTCATGAATCCAACGGCAACACCTCCAGCCAGAACTTATCCGCTACTTATTACGGCGCCGACGAGAACAAGGACATGTATATCAATTTGAATAACACCTTGCTCGCCAAGACTAATAAGACCATGTTGGACGAAGTGGTTGGTTCCATCAAAGACGCCATGAAGAGTGACACCGTCACCGAATCTGGCGAAGCTTCCGAAGAACAAAAGACCGAAGAACAGGTCTCTAAGACCGAAGGCGCGATCGCTCAGGCCATCCAAGCCGTCAAAGACAGCAAGTTCATGAAGGGCTTGGACAATGGCGTTTATGATTCCGCTTTGGACTTCATCAAATCCATCACCGTCACCGACAACAAGATTGAAATTGTTCTCTCTCTCGAGCCTATCGGTATTGAGACCGGTGCTACTGATGGCAAAGACATTGTCATCACCATCAGCGAAGACACCGATGTCGCTAACGATCCATTGCTCAATATTCAATTAAATAAGATTAAGTTCGCCTCCTTCACCGTCGATGGCGCCTTGAACGTCATCGATTACACTGAAGTTGTCGAACCAACTAACAAAGAAGCTTATCAGGAAATGTCCCACTTAAAGGGTACAACCGATCAGATCTTAGACATCGTTGATGCTAAGGCTGCTACCTTGACCTTGGGCGGTGGCTTCAAGTTCGCTTCTGAATCCGATGTCGCCATCGATTTGGATGGCAAAGTCGCCTTAGACGCTTCGACCAAGAATGATTTGAAGGCTGGCGTTTCCATCGATGTCAAAGAGACCGAAGAGAAGTTCGTCCAGCATCATAACATCAAAGCCGATGTCGCTCAGGAAGATGCTGAAGTCGAAAACGGAGACGGCACTACCTCCACCGAACGTGATACTCGTGTCTTCTTCACTTATGACTCCATCAACCCGGATGATATGAGTGAGACCCATACCAATCCAAAGACCTCTGATCCTATTAAGGGAACGATGTCGGTTGGCTACGCTATGGATACCGTCGAAGATATCATCGACTGGGCTACCAACAGCTTAGACAACAGATTCAGCCGTATCTCCCGCGCTATGAGCAAGCCAGGCGAGAATGCCCTTATCAATGATTTGACTGATGGCAAATACTTCTCCTTAGCCGGACTTCGCGTCATCAAATCCTTCACCACTTCTTCCGATAAGGATGTCATCGTCATCAACGCTGATTCCTTAGGCTTGGATCAAGACATCACCTTGACCATCAACTTCAATGATGATGCCTCCATTAAGTCCATCGACGTCGCCGCTGATTTCGATACCAACGGCAAAGCCTTGAATCTCTCCATCGGTTTGGATAAGGGCACTGATGAAGCTAACCTCCAGACCTTGGAAGACCACACCGCTGACAACTATTGCGACTACAACTCCGTTGTTGATCTCGCTAACTATGCCGTCAGCACCACGACCGTTGGAGCCATCAAAGAAAATGGCCATGGTCAGACTACCTTGGGCTTAGAAGCCAATGTTGATATTGCCTTAGGCAATTATCAATTCAACGCCTTAACCTTAGATGGTGCCGTCTCTATCGATGGTGCCCAGTTACAGGCCGCTGTTAACCTCAACGACATTCCAACCATCAAAGGCTTGAACGCTCCAGAAAGCGACAAGTACTTCCGTGGTCAGGAATACGAAGGCAGCAGAGATGCCTCCTTCTACTACTACGCCGATGGTCTTGAGACCAACGACGAAGTTATGATGACTAGAGATTCTAGCTATGGCAAACTCCGCAACGTCAAGGATTCCGTCCGTATGTCGGGCGATACCTTCTCCGATGATGTCGGCGGTTGGTTGCTCCAGTACTTCCTCGGTGTTGATTCTTCCTTATTAGAAAAGGATGAGACCACCAGCGAAGACACCACTGAAACAACTACTGAGAAGTCTTATGGTTTGCCACTTGAAAAGGCTATCCATGTCATGGATGTCTTCTCCGGCATCAAAGTCGAAAACGACGCCAACTCTACTTCCAAGAAGTATTATGTCGTCGACCTCGACCTTGCCAACCTCGGATTTGGTTTCTTAGGAACCACTTCCCTTAAGATTGGCGCCGACACCGTCACCGACACCGAAGGAAATACCTTCAAGACCTTGACTGGATTGAATGTCGAAGTCAACCTCGCCCTCGCTGGCAAATTGAAAGTCGCTAAGGCCATCGTTGACCTTTCCATCACCAACGTCGCCGATGGATCCTATAAGAACATCTGGAACGCCACTGAGCAAGAAGGTTATTTCACCTACTTCTGCCCGACTGTCGTTATCGATGGCAATAAGGTCTATGGCGATGCCACCAATTACGGCTATGTCTCCAATGACGGAACCTATAACCGTAACTACGTCATCACCGAAACCGGCAAAGCTGGCAACTACTACGCCTAATTTCTATTAACCACATCAAGGGGTGCCTCTTTTTAGGGGCACCCCCTACTTAAAAGATCATGAAGAAAGTAAGTAACTTAAAACAGAACGCTCGTTTAGCTACTATCGTAGCGTCTTTGTTGCTTTCTTCATGCTCTTTTTCTTACGCGCCCGAGCACACGAAGAATACTAATACAACGGGCGGAGACAATAGCTCCTCTTATGTCCAAAATGACGGAGATAACCGCCAGCGTTTCTTATCTTCCTTAGTTAGCACTGCCAGAGATGGCTTTAGCTTCACCATCGATGAGGCTGAATGCTTATTGGGCAAGAATTTCAACAACGTCTTATCCATCAAAGAACCTTATAAAGCTTCTGGCCAGTTCATCGTGAATGGCCTATCGCTTCATCAGGTTGAATTCGACGTTAATATCCCAATCGATTACAACGGCCTTGTCCGTGGCTTAGAGCTCACCTTATCAGATGAGAACCTCTATATGGCCATCTATAACAAGGACGCTGAAGAATCCTATGACTTCAAATACAGAGTCAGCATCGCTCCGTATGACACCGTGAATGAGAATGGGGAATCTACCGATTCCACGACCGGTGGCATTTACCAATACGAATACGGCGATTTGGATTGGGTTATCGACGATATCCTTGAATCCTTGTCCGACAAGTTCTTGCACGTTAATGATGAGAACAAGAAGTCTAGTTTCACCTTTGATACCCAAGCCGTTCTTGATTCCTTGGAGAACATGGAAGAAGGGACTTTGGATGGTAACCCATATTTCATTTGGAACTTGCCTATTGGCGATAAGACTTTCAATCTTGGTTTAAGAGCCGATAAGACCTCTTTTGTATGGACGGGGGTTGATTTCCCAAGCAAAGTCCAAGGTGGTTATTATGAGATTTCCTCCGATACCAAGATCAAGGCTTCTATCTCCCTTGATAGCGGCAGTGAGGTCGTTAATATCTCCGCCCCAAGCGACGCCGATGGATATACCAGTTTGGTCGATTCCATGGCCATTTGGAATAAGGTCATCGATTATGCCAACGCCCAGAAGTTCTCTGTCGTCACTCGTGGCGATGGTTTGTTATTGAAACACCAAGAAGACGCTTATGAAGGCGATGGTGTTTTCTTCGACACCACGGAAATCAACGAACAGGCTTATCTTTCCTTAAGAGCCGACATCGATGTCACCGATAATAACCTTCAGTCTATCTACGCCGACATCGATTATGAATTCGGTGGTTTGCATCAAATTATCAACGGAATGATCAATGGCTCGGCCACCGATGCTTATGATGAGGTTTACGCTGCCATCAACGATTTGCAGAAAGCTAAGACTTCCAAGACCGTCATCGACTCCATCGCCGGTTCTTTGAAGGACTTGATTAACAGCGATGATTCTTCCACTTCCACCAAGAAAACCTCGGGCGGTGGTTTGGCTGCCTTAGGCGGCGCTTTGACCGACGCCATCAACGCCGTCAAGAACTCCGATGGACTTCAGAATGTCACTGATGGTAACTACGAAGATATCATGGGCGCTATCACCACCTTCAAAGGTTCGACCGACAATGTAATCGTTACTTTAGACTTAAGCGTCTTTGGTATGAAAGGCACCGTTACTTTGGATTTGATTGGCGATAGTTCCAACACTTCCGTTGGTTATATTGAATTCGATAACGTCACCGTTGAACCATTCTCTATCTCAGGCGAAATCGATGTCATCCCTTATGAAAGAACTCCGATGACCGATGAAGAAAAGGCCCAATACAAAGAATTAAGACACCTCGAATCCTTATCCGATCAGTTCGTGAAGATTTCCGATACCAAACAAATTAAATTAGGCGTGGAAGGATATGTTTTAACCAGAGACACTACTTCCGTTATCACCCAGACCACCATCGGCAATAAGACTTCGGTTCCTAACTATCAGGGCTTCTCTTTCTCGGGCGATGTTGGCATTAATAAAAACACCAACCAAAGCACCGGTGCCATCACCGTCGTCGACAGAAAAGAAACATATGTCAACGATCACAACGTCAAGTTTGATATCACCGGCAAAGAACCTACCGATGATAACGGAGATGCCACCCAAACTGATTCGGAAGTCTATTCTTCTTCTAATCCAAGCACCCAGTGGATGTTATTTGAATATAACTCTCAAAACACCGGTTCTTACCCATCTTCCGAGAACAGAACCTCTCCAGAAAGCTCCAGCGGATTGAAGGCGAGATTCGCCATGCATTCCGTCACCGGCTTTATTGATGTCTTCAAGACCTTGTTCTCCTCCAATGATCCTCGTATTGAACGCATCATCAGCCTTATCACCGATTTGTTTATCAACTCGGTTATCGGCGATATGATCACCGGTCAGTACTATAAGGTCTTAGGTTCCGACTTAATCACCTGCATCACCTTAGGCGATAGACAGGACGTTTTCGAATTGCCATCTACCTTAATCGGTGGCGAATCCGACATGAAAATCACCGTTAATTACAAGAGCGACGTAACCAGAGAAGATGGCCGTGTGGTCGGTGGTGAGATTGAATCCTTGGAAATCGAAATGGCTATCGGTGTTTCCGACATTTACTTCAAGATTGATGTCTTGGATTACACGATGCAGGAAATGAATTGGCCGAATATCACCGATATCAGCGCCTTCACCAATTATTCCTCGTTGAAGACATTCGCTGAATATGCCGTCAATATGTTCTTGGCGGGCGATAAGGTTACCACCTCTAGCGGCAAGTCTGTCATTAGATCCGCTTATAAGATTGAAGGCAGTGCTAAAGCCGACTTGCCGGTCTTAAGCGACATCAATATCAACTTCATGGTCTTTGTTAGAGTCGAAGGTGCGGACATCCGTATAGCGGCTTACATCAATTTTCCTATTAACTGGGCTATGAACTCTGGTGTTACCTTTAAGAGCGGTACCCGTTACGTCAATCTTCTTTACCATACTTCCGGCAATGACGACGGATTGTTCTTAATCGATCGTTGGGACGACTATGGCGATAAGAACAAATCCGAAACTACCCAAGATAAGCATTTCCAGATTAAGTTAGATAGTGAAGGTTTCAAAGCCAATACGATGGATTACATCACAAAGGATATCTTCGGTTTGAACGACACCGTCCTCAACCTTATCGAAAAGAGCTCCAGTTCCAGTTCCAGTCAGGCTTTGCACGGCGAAGATCTTATCACCGGTTTCTCCTTTAATAACGATTTGGACAATCCTTCTTGGAATTTGGATTTGCATACTGAGGCCTTATTGCACAGCTCCACCATTGGCGACATCAAATTGACCCTAGGCGGCACCTATGCCAACGGCAAGAAGCTCTTTAACAGCGCCAAGACCAGAGAGGCTATCAAAATCGCTAGCGTTATCTCCGTTACATTTGAAGCTAAGATTACCAACTTCTCGCCGGATTACAATTATTGCTGGGATGACTCGATCGAGGTTCCTTACAACATCAATCACACTACCAAGAAGATAATCATCACTTATAACTATTATCAAACCCAATTCCATTCAATCAGCAACAATTCATTCTTCCAAAATAACTTCTTAACGGTTAATTCGGACGGCTCGGTTACTCTTGCTTCCAGCTATTCTGCTTTGCCATTAAACCCAACCCCAAGCAACCACTTATAAAAATTTCTTGTTTTAAAAGTGCTTTCGTTCGCTTAGGATAAAAACACTTATGGAAACCTTATCAGAAATAGTAGGCAAGAATTTGGTCACCCTTCGTAAAGCAAAAGGCATGACCCAAATGCAGCTTGCTGAAGAAATTCATTACTCCGACAAATCAATCTCTAAATGGGAAAACGGCTACGCTTTGCCAACCGTCGATATTCTTTTGGATTTGGCTCAATATTACGGCGTCACCGTCGATTATCTTTGTACCGCTCAAAGTGAGGAAGATATTGCCGCCGTCATCAACGATGAAGCCAATAAGAGTAAGAGATACGCTCTAAGAAGAAACAAAATTCTTCTTATGTCCATCTTTGCCTTAACCGTCCTTTTAGCGGCTGGCTTCATCCTTATCTCCGACTTCATCAACAGCGTCTATGGTGAACGCCACTACTGGTTGGTGATGATTTGGGCCTTGCCGATCATCTTCACCGCCGAAGCCATCATGTCGAAGTTCTTCTTCAACAACAAGTGGTTGACCTTCTCATTTGCTTCCGCGGCTATGTGGACCTTGATTATCGCCTTCTTGCTCCATTACCAGATTTGGCTCGAATTGAATGTTTGGTATGTCATCTTGGCCGGTGTTCCCCTTCAAGCTATCTTCTTATTGGTGGCCCTTTGGAAGAGAGTTAAACCTAAAAAAACAACGAATAAGAAATAAAAAACAGAGGCCATTGTGGTCTCTGTTTTCTTTTTGCGTTTAACTATTTCTTCAAGTTGTAGAAAGCCTTAATGCCTGGATATTCGGCATCATCTTCAAGTTCTTCTTCAATGCGGAGCAACTGATTGTATTTGGCGATACGATCGGTGCGGGACATGGAACCAGTCTTGATTTGGCCGGCGTTCAAGGCAACGACCAAGTCAGCGATGGTGGTGTCTTCGGTCTCACCGGAACGGTGGGAGACAACGCAGGTGTAACCAGCGCGCATAGCAAGCTGGCAGGTATCCAAGGTTTCAGTCAAGGTGCCAATCTGGTTGAGTTTGATAAGGACGGAGTTAGCAATGCCTTTTTCAATGCCTTTTTCGACATAGACTTTGTTGGTGACAAAGAGGTCATCACCGACAAGTTGAACCTTCTTGCCGACTCTTTCGGTAAGGAGTTTCCATCCATCCCAGTCATTCTCGGATAAAGCGTCTTCGATGGTGATAAGAGGATACTTTTCAACGAAGGAAGCGATAAGGTCGACCATCTGTTCGGAGGTTAATTCGCCGCCATGGGAACGCTTGAGTTCGTATTTCTTGGTGTCTGGGTTATAAAATTCGGAAGAGGCAAGGTCCATGCCAAGCATGATATCTTCGCCTGGCTTATAGCCAGCGAGCTTGATAGCTTCGACTAAGACTTCGAGAGGCTCTTCGTTGCTCTTTAATCCGTTAGGAGCGAAGCCGCCTTCATCACCGACAGCGGTGATATCGCCGCGCTTCTTAAGGATGGTGCGTAAGGCCGCGAAGGTTTCAGCGCCCATACGGATGGCTTCGTGGAAGGATTTGGCACCGACTGGCATAATCATGTATTCCTGGAAATCGACGCAAGAATCAGCGTGTTTTCCGCCATTGATGACGTTCATCATTGGGACTGGGAGCTGTTTGGCATTTGGGCCGCCTAAGTAACGATAAAGTGGCAATCCAACATAGTTGGCAGCGGCCTTAGCAACGGCTAAGGAAACGCCTAACATGGCATTGGCGCCTAACTTGGATTTGAATGGGGTGCCATCGAGTTTCAACATGGCTTTATCAACGCCGGTCTGATCTAAGACGGAATATTCGCCTTCGAGAACTGGAGCGATGATTTCGTTGACGTTCTTAACAGCAGTTAAGACGCCTTTTCCGCCAAAGCGGGATTTGTCGCCGTCACGGAGTTCTAAGGCTTCGCGTTCGCCGGTGGAGGCACCGGATGGGACGGCAGCGCGTCCAAAGGCACCGGATTCGGTAATGACTTCGACTTCAACAGTAGGATTTCCGCGAGAGTCAATGATTTCACGGGCATGAATATGTTCAATTACTGGCATGCAATTATTTCTCCTTTGCACATAAACATGCTTACTAAGTAAGCACCTAGATTATAGGTATAGAACCTATTTGAAACAATATCGCTTTGCTTGTAACCGCTTGCGAGTGCATAATCTTTTTATGCTCAAGGATTGGAAAGAATTGTTCGAAAAAGTGTCGGAAACCGATTATTCGAAATCGTTGAATGCTTTTTTGAACGAAGAATATCGAACCAAAACAATTTATCCTCCAAGGGATATGATGTTCCAGGCTTTCAAATTAACCTCACCAAAAAATCTTAAAGTGGTCATCATCGGCCAAGATCCATATCACAACCCAGGCGAGGCCATGGGGCTATCTTTCTCCGTTCCAAGAGGCATGCCTATCCCTCCGTCTTTGAAGAATATTTATAAAGAGATAGAAGACGACCAGAAAATAAAGATGAATTTCCGAAACGGGGATTTGACTCCGTGGGCTGAACAAGGATGTTTGATGTTAAATGCCTATCTTTCAGTGGAAGCCGGAAAGCCCCTTTCCCATGCGAGAAACGAATATTCTTTGTTTATGGCGGATGTCCTTGATTATATTGACACCTTGAACCAACCGATTGTCTTTATGTTGTGGGGCGGATTCGCCAAGAGGCTGAAAGGCTATGTGAAAAACCCAAAACATATTGTTTTAGAAGCTAATCACCCGTCGCCTCTGGCGGCCAATCGCGGTGGTTGGTTCGGAAACAAGTTGTTCACCAAGTGTAACGATTTCCTTATTAAAAACGGTTCCGAGCCAATTGATTGGCTTATTGAATAGACTTACAATAATTTCACCGGAGCTCATCAAAATGGGCTGAGAGGAGTTGTGTGCCAACTCGACGGAACCTGATCCAGGTAATGCTGGCGGAGGAATCAATTTTTTGATTAATTCCTCCTCCGTTCTCGGAGGATTTTTATGGAAAAGGAAGAAAAAGGAACCCAGTGGGTAAAGAATAACCTCTGGTGGATTGCCGCGGTTTGCGGAGCGCTCATCTTTTTGGGATGGGCAATGCCGATGTTCTCAACTAAGCCAATAACCGCAACGCTTAGTGGCGAGTATTACGAATTAACCAAAGGTTCAAGAGAATCAATTTATGTCGGAAGTGTCCTATTTGGCACTAACGGCAGCGAATGTTTGTGGGCGTTCATAGTTATTTACGCCATAGTCTTAGTGGGAATGGTTTTCTCCTTTTTAGGCAAAATTAATAAGAAGTTCTATGAAGCGGGTTTGGTGACTTATTTGATGTCCGCAATTTTGTTATTAACCGCGAACGTCTTCTACGACTATGCGAAATGTCTTTCGGTCATTGGTGGTTCCTTTATGGATTATTTGGATGACTGGAGATCTTTGGCGGGCACTCGTGTCTCGGCTGGAATTATTTGGGGCATCGTCTTTGCTTTTATTGGCTTCTTGGCTGATTTATCTGCGTCTTACGAAGAAAGAAAGTTCTCTCTTCGTGATTTGATGGAGATTGCTATCCTTTCTGCTTTAGGCATTGTTATCGACGTCATTCAGCACTTCATTCCATCGCTCGGTGTTACTGGTGGCTCAATCGGTATCGCCACTTTGCCATTGTTGTATGTCGCCTTAAGACACGGACCATTGGCTGGCTTCATCAGTGGTGGCATCGTCTATGGGCTAATAACTTGTATCACCGATGGATATGGTCTCTTCTTATATCCACTTGACTACATGGTTGGCTTTGGATCGGTAGCCATTTTAGGCTTCTTCAAGCCTCTGATTTTTGGCGAAAAACAAGTCGGATATAACATAAAAGGCGAAATATTTATCTTTATCGGCTGCTTATTGTCGGGCTTCGTCAGATTTGTTGGATCTTCGTTGTCCTCTATCGTTAACTATGGTTTAAATCTCGTTGGTGCGATGACCTATAACGTCATTTATGTTTTCGCTTCTGCAGGTATAAGCGCGGTTGTCTTGATGGCCCTCTATGGACCGTTATTGAGGCTCCAAAGGGCTTTTCCTCCTAAAGAAGGAAAATAATTAGCGTAAATCACAAAAAACATGCTATAGTGGGCTAGCAATTTTTTAGGAGACATCCTATGGAAGAAGAAAAAGATTTGAAAGTAGTTGACGAAGAATCTGACTTCGCCGACGAAGTGAAACCGGAAGAACCAGCTCCCGAAGAAAAAAAGAAGGAAGAGGAAAAACCGGTCGAACGAAATGATTTAGGCGTCAACCTCTACAACGAAGATAACGAAGTTGATCCAAACTTTGCGAATGGTCAAGCGGCTTATGGTCGCAAGAAAAAAGGACCAGTCGAAACCTTCGAATATGAGAATGATGATTTAAAAAACATCGAAGACGCGAGATTGGAATTCGCCAAAAAATACAAGAAGCGCAACATTATCAAATATGTTGTTACTGGCATTGTCTTAGTCGGCGTCATCCTCGGATGGGTGTTGCCGAACTTCTTGATGGATAAAGAAACCGCTGGCAACTGGCCAACCTACATTACCTTGATTGTCTTTGTCGTCATGTTGGTGTTCTTAGGCGTTTATTCCGCCATCTCGAAGAGAAAGAGTTCCAAAGAAGTTAACGAATACTTAGCTAAATATTTCGAGAACTCCACCAAATATGTCTTAGATGGCATCGAAGTCCAAAATCTTAAAGGCAGCATCAACGATAAAATTGAACCTAAAGAATTAACCGACTCCGTCCTTTATAAAGACATCGTCAAAGTTGGGTCTAGAGGCAAAATAACCTTCGAATATAACAACGTTCCTGTCACCGTGGTTGATTGCTCCGCTTCTCGTCAGAACGGAAGGAATTATGCCACCTCCTTCGTTGGCAAGATGATCAAAGCTGCCAACTCTTGGGAACATGACCCGGTCATCGTTTACATCAAAGGCAACAAGCGTGCCCTTCCACCAACCAACTTAGATGGATTCCAGGTCGTTTCCGACACGAAAACGATGGTTGTCTATGGTGAAAGCAAGAAGAAACTCTTGACCCAAAAGACCAAGGAAGCCATCTCCAAAATCAAAACCGATAAGGTCTTGGTTGACTGCGCTATCGCCATCCGTCCAGGTACCACTTATGTCATGATGGGCTATGAAGATAGCTTGATGGTCCCACCATTCGATTCTCCATTCAATCCAGCCCCGACCAACAAGTACAAAGAAGACTTAGCCATCATCTTGGAAGTCGTTGAAACCTTGTTCTAATTCTTAAGAAATCAAGCCTCCTCTCGTAGGGGGCTTTTTCTTCTTTCTTTAAGAGAAGAAACATAAGGTCTATAATCAAGCCAAGGCCGCTAAAGTGGAGCGGCGCGACTTATTTATGGATGAAAAAATCAAAGACAGCCCCTTTTCCAAATGGGTAGTAGTGCAAGCCTACAAACATGATGGACTCCTTCACCGCAAATGGAGCCCAGCTTATTTAGTCGAGGAAACCGAAGACTATTGGGCTTTGGCTTCCAGAGCTTCTTACGTTACTGAACGCGATGGCAGAAAATGGATGACCAAGGAACACGCCATCTTCATTCTTTTCAAAAAGGAATGGATGAATGTTATCTGCATGATGAAAGAAGACAGTGGCATTTGTTACTACGTCAACATCGCTTCTCCAACTTTGTTGGACGATGGCTATCTCAAATACATTGATTATGATTTGGATGTCAAATTGTTCCCTGACGGCGTCGTCAAGGAATTGGATATTCAGGAATTCGAAAGACATTGCGAGACCTATGGTTATTCGCAGGATTTGATGGCGGCCATCAAAATTTCAATGGACCATGTTTTATCTTTGATGGAAAAGAGAGACTTCCCGTTCATGGACAATGAAGTCCGTCGTTTGTTTAGCAAGTTCTATCAAGAGACCAAACCATTCATCGTCACGGAGAAAAAAGAAAATGCGCATTGAATTTCAAACCCATAGCGAAGCCGAGACAAAGGCTTTGGGCGAATATGTCGCTCAGTTCTTAAAAAGAGGCGATATCATCCTTTTAAGCGGAGATCTTGGAGCTGGTAAGACCACCTTCACCGGTGGTATTGGCAAAGGCTTAGGATTAACCGAAGATGTGATTTCTCCAACCTTCAATATCATGAAATGCTACTTCAAAGCCAAAATTCCGATGTATCACATCGACGCTTATCGTTTGGAAGGTCAAAACCTTGAACTTGGTTTAGAAGAATACATCGAGGGTGATGGGGTCTGTCTCATCGAATGGCCTCAGTTCATCATGTCCCTTATTCCCGATGAAAGATTGGAAATCTCCATCTTCCATAAAGGTGATGACAACCGTGAATTTGTCTTTGAATCGAAAGATCCTAAATATGATGACCTTCTTAAGGCCTTAAAGGAGAAATATTCATGCTAAGTTTGCTTATTGATACTTCTAATGCCTATCTCTCCTGTGGATTAGCCAAAGATCACGAGTATCTTGCCGGCGTTCATTATGAAGCCTGGCAAAGACAATCCGAAATGTTGGTCGAAGAGATTGATAAGCTCTTTAAGAACAACAACATTCAGCCAAAGGAATTAAATGAAGTCATCGTGTCCAAGGGACCAGGAAGCTACACCGGCGTCCGTATTGGCTTAACGGTAGGCAAAATCGTTGCCACCTCCTTGAATATTCCTCTCTACCTTGTTTCTTCTCTAGAAGGGCTTAAGGAAAACGGCAAGAAATGCTTATGCGTTTCCAATGCCAGAAATAAGAGGAGTTACGTCGCCATTTACAAAGATAACGAATGTTTGTTGGAAGACACCATTTGGACCAACGAAAAAGTGATGAATTATCTTAAAGAGAATCCTGATGTCGTCCTTCGTGGCGATCTCCGCTATTTAGGCAAAGAGGAAGAAGAACCGAATACCTTATTGATTTTGAAGGATTTGGATGATGAAAAGCATCTTTGTAAAGAACCTTTGGGAGCTAAACCCGTTTATTTGAAAGACTAGTTATGACGATTAGAAGAATGGAAGAAAAGGACGTTGATGCGGTTGCTTCCTTAGAGGCGGCTTGCTTTCACGATCCTTGGCCCAAGAATCAAATCGAATACGAAATAAAAGAGAATCCTTGCTCGGTGATATTGGTTGCCGAAGAAGATGGTCAGATAGTCGGTTACGTCGACTTTATGATTACCTTCGATTCTGCGACCATCAACAGGGTTTGCGTCCTTCCTTCTTTTAGAAGAAAAGGCTTAGGCCTACAACTTCTCGAAGAGATGAAGAAAATTTGCAAAGAGCAAAAAGACGAAGTCTGCTGGATTACCTTGGAGGTTAGAGCCTCTAATGAAGCGGCCATCCGCTGCTACGAGAAAAACGGCTATGAACGCATCACCGTTAAACGCCATTACTACAGCGATGGCGAAGACGCGATCTATATGGTTAGGAGCATTGTCCTATGAAGAAAGTTAGAATCTTGGCAATTGAATCAAGCTGCGATGAGACGGCCGTAGCCATTACCGAAGATGGCAAGCTTTTGGCTAACGTCGTCGCCACTCAGATTGCCGTGCATGAAAAATATGGTGGCGTTATGCCGGAAATCGCTTCGAGATTGCACTGCGAGAACATCGGTGTCTGTCTCAAAGAAGCTTTAGAACAAGCTCATTTGACTTATGAAGATATGGACGCCATCGCCGTCACTCGTGGCCCTGGCTTAATTGGTTGCTTGCATGTTGGCATGCAGGCTGCGAAAACCATCGCGATGCTTTATAACAAGCCACTTATCCCAGTTCATCATCTTTGCGGGCATATCTATGCCAACGAATATGTCGGAGAACTCAAATTCCCGCTTCTCTGCGTGGTTGTCTCCGGTGGCAATACCGAGCTCGTTTTGATGAGAGACCATCTCAATTTCGAAATCATCGGTGAGACCAAAGACGATGCGGTCGGCGAATGCTACGATAAGGTCGCTAGGGTCTTGGGACTTCCTTACCCAGGCGGTCTTCCAATCGATCAGCATGCCAAAAACGGCAAGCACACTTATGACCTTCCAAAGCCACTGCAGGGGAAGACCTACGACTTTTCCTACTCTGGGCTTAAGACTTCGGTCATCAATTTGGTCAACACCTTGAAAATGAAAGGCGAAGAGATTCGCGCCGATGATATGGCTAAATCGTTCCAAGATGTCGCAATTGGAATGATCGTTGATAGAACGGTCAAAGCCGCCAAAGAATACAATGTCGTTCAAATCGTTTTGGCTGGTGGCGTATCCGCCAATTCTTACCTTAGGGAAGAGATGCAAAAGAGATTCGGACATGGCGGCATTGATTTGATCGTTCCGCCTCTATGGTGCACGACCGACAATGCGGCCATGATTGCCAAAGTTGCTGAACGTTTATACAAAGAGAAATTCTTTGCTCCACTTACTATCGGAGTCGATCCGAACTGGAAAATCGACCAATTCCGCGACTATAACACTTGAGAATTATCATTTAGAGGCATAACCTCTAATCTATCCAGGAAGGAGAAGACTTATGCAAGAGAAAGCTATTGAATTAAAATCTCTGTTCACCAAACAAAAAAACGGCGAACCAATGCCAACTGACAAACCTATTTTCGTTGAAGGATGGGTTCGTACTAATCGTAATTCCGGCAAAATCGGTTTCATCGAATTGCATGATGGAACTTGCTTTAAATCCGTTCAGGTTGTCTATTCTTCTGAATTAGCCAACTTTGATGATGTCTCTCACTTCAATACCGGTTCTTCCATCTCGGTCCGTGGCAAATTAGTCCTTACCCCAGAGATGAAACAACCGTTTGAAATCCAGGCTTTGGAAATCAACTTAATCGGTTCCGTGGCTGAAGATTATCCGCTTCAAAAGAAACGTCATAGTTTAGAGTTCCTTCGTGAAGAAGCTTATTTAAGACCAAGAACGAACACTTTTGATGCGGTCTTCCGCGTCCGTAGCATTCTTGCTATGGGTGTTCATTCCTATTTCCAAGACAGAGGCTTCGTCTATGTCCATACTCCGGAAATCACCGGTAACGATGCCGAAGGCGCGGGTTCTGTCTTCACCTTGGTCACCGATGGCAAGGACCCATATAACGAATTCTTTGGCCGTAAGGCCAGCTTGACCGTCTCTGGTCAGTTGCATGTTGAAGCCTTCGCTTTAGCTTTCAAGAACGTTTATACCTTTGGTCCAACCTTCCGCGCCGAAAAATCCAATACGACCAGACACGCTTCGGAATTCTGGATGATTGAACCGGAACTTGCCTTCGCGGATTTGGATGACGATATGGATTGCATCGAAGATTGCATCAAATACCTCATCAAATACGTCATGGATCGTTGCCCAGACGAGATGGCCTTCTTCAACCAGTGGATTGCTCCAGGATTGTTAGATAAACTCAATGCCGTTTTGGCCTCCAACTTCACCAAGATGGAATATTCCGAAGGTATCGAATTGCTTAAAAAAGCAGTCGCTTCTGGCGTTAAATTCGAAAATTCGAATATCGAGTGGGGCATGGATCTTCAATCCGAACACGAACGTTATCTCACTGAAAAGATTGTCGGTGGCCCAACCTTCTTAATCAACTATCCAAAGGAAATCAAAGCCTTCTATATGCGTGAGAACGATGACGGGAAGACCGTCGCCGCTTGTGACTTATTAGTCCCGGGCGAAGGTGAGATCGTCGGTGGTTCTGAACGTGAGGATCGTTATGATCTTCTTAAAGCCAAAATGGATAAGCTTGGCAACACCAAAGGCCTTGAATGGTATCTCAATTTGAGAAAATACGGTGGCTGCCGTCATGCTGGCTTCGGCATCGGCTTCGACCGTTTGTTGATGTATATCACCGGTATCGGCAACATCCGTGATACCGAACCATACCCAAGAACCAGCAATGCGTTAAAATACTAATATGTCCAAAGAAACCGAAATCAAGAAAATCGAAGAAAAAAAGCTTCTTGGTAAGAAGCGTGTTTTCATTGCCTTGATTATCTTGGATGTAATCTTGGCCGGCCTCTTTGTATGGGCTTTGGTCGAGGCAATCATTGGCTAATAGCTAGGCTAGACCTAGCATTAACTTATTTTAGCGGGTTGGACCTATTGGTCTGATCCGCTTTTTTCTTTCTCTCTTTGGACTTCGGTAGGATTCAATTTAGGGGTTTCCATTGAGTCGTAATAATTGAATCCTTCGAGGGATTTCTTATAGATGTCATTAGCGCGTTTGGAAACGTAAATGGCACGGCTGAAATAAGCCCAAGCTGCGACGAAGATGTAAGTTCCGCCGACCAGCCAAAGGGTGCTTAACACGTAGGAATCCCAATAATCCGCGACAAGATGCGGGCTATTAATGAGTTCTGGCCAAGTGTTTAAAAGTTTCATTCCCCAAAGGGTAACGTAGTTATCTTGATTGGCGAAATCCCACTTCCAGAAGATGGTGGAGAATTCGGTGAAGTAAGGCTTGGCCCAGACTTTGGTAACAAGGCTAGAAATGATATAGAAAATGACCGAAACAAGGATAATACAAACACCTGGAGTGGCATCTTTAACGAACTTTCTGCCATTCTTTTCAAAGGCATATTTTTTGAATTGCTTCTTGTTATCGATTACACGATATTTGACCGCATCGGCAACCAAATTATCTAGTTTCTTGCCAAAAGACAAAGTGATAAGACGGACTAAAGCACCGACCAACGCAAAGACGATGAAGAGAATCGTTAAAACGATTATGGCGGCGATCAACAAGCGGCGATCGGTCTGTTCTAATTGAAAGGACGCTAAAATCATTGATCGTCACCTCCTTCCTTAGGAACTTTGATTGGGTTATCGATGGAAGATTCGGTATATTCGTCGTCTTCTTGATTGTCATTGTTATCAAACAAGGATTTGGCTTCTTCGGCTGAAACTTGCTGATATGGGATGGTTGGCAGTTCTTGGTATTGTTGCGGATTGAGAGGCTGATTCATCGGCTGCTGATATTGTTGGTTGATGAATTGTGGGTTCTGATATTGCGGAGCGCCTAATTGTTGGTTCATCGGTGAATTCAAAGCTGGACCCATCGGTTGCTGGTTAGGGTTGGCGTAATAGTTGTTCTGAACATATGTTGTGGTGTTCGTATTGTTGACTGGCTGAACTGGTGGCTGTGGCTCCTCGGCTTCCTTGGTTAAAAGAGAATCGTGATAAGCTTTGATGGCGGCATCGACTTCGATATCTTCTTTAAGAGGTTTGAAGAATTTCTCACCTTTGAAATAACGGATGATTCCCACTGGAACAAAAATGAACCATCTTCCGAGGCCATAAAGCATATAGCAAACAGCACCCACTGCGATAAATGGTGAGATGAGCATATAAACGATGCCTAAACCGAGTGCCTTCAGAAATTTCATATCTTTATTTTGCTATAGTGTCATTCTTTTTCCTAGCGAAAAGAATGATTAGTAATCCAAATATAGCTGGGTAGAACCCACCGAGCAAGATGGCTTTTCTTACGATTAGAAGCGGAGAAACGAAGGCGATAAGGAACACTCCGACGATCAAAAAGACGATGGACAAAATGTAGAGAAGTTTTTTCTTGATGATGACGATGTCGTAGATAGTGATGGCAAAGAAATATAAGGATGCTACTAAGGCAATATAGCCAAGTTCCAAAACAAACAAACCGGCAGACATGGCAATCGCTCCGAAAATCAAGGCAGCAATCCCATCTAACAAACAAGAAGTTTTATTCTCCTCAATATCGAGCCGTCCATGGATGAAAACGATTAGGAAATGCGATAAAACAGACTGAACCAAACCTAAAGCCAATAACACGGCTGGGAAGGCAACAAGAACGTTTTCATAGGAATTTAAGCCTAGCAACGTAATGGTGGTTTCGATAGGGTTCAAGCCAGTCAAAGCTTTGAGAATAGGAACCGCCAAATAATTCAAGCCTAAAGAAAGGAAAGAAACACCCAAAATCGTGTAGGTAGTCGGGGCTTTTGCCCTCATAAGGATTCCATAAAGCCCTCCGCAAAGGACTGATGGAATGAGATAAAAAATAGTTTCGCTGATGTTGAAAGCAGACACTCCAATCATCAAAGCGGAAGTTGCCAATAAGAATGGAACTGAATATTTGGCTTTGGTCAATCTTGTGCCTAGCGACGAGGTGACAGGCAAGATGAAGATGGCGGCAATCGTGAAGAAAGGAACCAAGGCTGAAATCAAAGAAAACACCACGCAGACGCCGGCCATAATACCGAGGAAGGCGATGCTTTGAGACGGGGTTTCTCTTTCTTTGAGTTTTCGCATACTAAATATTCTACCTAATTTTATTCGATAAAATCACGAAGATAGGCAACTTATCTTATAGAAAAGTTGAGAGATAAAATATAAATGTCGCTTCTCTTTAAGAGAAGGATAAATACGAGTATACTAGTTAAGTGTATGGATTACCGCTCACTATTAAACGAAAAACAATACGAAGCCGTATCTACCTCCTCCCTTTACGCCAGAATCATTGCTGGCGCAGGTTCGGGAAAGACCAGGGTTTTGACTTATAGAATCGCTTATTTGATTACTGAATGTGGCATCGATCCGATGCGTATTTTAGCCATTGCTTTCACCAACAAAGTCGCGGCGGAAATGAAAGAACGTGCCACCAAATTAATCAAAGACGTTAAGGGCTTTTCTCCTAATTTGAACATCTCAACTTTCCATGCTTGGTGCGCTCGTTTTCTAAGGGTGGAGCATTCTTTCTTAGGATACCCAGCCAACTTCACTATCTATGACGAAGATGACCAATTGAGGGTTATCAAGAATATCGCGGTGGATCTTGGATATAAAAAAGGCGACCCAATCGTTAAGTCTGCCACCCAATTCATTAGAAAACGCAAAGGCCGTGGGCAATACCCGGACCAAATCAATAGACAAAACCTTATGTCCCAAGAAGACAAAATTGGTTTGGATTTCTATGCCCGTTATGAAGAAGAGAAGACCAAAGGTTTCGGATTAGATTTCGACGACCTCCTAAACAAGGCTATCGAAATTCTCGAAAATAACCCTAATGTTAGAGAACGTTGGTCTAAGAAATACGATGCCATCCTCATCGACGAATTCCAGGATACCAACGATGTTCAATTCCAATTACTTAGATTGTTGATGAGGACTGACACTTCGGTCTATGTCGTCGGTGATCCAGACCAGACCATCTATACCTGGCGTGGAGCTAACCCAAAGATAATTTTGGATTATGACCAAATCTTCAAAGGGGCAGAGACCATCATCCTCAACCAGAACTATCGTTCTACCCAGACTATTTTGGATGCTGCCAACAAGCTGATTGCTCATAATAAAAAGCGTGTTCCAAAGGATTTGTTCGCCACCAATTCCAAAGGCGACGATATCCAATATAAGATTGCCGGTACCGCTGATTACGAAGCCGATTGGGTGGCCAACAAGATTTCGTACTTGTCTCGAAAAGAAATGGCTGATGGGAAACCTAATTATTCGAATATCGCCGTTTTGTATCGTTCTTCTTATTTGACCAGACCATTCGAATCCGCTTTGAAAGATAGAGGCATTCCGTATCGCATCTTCGGTGGTTTACGTTTCTACGAACGCATGGAAGTCAAAGACGTGTTGGCTTATTTTAATTTGCTTGTGAACGATTACGACAACGTTTCTTTTGAAAGAATTGTTAACGTTCCTAAGCGTGGAATCGGAGAAGGAACGATGCAAAAGATTCGCGATGAATCCCACGCTGCTGGTTTATCCGAATACCAATATATGGCTCATATTTCGGAATACAAAGATACTGAGATTTCCGCCAAAGCCATAAATAAGATTCTCGAATTCGTAAACATCTTGGAAAAGACCAAAGAGAAACTAAAAGAAAAGATTGAAGCCTATGCCGGTATCCTCAAGGATATGGTCTCGGATTTAGGATATTTCACTTATATCGCCGAAGAGGAAGAGCCGGATGAAGATAGATTGGGCAACGTCAACGCGTTGTTCGATGATATCAACCACTTTATTTCGAATAATCCAAACTCCGATTTCTCCGAATACTTGCAGAATGTCGCTTTATTGACGGCCCAAGACGATATGAGTCAAGGAAATTATGTTTCGTTGATGACCTGCCACGTCGCCAAAGGTTTGGAGTTTGATTATGTCTTTGTCATTGGCATGAACCAAGGAACGTTCCCATCCAACCGAGCGATGGCGGAAGTTGATCGCAATGGCGTCGAAGAAGAACGTCGTTTGGCTTATGTCGCTTTCACCAGGGCAAGAAAAGTCCTTTATCTATCGGGGAACCGCTCATATTCCTATGTCACGGATTCTAAAGCGGAGCCTTCTCAATACTTCAAAGAAGCCGGAATCGAACTTCCGAGAGACAATGAATTCACTTCTTCAAGAGTCTGGGAATCCTCCCATATCGGAAGGAAATCTTCCAACAAATGGGATGACTACTTCTCCGATGGAGACGCTATCTCGCCGTTCGAGAAAAAGGAAAAGAAGCAAGAACCTACCATCAAAAAACCGACAAATGACATCATTTGGAAGGTTGGAGACAAGGTTCATCACGAGAAATTCGGGGATGGTTGTGTTGAGAATGTGGTTTCTGACAAGATCATCGTCGTTAAGTTCGAAGGCGAAGGCAAAAAGACTTTGATGGCTAATCACCCAATGTTATCTAAGATAAAGAGTTCAGGAGGAGAAGCATGACTTTTGATGAAGCAAAAACGAGAGTAGATGAACTGACCCTCCTTTTAGAGAAATACAACTACGAATATTACGTTCTTAACCAGTCCTCGGTTTCTGATGCGGAATTCGACCGTTTGATGCAGGAACTTATGGCTTTGGAGAAGGAATTCCCTCTCTTGAAGAAAGTCTCTTCCCCAACTCAAAGAGTCGGCGGAATGGTTCAATCGGAATTCAAAAAGATCCCCCATAAGAGATTGATGCTTTCCCTTGGCAACGTCTTCAATGAAGACGAAATGCGTGACTGGGATAAGCGAGTTCGTTCTTTGTCTGCCAAAGACAACATCGAGTATGCCGGTGAGGTTAAAATCGATGGCTTAGGCATCTCTCTTATTTATGCGAATGGAGAACTTCAGCATTGCGTCACCAGAGGTGATGGCGAAGTTGGCGAAGACGTAACCGCTAATATCATCACCATCCGTTCGATTCCTTTGCGCGTTAAGGAAAAACGTCCATTTGAGGTCAGAGGCGAAGTCTTTATGAGCAAAAAGACCCTTGAGGATCTCAATGCCAAACGCAAAGAAAACGGCGAGCCCTTGTTCGCTAACGCCCGTAACGCAGCCGCAGGCAGCGTGCGCCAGTTAGACTCTTCCGTTGCCGCTTCAAGAAACCTCGATGCCTTCTGGTATTACTTGGTGAATGCCAGGGAGTTGGGCATCCATTCGCATCTTGAGGCCTTGGCCTACTTAGATGAGCTTGGTTTCCAAACCAATCACGAAAGACGTCCTCTCCATGGCATCGAAGATGTCATCAAATACATGGAAGACTATCAAGTCAAACGTCCAACCCTTGGATATGACATTGATGGGCTTGTCATCAAAGTCGATGACTTAGATTCCTATGATCAGTTAGGCTATACGGCTAAAGAGCCAAGATGGGCGATCGCCTATAAGTTCCCTCCTGAAGAAGTGACCACCAGATTGCTTGATATAGTCATCACCATCGGTCGTACAGGAAGGGTTACGCCTAACGCGATACTTGAGCCGGTGCGTGTTGCAGGCTCAACCGTGCAACGCGCGACCTTGAACAACGAAACGTTTGTCCTAGACAAAGGCTTGATGATTAATGACATCATCGGTTTGCATAAAGCGGCCGATGTCATTCCAGAAGTCACTGGTCCAATCCTCTCTCGTAGAGATGGTACCCAAGTGCCTTGGAGGATGCCAGAGAACTGCCCAATCTGCGGACAGCCATTAACTAAAGTTAAAGGCCTCCATTACTGTTTGAATCCAAACTGCGATTCCAAAAAGATAGAAGGCATGATTCACTTCTCCTCGAGAGACATGATGGATATCGACGGAATGGGTGATTCGGTGGTGGAAGAATTCTACGCCGAAGGGTTCTTGCACGATATCGCGAGCATCTATCGTCTAGGCGACCACGCGCAGGAAATCAAAGAACTTGATGGCTGGTCGGATAAATCCATCAACTCCTTGTTGGATGCGATTGAAGTTTCCAAAAAGAGATCGCTGGAAAGATTAATTTATGGTTTAGGCATCAAAGAAGTTGGTGGCAAAACCGCCAAGATATTGGCCAGACGTTATAAGAATTTGGACAATCTTGCCAAAGCCAGCGAAGAAGAACTTCAGCGGATTCAGGATATCGGCCCAATCGTGGCCAAGAACGTTGTTCTTTGGTTTGAAAACGAGAGTAACAAAGCCTTGATTGAAGAACTTAGAGAACTGCATGTTAACTTTGATTACTTAGGAACCGACACGATTGACGTTAATTCATATTTCTATGGAAAGACCATCGTTCTTACTGGAGCCTTGGTCCATTATTCCAGAAATGAGTTAACTGAAATCTTGGAAGGAATAGGAGCGAAGTGCTCCGGATCCGTTTCAAAGAAAACGGACTTAGTCATTGCTGGCGCTGACGCTGGCAGTAAATTAACGAAAGCAAAAGAGCTTGGCATCTTAGTCATCGACGAAGATGAAGCCATGTCTCATTTAGGAAAGGTAGGGCAATAATGAAAACTATCACCATTGAAGTATTGAAAGATGCCGCTAACCGTCTTCTCTTCGATTTAAGCGAAGAAGAATATCAAACCCTTTATAGCGAGTTTGGCGTTCTTACCACTCAGATGAAGACGATTGCCGACCAGAAAGACTTGGCTGAATATGAGCCAATGACTTTCCCATTCAAAGAATGTGTCACCTCGTATTTGAGAGAAGACGAGCCTAGCGAACCTTATAAGCCAGAAGAGGCTTTGAAGAACGCTGGCAGCAAGAAAGATGGGCAAATCAAATTGCCGAAGGTGGTCGGATAATATGAGTTACTTAGATTTATCTATTTCCGAGATCCACGAAGCTCTCGTTAAGGGCAAGACCACTCCACTTGAATTGACCATGGAAGCCATCGCTCGTGCCAAAGCGGACACCAATAACGCTTTCGAAACCATTTGCGAAAAAGAAGCTTTGGAATTCGCTGGAAGCTTAAAAGAAGTCGAAACCGACAATGTTTTCTGGGGTATTCCGTTCCTTGCCAAAGACAATTTCTCGACCAAAGGCATCGAGACAACCGCTTCTTCAAATATCCTTAATGGATATGTTCCTTTATTCGATGCTCACGTCATCAAAGTGTTGAAAGATAAGAAGGCCGTTCTTATTGGCAAGACCACTTTGGATGAATTGGCGATGGGTGGTACCGGTACCACTGGTCATAAAGGCATGACCTATAACCCGTATGATGAGACCAAGACCAGATTGGTTGGTGGTTCTTCTTGCGGATCGGCTGCCGCGGTGGCTGCTTCCATTGTTCCGTTCGCTTTAGGCTCCGATACTGGCGACTCCGTCCGTAAGCCTGCGTCCTATGCTGGTTTAGTTGGTTTTAAACCAACTTGGAGCCGTATCTCTCGCTTTGGTTTGTTCCCGTTTGCACCATCCTTGGACCATGTTGCTTATTTCACTCGTAATGTGAAAGACGCTGCCTTAGCCTTGGAAGTCTTGGCTGGAAGATGCGATAAAGATTCAACTTCCTCCATAAAGCCAGTCGAAGAATATTCCGAACATGTTAACGATTCTATCGTTGGCAAGAAAGTCGCTGTGTTGAAAGAAATCACTGACTCTATCACCGATACCGAAATCATTGATAAGTTCAATAAATCTGTTGAAGCCTTGAAGAAGGCCGGCGCCATTGTCGACTATGTCGAATTTGGTCGTGAGTCGTTGGCTTCTTTGTATGCCACATATATGGTTATCAGCTGTGCTGAAGCCACTTCCAATAACGCCAATTTAGATGGCATCAAGTTTGGACCATATTACGAAGGCAAGTCTTATCAAGAAGTAATGTATCAAGCGAGAACCAAAGGCTTCTCTGAGCTCATTAAGCGTCGTTTCGTTATCGGATCCTATTGCTTGATGAAAGAAAACCAGGAGGAATTATTCCTCGCCGCTCAAAGAAATAGAGCCAAAATCGTTAAGCGTACGAATGATATTCTTTCCGATTATGATTTTATCTATGTTCCTGCCGCTCCAAGCGTTGCTCCTAAGAAAGACGCCAAGAGCGACAAGCTAAGCGATGAATATTTGATTGCCGATAACCATTTGGCTTTAGGCAACTTCGCTGGTTTGCCATCCATCACCATTCCTCTCTTTTTAGAGAATGGCTTACCAGTCGGTGTTAATGTCATGGGCCGAGCCTTTGAGGAATCCAACGTTCTTGCAATGGCTTCCGTTTTAGAAAATATCACCGGCTTAAATGGCTTATCGGTCAAAAACAAAAAGGAGGGCAATTTATGAATTTCGAACCAGTAATCGGTCTTGAAATCCACGTTCAAATGAAGACGAAATCTAAAATGTTCTCGTCTTCTCCAAACGGTTTCTCCAAAACCCCAAATACTCAGATCACCGAATTGGATATGGGCTACCCAGGCGCTATGCCTGTCGTCAATAAGCAAGCGGTCATCAACGCCATCCGCGTTGCGAATGCTTTGCACATGGAAATTGACCACACCCTTTATTTCGATCGTAAGAACTATTTCTATGCCGACCTACCGAAGGGATTCCAAATCACCCAGCAAGCCAGACCAATTGGCAAGAATGGTTATTTAACCATCGAAATGCCGGATGGTTCTAAAAAGAACGTCGGTATTGAAAGAATCCATATGGAAGAAGATACCTGTAAGCAGGAACACTTCCTCGATTATTCCTTATTGGATTATAATCGTGCCGGAACCCCGCTTGTTGAAATCGTTTCTTTGCCGGAAATCAAATCTGGCTATGAAGCCATGAAATATGTTGAGGCCATTCGTAACATCGTTATCTATTCCGGAACCTCTGATGGCAAGATGGAAGAAGGATCGTTGCGTTGCGACGTCAATGTTTCTATTCGTCCTTTAGGCCAAAAAGAATTCGGCACTAAGGTTGAGGTTAAGAATCTAAATTCCTTGAAGAATATTCAAGAAGCCTTGGACTTCGAAATTGAACGTCAGAGCAAAGTCATTCTTTCGGGCGATGTTGTCAGACAAGAAACCAGACGTTATGATGAAGCTAGTGGGAAAACCATCCTGATGCGTGTTAAAACCGACGCTGTAGACTATAAGTATTTCTGCGAACCAAACATCACTCCTATTGCTTTATCCGACGAATTCGTCCAAGACGCGATTGATTCTTGCCCAGAACTTTATGACGCCAAGAAAGAACGCTACTTGGCTGCTGGATTAAATAATTCCGACGCCTTTATTATTCTTGCCGACACCAAGATGGCTTCTTACTTTGAAAAAGGTATGTCTTTGGTTAAGAACGCCAAAGATTTAGCCAATTTCTTGATTGTTGAAATTAATGGTTATCTTAACAAGAATGGAAAGACCATTGATGAGCTTCCAATTGAGCCAAGTGTCTTAGCTGAGATTGTTTTGATGCAAGAGACCGGCGGTCTCCAGCATAAACAATGCGTTCAGATTTTGGATCGTGCACTTGAAACTGGAGAAGCTCCAAAAGTTGCTCAGGAAAAGTTAGGCATCAAAGTTCAAATTTCCGATAATTCCGTTATCTTAAAATTCGTCAACCAAGTGTTAGATGCCAACCCTCAATCAATTGCCGACTGGAAAGGCGGCAAAGACAGAGCTTTAGGCTTCTTGGTCGGCCAAGTTATGAAATCTTCGCAAGGCAAAGTTAACCCTGCGGAAGTTTCAAAGACCTTAATTGCAGAAATGCAAAGGAGATAAATATGATCAAAAATGTTTTAGTTACTGGAGGCTTGGGTTTCATCGGGAGTGAAACCGTTGTTGAACTCATTGAAAAGGGCTACAACCCAATCATCGTCGACAATCTTTCCAATTCCAAGCTCGCTGTACTTGATAGAATTCAAAAAATAGCGAGTGTATCCCCTATTTTCTATAAGGTGGATTGTACTGATTCAGACTCAATGAGAAAGATTTTCGCTGAGAATAAGATTGATGCGGTTATCCATTTCGCTGGTTTTAAGTCGGTTGCGGAATCGGTTGAAAAACCAGACGAATATGAAAGGAACAACGTTGGTTCTCTTAAGGTTGTTCTTGGATTGATGGTTGAATACCATGTTGATAACTTAATCTTCTCTTCTTCCGCTACTGTTTATGGAAATCCAGAAAGATTGCCAGTCACCGAAGAAGATCCTATTGGGAAACCTGCAAGTCCATACGGCAAAACCAAGATCGAATGTGAACTTGTTTGTAAGGAATTCTGCGAGAAGTATAAGCAGTTAAACATAGCGCTTCTTAGATATTTTAACCCAATTGGTGCTCATCCATCCGGACTTTTAGGCGAAGATCCAAATGGTATTCCTAATAACTTAATGCCATACATCACCAAGGTTGCGATTGGCAAATTGCCATTCCTTCACGTCTATGGCTCTGATTATGAAACTGAGGATGGAACCGCTATCCGTGACTATATTCACGTTGTCGACTTGGCAAAAGGCCATATTGCTGCGTTAAATAAGCTCGATCAGAAGTCCGGATTGGTTATTTACAACCTTGGAACTGGCAAAGGAACTTCTGTACTCGAAATCGTCAATGCATTCAAAAATGCAACTGGTGCCAATCTTCCTTATCAAATTGAAGGCAGACGCCCTGGAGATGTTCCAGTTTCTTACGCCAATTGCGACAAAGCGTGGAAAGAACTCAACTGGAAAACCGAGCTGAGCATTCAAGACGCTTGCCGCGATGCTTATAACTTCCAAATCAAAAATCCTAACGGTATAGAATAAGGAGAAACATATGGAAAAATTTGCTGTCACATTGGAAAACGGCCGCACCTTATATGGTGCTTCCTGGCCAATTGAAAATCCAAGAATGCATCTCGTGGTTCATACCGGCATGCAAGAGAAAGCTACTCGTTATGAAGGATTCGCGAAATTCTTGAACGAGAACGGAATTGACGTCTATGTTTTGGACGCTCACGGTCAGGGTTTCAATGCCCCAACCGAAAAGCATCTTCAACTTTGGCCGGAAGATGGTTTCTTCGATTCCGTTAATGCGATGCATCAAAAAATCGAAGAACTTAAGAAAGACGGGAAGCCAACTTGCTTGATGGGCCACTCCATGGGTAGCTTCATGACTCAGTCTTACTTGGAAACCTATCCAAACACCGCCGATAAAGTCATCATCATGGGTTCTAACGGACCAGCTAAATTGTTGATGTCCATGGGCTGTTTCCTAGCCAAGTTGACCGTTAATAAACGTAACTGGGATGAGCCATCCAAATTCCTCACCAATTTGGGATTGGGTGCCTATAGCAAAGCGATTAAAGACCGTAAGACCGACGTGGATTGGCTCTCTTATAACGAAGAAAACGTTAAGAACTACATTGCCGATCCATACCTTGGTCACACCAACTCCAAAGGTTTTTGGAGAGAATTCTTGAAAGGTATGAACACCCTTTATAGAAAGAAGTACCTTAAGAACATTTCCAAAGACGAACATGTACTCATCGTTTCTGGCGATGGTGACCCAGTTGGTAATATGGGCGAAGGACCTATTGCCTTAGGCGAACTCTATAAGCGCTTAGGCATGAAGGACGTCACCGTTAAGATTTACGAACATATGCGTCACGAAATCTTAAACGAAGACAATAAAGACGTCGTTATGAACGACATCCTCGAATTCCTCAACAAATAACGAAAGGAAATATAAATATGATTAAGTTAGTTTTGCTCCGTCATGGTCAATCCATGTGGAACCTCGAAAACAAATTTACTGGCTGGACTGATGTTGATTTGTCTGAAAACGGCGTCAACGAAGCCAAAGAAGCTGGCAAAGCTTTAAAGAAAGCCGGCTTTGTCTTCGATGAAGGCTATTCTTCCGTCTTGAAGCGTGCCAACAAAACTTTGGACTATGCTTTAGCGGAACTTGGGCAAACGGATCTTCCGAAGCACTATACTTGGAGATTGAACGAACGCCACTATGGCGCTCTTCAAGGCTTAAATAAGGCTGAATCCGCTGTGAAATGGGGCGATGAACAAGTCCATATTTGGAGAAGATCTGCTGATGTCCAGCCACCAGCCTTATCCAAAGATGATCCAAGATTCCCTGGCAATGATCCTAAATATCAAAAGCTCATTAAGCTTGGCGAAATGAAAGAAGAAGATCTTCCGACCACTGAGTGCTTAATTGATACCGCCAATCGTTTTCGCCCATATTTCGAAGAGAAGATCGTTCCAGCTCTTAAAGCCGACAAGCGTCTCATCATCGCGGCCCACGGCAACTCCTTACGTGCCTTGGTTATGGAGCTTGAACATTTAACTCCAAACGAGATCATCAACGTTGAAATCCCAACCGGTAAACCACTCGTTTATGAGTTAGATGAAAAGGATCTCAAAGTTCTTAACAAATATTATTTGTAATTAATTACAAAAAGAGCTGGCTTGATGCCGGCTCTTTTTTACTTAGAAGGTTTGTTTCCAAAGACCATGCAGGTTGCAATATTCGTAAACGGTTCCATGCTCAAGGTCATCGAATTCGGCGTGAGGCTTTTCATTTGGACTTAGTTCAACAACTTCGAGGCCTCTTTCGGATTGCAAAGCGATGAACTGAATATAATGCACATCCAGCATTGGGTGTTCAACCGAGCCAATATCCACGACTAATTTTCCGTTCTCGTGTTTAACGACAGGGACATGTTTTTCCAACGCGGCGTCTACTTCTCCGGCCTTTAGTTCCTTCAATCCATCATCGCTTTCGTTGTCCACCAACCCAACAAGAATCTTCCCATTTTGTGATTTGTAGAATTTGATTTCTTTCATAATGTTTCTCCTTTATCTAAGGCCATTTTATTGAAACTAGACTCCTATATCCAATTAAGTGCTTGGAAACATTGTGCTATAATCACATTTGCTTATGGCAAAACGCAAAGACGATTCAATTTTATTAGAAAACAGACGTGCTCATTACGAGTACTTTTTAAGCGACTTCCTAACCGCTGGAATCGTTTTAACGGGTACTGAAATCAAGTCGCTTCGCGCTCATAATGCCGGAATCGCTGATTCTTATGTTCAAGTAAGAAACGGCGAAGCCTTTATCTGTAATATGCACATTGCTCCTTACAAAGAAGGCAACATTCATAACGTGGATCACCTAAGAGATAGAAAGCTTTTGCTATCCAAAGCGGAAATCAAAAAGCTTGGCAATAGCCTCAAAGATGGTGGTTATACCTGCGTTCCAACTAAATTGTTTTTGATGCATGGTTACGCCAAACTGGAAATCGCCTTAGCCAAAGGCAAGAAATTGTATGACAAACGCGACTCCATCAAGGAACGTGATCAGAACCGCGATATGGAACGTCTCAAAGCCTCGGATTATAGATAATTTATGGATAAAGAGAACAAAGAACCCGAACTCATCGAAATGGATGAGGAAGACATAAAAGCCAATAAGAAATCAACGATTAGGAAAATCGTTTATTTTTCCGTTCTCATCCTTTTGATTGTGGCTTGCATCGTGGTCATCGTCGTTTTGAAGGACAAATAATATGGCTCTCCTTGAATTGGTCCGAGATGATGGAGAAAGAATTAAGGTCGATTCTTTGAAAAGAATCGTCTATTTTGATAATCATGAAGCTTCTTTCACCGAAAATGAGTGGATTCTCCTTAAAGGTTTGTACTTTAAAGTCGGCAAACCAGTGAGCCGCAAATTCCTTTTGGAGTTGCTACCGAACCAAGAGCATCGAGAGGATACCAGGATCGTTGATGTTCATATCTCATCAATCAGAAATAAGCTTCAAAAAATCAAGGTTGCGAGAATCAAATCGGTCTATGGCGTGGGTTATGCCTTGTGCCCTTCCAAAAAGAAATAATATAGGTGCCTTCTAGGGGCTTTAACCTTTATTTAGACAGTGTCAAAACCGCTTCGTTGAGGAGACCCTTTTTTCATATCAAAATTATGTGTCCCAAAGAGGTCGAGTTATGTTCAATCCAGACAGTTTCCCTTTCCATGTTGATGACAACAAAAGAGCCAGAGCCAGCAAAGAAGATTATCTTTCCGAATGCGAGATGGTCGAAACCGTCCACAACACCAGTAAGATAATGGTCTCGGCTTTTGACGATTCGGATTTCTAAGTGTTTTTAACGATTTTTAGACCCTCCAAATAGGAGGATTTTTTCTTTCTTTTGTTGCGATATTTCCCTTAAAGCGTATGCTTTACGCGAAAGGGAGGACCTTATGGAAGAACATTATCGCTTAGACAATATTGATTGGGACGAATACTTCATGGGTATCGCCGTCTTATCTTCTTTACGCAGTAAAGACCCATCCACTAGAGTGGGTGCTTGTATCGTTGACAACGATAATAAAATCGTTTCCGTCGGTTATAATGGCATGCCTCGTGGCGTGTCAGACGATGATGTTCCATGGGGCCATGGAGAAGGCCTGGAATCCAAATATTTGTTCGTATGTCACGCTGAATTCAACGCCATCCTCAACAACAGACAAGGCACCGCTTTGAAGAACTGCACCCTTTATGTCACTTTGTTCCCTTGCAACGAATGCGCCAAAGCCATCGTCCAGGTCGGAATCAAAGAACTCGTTTATCTCTCTGACATCCATAAGGACGATGTCATTTATCAAGCCTCGAGAAAAATCTTGGATTTGGCTGGCGTCAAGGTCCGCCAATACAAAGGAAAGAGCATCGATATCTCAATCAAGTAATGAAGAACCGTATCGCTTATCGAATCATTATCTACATCCTTATACTTGGCATCATTGCGACGATTGCGTTCGCCCCTAATGCCGGAAAGACCGATCCTGATATCGTTTATTGGATTGTCGGTGGATGTTTAGCTGGGCTTTGGCTCGTTTTCGTTATCGTCAACGAGATTGTCGTTCATAGGAAACTTAAGAAGAAAACCACCCAAGAAACGCAACAATGAGTTCCGCCATCGAAGTCAAAAACCTAGTCTTTAGCTACGACCGCGAAAACAATACCCTCGACGGTCTTTCTTTCACTATTGAGAAAGGCGAACACGTCGCTCTTATCGGTCATAATGGCTCTGGAAAGTCCACCCTTACTAAAGTAATCGTTGGTCTTCATACCAAATTCACTGGCGAAGTGAAGGTCTTTGATATGCCGGTGGATAAAGAACATCTCAACGATATCCATCGTCGCGTTGGCATCGTTTTCCAAAATCCAGACAACCAGTTCGTGGCCTCGACCGTTGCCGAAGACATTGCCTTCGGTTTGGAAAACCACTGCATTCCTAGGGATGAGATGGAGAAAACCATCGATAAATACCTCCAAGAAGTCGGAATGGAAAAGTTTAAAGACTCCGCTCCGGAAAACCTTTCTGGCGGTATGAAGCAAAGAGTCGCCATCGCCGGTGTTCTAGCCATGGAGCCAGATCTCCTCATTTTGGACGAAGCCACTTCAATGCTTGATCCAAAAGGCAAGAGAGAGATTCTCGACCTCATCAATTCGATGAAGGAACACAATCCTGATTTGACTATCCTTTCCGTTACCCACGATGTTGAAGAAGCTGCCGCTGCTGACAAGGTCATCGTTTTAAACAAAGGCAAAATCGTCGCGGTGGGCAAGCCAAACGAAGTCTTCGCCGATAACAAAGGATTGGAAGAAATTCGTTTAGGTGTTCCATTCTTTTTGCAGTTGAAGCATTCCCTTTCCGAGAGAGGAATCGAGATTCCTTCCGATATTACGAACATGAGTGAATTGGAGGATTATTTATGCCGATAATCTTCGATAACGTCTCTCATGTTTTCAGCAAGAAAACCCCATTTGAATTCGAAGCGTTGAAAGACGTTTCTTTGAATATCGAGAAAGGGTCTATCGTCGCCATCGTTGGTAGAACCGGATCTGGAAAGTCCACTTTGATTCAACATATCAACGCCCTTCTTCGCCCAACCAGCGGAACCGTCACCGTCGATGATTTCGTTAACGGTCCAAAGAACAAGCTCAAGGGAAAGCCACTTAAAGCCCTTCGTTCGAAGATTGGCATGGTTTTCCAATTTCCGGAATATCAGCTTTTCGAAGAAACCGTCGAAAAAGATGTCTGCTTTGCTCCAAAGAACTTTGGGGTTTCTAAAGAAGAATCTATGAAACGTGCTCATGAAGCTTTAACAATGGTTGGGCTTGATGAATCTTTCTATTCCCGATCCCCGTTTGAACTAAGTGGTGGTGAGAAACGTAAGGTCGCCATTGCTGGTATCTTAGCTGCCAAGCCTGATGTCTTGGTTTTGGATGAGCCTACCGCTGGATTAGACCCAGCAGCTTCTATTGATACGATGGACTTGTTCACCAAAATTCATAACGAAGAAGGCATGGATCTCATCTTGGTCACCCATGATATGAATTTGGTGGCCAGATATGCCGATAGGGTTATCGTCGTGGCGGATGGAAGCATCGCTTTCGATGGGAAACCGACTGATTTATTCGAACAAGACCTATCCCAATATTCATTGGATAGCCCAGACGTTTATAGAACATACAAAGAACTTAAAGCCAAAGGTTTGAATCTCCCTGAAAAAGAACTCAACACCGTCGATGATTTGGCTGATGCGATCAAGGAGGCTTTGACAAATGGCCGCTAGTATCACCCTTGGTCGTTATGCGCCGTATAACACCTTCATCCATAAATTGGACGCAAGACTCAAGATATTCGCCTTGATTGCTTTGATGGTCCCAATTTTCCTTACCTATGGAACTATCGGCGAAGAAGGTTATTACACGATGACGTTTATCATCAACGGTATCCTTTTGATTATCTCGCTTGTCTTGTTGCTTATAGCCAAAGGATCAATGCTATCGTTATTGAAATCATTGAGATCCCTATGGTTTATGGCCATCTTTGTCTTGCTTATCTACTGTTTAATTCCAAGAACCACCTATACCGATTGGATTGCCTTCAAAATCAAAGACTTCCCTATCTATTGGGCCTCAATTTTGGACGCAGCCCGTATCTTGATGCGTTTGGTTTCGATGATTACTTTGATGATGATTTTGACTTCCACCACCAAACCCCTTCAGATGACCGACGCTTTCGAATGGTATTTGACTCCATTCAGACTTATTGGTTTGCCAACTCACGAATTGGCGATGATTTTATCTATTGCTTTGCGATTTATTCCAACCATTTTGGAAGATACCCAAAGGATTATGAATGCCCAAGCCTCCAGGGGTGTGGATTTCAAACACGGTGGTCCAGGAACCAAGGTTCGTGCGGTGGTCTCTTTAATCGTTCCTTTATTCGTTTCAGCCTTCCTTCGTTCGGAAGAATTGGCGGATGCTATGGAATGCCGTGGATATGACCCTAGGGCCAAAAGAACCAAGTACCGCGTGGCTAAGTTCACTTGGAGAGATATCATCGGCTTGTTATTTACCTGTGCCATTCTCGGTTTAGCTATCGCCGCAGCCGTTACTAAATTCAACATCTTTGCCTTATTCAATGTGGTGGTCAAATAATGAATTATTTCTGCATCGTTTCTTATTTGGGACATTCGTATAAAGGCTGGCAAAAACAGCCAGGTTTAGTTACGGTCCAAGGCAAAATCGAAGAATGCCTTTCTTTGTATTTCGACACCCCAATAACCATTTCAGGTGGAGGAAGAACCGACGCTGGAGTCAATGCTTCGGGCCAGGTGTTTAGTTTCCATTCCGATAGGCCCATCCCATCGAAGGAATCTTTTTTGTATGCGATGAACCATCGTTTGCTCCCAAGTGACATCTCCATCCTTTCCATTGAAGAGAAGCCAGAAGATTTCCATGCGAGACATTCTTCAACGATGAAGACCTATCGTTATTCGTTTAGGTTAGGGGAAAAGAAACCTTTTGAATCCGTTACGGTGGCCCAGATGGGGACCAAAGAGTTCTTTTTAGAGGACTTCCTATCGGCTTTGAGGCTTTTAATGGGCACTCATAAGTTTTGGGATTTCACCAACAAACCGGATGATGTTCACGATTTCGAAAGAACCATCTATCGTATTGAAGTGGATATCGATGACAAGGATGATCCAAAGTTAGTGTCGGTTACCTTCGTCGGCAATCGTTTCATGACCTATCAAGTTAGAATCATGATGGGCGCTGCCTTCCGCGTGGGCTTCCACCAAATGAGCTCGGATGAGTTCAAAGGCCATATTGATTCCAAAGAAAGAAACATCATCAATTTCAAAGCCAATCCAGAAGGCCTGAACTTCATTGGGGTTAATTACGAACAGCCTGAAGAAAAAGACATCGGATTCCTCATCAATTACGGCCGGAAGTAAAAAAATCAAAAAAATCTAGTATGCGTTATCTCGAGTGGTAGAATACCACTTGTCTAAAATTAAGGAGAAAAGGATTATGGGCAGACATTTCGAAGTTAGAGCCGCTGCGATGGCGGCCAGTGCCAAAGCGAAAAGCGCCGTCTACATGCGCGCTTCCAAAGAAATCTACGCTGCGGCCAAATCAGGTGTCCCTGACCCGGAAGCCAACCTCGCTTTAAGAAGTGCTATTGAAAAATACCGCAAGCAATGTCCGAGAGACGTCATCGATAGAGCCATCGAGAAAGCCAAAGGCGGAGACGCCGTTGCTTATATCCAGGGCCGTTACGAATTCTATGGCGCCGGCAACTCTTACGTCATCGTCGACACTTTGACCGATAACGTCAACCGTGCATTAGTCACCGTTCGTACCATCGTCACCCGCAAGGGCGGCAAGATGGGCAACGTCGCTTACAATTTCGAATATCTTGGTCTCATCGACTTCAAAGGCGAGAATCGCGACGAGGTCGAGGAAGCCTTGATCATGGGAGACGTCGATGTCAAATCCGTCGAATTGGAAGACGGCATCATCGAAGTCACCGTGGCCCCAAATGATTTAGGAAAGGCTACCGAAGTTCTCAAAGGAATGGGCATCACCGATTTCGAGAGAAACGAAACCACGATGGTTCCTAACGATTACATCACCTTGGATGACGAGCATCTCGCCACCTTCAAGAAGATGTTGGACGAACTTGACGAAGCCGAAGACGTTCAGGCCGTTTACCATAACGTCGAAAACATCTAATTGGCCAACTGATTACCCTGCCTATGCAGGGTTTTCTTTTTGTTCTTACAAGTTTCACTTTACAACATACCTTATGGTATGGATAATTACGCATGGCACTACTTTGAAAGAGCAAACCCCGGTAAGGTCCAATCAATCACAAGATTAAGTCGCTAAAAAGACTAGAAAAGAGAAAAGAAAAATGCAGCGTCAAACTACAATGGCAAAGCCATTAGAACTTAAACGCGCTTGGTACATCGTCGATGCCACCGACATCCCACTCGGCCGCCTCGCTTCGAAAGTCGCCCAAATCTTAATGGGTAAGACCAAGCCAATTTTCACTCCGAATGAAGATACCGGAGACTACGTCATCATCGTGAACGCTTCCAAGGTCAAATTGACCGGCGATGCCGAACACAAGAAGAATTATTACAACGTCAGCGGATACAACGGTGGCTTACGCACCCGTTCCTCGGGCACTATGCTTCGTGAATTCCCTGTCGAATTGGTCGAAAGAGCCGTCTGGGGCATGATGCCAAAAGGACCTCTTGGCCGCAAAGAGTTCAAGAAATTATTCGTCTATGCTGGTTCCGAACACGAACAACAGGCCCAGCAGCCAGTCGTTCTTGACCTCAGCAAATAAGGAGATATGAAAGATGGCTAACACTAAATATTACGGCACTGGCCGCAGAAAGAGCTCCGTCGCTCGCGTCTATGTCTCCAAAGGCAAAGGCATCATCAAAGTCAACGACAGAGATGTCAACGAATACATGCCATATGCTACCCTCGTCCAGAACTTGAAACAGCCTCTCGCTATCACCGGCACCGAAGATAAATACGATGTCGAGTGCATGGTCAAAGGTGGCGGCTTCACTGGTCAGGCCGAAGCTATCCGCTTAGGCATCGCTCGCGCCCTTCTCGAGGCTGGTGAAGATCGCAAGTCCTTGAAAGTCGCTGGTATGTTGACCCGCAACGCTCGTTCTAAAGAACGTAAGAAGTACGGTCTCAAAGCCGCTCGTCGCGCTCCGCAGTTCAGCAAGCGTTAAGCAAATTCAAAGCAAAGCCCACCCATCTTGGTTGGGCTTTCTTTCGTTAAGGAGGCGGAATTATGCTAGATAAGGAAATCGAAAGTCTTATTATTTCCGAGACCAAAAGACAAAACGAAGGCATCGAATTGATTGCCTCCGAGAATTATCCATCGATGGACGTTATGGAGGCTCAAGGCTCCATCTTCACCGCCAAGTACGCCGAAGGATATCCTGATAAGCGCTACTACGGTGGATGCGTGAACATCGATAAAGGAGAGAACCTGGCCATCGAAAAGGCTAAGGAACTTTTTCGTTGTAAGTATGCGAATGTTCAACCACATAGCGGTTCCCAGGCTAACTATGCCGCCTATCACGCTTTGCTTCCTAACGGTGGCAAGGTCTTGGCTTTGGTCTTAGCCGATGGCGGACATTTAACCCATGGTTCCCCGGTTTCCTTCTCCAGCCACGATTATCAGTTCTCTTTCTATCCTTTAGGAGCGGACGCTCACTTGGATTACGATGAGATCAAAACTCAAATCGAAAGCGTGGACCCAGACCTCGTTTTGTCTGGTTACTCCGCCTATCCGTATGAAATCAGCTTCTCGAAGATTCGTTCGATAATTGATGAATATAACGAAAAGAACGATAAACACGTTCGTTTCATGGTGGATATGGCTCATATAGCTGGCATCGTGGCAGCAGGATTGACCGAAAACCCATGCGATTATGCTGATTTGGTTACCACCACAACCCATAAGACTTTGAGGGGTCCTAGAGGAGGATTGATTCTTTCCAATGACCTTGAGTTAGGGAAGGCTATCAATAAAGCGGTGTTCCCATACGCTCAAGGCGGTCCATTGGAACATGTCATCCTCGCCAAAGCGGTGGCCTTCAAAGAAGCCTTGAAACCTGAGTTCAAAGAATATATCAAACACGTTTTGGAGAATACCAAGGCTTGCAATGATGAATTGTCTAGGCTCGGAGCCGTCGTCTCCGGAAGTGACAACCACTTATTCCTATTAAATGTATTAGAGAGCTACGGAATAACTGGCAAAGATGCCCAATCCAAACTTGAAGAGATTGGCATCACTTCCAATAAGAACATGATTCATAACGATACCTTGAAACCGAATCTTTGTTCTGGTATCAGACTTGGCTTCGCGGCCTCAACCTCTAGGGGATGCACCAAAGAAGATGCGATTTATATCGCTCAGATCATCGATGCGACTCTAAAAGGAACAAAGAGCCAAGAAGAACTTAAAAAGGAAGTTCATTCCATTGTCTCCAATTGGAAAGATGTGACCAAACTTAATTACTAAAAAAGGCCGATCCTGATGGGGTCGGCTTTTTTTATTGCAGAGGTCCGTTTCGTGCGAAAATGAGATTGTGATAATATATCAATAAAGATATACGCCAAATGAAAAAGATGAGCTCGTTAGCAAAGAAAATTGGATGTCTCTCTGCGATACTTGGCTTTTTGCCTTCTTGTCATACGCAAAACAATAGGTTCAATTATATTATCGCTGGGATCTACGAGGGAACTGATCAATACAATACGGCGATTTCTTCTCATATAACTATCAAGGAAATAGATGAGGAGATTTACCTTGCGTCGCATGGAATCAACGTAATTCAGGACCAAATTAATTTTAAATACTACAGTCTCGATTTTTAATTAATTCTTGATACCGGCGAAAAACGAGCATATGCCTTTACCAATCTTAAGGATGCATACAACAAATCAATCAAAGTTCCGATTGCCTATAAAGACGACAATGATTTGTGGTTTTCTCCGCACGAATCCGTTGATGGCACGACCAGGGAACTTCTCGATTATTCTTGTTCCGTCTGTCTCACAGATCCAACTGATGGTTTCGAAATTCATACTTATATGGATCCGATAGACGTAAATTGATAAATTTTTGCTACTATCAAAATAGCCAAATCGAAGCAATAAATTGCTACTTGCCCATAAAGGGCTAGAGTTGTATATTATTTAAGCGCTATTTAGCGCGATGGGCCTTTAGCTCAGTTGGTTAGAGCGCACGCTTGATAAGCGTGAGGTCGATGGTTCAAGCCCATTAAGGCCCACCACTTAAAGACATAGCCTGACATATGTCAGGCTTTTTTCTTATACATATCTTTGATACAATCTCCATATGCGTAAATCACCCTTCCTATTTGTACTGGCGACCAGCGTCGTTTTATCTTTATCTTCGTGCGTTAATATTCATGGTTCTTCTTCGGATGATTCTAATGACGACATAACCTCTTCGGTCAATCCTTCCGACGACTCAAAAACATCAATCGGTGGAGATAGTTCTTCGTCTGTTCCGCCATCTTCTGATGGTTCATCTACGAGCGAACCAGAAACTTTAACCACCTATTCGATTTCTTTTGGTGATTTAACTCCGAACAATCCAAGTACTTCTCCAAATAGCAGTAGTTATGAAGTTAAGGGTGTCAATATCAAAAGCATTGATTTCACTGCTTGTTTTGGAAGCTCCAGAAATGACACCTCTGCCAATAGTTATGGCATCAAGATGGGCTCTGGCAGCAAGAAAGGTTCCTTTACCATCAATTTTAGTGAAAGTTACATTATCAAACAGGCCGATATATACGCTTCGAAATACGATGGCGATACAGGCGTTGAATACAAGTGCGTTACCAGTGCCAATACCAACGGTATGGCCATCACCATCAATAGCGAAGAATCTGCCAAGTATTCCTATCTTTATTTAGATAATGAAACGGGTACCGCTTCAAATTCGCTTACTTTTGGAGCAAATGTCAAAGGCCGCATCTTTGTTTACAAAATTGATTTATTGATTTCCTCTAGCGGATCTTCAAGCGGTGATTCATCGTCTTCTACCAGCGAAGATAGAGGTTCCTCTTCCGGAGATTCTTCTTCCAGCAGCGATGGTTCTAGTTCTTCTAGTTCGAGCGAAGACACCACGCCAGATATCGAGCCAAGCGGTTATTACCAGGGAATCAATTGGAATGCGACTGGCGCGACTTTGAAAACGGCTTTATATTCGGTTATCAGCAAGAACACCAAGAACATCGGATATGATGGTTTATACACCGCTTATGAAAAGACCGACCTTAAAGATAACGGATATATTTGGGATATGTATTCCAATGAGAATTTCAATCCGAAGACCGATCGGGCTGGCAATTACAAAGCCGAAGGCGATTGCTACAACCGCGAACACACCATCCCACAATCTTCCTGGAGGGGCACAGGTGGGGCTAGTTCCATGAAGTCCGACATCTTCCATGTCATTCCAACCGACGGATATGTTAATAACAGAAGAAGCAGTTATCCACATGGCAATGTTTTAAACGCCACCTATACTTCTAAGAATGGTTCTAAATTAGGAACTGGCAATAATAATGGCTATAGCGGAACCGTCTTTGAAGTCATTGATGAATATAAGGGAGATTTTGCCCGCGCTTATTTCTATTTCGTCACCAGATATCAGGACTACATTCCATCCGTCAATTATGCGGCGTTTGCTAAAAACACCTATCCATCTCTTTCCAACTGGGCTTTGAAGACCTATTTGAAATGGAATGATTTAGATCCGGTTTCTGAAAAGGAAAGAAAGAGGAATGACGCTGCCTATACTTTCCAAAACAATAGAAACCCATTTATCGATCACCCAGAGGCGGTTGATAAAATTTGGGGAAGTTACAGATAAATTTATACGTTTTTATCTTTTTGAGTCATATAGCCAAAATTAGTCGGAACTAAATTGTTTTTATGTTCTTTTCATTATCAGAAAAGAAAATGGTCTTTTCCTATTCCTTATAAAGCGTTGTTTCGTAAAACGAAAAATTATATACTTGAAAGACTTTCGGAGAAATCTAAAGGATTTCTATAGAGAGGTAGCGATATGAAGAAGCTTGCCAAACACCTAACTCTAGCCCTCCTTACTTTGGGCACTCTCGTTTTAACTGGCTGCGACGAATTTAACCCAATTGATCCAAATTCCAGTAGTACCGACCCAGATACCAGTTCCATTTCGCCTGACTCCGGCACTAGCGGTGGTTCCTCCACTACTCCAAGTTCTGATTCTTCCGGCGGTGGCGGAAGCAGCACGACCGATTGTTTGGTCGACAGCAGATATCCAGGACTTGATTTCAATACTTATGGCGCCGCTTTCCGTGAAAAACTAGCTTCTTTAATCACTGGCAAAACCACTTCTTATTCAAATTGCAAATACGTTGGCATGCAGGCTATGGCCTATCCAAATGCCAACTCATCTACCTATATTCCTTTCTATCACGAGGCCAAATCTTCTGAGGTTTCAACCGATGCCGCATCCAACCGTGAGCATTGCTGGCCGAAATCTCGTGGCGGAAATCTTATCGAAACCGATCCAATCGTTATTAGACCAACCGTTTCGGCTGATAACTCCGCCCGTGGCAATAACTTCTATGGCAACGAAAAAGGAAATGAGTTCGATCCTGCTTCCAAAACCGCCAATGGTTCTTCTTACGAAGGGGCCAGAGGCGAAGCGGCTCGTGTCATCCTTTATGCCGCTTGCCGTTATTACACCAAAGGTTTGACCCTATCCAACAATCCAAGCGATTCCACTTCCTTAAAAACCATGGGCACACTCAAAACCCTTTTGAAATGGAATATGCAATACCAGCCAACCGCTTGGGAAAAACTGGTCAACGAACGTTATGCTGATATGGGCTATGCTCGTAACCCATTCGTCGAGCATCCTGAATATGCTAACTTCATTTGGGATTCCGATGGCTTGAGAACTTCTAAATACACCATCACCATTTGCGGCGATGACACTGGTTCTAGCTCTTCTTCCGTTGATAGTGGTTCTTCCGCCTCTTCCTCTGACGGAGCTGACTCCAGCAGTTCCTCTTCTACTGATAGCGGAACCGGTCGCACCTTCCAAAAGACCTTCAATATCCGTAACTGGCCGAGCACTTATGGCGAAGATGAACAAATCACCACTGATGGCGTGACCTTCAACGTCACTAATGCGGCTACTGGTTATTGTAGCGGTGCCATCCAAATGAAGAAATCTGGTATTGGCTTCTTCTATAACGAGACAAGCTTAAGCGACTTCAATTACGTTGTTTTGAAACTTATAGATTCATCCGTCAAAGAATATCAATCCGTTCCTATCGTTACCTATGGCGATGCCATCAATCCTGAGAACGTTGCCACGGTGACAGAGGCCGAAGACGGTTATTACCTCTATGACATCCAGAGCAAGCCTTATTTCAAGATTTCCTCTGGAGATGAAAAAGCTTCGTATATAACCGAATTCCATTTGGCTTAATCTTGGACTTATTCCAAGAATGGGGTATTATTCCCTAGCGGGTGTTTGGCTCAGCGGGAGAGCGCTTCCTTCACACGGAAGAGGTCATTGGTTCGACCCCAATAACACCCACCATGCCGCTTTAGCTCAATTGGCAGAGCAATTGATTTGTAATCAATAGGTTGGTGGTTCGATTCCGCTAGGCGGCACCAATCAAATAATGACAGGGTCATACCCTGTTTTTATTTTCGGATGCTTCTATGGCGGCCACAATCGTGTGATTATTGAACGTGATAATTTTTTAAACTAATAGTTTAAACTTTTGACGGATGGGACTTTCCAAAGCTTTTCGATGGCAAAAATATACTTTTCCAATACTTTTAAGAGCCAAAAATTGCACTTTTCCAATGTTTTTTGACATGAAAAATTGCACTTTTCCAATATTCTCTATGTTTTTGATGCCGATGTTGTTTAACTAAGACATCATCTAATTTAAAATTAGATATATGTTTGATCCTTTAGCGTTTCGCGTTCGTCCTAAAACCTTAGACGATATCATCGGCCAAGAAGATTTAGTCGGTTCTTCTGGTTTTTTACGTAGTTCGGTTAATAAGAAACAGCCAACTTCGGTTATCTTATTTGGCCCTCCAGGGACAGGCAAGACCACCATCGCTGAAGCTTACGCTAGATCCATGGGTCTCCATTTTATTCGTCTTAACGCCGTCACGACCGATAAGAAAGAAATGATGGAGGCTATTGAATCCTGCAAGCTATATGGACACGCCATTATCATCATGGATGAGGTTCATAGATTAGATAAAACCAAGCAAGACTTATTGCTTCCTTTTGTCGAAGATGGGACTTTCTATTTGGTGGGGGCCACAACCGCCAACCCATACATCGCCATTAACAGGGCTATCAGATCGAGATGCCGTTTATTAGAAGTTAAACCTTTAAGCGAAAAAGAAGTTGTTATCGGCTTAAAGAGAGCGGCTTCTTCTAAAGAAGGGCTTAATAATGTAATCATTTTGACCGACGAGGCTTATGAGGCTATCGCTAAGTTGAGCGATGGAGACCTTAGGTTTGCTCTTAATTTGTTGGAATCTGCCTATATTCAATATGGGAATAGCAAGAAAGTCGATAAAGCGGACATCCTAGCCATCGAACGAGTTCCAAACTATGCGATGGATAAGGATGAAGAAGAACATTATGACTCGGTGTCTGCTTTGCAAAAATCTATCAGGGGTTCCGATGTTGACGCCGCTCTATATTACTTAGCAAGATTATGCGTGGCCGAGGATCTAGACAGCATCAAACGCCGCTTATTGGTCACGGCTTACGAAGATGTCGGATTGGCCAATCCAAGCGCCGTTCAGCGTTGCCAACTAGCCATCCAAGCCGCCGAACAAGTCGGTTTCCCCGAAGCGGTTATTCCTCTTGGTTTCACCGTCTGCGAACTTTGCTTATCTCCAAAGAGCAAAGCGGCTGATATCGGTATCCAAAACGCCATGGAATACGCAAGAACCAAACCATTTATGGTTCAAGACTATTTGAAACTGACTCCTGTCAATGTTTCAGAAGCCGAGAAATATCCTTACGATCGCCCAGACCTTTGGGAAAAAATCCAATACCTTCCAGACTTCCTCAAAGAAATGAAATTCTATGAGCCGAACAGGATGACAAAGTCGTCTTATGAGAAGGCCTTGAACGACAATTACGAGAGAATGATTAAGAATGGTCGCTCATCGGATTTGCCTAAATTAAAGAAATAAATGACGGGCTTACTGGCCCGTCTTTTTATATATGGATAACCCTCATGCCCACACGAGTCTATAATCATTCTCGCATGTGGTGGATTGTCTTGGCGGTAGTAGGCGCTGTATCAACTTCATTGACGACTATATTCGCCAAGTTGGGTGTTAAAGATGTAAATAGCAATTTCGCGACCTTGATTAAAACAGCGGTGGCGATTCTTTTTAGCTTGATTCTTTGCCTAGCTACGAACGCTTTTGCGTCGGTCAAAGATTTCACTTTAGAGAATTATCTATTTTTAGGATTATCGGGAATATGCACCGGATTATCTTGGCTTTGCTATTTCAGGGCTTTGAAGTTAGGCGACATCAATAAGGTCGCCCCAGTTGATAAAAGCAGTTTCGTCCTTTCCAGCATTTTATTCCTTATCTTCTTTTTCAATGACACGACCAATAACGGAGACACCGGGACCATAATCGCCCTCGTTGGATCAATGGTCCTTATGTTAGCTGGAACCTTATTGATGATTGATAAGAAAAAAGAAGATCCTGACCACAAAATAAGTAAGACATGGCTTATTTATGCTATTTTGAGTGCGGTCTTTGCGGCTTTAGTTTCCTTCTTCGTCAAACTTGGTTTGAAGAATATAAACAGCAACGTTGGCACGCTATTCAGAACCATCGTGGTCTTTGTCTTCGCCCTGGCTATCGTCTTGGTCAAGAAAGATTACAAAGATGTGAAGAAGATAAGCGTGAAGTCATGGATATTTCTTATCTTGGTCGGTGTTTTCACCGGCATTGCGTGGTTAAGCGAATACTATTCCTTAAGCATTGAGGGTGTTAACCCTATTGCCGTTACTTCAATTTCAAAGAGTTCTATCCTTATAACAATGATATTCAGTGGGCTTATCCTAAAAGAGAAGTTTTCTTGGAAGTCTATCTTGGGTCTTATTCTCATTTTAGGCGGCATAGCCTTGGCGGTCATTTTCAGTCTTTAATAAAAACAGGCACGAAGCCTGCTTCCATTATTCGTAATGCGACCACATTGTATAGACGACGACAATCTTCTTTTCATCGTCTATCTGGTAAATAAGGCGACGCTGGATATTTATTCGACGAGAATAGAAACCTTTGAGGTCTCCGATGAGTTTTTCATACGACGGTGGGTTCTGATAAGGGTTTTCGCTAAGGAGTTTCAGCAAGGATCTTGCTTTATTTTCCAAGCCTGCCATTTTGATTAGTTTCTTGTCTTTTTCGGCGTTTGAAGTAAGCAAAACTTCCCACATTTACCATTCCTCTTTCGGATCGTATTTTTTCATCTTGGAGGCATCTTCTTTTTGGCCTTCCTTGATTTTCTTCATAAGCTCTGGCTGAGACATGATGTAGACGGTCTCCAAAAGAGAATTGTAATCTTCCTCACTTAATAAGACGGCGTTGCCGTTTTTGGTGGTTACTTGTATTGGTTCGTTATATTTGATGACGGAATCTATTATATTGAATAGATTTTTTCTTAGTTCGGTGACATTGGTTGTTGGCATAAGATAGACCTCCTTTGCTTAAATCATTATTCCAAATAATATGTACGCTTTCAAGTACACTTGACATGTCATGCTGTCGCGATTTTCTAAAGATTTGTCAGATATTTCATATTAATGATTTTAGTTCAATTCCATCAAGAAAACCCTGAAATCAACCAACGTTATCTTCTTTCTTTTCCCATCAGGCTTATGCACCCAGAAAGAGGCTAAAACCCGCAATACAAAAACTGCTTGCAATTCATTTTTTTTATCTATCGTTTAGGCAAGAGACGGAAAGAATAGTTGGGAACCGACAAGGTTCCGACACATACGGTTTTTTACCGTCTCATATTCTTTCCGGCCTCTTATATCCAATAAGGAAGGAAAAGATATGAAACTAAACAAAAAGGCGAATGCCATCCTCGTATCGTTGGGCGCCATCGCCTTGGCGGGCTCGGTCATCGCCGGCTCGACTTACGCCTTGTTCACCTCTGAGTCCAAGACCAATGTCTCTATCAGTGCTGGTAAGGTTGCCGTCACCGCCACCATCGACAACCTCGCGGTCTATTCGCCTACCTCCATTTCCACTGCTGCCGGAAATGAAATCGTTGATGAAAATAACGCCGCAAACGTCGAAGCCAAGACCTTCGCTAACGGAGGATCGGCCAGCATTGAGGAAAACGTCCTCACTCTCGATAAGATGACTCCGGGCGACAAAGTCACTTTTGACATCAAAATCCATAATGACAGCGATGTCGCCGTCAAATATCGCACCATTCTCAAAACTCTTGAGGACACCGGTCTGTTCGATGGCTTGAAAGTTATCATCAACGACGAAGAATTCGCCGATGAGATCATCAAGTCCCAATATAAGTCTTATGCGGTCGGAGAAGACGATAAGACCATCTCCGTATCTCTTGAATTGCCAGCAAACGCCGGAAATGAATATCAAGGCGTCGGATGCAAGATTCAATTCGCCGTTGAAGCCGTCCAAGGCAACGCCGATATCCAACAATACGAAGTCACTCCAGAAAACGCCCAAGAGGTTCTAGATGGCATTAATGGAGAAGCCACTGTCATTTTGACCGAAGGCGATTATTCCACCTTGTATTTAAGACAGGACTTAGATGTCTCAACCAGGAGATCTGATTTGGATGGATTTAACGCCGCCTATCCTGGCTACTACAGAGAAATCAAAGATTTGAAGATTGTGGCTAAAGAAGGCGCGACTGTCACTTGTGACGGCATCGTAGCCGAAGCTGGCCTCTTCTTCTGGTCTAGCGCCCCAGCTTCCAACCAAGAAGCGATGAACAGAGCCAATTCAGGTTTCTTAAGCTATTTGTCTTTAGAAAATGTCACCATTGAAGGCATCACCTTCGATAATACTGAGAAGACCGCCATTTATCTACGCGATAATGAGGCTAGCACTTCCAGTTCTACCATCTTAGTCGATGGACTTACCGTCAAGAATTGCGTCGCTAAAGGCGATAGCACTGATCTCGATGTCCACTTCTTCGATTTTGGAAGCGGTTCTAATGACAAACTCTTCACCGGCACCGAAAAGACTGGCTATAACAACATCGTTTTGGCCGGAAACAAGATCTCTAATTACTATCAGCCAATCCATTCCAACAACAACGTGGCTGTCCTTAATGGCTTAAAGGTCAGAAACAATACTTTCACCGATTGCGTTAATAACACCATGCAATTATCCAATAAGGTTAATAAAGGTGCCTTCACTATCAAGGGCAACACCATTGTTAACATGAATGGCAGATTCTTCCGTATCGCTAGCGTCGATAGCGGTGCGAAGTTCGTCTTCAAAAACAACAAGATTGTTACTCCAACCAAATATAACGATGAGAATGCCGAAGTGGTCAAGATCACTGGTACTGCAGGATACACCGTTTACGAAAGCGGCAACAACTGGAATGAGGGTTCTTATTCTGGTGGCGCCTACATCTCCATGGGCGACACTTCGTTGCTCCCTGAAGGCACCTATAGCGCCTAATCTATAGCATTAAAAGACCGCGTCTTATCAGGCGCGGTTTTCTTATGCAAAAAACTTTAGAAAAGTACTTGCCAACCCTTTTTAAGCGTGTATACTACTGCTTCCCCTCAAAAAGAGGGGTTTTAAAATGCTAGGAGGTCGCTCGTATGATTAAAAAGACGCTAAAGAACTCGAAGAAAGAGAATAAGGTCGGTAACAACCTGTTCCTTGCCTATGTCGCTTCTCTTATCGACAACAAGTACGAGTTCTAAAGCCGTAGGGGATTAATCCCCTACAAAACCCAAAATCAGTAGGATCCCAAATGGGGTCCTTTTTTTCTTAACCTACTATATGTGAAACATTTTTTGAAATTTGTTCCACATAAACGCTTTAAGACCAAGAGGAAAAGGCCGATTCTTTCAATATCAAAGATAAAGTTATACAATAACCACGCGCTCGGTTGGCGGAACTGGCAGACGCGTTAGACTTAGGAAATAAAGTTTTAGCGGAATTCGAGTCCAGAAAATGCTAGACGGCATCGAAGGAATTCGGAAATGTGCGGACGAAAGTACGTGCGGACAAACCCCAAAAACGCGAAAAAAGCCCCGAAATCCGTCCGCATGGGGTAAAAACGGTGCGGACGAACGTGCGGACAGCATTATCCCCAAACTCTTCTATTCGTCCGCAAACCATACATATGCACTAGTGGCGAAACTGGTATACGCGATAGACTTAGGATCTATTGGGACACCCCGTGCAGGTTCAAGTCCTGTCTAGTGCACCATCGAAAACTAGGGCCGGCGTAATGCTGGCCTTTTTCTTGTCTGTGCTCACGTTTGTGAAACGCTCCCTAATTCCTGAAGCTGCCTTGACTTGGGCTTTATAGTGACTAAAATATTAACAAAGCAATGTTTGACAAAAATATATTTGTTAAAGGAGAACCACTATGTTCATCGGAAGACAAGACGAATTGAAAGAGTTGAAATCCAGGTACGAATCAGACCATTTCGAGCTTGGCGTTATCTATGGTGCCAGAAGGATCGGCAAGACCTCGATTATTAAGGAATCCATCAAAGATAGGGAGGCCCTCTATTTCCAGGCCCTCGAATCGAGCGAGATCGATAACCGCACGACTTTCTCGCGTTTCGTGAATAAACTTTTGAACATTCCTTATGATGTCATCTATCCGACTTTCTCCGACGCCTTCGATCAGCTCATCAAATTCGCGGACGGAAAAGCCCTCGTCCTCGTCCTCGATGAGATCGCCTACATTGCGAATTCCGACAAAGGCTTCCTCTCCGAGCTCCAGTATTGCATCGACCACAAATTCAAGGCGACGAGGATCAAATTGCTGCTCTCCGGCAGCAACATTTCCTTCATGAAGGAGATTCTGAAAGATAAGAGAGGCCCTCTTTTCCAAAGAAGCACCTTCAAGATGCATATCACAAGGATGCCTTTCTCCGATGCCGCCTCTTTCTTAGTCGGGATAAGCAACGAAGAGAAGACCAAATACCTTTCCGTTTTCGGAGGATACCCCTTCTACCTTGAGATGATCGACAAAAGCGAGACCTTCGAGGAAAACATCAAAAGGCTCCTTTTCGGCAAATACGGGAACCTCGCGGACGCCCCGGACCAGATCCTGCCTTCCTCGGTGACCGACCAAGGGACCTACAACGCCATCCTGAAAGCCATCGCGAACCGCCGGCGCACGAACAAGGACATCGCCTCTTACCTAAGCAAAAGCGAGAACCACGTCGCCGCCTATCTCCCAAAGCTCGTGGAGAACGAGACCATTGAAAAAAGAGAGGCTTTCAGCAGGAGCCAGAAGCTGAATTATTACGAGATCTCCGATAGCCTCATCCGCTTTTGGTACAAATTCATCTTTGAACATAAGGAGGAGATAGCCCTGGGCTTAGGCGAAGCGGTCTATGAGGAGGCAAAAGAGGGCATCGACGATTTCATCGCCCGCGGGTTTGAGGACGTCGCAATCGCTTATCTCACCGAGCAGAACGCGAAAGGGCGTCTCCCCTGCTATTACGAGCCGATTCGGAACTACAAAGTCGACAATTCGAAGCTGGGACGCTCCATAGAGCTCGATGGCTTGGCAAAGGGACTAGGCAAAAACAACGACCATCTGCTTGTCCTCGAATGCAAATACCGAAGCAAGATCTTTTCGCTGGAGATGCTGGAACACCTCAAGGAAAGCGCCTCAATCTTCGAGGGGTATTCGGTCCGCGACTATTACCTTTTCTCCAAGTCCGGATTCGATGAGAGGGTCTTGTCCGAAGGCGATGACGTTCACTCGCTCACTTTGGACGATATGTTCCGCGATTCGGATTGATCCAATTGTGGATGCCCACCGTTTTAATTCCGGATTTGAAAAGTCCTTTGTTCTTGCGGACGAACAGAGAGCAGGAACTATAAAATCTTGTTAGCATTTCGTCCGCATCTATTCTTCAGATGCCTGCATTTATATGCTTAAATCCGCTGCGGACAGCTTTATCCATTTTCAGCAAAACCGCGCATTTTGCAGGAAAACTGCGGGTTTTGCAGTCCTTTTCAA
>CAVJPU010000004.1:5889-111779 GCA_963651445.1 bacterium | reverse complement strand
TTAAAAGCCCTCTCGTTAAATAAGAATGCCGATAAGTAAGTCGAAGCGATGCTGGTACTATATTTGCGTTTGTTGAAAGCGATTCTAATTAAGCTGATGTAATCTATGCCGGACTTTTCCGCAATGACCCTTAGTTTTGAAATGTCTCTATTGGCAATATTTTGAGCATTCCCGTCGGTTTTTGATTTGATCCATTTTGCAAAATCAAAAGTGTCAGAGCTTTTTTGGTTACTCAGCATCTCGTAGAAAGCATATAGATATTCATTTTTGGTGGATTCGTCTGAAATACCGCATATAAGGCTATAAGTTTTTACTGGTCCGAATGTTTTAAAACTACTTTCCATCAATATGGCCGGAGAAAATAAATTCTTAACGCAAATTTCAAAAAGCTCTTCAGTCGGGTTTACGCAACTTAGAAGCGAATACAGCAAACATGTTTTTTCTTCCTGGAAATGATTTTTGAAAAACTCAAAGTGATCATTCAAAACTTGAATGATTTCGCAGGCATTATTCCGCAAATATTCATTAGTTGTTTTATCCGATTTCCCCCTCCTATCATTCATATGTGATAAAGCTTCAAAAAAATTTATATAGAGGGTATTCGTGGCCAACACATTTCCCAGTCCAACTGCTTTTATGTCATCTGAACAACAAACCGCCAGCAATGATTGCAAGAAGCCGTCCTTATCTGTTTCGTTTGCATACTTAATAATTGCGTGCAGGTCGTTTTCAATTATCTTCAAACATTCTTCCGGCTTATAAACCTTTGTGAATGCGATTATTGGGCCCGCAGCTAATTCCGGCCCATACTTTAATAGATAATTCCAAGTGACGGTTCTTAGTTCTGATAAACCAACCAATTTATCGCTTATTGTCAAGGCGCTGTACATGAAGCCTTCGCGTCTGTCATAAGCTGAATAATTGAAGCTGAAGTTCAAATATGTTGAAACCAAACAAAACAGGTCGTTAGAATGCAAATTTTGTTTGTCCAGGTCTTCAACAAAGATGCGTAAATATTTGAACCCCGTCTGTACATGCGGACCATTTATCGAATAAACACCCTTGATTGTGTCTATTATTTTGTCTGCATTAGCTTTGCTTTTTGATAATAGCTTAAACACGCCATCATTTGCTATCGATGAATATTTCGACAACGCTAGACCTCTAAAGACACACAATAGCCACTCTATATCTTTTACGTTCGTGTATTTGTCCACGCCATCTTTGAATTCCACTACGGCGTGTTCTGGAATTAGAGGGCAAAAAGTCGCGATAATTTCGTGCTTTAGATTCACGTCTTCGTCCGACAAAGAGCACGCCTCAATGATTTCACTTTTTATATAATCACAGAGGTTCTCGGTATTGAAAACGTGGAGCAGGGTGCCGATTGATTCAACGATTAACTTTTTGTAGTACTTAAAGCCCACAGGCAACAAATCTCTTATTCTTATATGCTTCTTTTTTATTAGTATGTAGTCCAATAAATAATCGGCAAAACATCGGTCTGATATTGTGACCACGCAATCAACTTCATTGACTATCCCTTTCGATATCAGCGAGTTAACGCTTGTAACAAAATCTTGTTTGCTGATATGAGCTATTTTCAGCAATGGCGAAATATAGAATAGTTGTTCGAGGTTCACACATTTGAAAAACGAGATTAAACCGGCGGAGATCATTAATTTTTCCGATTCATCGAAAGATTTAATTTGTTCACAATAAAAGCTGTCAAAAACGTCTGTTTGATTATACAAAGACACATAATCGTGATTTCCTCGAAGAGCATTATCTGCGGCTAGAAAAGCCATTCTTATATTGCCGTTGCTTACACGAGCTATTTGATCAAGCCACCGTTCGTTTTTAATTGTGGTGTTCGCGGAAATCGCTTCTTTCGTTTCATCATAGGTCAAGGGCTCGACCTCGTAAAAGCTGAGGCCATTTAGAGAAACCAAGCAATCTTTAAGATAGTCTCGTACCGTCAGAAGAATTTTTATGTTTCCGTTTGATTTATATTTTAGAAAGTTAATGAGCTGTAACAATTGCGGATAGTCGCTTGCGTTATCAATGAAAATCAAATAATCCTCATCGCTTTTAATAATCGAGTCTAATCCGGCAACGCAATCGCAAAAGCTCTTGGTGCAGAGGACCTTCGTCTGCTTATGGGATTCGCAATATTTTTCTATGCTCGCTACGGCAAGCCTGCTTTTGCCGACGCCAGCAGGTCCTATGATTGCCACGAACTCTTCTTTCTCCAATTGTCTGCAAAGAAAGTCAATTTCTTGATCTCTCCCAATGACGTTTGTATTTAAAGATTCGCCGATACGATTTCTATGTTGTTTGAATGTCTCTAAATTATCAATCTGCAATGACATGTAATTCAGCTTTCAACCTGTTTGATTTGGCTCAAGAGGCACGATACACTTTCGTTTGTTTCGGCGCTTTCGGCACAAAATATTTGTTGTTTTTATATTACACGAGCAAGCATAAAATTAACAAGAAAAGCCCAGTTTAGAGCTTTAGTCAACGAGTTCAGCAAAGGTGGCCTTACAATACGAAGACAGATCCTTCGGATTCACTCCGACCTGGAATCCTTTTCTTCCGCCAGAGACATAGATATGTTCTTTGTCTTCCATTGATTGGTCAAAATAAGTAGGAAATGGCTTTTTCATACCAATTGGAGAGCATCCTCCGTGGACATAACCCGTTAATGGAAGAAGATCTTTTTGATGGATCATTTCAATTGATTTGTTATTGGAGGCTTTGGCTGCTTTCTTCAGGTTCAGTTCTTTTTCAACAGGGATAACGAAAACGAAGTAATGCTTTTTCTCGTTCATGGTGACCAGGGTCTTGTAAACATTCTTTGGGTCTTCACCTAAAGCCTTGGCGACCTCGGTTCCAACTGTTAAGTCAGGATTATATTCCCTTGAGTCGTAATTTATTTTGGCGGCGTCTAATAAACGCATAACGTTGGTTTTCTGCATATTAAGCCACTTCCTGTTCTATGCCTTTGCGTTTTTTGCTGACTAGTTCATAAATGCCATAATAGCCTAAGGCTGCATCTCCCGCCAATCCGACATACCACAAAGCGTTGAAGACCCTTCTTATTTTCGGACCAACATAACGAACTTCGACATGATAGCTTCCGGTATTTAGTTTAAAGGAAACCAAGCAATCCACATTGATTGGCTCGAGCTCGGTGGTGCTTTCATTTGAAGTATTGGTTGCCTTGATTTGGTAGCCATCATAGAAGAATTGTGGGATCTGAATCAGAGAGTCTTCGTTAACAATGATGTCGAAATCAACGGAAGGGGTATTTAATTCGGTGACGAAAACCATACCTGATCCCTCTAAGAAAGCAGGAGTTAAATAAGTGGAGACATCATGCTGATATCGACTCGAATGGCCGATGGTGTTCTTAATTTTCTTATATAAGGAATTCGAATATTCGGACTTGTAAGTTGAATCGTAGAAGATGTTCGGAATGTATTCATTCATGACACCGATGTTGTCGGCTTTCTTGCATTCTTCCTCGGCATATGAACTATAAATCGAATTGTTGTCGATAGCGTATTTCTTCTCCAAATAAGCCTGTGATGCCGAGAACATAAGGAAAGGAATGATAGAAGCCAAATAGAACGGGGCCTTGGTCAATTTGATGTAGGTAGTCGCATTAATTCCGTAGATAAACGCCCATGAAGCTGTTAAGGAAATAACCGACCACAATCTCCAAGCAAATTGGCAAGAATAGAAAATAGACGGGAGGATCTTCCATGCATCGCCGACGAAAATGAAAATCAAGGTGACGATAGACACGACTACCAAGAAGATGATATCGATGACGGCGTCTTTATTTCTCTTAAGCCAATCTTTCTTTTCGAAATAGCCTTCAGTCTTATCTTTGATGAATTCAGCAACGATCATCATCACATCGAACAAAGCCATCGCCAGATAGACTTCGATGCGTTGCTTGAAGAAACAAATCGGTAAGAACGAAACGACAATCATGACTGGCAATCGATAGAATTTGCTCTTAGGCAATCTTGATAAAGCCAAGTCGGCGACGGTGGCTAAAACAGCGCCTACAAAAACCAGGCACACGCTTAAGACCAACATGGATGGGGTCCAGTCTAAATTCCAAGCGTTGGCCTCGATTCGAGAGTTAATCCAAACCAGGTTTAAAAACCCTGAGAAGGAAGTTGAGTTAACGGTAGATCCTGAAACATGAGCAAGAGTAGTCCAAACGGCCTCGTTATCTGAAATGCGATAGATGCCGGTTCCCATTGACTTGATCATTGGGAAGGCATAGAAGCCAATCCCTAAAATGATTAGGACAACGGTCGAAACTGAATAGATAATGCCTTTTTTCGTCTTGATGAAGTTCCAAACGCCTTTGAAGTGGACAACCATATAAAGGACAGCAACCAAAGCCATCGATATAGCGGTGAATGGGTGAGATAGGATAAGTCCGCAAGCACCTACGACAACTGCTAGGAATGACCACGCCTTGGCTTCTTTATCATGGGTGATTGAATAAACGCCATAGAAGAAACATGGCACAAAACACATGGCAACAGTTTCGGCATAAGCGAATCTCGCATAACCGCAGAACATACGATATGGGCAGAAAATAAAGAAGGCGGCGCTCAATAAGGAAACGACTACTTTCTTGCTGATTTTATAGGCCAAGCAATAAAACATCAGCCCAGCGAAGAAAGTCAAAAGGAAGATGAATACCTTAACAGCGTTGATAGATGTAATGCCAAAGACATACATCAAGATGGCAGCGGCATAATGAGGGAGAGGAGCATAGAACAAATGAGTGTTATAAGCGTAAGCCCCCATCAACAAATGATTGGTGGAATCGATGCCCAATCCATTCTTCATTCCATAGTAAACATCGTAGATATTACCTAAGTGGAATTTGATATCATCGCCTCCGGTAATACCTTTGAAAAGATATAGATAACAACAATAAAGAGTCATCAAAAAGATGACCACGATTGGGATAATTATTCTTAAGGATTTGAGTAAACGGTCTTTCACGTTCATAAGTGTATAACACGCATGCCCACCTTATATAATAAAAAGTGCTTTTTTGCTTCCTTAAGCCCGTTTCAATTAGTAAACTCAATTGATACCTTCCTAGGAGGTTATTTATGTATCGAATCGTTTCTAAAAAGATTCTGAACCCTTCCGTCATTCAGATTGAAGTGGAGTCGCCTTTGGTCGCCAATAAGGCCAAACCGGGGCAGTTCATCATCCTTCGCGTTGACGAGAATGGGGAAAGAATCCCTTTCACCGTAGCGGGTGTTAACAAAGAAAAAGGCTTAACGAAGATTATTTTCCAAGTCGTTGGGGCCTCAACCGAAAAGCTCAAACATTTAGAAGTCGGCGACTGCTTAGCTGATTTCGTTGGCCCATTGGGCAATCCGACCGAGACCGAAGGCATCAAGCGTGTCTGCGTGGTTGGCGGCGGTGTTGGCTGCGCGATTGCTATGCCTATCGCTGAAGAATTTCATAACTTAGGCGCTGAAGTCACTTCCATCATTGGCTTCAGAAACAAAGATTTGCTTATCTTGGAAGATGAGTTCAAATCCTTCTCTGATCATTTATATGTGATGACCGACGATGGCTCTTATGGCGAGCATGGCAATGTCACTACGCCATTAAAGAGATTGTTGGAAGAAGATCCTACACGTTTTGATTTAGTTATAACCATCGGACCGCTCATCATGATGAAGTTCGTGACCTTAACCACCAAGCCATTCAATGTTCCTTGCATCGTCTCCATGAATCCAATCATGGTCGATGGAACCGGTATGTGCGGTGGCTGTCGTTTGACTATCAACAAAGATGGCAAGAAGTGCATGAAGTTCGCCTGTGTCGATGGGCCGGACTTCAATGGATATGAAGTCGACTTCGATGAAGCGATGTCCAGGAATCGTCAATATGGCGAATGGGAGAAACATGCTTACGAAAAAGCCTGCAATCTCTTTAAAAAGGAGGTCAAGTAGTATGCCGAACATGAACCCTAAAAAGAATCCAATGCCTACTCAGGACCCAAAGGTTCGTTCTACTAACTTCTTTGAAGTTACCACTGGATACACTGAAGAAATCGCCATTGATGAAGCCGATAGATGCCTTAATTGTGTCAACAAGCCGTGCGTTGATGGCTGTCCTGTTCACATCGATATCCCTTCCTTCATCATGAAGGTCAAGGACAAAGATTATGAAGGTGCCTATGGCATCATCAATCTTTCATCTTCTTTGCCAGCGGTCTGCGGACGTGTATGTCCACAAGAAAGCCAATGCGAGGCTAGATGCACCAGAGGCAAGGGATTGTTGCCGCTCAAAGATAAAAACGGGAACCTCCAAAAAGACGAAAATGGCCAGATCATCAAAGTTCAATCCGAACCAGTTGGCATCGGTCGTCTCGAAAGATTCGTTGCCGACTATCATATGGCCAACAACAAAGCGAAACCTATCGCCCCAAAATCCAATGGACACAAAGTCGCCATCATCGGTGCCGGTCCATCGGGTTTAACCTGTGCTGGAGACTTGGCCAAATTAGGTTTCAAAGTCACTGTCTTTGAGGCTCTTCATGTTGCCGGTGGTGTTCTCTCCTATGGCATTCCGGAGTTCCGTCTTCCGAAGTCCATTGTCAAGAAAGAAGTCGAGAACCTATTGGATTTGGGCGTTGATATCGAAACCAACGTCGTCATTGGAAGAACCTTAACCGTTGATGAATTGTTCGAAAAAGGCTACGAGGCCATCTTCATTGGCTCGGGTGCTGGCCTTCCAAAATTCATGGATATCCCAGGTGAAGGATTGAAAGGCGTGATGTCCGCCAACGAATCCTTAACCCGTATCAATTTGATGAAAGCCTACAAGGATGATTCGGATACCCCTATCGTCAAAGGTAAGCGTGTCATAGTTGTCGGTGGTGGCAACGTCGCTATGGACGCCGCAAGATCCGCCAAGCGTTTAGGCGCTGATGTCACTATTGTTTATCGTCGTACCAAAGCCGAGCTTCCAGCCCGTGTTGAGGAAGTTGAACACGCCGAAGAAGAAGGCATCAAGTTTGCTTTCTTGAATAACCCTGTCAAGATCAATGGCAACGAAACCAATGATGTTGTCTCGGTCACCTGCATCAAAATGGAGCTTGGCGAACCTGACGCTTCAGGTAGAAGAAGACCAAAGGAAATCCCTGGCTCTGAATATGAAATCGAAGCCGATCAAGTCATCATGTCCTTGGGAACTTCTCCAAACCCACTTATCAAGCATACGACCAAAGGTTTGGATACCAACTCTCACGGCGGAATCATCATCAACGAAGAAACTGCTGAGACTTCAAAGAACAACGTCTATGCTGGCGGCGATGCCGTAACCGGTGCCGCTACCGTCATCTTAGCGATGGGCGCAGGCAAGAAAGCCGCGGCCAATATCGCCAAGAAATTGCTCGAAAAATAATAGAGAGTTAAATAAAAGGCAGCCAACGCTGCCTTTTTTCTTTACTTGACTACGTATGCCCTATATTCGGTCACGTTCTCGATGATTTCACCATCGATCTGCAAGGCGTGAGGAATGGAGAACTTAACTTTGACTTCCTCGGTCTCGTAATATTTGATGACCTTTGGAATCTTATCAGACTTGCCGCTGTTAACGGAGTTGAGGGCTAACAAGGTTTTGATCTTTCCTTTGGCTTTGGCCACAAAGAAGGTCAATTTGTTTTTGGTTCTATCTTGGTGTTTGGCAATCAAGATGCCGCCGCCGAAGAATTTTCCATACATGGAGCTGGCCATAAAGACATCGTTGAAGGTAAGGGTTTCGCCATTGACCTCAATGGTGGCAGTGGTGGTCTTGTAATTCTTTAAGATCAGATCAAGACCGATTTTGACATAGCTGATTTTCTTTTTGCCTTTTTCCTTCTGGTGGTTGGCTTCGTTGCAGGTATCGCCATCAATGCCTAAGCCGGTTCCGTTGAAGAAACGATAGGATTTGCCGTTGACTTCAACACATGGAAGGTTATGGAGGAGTTCGTTTAGACGAATCAAGCCATCTTCATCGAGTCTTTCGACGTTGTCTTTGGCAAAGTCGTTACCGGTTCCATTTGGAACCAAATAGAAAGGACATGGGAGGTCGATGCCGTGGATGCAGTTGACGAAGTGATTCAAACTTCCATCGCCTCCGGCAAGAAGGACGTTGTCATCGCTTTTCAAATTATAAACAAAAGCATCGTGATCTAGCTCGACCATGTTTACAAGCTTCAAATCAGGGAATCTGTTTGATAATTGTTCGGCTTTTTCTTTGGCTTTTTCCTCGCCTTTCAAGGAGGAAGAAAGCGAATTGTAAAGCAAATAATTCATAAATTGATTATTAGAAGTATATCACTTAATGTCAAAAAATAATTGATACACCTGGCTTTTTATGTGATTTATCTTCACCTACGCATGTATAAATGGCAAAATTGGATACATGAAAAACAAACGTTCCGTTCTATTTCTCGCTTTAGCGGCCTCCCTCTTATTGGGCTCCTGCGATATTTTTAACCACGATTCCGATATAGATTCTTCTTCTATTTCCCCTCAGGATCCGACTATTGATCCTGATGCCCTTTATGGCGGTTATTATTCCTCTTTGAACACTTGGGATAATGGAGCGGATCTCATCAAGAAACTTCATGACATCATTTCTTCTGGCACCTATCAGCCAATCCAATATGTCGGTTCTTACACCAACTGGGATAGCAACAAAGATGCCGACAGGGATATATACGATAGAGAATATCTCGATGTGATTTATTCTGGTGACAATGTCGATCCAGAATCTTCAAATACATCGTGGCAAAGAGAACACGCTTGGCCTGCTTCTTTGATGACGGGCAAAACCACGGGTGAAGCGGTGAAAACCGTTGGACGTGCGACTGATTTCCATAACTTATTTGCTGCGTCTACAAATGGGAATACCTCTAGGGGGAATAAGAACTACGGAAAAGCCGATAAATCTTCAACTTCCTACACTGATAAGGATTATTCTTCCGGTGGATACAGATACGATGAGAAGAACTTCGAACCTGCCGACAAAGATAAAGGAAGAGTCTCTAGGGCCATTTTCTATATGGCCACGATGTATTCGGAAGATGAATATGACGAAAGCGGCACTTTGTTATATAAGGGCCTCAAGATTCAAGAAGATTATGTTGATTTTGTCCAAGGCAGTTATGATGCCTACGCCATCGGAAACTTAAGCGATCTTCTCGATTGGTCCAAGACGGCTGTCGACTATCTTGAATATCAACATAATGAATCGGTTTATGCATGCGTTCCAAACACCCACAGCGATACCACCAAAAACACCGCTCAAGGCAATCGCAACCCATATGTCGACTTTCCGGGATTGGTCGAATACGCCTTTGGCGATAAGAAAAATTCTTCTGGTTCCTTGTCGGATATTCTCTCTTCTTATGAATCCTTGAATATTGAAGCTCCAGAGAAAAACATTAGAACCATCGTTTCCGCCAAGCGCAGTTATAACATCGGCGATAAGTTTTCTAAGTCTGATGTCGTTATCGGCAAATACGAGAAGGACATGAAAATTGCGACCGATTCCGGATACACCATCAAAGGCGTCACTGACGGAGAAACTTTGAATACCATCGGAACAAAAACCGTCACCATCGATACGGCCAACAATCAGCTGACTTACACCTTCGAAGTCAAAGAAGCTGATCCATTCGTATCTAGCACTTACATCTATACCTTGACTGGTAAAACTTCTGGTGGCGATATGGAATCCATCAAATCCAATCCAGGTGTGGATAACGAAGTTGCTCTCAATGGGGTTACCTGGATTATCCGTTATGAGAAAGGCGCAATCGGTAGCAAAAATAAGACCTTCGGCGTGGCTTTTGGCACTTCCAGTGTTCCAGTCGAGACCTTAACCATTAGAAGCAAAGAAGCTTTCGCTTATTCAGGCAAATCCTTGGTTGAGTCCTTCTACTTGAAAGGTTCGGCTGCCTCTGGCTGCTCTTATACAGTGGCCATGTATATCGGCGATACTTTCCTTAAGCAGGGTGCCTTAGGCTATGAGGCCGGTGTTGCTCAATCGGTATCCGCTTCTGTTGATACTCCGAAAGCCGGAGCCGTCAAATTTGTTATCTCCAACATCACCAAAGCCGTCTATATTCATTCCTTGGCGGTCAACCTCAAATAGTTATGATTCTCGAACGCATCAATAGTCCAAAAGACGTTAAGACCTTAAGTAACGAAGAACTTGTTATTTTGAGTGACGAAATGAGAGATGCCTTGCTTAAATCCATCTCTAAATTCGGCGGTCATTTAGGACCAAATTTAGGCGTTATCGAACTGACTATCGCCCTTCATTACGTCTTCGATTCTCCCAAAGATAAGATTGTCTTTGATGTTTCACATCAATGCTACGCCCATAAGATGTTGACTGGGCGCAAAGAGGCTTATCTCGAAGACGACAAGCATTTTTTGTATTCCGGATTCACCAATCCGAAAGAATCGGAGCACGATATCTTCGAAGTCGGCCATACTTCCACGGCGATTTCGCTGGCTAACGGCTTAGCCAGAGCCAGAGATTTGTTGGGCGGCAGAGAAAATGTCATTGCCATCATCGGCGATGGTTCTTTATCCGGTGGCGAGGCTTACGAAGGCCTAAACAATGTGGCCGAGACCAACACCAACACCATCGTCATCGTCAATGACAACGAGAATTCCATCGGGGAAAACCATGGCGGTTATGTTTTCAACCTCAACGAACTCAGGGCCACCAAGGGGAAGGCTAAAGACAATTTCTTTGAGGCCATTGGATTTGACTATATCTACGTCGAAGAAGGCAATGATGTTTTGAAGCTCATTGAAGTTTTCAAAACCATCAAAGATATCGATCATCCTATTGTTGTTCATGTTCACACTCGAAAGGGTAACGGATACAAATATGCGATGGAAAATCCAGAGAAGTTCCATTCTTTGGCTCCGTTCAATGTCGAAACGGGTGAAGTCCTCCGCAAGGTAGATGGTGAAACCTATCCTGAATTAACGATGTCTTATATCGAAAAGAAAATCGATGAAGGAGAACCAATCGTTGCCATCAACGCAGGAACATCGGGTTTCGTGTTCGCCGCCGATAAGGAACGTCGCGAGAAACTTGGCAAGCATTTCATCGATGTTGGCATTTGCGAGGAACACGCCGCCGCCATGTCGAGCGGTATGGCCAAGCGAGGCGCTAGAGCCATTTGGGCGGTTTCCGCTTCATTTATGCAGCGCACCTATGACCAAATCATGCAGGATATCTGCTTAAACAATTCTCCTGTCACTATTTTGGATGAGAATGGCGGTGGTCTTGCTGGTCAAGGCGTCCCAACCCATTCGGGCATCTATGACATCGCTATGTTGATGTCAATTCCAAACCTAGTTTATTTGGCTCCGATCTTTAAAGAAGAATATCTGGCTATGCTTGATTGGGCTACCCATCAAAACGAGCATCCAGTCTGCATCCACGTTCCTTTGAAAGTCATTTCCTCTGGCAAAAAAGACAATACGGATTATTCAATTCTTAACCAATCCAAAATTATCAAAGCCGGTGAGAAAGTTGCCATCATCGCGGTGGGAAGCACTTATGAACGAGCCGTTGCTCTGGATGCTGCCTTAGGCGGTTACTGCACCATTATCAACCCGGTCTTCTTGTCGGGTTTAGACAAAAAAATGTTGGACTCCCTAAAAGATAAACATCAAATCGTTGTCACTATGGAAGACGGGGTCATCGAAGGCGGGTTTGGCCAAAAAATCGCCGCTTACTATGGTCCAACAGACATAAAAGTTTTAACCTTTGGCGTTCCAAAAGAATTTCATAGAAGCAAGAACGCCAACCAAATGGAAGAACTCTCTTTTATGTCCATCAAGCAGATGACCAAAGCCGTCAAATCGTTGCCTAAATAATTAAATTCTTTAATAAACCAAAAACTTTGTTACCAAAGTTTTCTCGATGTCATCGACACTTTTTATAATAGGCGAATACCTATGGTATAGGTTTAGAGATAAAAGGGCTAAAATACGTTTGTATTTTTATGGCGAACGAAGAAGAGACAAAAAACCCCGCTCCGAAGAAAAAGACCAAACTTTCAACTAAAGTGCGTTTGATTGTTTGCGTCACCATCGTGGTGGTTTTCACTGCCGTGTCTTTGATTCTCTCCTTCTTATCAACTGGCGGTGGCAGTGTTTCCGAAGGTTGGAAGATTTTCTGGAACGCCTTTGCGACGGCTGATTGGCATTGGATGCTTGGACTACTTGGAATGGTCATCCTTTCCGTTTTGTTGGACGCTTTGATCATCTTCATTTTCGGTCGTCTATATACCAGGAAATATAACTATGGGCAGGCTATCGCCAACTCGATGGTCGGAACCTTTTATTCGGCTTTGACCCCAGGGGCCAGCGGTGGTCAGTTCATGCAAAGCTACATCATGAAAAGGCAAGGCATCAAGATTTCCAATGCCGCGTCTATCTTCGTGATGTACTTCATCCTTTATCAAATCAACCTCATCATCTTCGATATCGTTTCTATCATCGTTGAATGGAATCGTATCTTCGAATATGCATCCTTCGAATTCCATATCGGCTCGGTTTCTCTTACCTTGCTTCCTTTGATCATCATCGGCTTCGTTTTGAACTTGGTGGTTTTGGGTGGTTTGTTCCTCCTCTCGTACTCCCATAAGTTCCACAACTGGTTCATGAATAAGGTCGTCAACATCGGCCACAAGCTGAAATTGGTTAGGAACCCTGATGGTCTAAGGGAATCCTTACATATTCAGGTTGAGAACTTCAAAATCGAATTGAAGCGACTCCAGACCAATATTCCGGTGGCCATTTTGATTTCCATCATCATGCAACTCATGTTGTTCGTTAAGTTCTCCTTCCCATACTTCGCGGCCTCGGCTTTCCAAGCTACGGGAGATTTTACGTTTAAGAACTTCATAGACACTACTTTCTTATCGGCCTTCCACCAAATGGTCACGGGCTTATTCCCGGTTCCTGGCGCGGCCGGTGTTTCCGAGTTGTTCTACGGTCTTATCTATCAGTCCGTCTTCTTCCCGACTTATGACGCTTCGGGAAATGTCATTCGTGACCTTCAAGCTAACCTTTCGGCTACCCAGATCCTTTGGAGGGCCATCACTTATCATTTGCTGGTTGTCATCACCGGCTTTGTTTCTATCGGATGCCAAGTCAGCCCATCCAAAGAATACCAAAACGCCTCCAAGAAGAACTTCGTCACCGTTCAGCATGAGACTTATGAAATCCGTAAGTTAGAAGTTGAAGAGGCTTATGAAACCAAACAGATCAACCGTCAGCTGGTCAAAGAGAAGATGAAGCAAAAGTCCGAGGAACGTAAGAGCCGCAGAAAGAAGAAAGAAAAGGAAGGCGAAGAAAAATGAAAATAGCCATCTTTTCCGATACCTTCACCCCTGATATCAATGGGGTTGCCACCTCTTGTGGGAATCTTTATAAGACTTTAACCAATCACGGCGATGAGGTCATGGTTCTAACTAGCAACTCTTTGAACGACCATAAATCCGATTTTTCTTCCTCGATTATTCGTTTAAAGGGAATTCGTTTTAAACGTCTTTATGGATATGTCATCTCGTTGTTTGGCTCCCCGAAAGCGATGAAACTCCTGAAGCGATTCAAACCAGATGTTTGCCATATCCAGACCGATGGGCCATTAGGCCAATTTGGCTTCAAGGTGGCCAAAAGGACTAATGCCTCGGTTACTTATACCTACCACACCTCAATTGAGGATTATACCTACTATGTCACTCATGGCTGGTTCTTTGATAAGACCGCCAAGGTCATTGTCCGTCGTTATGTAAAACATAAAGGCAAGAAGGTTGATGGTCTCATTGTTCCAAGCGAGAAAGTCGCAACATATATGGAATCGTTGGGTGTTAAGCTTAAAGCCAATGTGGTTCCTACCGGCTTTGATTTCGCCCCATTCAAAGAGAAAGATGAAAGCAAAATAAGCGACCTCCGAACCAAATTCGGCATTAGCAAAGACGATTACGTCATCCTTTATTTAGGCCGCATTGCCAAAGAAAAATCCATCGATGTCCTTATCGATGGGTTTAAGGAATATCTTTCGAAATATGAAGGAAAGAACGTCAAACTCGTCGTTGCCGGCGGTGGCCCTGACTTAAAGAGGCTTCAGAACATCGTTAAAGAGAAGAAATTGGAAGACAAGATAATCTTCACCGACAAGGTGGACCCGAAAGATGCGCCGGCTTATTATCATTTGGGCGATGCGTACGCTTTTGCCTCGGTTACCGAGACCCAAGGCCTCACTTATTTGGAAGCCTTGGCGGCCGGACTGCCAATCATTCTTCGGTATGACGAATCTTATAAAGACGTCATCAAGGATGGCATTAATGGATTCGTTTATACCGACACCAATCAATTGGCGAATCAAATCAACAAAGTCATCAACTTGTCTCCAAAAGATAGGGAAAACATCATCGAAAATGGCTATAAGTCTTTAGAGCCATATACTTTGGAGAAATTCTATTCTTCCGTCATGGAAGTCTATAAAGAAACGATTGAGAACCATGGACAAAAAGATCGTTAAAAAGATTGAAAAGAAGAAAGGCAAGTATCTCATCGATTTGGGCGATGAGAAGATTTCCTTATGTCAGACCTTTTATATAGACGAGCTTCTTTACGTTGGCAAGAGCCTATCTAACAACGATTGCCTCCGTTTAGCCCATTTAAGCCGAATGAGCGATCCATACGAATATTCTCTTAGATTGTTGTCTCGCGGGGCTTACAGCAGCCATTCATTGCGCGAGAAGATAAGCCTGAAGTATCCGGAGTGCAAAGACATCAATGAGATAATCTTTAGATTAAAGAAAGTGGGTCTCCTTGATGACTACGGTTATGCGAATGCCTATAAGGAGGCTAAGGAATCTCAGCTCTATGGCCCGAAGAGAATAATTAATGATCTCCGCTATAAGAAAGGCATCAATCAGGAAATTCTTGATGATCTTGAATTCGAAGATGAAGAAAAGATTCTTGATGAGCTGTTCCCTTTGGCAGACAAACGATACAAAGACCTGCCTTTCTTAAGGAAAGTGGCCAAGTTGGAGAAACTCTTCATCGATAGGGGATTTTCCAAAGAGAAAGCCAAAGAATATTCTTTAAAGGCTTCGGTGGATAAGAAAGAGCAGAACAAACGCCTTAAGTCCGATTACGAGAAGGCAAAGAGACTTTGTTCCCGAAAATACGATGGATATGAACTTAGGCAAAGAATAATTCGTTCTTTGCTAAGCAAAGGATATAAAATGAATGAGATTGAGGAGATAGCAAATAATGAGTAAACAAATCAAAGAATTCGAAGATGGGTTAACGATTGATACCCAGTTCTTGGTCGCCGCCGTATCGAGAGGCGTCAAGGCTGATGGAGGCCGTTATTTGAATGTGACCATCCAAGATTCTTCTGGCTCAATGGAAGCCAAGAAATGGGATGTTACCGATGCCGATAACGACATCTTGGTCGTCGGGAACATCGTTGGTCTCTATGGCCAGGTCTATCAATATAAAAACGCTTTGCAGTTCAAAATCTTCGAAGCTGTGAAAGTCGATGCTTCGGATATTGATATCTCCCGTTTCGTTAAGCCAAGCCCAATCCCAAAGGAAGAGCTTATTGCCAAATTGAACGCTTATCTTGAATCCCTCGAAGATCCTGAAGTCAAAGCTTTGACCGAGGCCTTGGTCAAGAAGTTCTATAATGATTACATCACCTTCCCGGCAGCTGTCAGGAACCATCACGCGTTCGGAAGTGGACTTCTCTACCATTCCATCACCATGGCGGATGTAGCTTCAAAGATTTGCGATATCTACCCTTCTTTGAATAGAGATTTCTTGATTGCTGGATGCTTGTTGCACGATATCGGCAAAACCATTGAACTATCTGGCCCGGTAGCCACCAAGTACACCTTGGAAGGCAAACTCATTGGCCATATCTCCATCATGCAATCCGAAGTCAAAAAGATGGCCGAACAGCTCAATATCTCTTCTGAAACGTCCATCCTTATGCAACATATGATGTTATCTCACCATGGCATCCCAGAATATGGCTCTGCTGTGGTTCCAATTACCAGAGAAGCCTTGGCATTGTCCACCATCGACAACTTCGATGCCAAGATGCAGGTCTTGGATAATGCGATGGAAGGCGTTGAGCCAGGAGAATTCACCCAAAGGATCTTCGCTTTGGATAATCTCTCCTTCTATAAGCCAACTAAATAAAAGAAAACGAGGGGTGACCTCGTTTTTATTTTGAATCGATCAATTTTTTGATCTCTTCTTTAGAAAAGGAATATTTCTTGTTGCAGAAGTCGCAGACAATTTCGACTGGCTTATTGTCATCTCGCATGGAGATTAGCTCTTCCTTGGAGATGGAGAATAACGCTCTCTCCATTCTTTCTTTTGAGCAGTTGCACTTATACGAGACTTCCTTGGTCTCCATGATCTCGATATCCAAGCCATCCATCACTTTTCTTAATAAATGTTCGGCGGTTGGCTCTTCTTCCAAGACTTTGGAAACGCCACCCATCCAAGAGAGGTTCTCTTCGATGGTGATTTGATATGGCTCTGGGCAATCTGGCATAAGCTGGACGAAGAAGCCTCCGGCTACTTTGATTTTGAGGGTTTCCCTATCGTAAATGACCGCGAAGCCCATCGCGGAAGGTGTCTGTTCCGAAGAGGCGTAATAATAAGCCAAATCATCGCCTATCTCGCCAGTTTGAAGTTTAACGGTGGAGGTGTATGGCTCCTTTAAGCCCATATCCCTAATGACGGTCAAGGTTCCTTTTCCAATAGCCTCTCCAACGGATTTCGAATTCAAGACCAATGGATTGGATAAGGTGCCTCTGACGTGGCCTTTGGAATCCGCGACGGCGAGAATTGAACTGAGTTCCCCATCTCCTTTGACGCGCAAGGTGAGGGTTTCGTTATCTCCTTTGAGGGTATCGCCCATGAGTAAAGCCCCCATCAACAATCTTCCGAAGGCCATTCCCGAGATAGGAGAACAGCCATGGATGTCGACGGCTTCTTGGACCAAATCGGTGCAGACTAAAGCAAAGCCACGGACAGTCTTGCTCGCATCGCACGCACGTATAAGTTGATTCTTATCAGTCATCTAAGGCTTCCTTGATCTTGTTGGCCCTGTCGGCGATGACGTCGAAGTTCGGATCGTGTTCGGAGAAAGAGATATCAAGCCCATCGTTCTTGCCGTAACGTGGCAAAACATGGACGTGGAAGTGTGGGACTGATTGTCCGGCCGCTCCTTTGGCATTGGTGAGGATATTCACGCCTTTGGCGTTGAAGGCCTTCATTTCGGCATTGGCGATTCTTTGAGCCACGGCATAGACCTTCTTGGCCAACTCTGGCGGGCAGTCCAAAACGCATTCGTAATGGGCTTTCGGCATGACCAAAGCGTGGCCAATCGTGCATTGAGAGATATCCATGATGGCTAAAACATCATCGTCCTCATAGATTTTGGTGGAAGGGATTTCCCCTTTGATGATTCTGCAAAATACGTCTTCCATAAATAACTCCTTAAGGAAAAAAGAAAGAGGTGGAATTAACCACCTCTAACTATAGCAGTTTTTTATTCGAAGAGAGACGGGAAGGTCTTCTTGAAGTATTCGTAAACGCTGGTGTCGTGGTAGATGAGGGTCATCTTCTCAACCCAGTATTTGTTGGAATCGCTCTCGTAGGTATCAGAGCCACCCAAGAGGGAAGCAATCTGACGGGCGATATGTTCAGCGACGTACTTCTCGCCACGGACGGTGTCGTAGTAGTTGGAAGATTCGGCGTTGAGCTTAGAAGACATGACCGCTTCATCGACTTTGACGAAGTAGTAAGTGCCGCTGTCGTTGATGATGTATGGATACTGAGCACCGGTCTCGAATTTCTCCGGGATCATGTAGTAGCCACCATTCTTGACATAGCCATAACGGCCTTCGGTAACACCGTCATTATCGACTTCCTGAGCGACGGTGATCTTGAACAAACGTTTGGAGATATCGCTTGGAACCACTGAGCCGATGCCGCTCTGGTTGTACCAACCATGGGTGGTATCATCGGTGGCCATCAAGGAGTTCTTCTTGATTTGGAGACCGGTCTTGGCGGTATAAGCGCCAGAATTGGTGAAGTCGGTGACGACGGAAGCGTCATCAGCGGTGTTGTCGTAGATCTTGAGATAGTCGGCGATGTAGCCACCAAAGGTGGATTCCTTATAGATCTTGGCGGAGCTATAAGCGGCGTTATCGGCGACGAAGCTAGCATAGATACTGTCGGTAGTGGCATAAGCGGTCCATCCAGCATCGGCGTAGATCTTGTTGACTAAGGTCTGATCGGCGTAGGAAGCAACGATTTCTGGGACACCCTTATAAAGGTCATCCAAGAAGGTGAAGCTATAAACGGACTGATCGATGGTGCTATCTTCGATGACGTTCTTAGCATAGGAAGCGACCAATTTCTTGGTGGCGTCGGCATACTGAGTGTTCTCGGCCAACTTGATGACATCGATCTTACGGGCATAAGAGAGACCCAAGGAACGATAGTTGACGGTGTAGAGATACTGGGAGACAAGCATATCGCGATAGATGTCTGGGAGGACGGCGATATCGATGTATTCCTTATAGGTGACGAACAAGTTCTTGTAGTATTCGGTCAATTCGTCGGAAGTAGCGGTCTCTAAGATTCTAAAGGAACCTTTGACGGCCTTGGCATCTTCGTAATATTCGTTGCCGAGGTTATAGTTATTCTTGACCTGGGCATCATAGAACTTTCTTTCGATGAACTGGGAACGTTCTTGGTAGGAAGTGTTGGTGATGTAGCCCTGGAAGACTTTCTTCACGGCGACCATGAAGTCGGTGAAGACGTTCTTGAGTTTGATAACGGAGCCATTGCCTTCGGCATCATGATAGATGGCGTACTTATTGGCAATCTCGCTCTGCTTGGCGGAATCGTTGGTATCGAAGGCTTCTTTGATTTCCCAGAAATCACCGTAAAGGGATTGGGAATAGAGCTTCAAGATGTTGCGAAGGACCTTTTCGGAGTTGGAATCACCTTCGGTGACCAACGCGTCATAGATCTGCTTCATGGTGTTGTTTTCAACGCCTTCGAGATCAAGGATGGAAGCTTCGTCGTATTGATCTGGGGTTGGAGTGGCGGTGACGTCATCGCAGCCAGCAAGAGCTCCTCCAATTAAGAGGATGGAACTAAGTCCTAAGAATAATTTCTTCATTTTAGTCGGCATAGTAGCATCTTCCTCCTTTCTCCCAATCAGCTCCGGTGTGATCGGAATATCCGATAGCGCAGACTTCGCTTAACATACGGCCTTTATCGGTGGCGTTGCCTTTATAGCTGCCGCCTTCGGAAGCCCAATCGAAGGTCAAGGAACGATCATAGTCCTGAGCCTCGATCATTTCGGCATAGGTCTTCCAAGCATTCTGCCAGGTTTCGAAGTTGCCGTCAGAAGTGGATTGACGCTTGGTCTTGGAATAGACCTGGATACGTTTTTCCATATCGCTGTCGGAGAACTTGATGTTTCCACTCTTAACGAGGTCCTGGAAGATGTAAGTGCTCAAGGAAGTGTTGTAAGACTTAACGAGATCAAGCAAGGTGGTCTTTCTGGAGGTCCAGTCGGAAGTTTGCTGTCTGTTGTAGTTGATATAGGTGGTCATGGCTTTGCCGGTGCTGTCGGTTGGATAGCCAGTTTCGCCTGGGGTCTTGCCTAATACATAGTATTGGTCAAGGGTGGCCACATCGGCATTCGCGGGGTTGGTGCCAGTACCATAGTAATCTAAGCCAGAACGCTGGACGACGATGAAGTGGATGCCTTCATAAGAAGAGGAACCAGCTCTGACGGCGAGGATGATTTGTCCTTCGCTGTTGGTCAAGACATTGCTGCCGATGCCTGGCAATTGAGCGGTGGTATCGGTCTGGAATCCTGGGAGAGCGGCATAGGTGCTAGAAAGGGCGCCTGTCTCGGAATCAGCGCTAATGCTGTTGTCGTTATAAGCGATTTCGTTTGGGGTGATGACCGCGATGTTGTGCTTGTTGAAGTACTTGTTAAACAAAATGTTACGTGGGTAGAAGACTTCGCGGTTGTTGTTATGTACAATAGCGCCATTCTTATCGGTGGTGATCTTAGCGGCTTTTAATAAAGCAACGCAGGCGCCATAAGGAATGGTACCGATGCCCTTATCTTTGAAGAATTGGTTGATGGTGGTGCCGGAATCATCCAATTTCTGGTTGGCATCGACGGAATCGGAAGCGCTAGCATCGGTGGCGTCTTCTTTGAGACCCGGGGTGATGGTGGCGATGTTCTTCTTAGCGTAATCGGTGTTATTGGCATTATTGTAGAGCGACTCATAAGCATAAGTGCCAAGACGGAATTCGTTGACGTAGTTGGTGCCGTTGCCGGAACGAGCAGTCATCAAATCGATTTCACCGAAGTCAGCGCCAGAAGCGGTGTCATCAGAAGCTGAAGCGGCGATTTCACCGAAAGTTTCACGCTGAGAGGTAGCGGCGGTGGTACCGGTTGTGGTATCAGCGCCAGCCAAACGCATGATGGTGGTGGCTAACTTGGTAGCCTCACCGGCGGTGTTGTTGGTCGGTTCAGCAATCTTGCCTTGGGTGTATTCGCCAGTAGCGGCGGAAACCTTGACTAAGATATGACGGACTTGGTATGGAACTTCTTCTTTTAAGAAGCCTTTGTTGGCTCTGCCGTAGTTATCATCGGCTCCGAAGAGGTAATCATCGGAAAGCAAGCCACTATCGGAACCGTCACGCATGGCATCACGATGGGTATCATTGTAGTCTTGCTCGAACTGTTCTTTTTCTCTCTGGTAGAGGTGGTACTGCTTCAATTGGTCGATGTTCTTGACGCCGGCGGCATCGAGAATGCTTTCGAACTCGGATTCGTAAGTGGTGTTGTTGGATTCGGCGTTGTTCTTAGCGCGGGTTTGATCGTTGGTGACATCATAGTCAGCTTCGTTGGTCAAACGCTTGAGATCTTCGGCCTTGCTTGGATCCTGATAATACTTACGAACCAAGACTTCGTAGACTTTATCAAATTCTGTGGAGGCAGATGCACCGGCCTCCTGATAGCTCTCTAATAATTCTTTCGCCGAGTAGGACACCACGTTTCCTAAAGCGTCGGTATAAGTCATGACGCTTCCGGTCGACGAAGGAACTGCCTGATCACATCCGACAACGGAGGCTGCCGTAGTCAATAATGTTAAGAGGCATAGAGCGGTATTACGTTTTTTCATGTGTTGGATCGCTCCTCCTTAACTAAAAAAAGTTTGCGTTAAAAGGATATTCTCATAAGAGAATGAGTGCAAGTGTTATTAGAGGGAAAAAGCGAAACGGGGCTTTTATTCGAACAATTGTCATGTTTTTTATCATATCTTTTGGCAATTTTTCGTCAGTGTGCCAAAATACTTCGGCGCTTAGGAGGGATACTCATGGCTAACCTAGAAATCAAAGATTTGCATGTATCGGTAAAGGGATTGGAGATCCTACGAGGAATTAATCTATCGTTAAAAGACGGCGAAACTTTGGCCGTTTTAGGTCCAAATGGACATGGCAAGTCAACATTGTTCGCTGCCATTATGGGCAATCCGACATATGAAGTCACTTCCGGAAGCATCACTTTGGATGGTAAAGACGTTTTGTCAATGCCAGTCAACGAACGCTCCAAAGCCGGCTTGTTCCTAGCCATGCAATACCCATCTGAGATTCCAGGCTTGAATTCCGCTGATTTCTATAAAGCCGCCATTAATGCCCACAGAGAAAAACCAGTTAAGCTCTACGAATTCTATTCCAAGCTTCAAAAAGCCTACGATGAAGTTGGCATCCCATTTGAGATGAGCAACCGTAACCTCAACGAAGGTTTCTCTGGTGGTGAAAAGAAACGCAACGAGATACTCCAAATGCGTTTGCTCGAGCCTTCCATCGTCATGTTGGATGAAATCGATTCCGGCCTGGATGTCGACGCGATGCAAATCGTGGCTCGTGAGATTGAGAAAGAACAAGCCAAAGGCACTGGCTTCTTGGTTATTTCGCACTATGCCAGACTTTACGAAATGATTAAACCAAGCAAGGTTGCAATTATCGTCAATGGAAAAATTGCTGTCGAAGGTGGTCCAGAGTTAATCAAACGCGTTGATACCGAAGGCTATGAATGGATCAAACGAGAGCTTGGCATCTCTATTGAAAAAGAGATCGATAAACCAATGAATGAAGTATCTCTTGGTAGCTGTGCGATAAAGGTGGATATGAATGGAAAATAAATTGATTCAAGAAACCGATCGCCTACCTGATATAAAAGATATTAAGGTTAAGGAAAACGACAATTTCCGCTTGGAACTTGCTTGTTTTGACCATTCTCCAGATGGTTCCATAAGTATTCATGCCGATAATAATGCCCACGTTGGCATCTATATTTCTGACTTCAGCAGTGAAAGCAACCACCTAAATTTAGAGGTTGAATTAGATGAAGGCGCTACCGCTGAGATTCGTGTTGCGGTTTTATGCCACGGCGAAGCCAAAAAACTTTTCACTCCAAACGTAAAACATTTAGCTCCTCATAGCGAGGCTTTTGTTTCTTGCTATGGCATCGCTGCCGATAGCTCAGATTTGTCATTCAAAGGTTTATCTGCCGTTGACCATGGCGCCAAAAAAGCCAGCACCAGACAAGAAGCTAAGATTATCTTATTCGATGAGAAGGCAAAAGGTGCTGCTTCACCTGCATTAGTCATTAACGAAAACGACATCAAAGCTGGACATGGTGCTTCCATCGGGCGTTTGAATGATGAGCATCTTTTTTATCTTGAATCTCGTGGTTTAAGTGAGAGGGAAGCCAAGCGTTTAATCATCCTCGGTTATTTGAAACCAATCATTAAATTCTATAGTGACAAAAATATGCAGGAAAAAATCAACGACGCAATCGAAGGAGGCATCTCCCATGATTGATGTTAAGAAAATTAGGCAAAACTTCCCTATGTATCGAAACAATGTTCAGATGCAAGGGCACCCATTGGTATGGTTGGACAATGCCTCAACGACTTTTAAGCCAGATTGCGTTATCGACGCTGTTACCAATTATTATTCAAAGGAGACAAGCAACTCCCATCGTGGAGATTATGATCTTTGCTACAACATGGATCAAAAGGTACTGGAATGTCGTAAAGCGGTCGCTTCTTTGATAAATTCCACTCCAGAAGAGGTTGTTTTTACTTCTGGAACTACAATGTCTATCAATTTGGTGGCCTTTGGTTATGGTGTTAAGTACCTCAAAAAAGGCGATGAGATTTTGCTTACTGAAGCCGAACACGCCTCAAATGTTTTGCCTTGGTATAAGGCTGCCGAGATGACAGGGGCTACAGTTAAGATGATTCCACTTGAAAAAGACGGAAGATTAACGGCTGAAAATCTTAAAAATACTATTACTAAAAATACAAAGATTGTTGCCATTGCTCACGTTACTAATGTTTTAGGATATATTGCTCCAGTTAAAGAACTTGCTGCCATCGCTCACGAGAATGGAGCCATTCTTGTCTTGGATGGCGCTCAGTCTGTCCCACATTTAAAGATTGATGTTAAGGACCTGGGCTGTGATTTCTTGTCCTTCTCGGGACATAAGATGTGCGGTCCGACTGGTATCGGCGTTTTATATGGACGTTACGATTTATTGGATTCCATGGATCCATTTATGACGGGCGGTGGAATGAATGTTCGTTTCGATGCTTGCGGCGATGTCGCTTTGTTACATGCTCCATTGCGTTTCGAAGCCGGCACTCAAAATCTTGCAGGTATCGTTGGCTTAAAAGCCGCTATCGATTACATCCAATCAATTGGAATCGAAAACATCGAACAATACGAAAACGAATTGAAGAAGTACGCTGTTGAGAAGTTGAAGGAAACCGGCAAGGTCACTATCTATAACGAGAATAGCGTTACCGGCATCGTTACCTTTAATATCAATGGTATCTTTGCTCAAGATTCGGCCACGTTCTTGAATTCTAAAGGCATTGCTTGCCGCTCTGGCCAGCATTGCGCCAAGATGCTCAATGATTTCTTGGGTACTGTGGCGACAGTTCGCGCTTCGTTCTATTTCTATACTTCAAAAGAAGATATCGACGCCTTGGTTGAGGCGGTTAAACACGGGGAGGATTTCTTAGATGCCTACTTTTAATCTCAATCCGATGATGATGCGTGAAATCATCATGGATCATTATTCGACCCCGTCACATAAGAAAACCCCTACCGAACAGGGATACAAAGAAATTCACGCTTCTTCCACCAATTGCATTGATGACTTCAATCTTTACCTTAAAAGTGAAAATGGTGTCATTACCGATGCGTTATGGGATGGTGTGGCCTGCACGATTTCCTCGGCTTCGACCGATATTTTATGCGAACAAGCTATCGGCAAGAACTTCGATGAAGCCAACTACATGATTGAGCAGTATCTCAACATGATTGAAGAAAAACCGTATGACGACTCCGTCTTAGATGAAGCTATCGTCTTTATGAATACCGGCAAACAGGCGGCTAGAATCCATTGCGCGACCATGGGCTGGACCGCCATGAAAGATCTTATGAAGGAAGACAAATAAGATGGCAGAAGAATTCTTAGATAAAAGAAGCGAATATGATTTCAAAACCGACGCCAAGGTCGTCTTTTCGACTGGCAAAGGTTTGAATGAAGATGTCGTTCGTGCCATTTCCGAGCATAAAGGCGAGCCGGAATGGATGACTGAATATCGTCTTAAAGCCTTAAAAGCTTTCCAGAAGATGCCTCTACCAAGCTATGGACCAGATTTGTCCTTCTTGGATTTTGATTCCTATAGTTACTACAACCAAGTTTCTTCGAGCGAACATTCTGATTGGGATAATGTCCCTGAAGCGGTCAAAAATACTTTCGATCGTTTAGGTATTCCTGAAGCTGAACAAAAATATTTGGCCGGTGTCACCACTCAATTTGAATCGGAAGTCGTCTATCACAATATGTTGCAGGAAGTCGAAGAAAAAGGCGTTATCTTCCTTTCGACCGACATGGGTCTTCGCTTATTCCCGGACTTATTCAAAAAGTATTTCGGGTCCGTTGTTCCTATCGCCGATAACAAATTCTCCGCTTTGAACAGCGCCGTTTGGTCTGGCGGTTCTTTCATCTACGTTCCAAAAGGCGTTAAGTTGGAAAAACCTCTTCAGTCCTATTTCCGTATCAACAACGAGAAGACTGGACAATTTGAAAGATCGTTAATTATCTGCGATGAGGGTTCTGAAATCCATTATGTTGAAGGCTGTACCGCTCCGGTTTATCAGAAAGAATCGCTACATGCTGCCGTTGTTGAAATCGTTGTCTTAAAAGGCGCTCATTGCCGTTATACCACGGTCCAAAACTGGTCTAATAACATCGTCAATCTCGTTACTCAACGTGCCTTAGTTGAAGAAAACGGCTTCATGGAATGGGTTGATGGAAACATCGGTTCCTATCGAAATATGAAGTATCCCGCTTGTATTTTGAAGGGTGATGGAGCCAAGGGCTCGGTTATTTCCATTGCCGTCGGTGGCCATGATCAATTTCAAGACAATGGTTCGAGAATGATTCATATCGGTAAGAACACCTCTTCGACTGTTATCTCCAAATCCATTTGCCGTGGAGGCGGAACCGCGAACTTCAGAGGCACGATTCGCATCATGCCTGGTGCCACCAATAGCCACGCTCACGAAGAATGTGATACTTTGATTTTGGATGATATCTCTCACTCAGATACCTATCCGAAGAATGAGATGAAGGATTCGAGTTCATACATCGAACACGAAGCTACCGTTTCGAAGATTAATGAAGACCAGCTCTTCTATTTGATGAGCAGAGGCCTTTCAAAAGAACAAGCAACCCAAATGATTGTCATGGGTTTCATTGAGCCATTCTCCAAAGAATTGCCGATGGAATACGCCGTTGAGCTCAATCAATTGCTTAAATTAGACATGTCGGATTCGATTGGATAAAGAAATGGAATACGAAATCATCGTTGTTGGAGGAGGACACGCCGGCGTTGAAGCCGCTGCGGCAGCTGCGCATCTTGGCATGCGCACTCTTTTGGTTACTCTCAACAAGAAGATGATCGCCAACACTCCGTGTAACCCACACATCGGTGGTTCGGCCAAAGGTATCGTCGTTCGTGAAATCGACGCCTTAGGCGGGATGATGGGAATCTTCGCTGACCATCGACCACTTCAAATCAAAATGCTTAATACCGCCAAAGGCCCTGGCGTTCAGTGCCTTAGGGCTCAGGTTGATAAAAAGGCTTATCCAGCCTATGTTCAAAGCGTTTTGGACACTATCGATAATTTAACGATTTTGGAAGATGAAGTTAAATCACTCATCGTTGAAAATAACACCGTTAAAGGCGTTAACTTAGGCTCTGGAAAATCTATTGAAGCCAAAGCCGTTATCATCACGACTGGAACCTATATGGATTCGTCCATTATTTCAGGGTGGGATTCCTTCAAAGGCGGGCCAGATGGTGAGAAGGCTTCTATCGGTTTAAGCGAGAACCTACGCGATTTGGGCATTGCCATTAGAAGATTGAAGACCGGAACTCCACCACGCGTTGATGGCAAGACCATCGACTGGTCGAAGGGTTCAATCCAGCCAGGAATGGGTGGGGAATTAGCCTTTTCCTACACCACGAAAGAGTTCACTCCATTAGAAGATCAATTACCTTGCTATTTGATTTACACCACAGATGAAACCATCAAGATTATCAAAGAGCATTTAAAGGAATCCGCGGTATTCAACGGGGTTATCACCGGCATCGGTCCGCGTTATTGTCCGTCCATCGAATCCAAAGTCGTAAGATTCGCCGATAAGCCAAGACATCAATTATTTTTGGAACCAGAATTCAGAGATAGCGATTCCATCTATGTTCAAGGCTTTTCGACTGGCTTCGACCACGCTTTGCAAGAGAAGCTCATTCATACCCTTCCAGGCTTAGAAAACGCCAAAATACTTAAGTATTCCTATCAAATCGAATACGACGCCGTCGATCCATTTGAATTGAAAAACAATCTCGAATTCAAAAAAATCAAAGGTCTTTTTGGCGCTGGTCAGATTTGTGGAACCTCAGGTTATGAGGAGGCCGCTGGATTGGGCTTGATGGCCGGCATCAACGCCGTTCGTTCAATTCGCAATCAAGAGCCATTCGTTTTAAGAAGAGATGAATCTTATATCGGTGTCATGATTGATGATTTGGTCACCAAAGGGGCGGATGAGCCATATCGTTTGCTGTCCTCCCGTGCTGAATATCGTTTGCTTTTAAGACATGACAACGCTGATGAAAGACTTACTCCTTATGGTCACGAACTTGGCCTTATCTCCGATGAAAGATATGAGGTCTATTTGAATAATCAAAAGAAAATTGCCGAGGCTATAGACATTCTCTCGAAGGTCAATCCAAGCGATAAAGAATACCTTGTCCCATATTTGGAAGCCGCTGGATACAATGATTTCAATGTTGGGCATCGCGGCATCGATCTATTAAAGAGACCGGGCTTGCATTATTGGGAAATCGCACACGCCACTCCAGAGCTTCAGGAATACAAATTTAATGAAAATTCAATTTTGGAATTAGAAACCAAAGTCAAATATGAAGGATATATCCGCAAGGCCTTATCGGATGCTGAAAGAACCCGCAAACTGGAGTTTGCCAAGCTCCCAACCGATATCGATTATCAAAAGTTGGATGGACTCCGTTTGGAAGCTAGACAAAAATTAAATATGGTAAAACCTACTACCATCGGTCAAGCTGGCCGTATCGCTGGAGTTAATCCTGCCGATATTTCGGTTTTGATCCTCATTTTAAAGAAGGAGGGACTCTTATGACTTATGAAGAATTGCTTAACGCCTATCAGCCATTGGGCATTTTGGATGAGCAAAAAGTTTCTCTTTTGAAGCGTTATGCCGAACTTTTGTTAGAAGCCAATGCCAAATTCAATCTCACTGCCATCAAAGAAATTCCAGAGATTGTCGAAAAACATTTTTATGATTGTCTGGTTCCCTTGAAGGAATTCGATTTAAAGGGCAAGAAGGTTCTCGATGTTGGAAGCGGTGGTGGATTCCCTGGCTTGGTTTTCGCGATTGCCCTGCCTGATAGTCAGCTAACCCTGTTAGACGCCACGGCCAAGAAATGCGTTTTCCTTAAAGAAACCGCTGAGGCACTGGGTCTCAAAAACGTTCATGTAGTCAACTCCCGCGCCGAAGATTTCGATATGCGTAACTGCTTTGATGTCGTCACCGGCCGTGCGGTGGCGGCTATGCCAAAGCTTTTGGAAATTACGGCCCCTTTTGCTAAGATCAACGGGAACGTTCTTTTGATGAAAGCCTTGAAGGGTAACGAAGAACTTGCCGAGAGCCAAAATGCCATCGAAGTTCTTAATCTTAAGTTAGAGAAAACCCAACAAGAAAAGATGCCTAACGGAGAGGAAAGATTGAACTTCCTATTCGTTAAGAAAGATAAAACCCTAAGAAAATACCCACGTTCTTGGAAAGAAATCATGGCTAAACCTTTATAAAGGGATTTACAAAACAATCGTTCGTTCTACAATTAATTCGCTTCAGGGAGACGTGAAAATCGTCAACTGGCGGTAAAGTCCGCGAGCCCACTTCGGTGAGCATGATCTGGTGAAACTCCAGGACCAACGGTAAAGTCCGGATGGAAGAAGCGCAACGCTAATCACTTAAATTGATTAGTTGGTCGCCCCCTGCAGCAAGGGGGTATTTTTTATGAAAGATTGGCAGATTACCATTCTTGTAATCGGCATCTTCCTACTCGTCTTGTTTGCAGCTATTTTCGTTGGCAAAAAGACAGGTGGGAAAAAGAAAACCACAGTTAGATTGTGCGCTCGTATCGCCGTATTCGGCGCCTTGTCGGCCATACTTTATGTCGTTCCGGTTTTCCAAATCCATTTTCCGTTCTTTCCAAGTTTCTTGGCTATCCACTTTGATGAAATTCCAACCTTCATCGCCGGATTTGCCTATGGACCTTTGGCTTCGATTGGAGTCATCGTCATTAAAACGATCATCAAATTGCCGTTCACATCAACGATGTGCGTTGGTGAATTGGCGGACTTAGTCTTCTCGTTGGCTTTCGTCCTCCCTACCGTTCTTATTTATAAGAAGTGGAGAAACCTCAAAGGCGTTGCTGTTGGCTTTGCAGTCGGGACGGTTTGCCAGTTGGTGGTGTCGGTGGTCCTTAACATCTACGCCATGCTTCCGTTCTATATGTTCGTCATGGGCTTCCCAGAGGATTCGTTACTCGCTTTATGTCAGGCGGCGAACTCGCATATTACCTCACTTGGCTGGCCATATGGCTTATATGCCGTCTTGCCATTAAATGCGATGAAAGATGCGATTGTCATCGCGGTCACCTTCATCATTTATCGTTATATCCACGTCTTATTGAGGTTCGATAGAGAATAGATAGCAAAAAAGACCCGCTCGAGACAGGTCTTTTTTTGATGTTCGTTTGAATTTAATTATTCAACGGTGATAGCGGAAACTGGGCAGTTGGCGGCAGCTTCGTCGGCGGAAGCATCAGCTTCGACACCCTCGATGGCGTGGGCCTTTCCATCATCTCCGAATTCGAAAACGTCTGGAGCGCTTCCGACACAGAGACCGCATCCGATGCAAGCATCGTTGTTAACAACAGCTTTTGGCATTTTAGGGATCCTCCAAAATAAGTAGCCACATTATAGGTACTTAAAAAGAAATCTTCAATCAGTCATCAAAGATTTTTCAAAGAGAATGTCATTCATGAATGAATGTGAGGAGCATTTAGAGTAGAATACCCAATGTGAAGAGCAGGATTGAACGTTTTGAAAAGTATAGAACCAGCATCGCAACTGCGCCGGAATGGACTTTCAAATTGAGCAAGAAACGCTCTTCTAGACATAACGTGGATGCGGCTATGGAGGGGAAGAGTATCGGCTCTAAGGCGATTTCCTTGGATTCCGAGAAGAAATTCCCGCGCATGGTCGGATATGAGAAATATCTGCAAGGCAAGCAAAGCTTAACGATTCTCAAATTCACGTTGTTTGCCGTAAGCGTAATCCTTATGATTGTGCTTTATGTAATCTGGGTGAGGAAATAACAATGTCCAATATTGCAATTGCCATCGACGGTCCAGCGGCGGCCGGAAAGTCTACAGTCGCCAAAGCCGTCGCTTCCGCTCTCGGCTTCACCTATATTGACACCGGTGCTATGTATCGTGCCGTCACTTATGCCGTCATCAAGGCCGGGCTCGATCCACAAGTCGAAGCCCAAGCCATCAAAGTTTTGCCTACTTTATCTATTGAACTTAAGCAAGACGGAACTGTCCTTTGCAATGGCGAGGACGTCACCAAAGAAATCAGATTGCCGCTTGTTTCGGGACAAGTTAGTTATATCGCTGCCATGAAACCGGTCCGTTTGGCCTTGATCGAAATGCAACGCCAGATGGCCAAATCCAAGTCGGTGGTTATGGATGGTCGTGACATTGGCACTTACGTTTTGCCAAACGCCCAAGTCAAAATTTTCCAAATTGCCTCGGTCGAAACCAGAGCCGTCCGCCGTTACGAAGAAAACCTCGAAAAGGGTATTCAATGCACTCTCAAGAGCGTCGAAGAAGAACTCCGTATGAGAGACAAGATTGACTCCGGTCGTGAGTTCGATCCTCTTAAGCCAGCCGAGGATTCAGTTTTGTTAGACACTTCGTGTCTCACCATTAAGGAATCCGTCGAAGCCATTTTGAAAATCATCGAGAAGAAAACAGGAGTGAAAGCCTAATGCAGTTGGGAACTTTAGCCATAGTTGGAGCGCCTAGTGCCGGAAAGAGCACGATTTTCAATCGTATCGTCGGCGAAAGACGCGCTATCGTCGAACCAACCAGAGGCGTCACCAGAGATAGGCTTTACGCCAAAGGCGAATGGTTGACCAAACAATTTACAGTTATCGACACTGGCGGTATCCAAATCAAAGACGCTCCGTTCCAAGAAGAAATCAGAGCCCAAGTCGATATCGCTATCGAACAAGCCGATGTCATCCTCTTTGTGGTGGATGGTAAATTAGGCTGTTCGCAGGATGATAGATTCATTGCTCGTTTGCTCCAAAAGAGTGACAAACCGATCATTTTAGCCGCCAACAAAATCGACTCTATACAAGAAATCGGCGATTTGACCGAATTCTATCGTTTGGGCTTAGGCGAACCGATGGCGGTTTCCGGAGCCCATGGTATCGGCATCGGTGATCTTCTCGATAAAGTCGTTTCCTTGCTTCCTGAAAAAGAGACGAATGTTTACGAAAATGCCATCTCTTTCTGTCTTATCGGCAGACCAAATGTCGGTAAATCATCTTTATCCAATCGCTTCTTAAACAATCAAAGAACCATCGTTTCGGATATCGCTGGAACCACGAGGGATTCCATCGACTCAGCTTTCACCTACAATGATCAGAATTTCGTCGTCATCGATACGGCGGGTTTGGTCAAACGTGGAAAGATCTACGAAGCAATTGACAAATATGCCGCTTTAAGGGCGTTGGCCGCCATCGATAGATCCGACGTGGCCGTTCTTTTAATTGATGGAAATGTCGGCATCACCGAGCAAGACAAACACGTTGTCGGCTACGCGGTGGATGCCAAAAAAGCCATCATCATCGTTGTAAACAAGTGGGACATCGCCAAAGGCGACAAAGACGCCGAAGAATTCACCAAGGATATCAAAAAAGAATTCAAGTTCTTGGACTATGCCCCAATTCTTTATGTCTCCGCTAAAACCGGTCACAACGTGGAGAAGATTTTGCCAGCCATCGTTAAGGCTTACGAAGGATATAACAGGCGCATTCCGACCAATGTTTTGAATGATATCATCCTAGACGCTCAGGCCATGAACCCGACCCCATTATTCAATCATGGACGCTTAAAAATCGTATACGCCTCGCAAATTGACGTCCGTCCGCCGAAGTTCGTCTTCTTCTGCAACGACCCGAAATTCGTCCATTTTAGCTACACCCGTTACCTCTTGAATAGACTTAGGGAGACCTTTGATTTCGAGGGTACTCCAATCGACATCGTCTATCGCCAAAGAAAATAAACTGACGAAATAAATACCTTTGCAATTGTTAGACTCTATCTAATTTTTTTCTCTTTTTGCTTGATACGAGTTTTCGATGTGATATATTTTGTTCGCAACCCCTAAAAGGAGAAAATTATCATGAACAAAACTGACTTGATTCTTGCCGTAGCCGACAAGGCCGAAGTTTCCAAAAAAGAAGCTGAAGACGTTATTGAAGCCGCCCTTTCCATCGTTGAAGCTGCCTTAATCAAAGGCGAAGCTGTCAAGATCTCCGGCTTTGGCGTTTTCACCAAGAAAGAACGCGCTGCCAGAGAAGGCACCAATCCATCCAACCAGGAAAGAATCGTTATCCCTTCTTCCGCCACCGTCAGCCTCAAGGTTTCCAAATCCTTGAAGGAAAAGCTTAACGGCTAATTACTATTACAACTTAAAAGAAAATCCAGGGATTTAGTTTCCTGGATTTTTTCTTTTGCTAGAATATTGCTATGCGAGATTCCATCTTTGATGAACTGAAAGTCAGATTCAATGAGAAAGGCAAACGCCTTTACCTTGTTGGAGGCTCGGTCAGGGACTTGCTTTTGGGCCGTCATTACACCGACCATGATATGGTGACCGATGCCACTCCAGACGAAATGAAAGACATCGTCCCGGAAGGCAACTTTGTCTTTGCTAAATATGGTTCGGTCAGAATGAAGGTCAATAACGAGGAAGTGGACATCACTTCTTTTAGAAAAGAAGGGGAATATAACGATTCCAGGCATCCTTCTTACATCGAATTTATCAAAGATCCCAAACTAGATTCCGTCCGTAGAGACTTCACCATCAACGCGATGTATCTCGATGAAAATTACAATCTCTTGGATTTCCATTCAGGAAAGGAAGATTTGGATAACAAAATCATTCGTTTCATCGGAGATCCTGAAAAGAGAATCAAGGAAGATCCCCTTCGCATTTGCCGAGCGGAACGCTTCGCCGAAGTCTTGGGATTCAAAATCGAAGATAATACCCTTAAAGCAATCGAGTCTCTTCGTCCGTTGCTTAAGGCTCTAAAGAAAGAAAAGATCGAAGAGGAACAAAGAAAATTGGCTAGAGGCAAAAAGATATGAACACGAACGGAGTATTTGGGGCGGTAAGCTTCCGCTACATGATTCTTGAACAATATAAGAAACTAGGTCTTAACGAAAAAGAATTAGCGACCTTACTAATGATTGACCACCTTTTAGATCAAGGGAACGCTTTGATCAACTCCGATAGCCTTTGTCTCAAGATGACCATGGATAGCAAGGAAATCGATTCCATTTTGGCTGGTTTAGTGAAGAAAAAGATGATTTCCTACGAATCAAAGGATGGCAAATTGGTCACTACCTTAAACCCAATCTATGACAAATTAAGCAAGGCCTTAGCCAAGAAGATGCGTTACGAAGAAGAGAAGGCCAAAAACGAGGAAATCGATAAGAGAGTCACTTCTTTGAACGAATTCTTTGAGGACCGCTGGTCTAGAACTTTGACCCCGTTAGAGAAAGAAAAGCTCTATGACTGGATTAATGCTGGTTATAAAGACATTGATATTCAAAACGCCTTAAGGGACGGACTTAGGGAAGGTCGCCCGAATGTTCGTTATATCGATAGGAGACTTCGTGCTATGCGTGCCGCCTCTGATATTGAGGAAGAGGGCTACACCGCCACTTCCGAAAATTGGGATAAGGACATCAACGAATCTTTGAAGATGGCCAAAGAAAAATGGGACGATGAAAACTAAATCAACCTTATTTTTGGAATACCTACATAAATATTACGGGGATGCGAAGTGCTCTCTTAATTTCAATAACGATTTGGAATGTTTGATTGCTATTTTATTGTCTGCACAGACTACTGATGAGTCAGTCAACAAAGTTACTCTTTCTTTATTCGAAATATTTAAATCGGCTGAAGATATTAAAAACGCTTCCCTTGCCGATATTGAAGACAAAATCCATTCATTGGGTCTATATCGGAACAAGGCCAAAAGCCTTAAGAATCTAGGGACTGTCCTAACTGATAAATATAATGGGCAGGTTCCCCATAACTTCGATATCTTGAAGACCTTGCCAGGTGTCGGAGTAAAGACTGCCGGTGTCTTCTTGCTTGAAAGAGGCGATAGGCCCGCCATCCCGGTGGACACCCACGTAACACGGGTCTCTCAAAGGCTTGGTTATGCCAAAAATAGTGATAACCCTATCAAAATTGAGACCAAATTAGAAAAAGAATTCCCCAAAGAGGAATGGAAGTTTTTACATCACGCGATGATTATTTTCGGACGAAAAGAATGCAAATCCATTAAGCCCATTTGTTCGAGATGTGAAATGAGAGAATATTGTTCTTATTTCAAAAAGACTTCATCGACCACGGATAAATAATCGTAGCGAGGGCGATAACCAATGGGCACTTTGTAGCCTTTTTCTTTGATAGTTTTGAACGGAATCGATTTGCGGTCCCCATGATGGTAAAAATCGCAGATGTATTCGGCTTCCAAAAGATAGACTTCTTCATCGTTGACCAAGTGGATCAAAAAGAAGGCGATGCCTCCATGCCTAATAACGGCTCCGAGATGGCTGATTTGCTGCGGAGCAATGTTAGCCAATGGGAAAGATGCTTTGCTGTGGGTGGACTTGGCTTCGAAGTCTAAATAACGGGACTTATAAACCCCATTGTAGTCGGTGGTGGATTGGGTCTCAAAAAAAGCTTCGGTTATTTTGGCTCCGTGGGAATAATCCACTTTGACAATGTTGATTGGGGTTGGTCTCTTAGTAATAACGGCAATGTCTTTGTCGCGATAATATTCGTTGGTTTGGTTGATTTCGTTTTCAAAATCCATACCACGATTGCCGGCAGCGATTTTGATCTTCATTTTGCCTTTGCTGGATTTTTTGGCAACGGCGGTGGGCACGACTCCACCAGGGTACTTAACAACCATTATTCAAGTGACTCCTTGATAAGGCGGTTGAAGGTTTCTTGGTCTACGGTGTTGCCAGAATTGAGCTCGTTCATGACTTTTTGAACAGGAATCGGCAAGGAATGATATCTGGACAAAGTCTTCTTATATAAAGCGGCAACCGTTTCTTTTTGTTCCAAGAACTGTTCATAAAGATTGGCTAAGTTCATGGAATCCGCCAAAGCGTCATGAGCGGTGCCTTCAAAAACGGCATCGAATAATTTCAAAGCGTTGGTAACGGAATAAATGTTGTTCTTTTCGCTCTTAACATAGGTGCCAAAGAACTGAGAATAATCGAAATAATTGCGTTTGATAAAACGAACAAATTCAATCCCGTCATCATAATTTGCATACGAGGAAGCTTCGAGCATGCTGATGTCATTGTTGCCATAGGAGCAGAAAATCACGTCATTCTTGTATTTGGTAACATACTTGCGGAACCTCTCCATCGCTTCGTGAAAGAGAAGGCCTTTGTCATCCAAAGTCTTTTGGGTAATGCCGGTCAGATTGGTGACGATGCGACCGACTGGAGAGTGAGCCTTAACATAACAAGAAAAACCCTTCGCGTATTTGCGAATCTTGCACTCATCGTTAAGGCTTACCGCAACCGCTCCGATCTCGATGATCTCGTGGGTGGTTTGGGTGCCTTCTAAATCAAAGAAGACGATGTGCTTTTTACCTTTTAGAATCTTTTTTAGGGCTTCCATCCGTGAAATCATAGCACCATTTAAGCTAACCTACTAGAGCGTATATGACTTCTAGCCTGTTTAAGGCTAGCCGTAATATAAACATTGCTTATAAGACTGTACTTCGATATAATCGAAACCGGTCATTATGAGCGACAGTTTGAAACTTACATCCGAGATGATTCTCGAGAAGAAATTTCCAAAAGACCTCAGAGGCTACGATGCCTACGAGGTGGATTTGTTCTTGGATCAGATTGCTAAGGATTATCAGGCTGTCGAAGAATATTTGGCTAAAAACGACACTTATGTGTCTAATCTTCAAGGAAGGATTGAGGCCCTTGAATCCACCAACGAGAAGTTGACACGCGAGAATATCAAGCTGAAGGAAGAATTCCAAAAGCAAGAAGTCGAACTCGCGGCCATGAACAACAAGTATGGCGGCATCAAGGAAGGCGATAAGCCAACCACTGAGAATCTCCGATTATACAGACGTATAAATGATTTGGAGTCATTCTTAAGGGCTAAAGGCTTTTCCGAAGCCCAATTGAAGGAATTTTTGAGAAAGGATTAAAATCCGGTCCAGGCGACTGCTGCTAGTTCATCTAGTAGAGGAAAGTCCATGCTCGCACAGCCTGTGATGGCTGTAGTGATTGTGCTAGACGAATGAATAAGTCTAGGCACGCGGGAGCGCGTGACGGCGGAAGAATACCTCTCGTAGGTAGGAAGCCCCAAGGTGCCACAGAGACGAGCTCGTTAGCGATAGCGAGATGAAACGCGGTAAACCCCTCAAGCGAGAAACCCAAAATTGGTAGGGGAAGGACCAAAGCTTAACCGAAGGCAATGGTCCCAGCATAGCTGAGATAAATTGTCGCCCTAGACAAAACATGGCTTATCGGACCGGACACTCACTTTTATGAAAAATCTTAACGTTCCAAATCGAATCACCGTATCCAGAATCATCATTGTCTTCGTGATGTTGATTGCTCTTTTCGTTCTTCGTTTTATCCCTAGTTTGGAGATTCCAACCATCGGTGGGGAATTGAAGATCAATGCCGTCTATTTGGCTATTTGCATCGTCTTCATCGTTGCCTCTATCACCGATAAAATCGATGGTGATTTGGCCAGAAAGAACAATGAGGTTACCGACTTCGGAAAGTTCCTTGACCCAGTGGCTGACAAGCTTTTAGTCAATTCGACTTTGATTTACCTTGCTATCCCACATTTCAGCGAAGACCAAATGGTCATCCCTGTCTATTGCATCATCGTCATGATCGTCAGAGATTTGGTGGTTGACGCTTTGCGTTTGGTCGCTGCCGCTAAAGGAACGGTTCTTGCCGCCAACAATTGGGGCAAAGCCAAAACCGTCCTTCAGATGATTGCCATCCCGCTTGTTTTACTCAATGGCTTCCCATTCACTTATTTCGATGCCAACTGGGGCGAAGGCAGAGTAGCCCTATGGTTCGTTTATGCCGCCACCTTGGTTTCCTTGGTCTCCGGCTTAATCTACGTCATCCAAAATTGGAAAGTGGTGGCTTTGACCGGCGGAGGCAAGCATGACAAAAAAGACTGAGGAACTCTTGGAGATTCTTAAGAATAAAAAGCTTACTCTCGGTTCGGCCGAAAGCTTTACGGCTGGACTGTTTGCTTCGACTTTCTGTTCGATTAGCGGAGCCAGCGCCGTATTTAAGGGCGGGATTGTCTGTTATGACAGGAAAATCAAAGAAAGCGTTCTTGGCCTCTCTCCAGAACTCATTGATAAATACGATGTGGTCAGCAAAGAAGTGGCTTACGCCTTAGCGGAATCCGCCAGAAAGGTTCTTGATGTTGATATTGCCATCTCCTTCACAGGGAACGCGGGTCCAACCGCAGAGCCAGGGAAAGCTCGAGTCGGCGAAACCTATATGGGCATCAATGTCCAAGGAAAGATAAATACCTATAAAATGATTTTCGACGGAGAAAGAAACGAAATACGCGAGAAAGCCGTCGAATTCGTTACCGAAAAACTTTTGGAAATAATGAAATAGGAAAAAACATCAATTTGTCTGTTATATAGATAGTGGAGGACAAAATTATGTCAGAAAACAAAGATGCGGCCTTAAAAGAAGCGCTGCGCACAATCGAAAAAGCCTACGGCAAGGGATCTATCATGGTCTTGGGCGAACACGCCAAAGTGGATGTCGACGTCATCCCAACTGGTTCCTTGATGCTCGATGAGATATTGGGAGTCGGTGGATATCCAAAAGGAAGAATCGTCGAAATCTACGGTCCTGAATCCTCGGGCAAAACCACTTTAGCCTTGGAAGCAGTTGCCCAGGCTCAAAAGAAAGGCGGACGTGCCGCCTATATCGATGCCGAACATTCCATCGATCCAGATTACGCCAAGAAATTAGGCGTTGATATCGACGAACTTATCCTTTCTCAGCCAGACTCTGGCGAGCAGGCTCTTGAAATCGTCGAACTTTTAGCCGAATCCGGCGCCATCGACTTAATCGTCGTTGACTCTGTCGCCGCCTTGGTCCCACAAGCCGAATTGGATGGCACCATGAGCGACAATAATGTCGGTCTTCAGGCCAGAATGATGTCCAAAGCCATGCGTAAATTGGCTGGTGTCTTAAATAGAACTGGATGTTTGGTTATTTTCATCAACCAGCTTCGTGAAAAGGTTGGCGTCATCTACGGAAATCCAGAAACCACTACTGGCGGACGCGCCTTGAAGTTCTACGCCACTATCCGTTTGGACATCAGACGTTCCGAAGCCATCAAACAAGGTTCCGAAATTATCGGAAATACCGTCAAAGTAAAAGTAGTCAAGAATAAGGTCTCCGCTCCATTCAAGAGCTGCGAAATCGATATGATTTACGGCGAAGGCATCAACCTTGATGGAGAAATCCTCGATATGGCTGTTGTCAAGAACATCATGAGCAAATCTGGTAACTGGTTCGTCTACCAAGACGAGAAAATCGCCAACGGCCGTGATGCCGCTATCCGTTATCTGAGAGCCAATCCGGAACTTCTCGCTAGCTTAGAAAAGCAAATCAAGGAAGCTTCCGCTACCGAAAAAGCCGAATAACAAACTAAATAAGAATGGGATGTCATCAGGCGTCCCATTTTTTTTATTTTTCCGTCAAAACTTGTCGGTATTCGACTATAAATGGTAAAAGGCCTAGAAGGTGTTTAATTTCTTTGTGCGCTTGTGTATCATATAAGCGTGCTCAGGCACCCACCTTACAAGGTTAGCAATCTTCTTGGGGTCTTCCCAACCAGGTATATCCATACATAAATTGATAACACTTTTTCTTTAAGTGGGGACTGAGGCTCTTATTAGGAGTCTTTTAAAATGTTTAACTTGTTAACCGGCGAAGGAGGTCTCTCCGGAGCTCTAGTTGCAGTCATCGCTATCGTCGCTGCCGTCGTGGTCGGCGCTATTGTGGCTTGCATCTTTATCTTCGTTCCTTCCATCAAAGCCAAGAGAGCCCAAAATTCCGCTTCCAGCATCATTGAAAATGCTGAGAAGAAAGCTGATGAAATCGAGAAAGAAGCCAAAATCGAGGCCAAGCGTATCAACGCCGAAGCCAAAGAACAGGCCGATCGCGAAATTCGCAGCATGACCGAAGAGGTCAGATCCGATCGTGCTAAATTGGATGCTCGTGAGGAAGTCATGAACCGTCGTGACGAATCCTTGCTCAGCAAAGAAAAGGAAATCGATCGTAAGACCGAATCCCTCAATTCCCGTTTGGCCGATTTGGACAACAAACACAAATTATTGGATGAGAAAATTGATTCCATCATCGCCGAACTTGAGAAAGTTTCCGGCATGACCACCAAAGAAGCCCATGACGAAATCATGGCTCGTGTCGAATCCAAGATGTCGACCGAAATTGCCCTCTATATCAAAAACCAAGAGGATGAAGCCAAGTCTACCGCTCAGGCCAAAGCTACTGAATTGTTGTCTCTTGCCTGCGCTAAATACGCTCAGGAAGTCGTCACCGAAAGAACCGTTTCGGTCGTTGCCCTTCCTTCGGATGAAATGAAAGGCCGTATCATCGGACGCGAAGGCCGCAACATCCGTATTATCGAAGCCACTTTAGGCGTCGACATTGTAATCGATGACACTCCAGAAGTCATCACTGTCTCTTGTTTTGATCCAATCAGAAGAGAAATTGCCAAGCGTACCCTTGAATATCTCGTTAAAGATGGTCGTATCCAACCAGGCAGAATCGAAGAGATTGCCGCTAAGTGCAAACGCGAGATGGAAGTCGAGATGAATAAGACCGGCGAAGAAGTCGCTTTCCGTCTCGGCCTTCCAAAGCTCAACAAAGAAATCGTCAACCTCCTTGGCCGTTTGAAATATCGTACTTCCTATGGCCAAAATGTCTTAGATCACTCCATCGAAGTTTCCTATCTCTGCGGCATGATGGCTGCTGAATTAGGACTCAACCAAAATCTTGCCCGTCGTGCTGGCTTGCTCCACGATATCGGCAAAGCAGTGGACTTCGAAATGGAAGGCTCTCACACTCAGCTTGGTGTCCAAATCGCCAAGAGATGTGGCGAAAACGATGTTGTTATCAATGCCATTGCTTCTCACCATGGCGAAGTTGAACCGACCTCTTTGATTGCCAACTTGGTTATGGCGGCCGATACATTATCCGCCGCTCGCCCAGGCGCTAGATCCGAAACCCTTGAAACCTACATCAAACGTGTCGAGCAATTGGAAACCATCGCTAAGGAATTCGAAGGCGTTCAGACCGCTTATGCTATGCAGGCCGGTCGTGAAGTCCGCGTTATGGTCGTTCCTGAAAAGGTTTCTGACCTTGAAGCGACCAAGCTTGCCGTCGAAATCAAAGAAAGAATCGAAAACGAAGTCACTTATCCAGGTACCATCAAAGTATCTGTCATCCGCGAATACAGAGCGGTCGAAACTGCTAAATAATTAGCTTAGAAAGGCGCAACCAAAATGCTGCGTATCCTCTTTGTCGGAGATATTGTTTCCAACGCTGGCAAAGCCATTCTTTTCTCGTCGCTCGAAAAGCTTAAGGGAACCTATGATTTCCTTATCGTCAATGGAGAGAATATCACTGACGGCAAAGGAATATCCAAAGCCGATTATCAGGAACTTATTGACCATGGGGTTGACTGCGTCACCCTAGGCAATCACTGGCACGGCCAATATGACTTGGACCGTTGGATTGATGATGCCGACAAATTGGTTAGGCCTTTGAATGTCATCGGTTATCACCATGGCAAAGGTTCTCGCCTGTTCGCAAAGAACGGGATCCAAATTAGGGTCACCAATGTTTTAGGAACCGCCTTTATGAAAGAGGCCGTCAACTTCCCATATTTGGCCATGAATGACCTCTACGAGAAGATTGAGCCTTCTATCCACCTTATTGATTACCACGCCGAATCAACTTCCGAGAAGCAGATATTCATGCTGAATAATGTTGGAAAGGCGACGGTGCTGATCGGAACCCACACCCATGTCCAAACCGCCGACGAGAGAATCGTCGATGGAACCGCCATTCAAACCGATGTCGGCATGTGTGGCATCATGAACGGATCTATCGGGGCCACTTACGAATCAGCGAAGAAACGCTTTGTTGAAGGCCAAAAAGTATCCTTGGATTTCTCGGGACGTGGATTATCTCAATTCAACGCGACTTATATCGAAGTCGACGAAAAAGCCTTAAAGGCGGCAAATATTCGCCGCATTCATTTGGAGGAGAACATCGATGAGTAAATGTATTTATCGTTCCGTCCCTAATATGAAAGAAGCCAGAAAGCGTATCGCTGAAGCGGAACGCCTGGTTGACCATGTTGAGGTCTCGGACTTATTGAAGAACTTCGCCAAAGGGAAGAAATTCTTCATCAAAACCTTCGGCTGCCAAGCCAATATTCGCGATGAGGAAATCATGGCTGGTTATTTGAAAATGGCGGGATATGAGAGAACCGAAGATCCTAAAGAATGCGACCTCGCTATCATCAACACCTGTGCGGTCAGAGAGAACGCCGAAGATAAAGTCTATGGTGAATTGGGCTCCTTTAAAGCCAAAGCCGAGAAAGATCCAAATTTCATCCTTTGTCTCTGCGGTTGCATGATGCAACAAGAAGGTTTCGCTGAGATGATTCTCAGAACCTACCCGTTTGTCACTTTGGTTTTCGGTACCCATAACGTTCATCGCTTGTTGCCTTTGTTGACCGATGTTTTGAAGACTAAAAAGCATATCGTTGATGTCGAATCTGGACCAAAAGAATTGGTCGAAGATATGCCTTCCGAGCGTTTATCTAGCTCCGAAGCCTTTGTTAACATTTCCTATGGCTGCGATAAGTTCTGTACCTACTGCATCGTCCCTTACACCAGAGGCAAGGAACGTTCCAGAAAGGTTGAAGACATCGTCAAAGAATGCAAGCAGTTGGTCGAAGATGGCTATAAGCAAATCACCTTGTTAGGCCAAAACGTCAACTCCTATGGCTTGGATTTAAAAGACGGCACGACCTTCGCTCAATTATTGGAAGAAGTCGCCAAATTAGGCGTCCCACGATTAACTTTCCTCACTTCTTATCCATCCCAATTCACCGATGAGATGATTGAGGTAATGGCTAAATACGATAACATCCGCAAATGGCTGCACTTCCCAGTTCAGTCCGGTTCCACTTCCTGTTTAAAGAGAATGGGCCGTAGATATACGAGAGAGGAATATCTTTCCTTGGTTAAGAAAATCCGTGAAAAGATGCCAGATATCGCTTTAACGACTGACATCATCGTCGGCTTCCCAAACGAAACCGATGAGGAATTTGCCGATACCTTATCACTATGCGAGGAAGTTGGATATTCAGCTGCTTTCACCTTCATTTATTCTCCGAGAAAAGGCACACCTGCTGCAGCTTTGAAAGATGATACCCCAGACGAATTGAAACACGAACGTTTCAACGCTTTGGTCAAAGTCATTGAAAAGACGACGGGAGAGCATTCGGCCAAGATGGTCGGGAATACTTACTCCGTTTTGGTTGAGGGCCCATCCAAAAAGAACTCTAACGTCCTTTCTGGTTACGCCGAGAATGGCAAACTTATTAACTTCCCGGGACCAGCCTATCTCTCCGGTTGCATCGTCGATGTCAAAGTCCTTGAATCGAAGAACTATTCCCTTCGTGGAGAATTGGTTGGAGACCCAATCCTTTGGAAAGCTAAAGATGTGGCGTACGTTTTATCGTTAGATCCGCTTCTCAAGGAATATAAGAACCTCTCGGAGGTTTTGAAGGACCCAAAATACGTCGAACTTGGAACGAAGTTTGAGGCCGCCAAAAAGGCTTTGGCCTTATCGATGGGCAATGATGAGAAATATGCTAAGTGCAAAGAAGAATTCTTAGCCATCAGCAATATCATCAATAATGACCCATTAATCAAAAACAAAGAGGCTCTGGTCTCTGAGGTCGGAGCTTACTTAGAAAGGGTACGCGCATTGCTTTCATGATCATCGTTTTAACAGGGGCAACAGGAACGGGCAAAAGCCGCTTGGCCATTGAGTTGGCCAAGAAGATAGACGCCGAAATCATCAACGGCGATGCTTTTCAGGTCTATAAGGACTTAACTATCGCTACAGCTGCGCCAACAAACGAAGAAAAAAGCGAAGTACTGCATCATTTATTCCAATATGTGGATTTGAGCGAGAACTATTCAATCGCCCATTATCAGAAAGATTGTAGGGAAACTCTAAAGGAAGTTTTATCCCGCAAAAATAATGTCATCATCGTCGGTGGAAGCGGTCTTTACCTTAGGGCGGCCCTATATGACTACGACCTATCTTTAGACACCGACAAAATCGATATGACCCCTTATGAAACTAAGACCAACGAGGAACTTCATGAGATTCTCGAGGGTCTAGATAAAGAAGAAGCCGATAAGCTTCCGGTCCAAAATAGGCAAAGGATAATGCGTTCCATTCAGGTTTGTTTGGCGGCTGGAGAACCGAAGACTCAATTTCTCGCAAAGCAGCACCACGAGCCAATTTATCCATCAAAATTCTATGTCTTGCATATCGACCGCGAGACCTTATATCCGAAGGTCAACGAGAGGGTTGATAAGATGTTTGAAATTGGCTTATTGGATGAGACTCTCCCTTTGATTGAAAAATATGGAAGAGGAGCCCAGGCCTTCAAAGCCATCGGGGTTAAAGAATTATTCCCATATTTAGATGGTGAAATATCTTTAGAAGATGCTAAAGATTTAATAAAGTTAGACACAAGAAGATATATCAAACGACAAGAGACCTTCTTCCGCCATCAATTCAGGGCGAAGGTCATCTCTTCTATGGAAGATATCCTTGATGATTTGAAAATGTAGGGGGCAACGCTAATGGAATTACTCAAAATCAACGAAGTTGCCAGCATGTCTGGCATTGATACTCAATATCTTGAGCCATATGGCTATTACAAAGCTAAGATTAATCCGGAAATCATGCTTAGCAAAAAGAAAAAAGAGGACGGAAAGTTGGTTTTGGTCACCGCCATTACCCCAACTAAAGCGGGAGAAGGCAAAACAACCACTTCCATCGCTCTGGCGGAAGGCTTCGGACAAATAGGCCAGAAGTGCATCCTTTGCCTCAGAGAGCCAGCTTTAGGCCCTGTTTTTGGCATTAAAGGCGGTGCGACTGGCGGTGGACTAGCCTCCATAGGCCCAGTCGAAGATATTAACCTTCATTTCACTGGCGATATGCATGCCTTGACTAGTTCCATCAACCTTATTTCCGCCGTTATCGACAACCACATCTACCAGGGAAATGAATTAGGTATTGATCCGAATCGTGTCGTTTGGAAACGTGCGATGGATATGAATGATAGAGCTTTAAGGGAAATTACTGTTGGCTTAGGAAAAGGCAATGGAACTCCGAGAGATGATGGTTTTGTTATCACCGTTGCTTCGGAGATGATGGCAATTCTTTGTTTAGCCAAAGACGCCGATGATTTCCATGATAGATTAAAGAAAATCATCGTGGCCTACACTTACAATGGCAGGCCTGTCACCGTTAAGGATTTAAAAATCACCCACGCCGTTATGCGTTTGATGAAAGAGGCCTTAAAGCCAAATCTTGTTCAGACTTTCGAACATCAACCTGCTATTGTCCATGGTGGGCCGTTTGCCAATATCGCCCATGGCTGTAATTCTTTGATTGCCACCCATATGGGTTTGAAACTCGCCCCAATCGTTATTACGGAGGCGGGATTCGCCGCTGATTTAGGCGCCGAGAAGTTCTTGGATATCGCTGCGAGAGAAGGCAAATTACATCCTGATCTTACCGTGATGGTTGCCACTATCCGAGCCCTTAAGATGCACGGTGGAATGAAGTTCGAAGATCTTAAAGAAGAGAACCTCGATGCCTTAAGAGCAGGCTTAGCCAATCTTCAGGTTCATCTTGAAAACATCAAGAAATACGGCGTCCCAGTCATCGTTGCCGTCAACCACTTTGAGTCTGATACCGAACAGGAAGTCAAACTAGTTATCGATTGGTGCAAAAACAATTATTACGAAGTGGCTTTCTTGGATGGCTTCATGAAAGGCGGCAAGGGTTCCGCTGAACTAGCCCAAAAAGTTAAGTTTATGTTAGACAATTGCCCGAGCGATTATCATCCGATTTACGACCTGAAATGGCCGCTTAGAAAGAAAATCGAAACCATTTGCAAGGAAATATATAGGGCCGGAGAAGTCGTTTACGAAGAAAAGGCTTTGGAACAGCTAAGAGAATATGAAAAGATGGGCTATGGTAATGCCTACATCTGCATGGCCAAAACTCCTGATTCCCTGACTGATAACCCGAAGATTAAAGGCGCTCCAATCGGACATACAATTACCATTAGGGAGTGCAACCTCTCTGCCGGCGCTAATTTCATCGTCGTCCTGACTGGCAAAGTCGTAACGATGCCAGGCCTTCCTAAGCTTCCTAACGCCGTCAAAATGGAGGACGAAAGATGGTGAGTTTCAATCTTTACGATGTGGTTGAAATGAAAAAGCCTCATCCTTGCAAAGCGAGAAACAAACTGTTTCAGATTGTAAGAGTTGGGGCCGACATTAAGATCAAGTGTCTCAGCTGTGGCAATGTGATAATGATGGATAGAGAGAAATTCGAGAACTCTATGCGAAAAGTTATTTCTAGCCACGAAGGTCCTATCGAATTTGATAAGTAAAAATGATCCTTTGCCTACTATAAGTTGGTGGAGGATCTTTTATTTTTAAACTATCAAACATAAGCAAATATTACGGCACCAAGGAAAATGGTTTTTATGCCATTAAGGACATAAATTTATGCTTTCCTACAAAGGGATTGGTTGGCTTGGTTGGCAAATCCGGATCAGGCAAATCCACGCTTTTAAATTTGCTTTCGGGCAACGAAAAACAGACAACTGGAAAAGTGCTTTTCGGCGGCAAAAATCTTGCGAATATCAAGAAAAATGAGCTAGAAACTATTCGAAATCAGCATTTTGGCTTTGTTTATCAATATTTCAATTTAATTGACTCCCTATCGGTTATCGAGAACATTTCGATGCCGTTGCTTATTGCTGGGAGGAATAAAAAAGAGGCCTTTGAAGAAGCTGATAGATTACTGACTTCTTTTAAGCTGGAACGGCTGAGAGACAGAAACATCAAAACTCTTTCGGGTGGGGAAAAGCAGAGAGTATCCTTGCTGAGAGCGATTATTAACAAACCAAATGTAATTTTTGCGGACGAACCCACTGGCGCTTTGGATGAAAGTCACGGAATCGAAGTGATGGAAACTTTAAAAAATCTTGCGAAGGATAGGCTGGTCATTTTAGTGTCGCATAATGAAAAACTAGTAAACGAATACGCTGATTTCAAAATACGACTCGAGGACGGCCATGCTGTTGAATCCGATATGACGACATCAAATGAGACACTTGACCTTGTCACAGCAAGAACAAAGAAAAGCAAAAACAAATGGATACGTTTATTACTTCCTAAGCATCTCAAAAACAATAAGAAGAAGAATATCTTTACCATTGTTTCGTCGGTGACTGGCTTTTTAACAATAATCGTTTCCCTTGGATTTTTTAACGGTTCTAAGGAAGTTGCCGAAACTGAAACCCGAAAACTTTTAACCAGATATGTTGCCGGAATAAGCAAGAGGGAAAAAGTTGAAATAAAAGACTCGCCTCTATCTTTGAATAAGCTATCTAGACCAACAATTTTGGAAGTTAAAAATATTGTCAGCGAAAACATTAGTGTAAATTACGATCTTTCATACTTTTTCCCAGCCAAGAACACTATTTCGATAAATTCTCAATCAGCGGAAGTTAATTTAATTCCAATATTACCAAAAAAATGCACTGTGTATCGTAATCTTTTATATGAAGTAAGTGAAAACACATCGATAGAGTCGTTATGTTATGTGAATGACGAATTCTTGTCGGTGTTTGAATGTTCACTAAACCAGGTACTCCATGTAGGTTATGATATGACAATACTCATAGATGATGCTAAAGAAAATGTGTCAATTAAAAAAGACTTTACTATTGCCGGTTTCGCTTCTGAATTTTCATTTCTAAATGAACCAAGAATTTATTATGACTATGAAGATCTTTATTCATCCCTCGCTGCTTACGAAACCAACTCCGGTGGCTCACTGTTGAAAATAATTGAAAATGCCGGTTCTAGCGAAGCGGCTTCTAATTTCCAATTAAAAATATTTGCCTTGAATGAAAGCGGTGCTGAAGAAATAGAAAAAATGGATGGCACAGAAGGTTGGTCAATAAGTTCCAACTATCTAACTGTAAAACAATCTTTCAGCAGCTTACAAAAAGCGTTGGACACGTCACTCGTTCCTTTTATTGCTCTCGAACTTTTGATGATTGTCTTTATTTGCGGATTCGTTTCATTTTCGTCTTTCCTTGATCAAAAGAAGGAAGCTGCAATTTTGAATTCATTGGGTTCATCCAAATCTTCACTGACAAAACTTTATGTCCTGGAATCGATATCGCTCTCATCGTTAGGAACAATTTTTGCATTAATCATTTCCTTTCCGGCGCAAATTGTTCTAAATGGATATTTGTCAAAACGTTTGAATCTTTTGAATCTTATAAAAATACCTTATGGAGTATTTTTTATATTTTTTGTCATTTTGATTTCGGTCTTATTGAGTGCTTTTGGAACCTTAATTCCAATGCGATCACTTTATAAATACCCATTAAGTGAGGCTTTAAGGGAAGAATGAGTCTTATTTTGAAGAATGTTAGCAAAAAATATGGCTGTGTATCTATATTTTCTAATCTAAATTTTGCTTTTAAAAACACTGGTTTTTATGCAGTTGTAGGAAGTTCTGGGTGTGGTAAGTCAACCTTGCTGGATATGATAGCTGGAATTGATACAAACTTTACTGGTAAAATTATTTTTAATAAAGCAAATATCAAAAATAAAAATGAAAAATGGCTTTCGAACCATCGTTTGAGGAATATTGGCTACCTTCGGCAAAACTATGATTTGTTGGAACTTGAAAACGTCTTTAAAAATATGGCTGTTGCAGCCGATCCTGTTTCCGAAGAAAGATCAAATATTCGAAGGCAGCATTTCAAAGGTCTTTTAAAAGGGATTGAAATAGAAGAAAAATTTAATGAAACAGCCAATAAACTAAGTGGTGGTCAGAAGCAACGTGTCGCCTTTGCTAGATCGGTTGTCAATTCCCCGTCTGTTTTACTGTGCGATGAGCCAACCGGAGCCCTAGACAGCAAAAGCGCTTTATGCCTATACGAGAAGCTTGCATCAATATCTGAAAACATTCTCGTGATTATGGTTACTCACGACGAAGAAGCTGCTTTTAAATATGCTGATTGTGTCCTGAGAATAGGCGATGGCACCTTGACCATTGAAAAGGACTCTTTACAACAAGCTCAGTCCGTAGGCCGATTTAAAATAAAAAAAGTATCGAAAACCAAGCGGATTAAAACTATTTTTTGGTTAAAGCATGCATTTAATCTATGCAAAGAACGGAAGAAAAGGAGCCTCCTCTCTGTTTCGGTACTGATGTTTTCGTTCGTTTCATTGGGACTCGCAACTTATTTGAGCAGAGGCATATCCGAGGAGATTGATAGATCCTTCGCTTCAATAGTAGGTGAGGGATCTTTCGTAATGGAGCGAAAAGGTGCTACAGGAGAGACTTTAGGAAGAACCATAACCGCTTCTGAGAACGAATTGATGAAAATCGTCGAAAATAATGCGGAAGTTAAGGATTATGGCACATTTTATCTAGCAAATTTCGATTCATACTTCAAAGACTTGGATATTGTTTACATAAATAACGGCGTCAACAAAATAACGTTGAAAGGCTTATCTATCAGGTCTATCAACGAGTATCTTTGGCTCGATGAAGAAAATAGTCTCGAATATTATCCAAGCAAACCAAATATTTTAGAAAATGACCAAATAGTTTTAGGATTACCGTATGCCGATATGTTCCAACTTTGTTTTCAACTTCATATTCTCCGGGATTACGACCATCTAGGCGATTACATTTCTGAGACAGGATTGAATATTGTTTTCGCCGTCTCAAATGAAGACTGGAATTATGATGATGAGCAAATCGTTGAAGTTAAAGCCGTGGTTCCTTCTTCGGTAGCAACGATTTATTCGTATAACCATCGTTGGTCTGAACATATGTACGAAGAAAGAATGTGTTTCCCTACCAGCGATAGCGAGGATCACTCTTTGCCGTGGATTATGCAAAAGACCTTTTATGTCAAGCCGGTCGAATCCGGATCGGCCATGATGCGCCAACTACGAAACGATCCTTATTATGAGCGCTTTATTTTTGAACCAGATTCATACCAATATGACCAAAGCCATTGTAAGATTGGCCGTCTTTGTTCGACCCGCCGCTACTATGTTTTTATGGCCGATAAATCTTCGCTATCTATTGATGATATTTATTCAATAAAAGAGCAGACTGAAATTGATTCTTTTATCGTAGGAACGACATACTCGTACACTTCATATCCGAACAATATGATGGTTGGGTTTTCTTTTCCATTTTATGCGACAGGCACAAAAGAAATGGCTGACATGATGCTTGATCAAGCAACCAGCTTAAGCGCTCAAGACGGGGTTTCAGAAAATCTACCCGAATCGGTGGCCAAAGGAAGTTATCTTTTGCCCGCCTCCTCTGCTTTGACTTTGTCGAACGATTTCACTAATTTGATTTCAGGCCGGCCTCCTGACCAAACATCAGAAATCGTCATTTCCTCCTCTTTGTCCAAACGATGGAATACCCCAAAAACCATCCATTTGGTGGGCTTTGTTAGCCAAGAACAGATAGGAACCCAAGTCATTAATGAATATCGGAGTGTTGAGGTCAAAGTGGTTGGCGTTGCGGAAGACAGCTGGGACAAACTTTATGTCGATAGTTTTTGGCCGATAGATTTCTTCCGCGATGAGTTAGGAATGTCTTCTTTCTTGTTAGAACCCACAAAGTGCATCTTCGAATATGGCGACAAAGACATCGTCGAAACACTGACTGAGCTAAAAGAAAAATTCAGTACATACGACTTTACCGATCCGAGCGAGAACATTTCAAAGTCAACGGAGCAGGTTTTTGATTACCTAAAAGTGTCTCTTTCAATGGCGTCAATCTCCTGCTTCGCCTTGGCGTTCATCCTTTTGTTTGTAACGGTTATTCTGACGATTCTTGAAAACAAAAAAGAAGGTCAAATTCTCTTCTACTTAGGACTTGAAAGAAGGGAAATCGAGCGGAGCCTTAACGCTATAAACAGTTTGATTACTTTTCCGAGTTCGTTGATTGCCATTTTGTTTATTTCAATGATGGAGGTATTTCTGCACAAGCAAATAGGCAAAAACTTCGGGGTAGAAACTCAATTCAACTTTTCTTTCGAGCCCGCATATGCCGTTGCGATATCGGCAATTTTAGCTTTCGTTTTGATCAGAATTTATATCCACGTCTTCGTTAAAAATCGTAATTTTAGAAAAGAAATGAAAACTAAATAACCACTTTCACAAAACGCTGATATAATACCCTTCGGTTTTGAGTTTACGGCTCGACTAGAAAGTGAAGGTTTTCTTAATGAAGGGAACTGTCAAAATGTTCAACAAGGAAAAAGGCTACGGATTCATCCGTGGTGAGGACAAAAACGACTACTTTTTCCACTACAGCTCATTGATCATGGAAGGATTTAAGACCACCGAACAAGGCGAAAACGTCGAATTCGAAGTTGTCCAGTCCGATCGTGGATTAAGAGCTCAGAACATCAAGAAAGTCGACTAATTAGTCGTAAATTCTTACCCACCTAAGCCGGTGGGTTTTTTATTTCTTTCGTCAAAATAACTACTTGAAACAATGAAAGTTTCAAGATTCGTTGTTGTGCTTTCTTCCTAGAGATATATAATCTCTACGATACTTTTGGGTTTTATCTATGTCTCTTAAAGCAGGAATTGTCGGATTACCAAATGTCGGTAAATCAACCTTATTCAACGCCATCACGAATTCTCACGTCTTGGCGGAAAACTATCCATTCGCCACCATCAATCCAAACACTGGCGTGGTTATCGTGCCTGATGAAAGGCTCGATTTCCTCACTGAGAAATTTCATCCGTTAAAGAAAATCAACGCTACCTTCGAATTCTACGATATCGCCGGTTTGGTTCGTGGTGCCTCCAAAGGAGAGGGATTGGGCAACCAATTCTTAGCCGCTATCCGAGAATGCGATGCCATCGTTGAAGTCGTGCGTTGTTTTGATAACGAAGCTGTTCTCCGCTACAACGAGGAACCAGTTGATCCAGCTAACGACATCTCAACCATCAATCTCGAATTGGCGATGTCAGACCTTGATTCAGTCGAAGGCCGTATTGCCCGTCAGGCTACTAAAGCCAGGGTCGGACGCGACAAAGTCGCCGCCTATGAGCTTCCTATCCTCGAAGCCATAAAAGGCGTTCTCGACCAAGGTCTCCCAGCTCGTTTGGTCAAAGGCCTGAGCGATGAACAAATGGAATATGCTAAGAAGAATTTCTTCTTGCTGACCCTAAAGCCAATTCTTTACGTCGCCAATGTCAATGAGGACGCTTATGCGGACTTGGATAATTGCAAATATTATCAAACTGTCAAGGAGATTGCCGCTCAAGAGAATGCCCAATGCATTCCTGTTAGCTGCCAAATCGAATATGAAATTTCTCAACTCAGCCCAGAGGAAAAGAAGGAATTCTTGGAAACCCTAGGCGAGAAAGAATCCGGTTTGGATAGATTGGTCAAGGCTTCCTACAAGCTTTTGAACCTCTCGACCTTCTTCACTAGCGGTGCTGATGAATGCCGTGCCTGGACCTTCTCCAATGGCATGTTGGCCCCACAATGCGCTGGCATCATCCATTCCGACTTCGAAAAAGGATTCATCAAAGCGGAAGTTTATTCCTTCGATGACTTCAAGACCTATGGCAGCGAAGCTGAGGTCAAAGCCAATGGCAAACTCCGCATGGAAGGAAAGGATTACCTTATGAAAGACGGCGATGTCGTCTTCTTCAGGTTCAACGTATGAGAATCGGCTTAGGCGAAGATATCCATCGTTTGGTTAAAGGCCGTAAGCTGATGCTGGCTGGAATCGAAATCCCAAGCGAAGTGGGCGAAGAAGCCCATTCCGATGGGGATGTTGTCTTGCACGCAGTCGCGGACGCTATTTATGGCGCCCTTGCGGAAAAAGACATTGGCTGGCATTTCCCCAACAACGATCCTAAAACTGAAGGCATCGATAGCCGTCTTATCGTAAAGGACGCCCTATCGTTAGCCAAAAAGAGAGGATACAAAGTATCCTCGTTGGACTCCAATATCTTCTTGGAGGATATCAAACTCAAACCGTATATCGATGAGATGAGAAAATCCCTGGCTTCCTTACTGGAAACCGAGATTGAGAACATCTCCATCAAAGCTCGCACCAACGAAGGTCTTGGCCCAGTGGGCCTCGGCCAGGCGGTCAGAGCGACCGTCATCACGCTACTTAAGGAGGAAAACGATGACTAACGAAGAAACACTGCAATTAGCCTTAGTCAACGCCGCCAAAAAGCTTGGCGTGGATTTAGATCCATCTACCATCGTCATTGAACGCAGCAAAGATCCTGCTCATGGCGACTACGCCACCAATCTTGCCATGCGTAATGCTAGATTGTTTGGCAAAGCCCCACGCGATGTGGCGGCCTTAATCTTGGAAAACTTCTCCTCAGACCAAGTCGAGAAGACCGAGATTGCCGGTCCGGGATTCATCAATTTCTTCATGAAAAAAGAATCCTTGGGCAAGATTGTCGAAACCATCATCAACGAAGGCGACAAATATGGCTATCTCCCAAAGAAAAACATCAAGGTCGATGTCGAATTCGTTTCGGCCAACCCTACTGGCGACCTTCATTTAGGGCATACCAGAGGCGCCGCCTTAGGAGATGCTATCTGCAATCTTTATGAAGCCGCTGGTTATGATGTTACTCGTGAATATTACCTCAACGACTGCGGTAACCAAGTCGAACATTTAGGTCATTCTTTGTCGCTTCGTTATCACGAACTCTTTGGCGAGAAAATCGAGCTTGGCAACGATGACTACCATGGCCGCGATTTGATTGACATCGCGAAGAAAATCAAAGACGACTTCGGAGACAAATACCTTGTCGATAGCAAAGAGTCCCATGACTTCTTCATCCGTTACGGAATCGATACCGAATTTGGTAAGATCCAAAAGGATTTAGCCGACTTCCGCGTTAAATTCGACGTCATCTTCAAGGAATCCCAAATCAGGGAAGGCACTCTTATTCAGGACACGATTGAGAAATTGAAGGGCAAAGGCTACGTCTACGAATCCGAAGGCGCCACTTTCTTAGCCACTTCCAAATTCTTCGATGACAAGGATCGTCCAATCATCAAAGCCGACGGTTGTTATACCTACTTCATGCCAGATATCTGTTACCATTACAACAAAATGGAAAGAGGCTACGACATCTGCGTCGATATGTTAGGAGCCGACCACTTTGGTTACATTAACCGTATGCGTTCCGCCCTTGAAATCGGTGGATACGATTCCAATAGATTGAATATGGAAATCTATCAAATCGTCAAAGTCTTCAAAGATGGTGAGGAAGTGAAGATGTCCAAACGTACCGGCAAAGCCATCACCCACAGGGAATTGGTTTCGGAAATTGGGGTTGATGCGGTCAGATATTTCTTCATCGACAAAGCCCCTGGTAGTCATTTGGATTTCAACTATGATTTGGCTGTTTCCAAGAGCAAAGACAACCCGGTTTATTACACTCAGTATGCCCATGCTAGATGTGCCTCCTTGCTCAATCTTGGAAGCGATATCGAGTTGGATATGAGCTTAAATGGCGTTGGAAACGAGAAGGAAACCGCTATTTTGAAACATTTGGCGGCATATCCGAGCATGATTGACCAGGCCGCTAAGATCAGGGCCCCTTACAAAGTAACGGCCTATATCGAAGAACTGGCCGCCCTCATTCATGAATATTACGCGGCCAATAAGATTATTGACCGCAATGATCTTAAGCTAAGCGGAGCACGCCTCGCTTTGGTAAAAGCGTGCGAAATTGTGTTAAGGAATGCGTTGACCTTAATCGGCGTCAGCGCTCCAGATAAAATGTAAAGGAAGGATCTTCTCTATGAGAAAAGACAAATGCATGTTAGACGAAGCCTATGACATCGTCACCGAAAACGGACAAGCCATCAGCTTCCGTGAATTAGTGGATAAAGTCGCCGCTAATCTCGAAATGACCAACGAAGAAAAGCTTGCTAGATTAGGCGCTTTCTATACCGACTTGTCCTTGGATGGACGTTTCGTTGCCTTAACTGACAACACCTGGGACCTACGTCTCCGTCACACCTATGACAAAGTCCATATCAACGTCAACGAAGTCTATTCCGACGAAGGCGAAGAAGACATCGACGCCGAGGAATTCGAAGGCGAAGAGGAAGAAAAGGCCGAATACGACGGCGAAGAAATCACCTCCAAGAAGGTTGACCTCGAAGGCACTGGTATCAAGGAAGAGGACCTTTAATGTACGAGAAAGAACTCCAAGCGATGATTAAAGCCGCCCAACTTAGCGGTGATATCATCATGGAAGTCTATCGCAAAGGGTTCGAAGTCGAAATCAAAGACGACGATTCCCCAGTTACCGAAGCCGATAAGAGAGCTGACGCTTTTATCATCGAATCCCTTCAAAAGGAATTTCCTGACTATGGCTTCCTTACCGAAGAAACCCCGGATAACGAAGAACGTTTGTCCAAAGAGTTCGTTTGGATCATCGATCCATTGGACGGAACCAAGGAATTCGTGAACTTCCGCGGCGAATTCGCGACCTGCATCGCTTTATGCAAAGGCCACGATATCGTTGCCAGCGTCATCAATTGCCCAGCTCAGAACGTCTTGTTCTACGCTACCGAGAACGGCGGGGCTTGGAGGCTTCCACGTTTTGGCAAGCCAACCCAAATCCACGTCAACAACAAAACCCAGCAAATAACCGTCCTTCGTTCCGTTTCCTTCTTCAATCCAATGGAGCAGGAACTTATCGACAAGCACCCTGAGAAGATCGGCTTGGTCTTTGCCAGAGGCGCTGCCCAGAAGTTCTGCTTGGTGGCCGAAGGCTTGGCTGAAGCCAGCTATCGCATCCGTGGCAACACCAAGGAATGGGATTTGGCGGCCGGCACCCTTCTTATCAAAGAGGCCGGCGGCATCATGATCGACCACGAAGGCAAACCGCTTAAATTCAATAAGCCGAACGTCTATTTCAAAGAAGGCTATCGCTTTGCTAATTGTAGAGAAAATCTTTTGACAGATTAATAACTTCCAAATTAAAAAGCAGGAATTGTTCGGTTCCTGCTTTTCTTTTATTGCTGTTCAATCTGTTGAGCGGATTTCTCTTCTTTCTTCTTTCTGATAACCAACCAAACGCACGGGATGATGGCTAAGAGTAAGAAACCCAGAGCAACCAAGAACATATAGTTGTTCGGTCTGGCGGCGGTTTCGCCATATTCGTTGATATAGGTTCCACCGGTGGCTTTCATGACTTCGGAACTGACGAAGGATCCAAGAATCATCGGGATCATGACGGTCAAAACGATACGAACGCCTTGGAATAACCCAGCTTTGCCTTCTGGGGTTTCATCACGCAGCATAGCCCCTAATACCGCAGTACCGACAAGATATCCGCCCATCATGAATATTCCAGCAACGGCCAACAAAGCAATCATGCCCTTGCCGGAAAGGAACTCCGGATTGGCAAAGAACATCATAAGCAAGGCTCCGCAAGTGATGCCCATGGCAGGGATAAGGAGCTTACGTTTGCCGATTTTGTCCATGAAGATGCCAGTGACCACGACGATGGCGGAGGCTAAGACGATAATGATGCCGACGATGAGGTAGAAATTCATGCCTGCAAGACCCAAGCCTTGGGCGTCGGTCTCATTTTGGAAATAAACCATGAAGTACGGCATGAAAGAATCCATCGCCATATTGAAGGCCATAAAGGCCAAACAAGCGATATAGAAGTTGGGGTTGGTTTTGACGACTTTTGGTCGGAAGCCATAAACGACGGAAGCCATATAACCACGTTCTTTGTTTGGAACGATGGTTTCCTTAGGAATAAGGAAGAAAGAAATAATGCCGATAACGGTGGTGATGCCACCGAAGATACCAAAGAAGACCATCCAAGGTTTTGCGAGATAAGCGGCGGAGACTTCGAGGCTGATGGAATCGACATCAGCAGCCTGGCCAGCGGCAACGATGGCTTCCTTTTGAGCGTCCGTGAGAGCGGAACCCGCACCACAAAGGCCTTGGACAAGAAGAACCACAACAGTAGCGAATAACGGAAGGATGGATAAGAAAGACTCGACTTTGCCTCTATTATGCTTGTTGGTGACATCCGTTACATGAGCGTTGAAACAGGCATCGTTCGCGGTTGAGCCAAAGAATGTCATCAGGCAGTCGACGACGACCATCCAAACACCAACCCATAAGGACACGGAGCCAGCAAAGACAGAAGAAAGCGAGATGTTTTGTCTGGAGATAAGAGCGAAAGCAAAGACCGAAACACCCCAAATGGTGTAACCGCCAGCGATGAAGTATTTTCTTGAACCCAATCTATCGGACAACGCCCCCATGAAGAAGGTGGTGATAGCGGCCGCCACGGCTGAAGCCATGGTCATCCAAGTGATATATTCGGAGTTTCCGGTTTGGGAATATACCCACATATTGATGTAGTTGTTTTCGATGGCCCAAGCCAATTGACCGGCAAAGCCGATTAAGATAATGGCGATCCATTCACGGGCGCCTAGTCTTTTCTTTTCGTTTTCCATATGTTAAATGATAAACTTATTTGCGATGTTAAAAACAATTTCCGAAATCCAACGCATATTCTTCTATATCTTCATCGGTCTGTTCACCGCCGTTTCTATCTTCCATTTGATTGTTTCTTTCTTGGAAAATAGGAAGCTTAGACGTATCTCCAAACCATTCTGTTTAATCTTTTTGGGATTGGCGGTCGTTTCTGCTCGTCCGGCGGATGGATGGCCTATATATGTTGGGGCCTTTTTAGGGGCTATCGGCGATATCTTCTTAATTAAGAAGGATAAAATGAATCTCATTATCGGATGCACTTCATTTTTCTTGGGACACCTCTGCTATATTGGGTCTATGCTGACCATCCTCTATAAGGCTGGCATCATGCCATGGTGGGGCTATCTCGTCACCTTCGGCTGCTACTTGGTGGTCGTTCTTATTTGTCTTAAGCCAATGCAGCATGTGGCGACTGGAAATAAGCTGCTAGGAACTGGTATCGCCATCTATTTCAGCTCGTTGATTGCATTATTAGGAACTTCGGTGGCATTAGCCACTTTGGCTCCAACTCCTTACTACGCCCTATGCGTTGCGGGCGCTGTCTTATTCATCCTCAGCGACACCGTCCTTATCTTTACTATTTTCAGGCACGGCATCAAAAGAAAAGACTTCTATATCATGCTGACCTATTTGGCAGCGGAATGTTTGATTATCTTAACTTTAACCTTGACGGCTATTTAAATAGGAAACGAATTGTTTTAAGGCTTTTGAGCGGTGGGAGTATTTGTTTTTGATATCCTCGGGTGCCGTTCCAAAATCGACATTGCCTTCGTTGCAATGAAAGATTGGATCGTATCCGAAGCCGCATTGTCCGACAGGTTTATCTAACAAATATCCAGGACAATCGCCTTCGAAATATAAAGGTTTTGAACCATCATATAAGCAAATGCAACAATGGAACTTGGCGTCTCTCTTTTTGCCTTCTAATTTCTTATTAAGAACCTCAAAAACGGCAGGATATCCCCCGTTTTCGGTCGCGAACCTCGCTGAATAGATTCCTGGCTTGCCGTCTAAGGCTTCGATGCACAACCCCGAATCGTCGGCGATGGTCGTCAATCCTGACGCCTCAAAGAAGGCCTTTGCCTTAATCAAAGAGTTCTCTCTAAACGTCTTTCCGTTTTCTTCGGGATCGATGTTAAGTCCCAAATCTTTCGGAGTGACTATTTCTATACCCAAAGGATTCAAGATTTCCCTAAATTCTTGAGCTTTATGAGCGTTATTGGTGGCAAGAAGGAATTTAAGCATATACTGATTATCTCTCTTTTCTTAATTTCAGTCGTTATATTTCTTTCGATACCAGCGAATTTTCAAAAGTATTCTTTTGACTAATAAAAACCCCGTAGTAGGATAAATATGTTTATATTTATAAGGGATTAATATTATGATTGCAAAAACGAAAGTTATTCCGAACATAGTTAATCTCCCCAAGGATCTAGAAACCATCAAAGCCCTAGATCCGGAATATGTCTACATCGCGACCGACAACGCCCGCTGCCCGAAGTCCGATGTCTATATTCAAGAAGGAGACGAAGTGAAGCTCTACCAAGAAATTGGCATGAGACATGGCCCATTCTTCGATCAGCCAATCCATGCGACCGTTTCTGGCACCTTTGTAGGATATGAAACCCATTGCTACCGTAATGGGAAACCAATTAAGTTCATCAAAATCAAAAACGACTTCAAGGACACTCCGGCCGAATCGGCTAAAGAAAGAACCGACGAAGAAATCAAAGCCCTCTCCAAAGACGACATGACCAAGATCATTGCCAACATGTCGAACGTTGGTCTGGGTGGTTCTTCTTTCCCAACCGCCGTTAAGTTCCAGACCAAGGACAAGATTGAGCACATCTTGATCAACGCCATCGAATGCGAGCCGTATCTCAACGCTGACCATCGTGCCATGCTCGAGGTTCCTGATCAGATTATCGCTGGGCTTCACTACATTATGCAGGCTTTTGAATGCAATGACTGCATCATCTGCATCAAGAAGAAATATCACGACTTATACGATGCTTATACGAAGGTTCTTGAGAACGAGCCAAACATCAGAGTTCAGAAACTCGAGAACTATTACCCACAAGGCTGGGAAGTCGCGATGATCAAGGAATGCCTCGGTATCAAACTTAAAACCGGTGAGCTTCCAGCCAAGCGTGGCATCATCAACTTCAATATTTCGACGGTTATCGGTATTTATAAGGCCATCAAACTCAATCAGCCAGTCATCGAAAGAGACATCACCGTCAATGGCGATGGCATCAAGCAACCGATGAACTTCCGTGTCAGAGTTGGCACCCCAATTAGACCGTTAATCGATAAGTATTGCGGCGGTTATGTCGACCCAGAGAAACCAAAGGTTTTCATTCTCGGTGGCCCAATGATGGGCGCTTCCGAACCAAGCGACGATTGTATCGTTTCTAAGACTGTCACCTCTTGTTTGGTCTTAAACGAACGTAAGTATGTCGAAGAGCCATGCGTCAGATGCGGCTCTTGCGTCTATTCCTGCCCGGTTGGGTTGGAACCGGTCCAGATCATGAACGCGGTCAAGGTCATGGATAAAGAAAGAATCAAAGCGTTGAACCCATTAAGATGCATCGAATGCGGTCTTTGCACCTATTCCTGCACCTCAAAAATCAAGGTCACCGACTTTGTTAGAAGGGCTAAGGTGTTTGCGAAACTATGAGTAACCCAGTAATCGTTAAAGAATCGGCCCCTCATATCAGAAGGAAGGCCACAGTCGCCAGGATGATGCTCGATGTTATCATCGCCCTCGTCCCGGTCATCATTTTCTCGTTCATCGCTTGGGGCTTAAAAGCCTTGATGATCATCGGAATCTCCTTGGTAGCTTGGATTGGTTCCGAAGCGGTCTATGTCGGAATCCGCAACCAATTCCCGAAATCGACTGACAAGCACACTTTCAAAGAAAAAATCAAACACGCCTACTCAGCTTACACCATCAATAACTTCTTAGGGCCAGTCGTTTCGGCCTTGATTTTCGCGATGGCGATGCCAGCCGGAGCCTCTTGGTACCACGTTTTGATTGGTTCCTTATTCGGTTCCATCTTAGGCAAATTGGTCTTCGGCGGTTTAGGCAGCAACATCTTCAACCCAGCGGTTGTCGGCATGTGCTCGGCCAAGCTTATGTTCGGCGGCTCTTATCAGACCATCAACAACTCCTTGCTGCCGGACGCCTTCTCCTCCGCCACTCCATTGCAGGCTGATTTGGGCACTTATTCGATGCTTGACCTCTTCCTTGGCAAAACCAATGGAACCTTAGGCGAAGTATCCGCTTTGTGCATCCTTATCGGTCTTGTCTATCTCCTTATTAGGAGAAGTGCGGATTTCCGTGTAACCTTCTCTTATTTGGGGACCTTCTTGTTCTATATCCTCATCGCCGGCATCTTCTATAGCAAAGCCGGTTATGACTATGGCACCTTCATCGGTACCCAAATGTTAAGCGGTGGTCTTCTCTTCGGTGCTACTTTCATGTTGACTGACCCAGTCACCTCGCCGATCAACAAGCCTAACCGCATCCTTTATGGCATGATTGCCGCCACCTTCACCGTCATCATCCGTTTGTTCGGCGGTCTCCCAGAAGGCGTTGGCTTCTCCATTTTGCTGAGCAACATGCTCGTCCCTGTCTTGGACTACTACAAATGGTCCACGCCGAGATTCACTAAGAAGTTCTGGATCATCGGCTCTGTCTTACTAGTCATCGGCCTCTTGGTCGTCTGTTTGGCTCTCGGTATCGGAGGTGTTAAATAATGGCTAAGAAATTTGATAAGAAATTCATCACCATCGGCCTTATCTTAGGCGGCATGGCTGCCGTGGCTGCTGGTATTTTGGGCGGTGTCAACTTGTTGACCAAGGACACCATCGCCGCCAATGACCTCAAATCTCAGGAAAAGGCTTTGGCTAAGGTCTTCACCGATGCTGCCAGTTATTCCGAGGCGAAGGTCGTTGATTCCGATGCCCACGAATACGTCCTCAAAGAATGGGAAGCCTTCAAAGAAGATAAGACTTCCATCGGCAAGATTTATTACACCTCCGGCAAGAATGCTTATGGTTCGGTTTCCTTGATGGTCGGCATCAAGACCGACCGTATCGCCAATTTCGCGGTGGTTTCCAATACCGAATCCTATGCTTCCACCTTGGAAGAGAATTACATCGGCAAGTTCCTGGCCGATCCTGAAAACACCAACTTGGATGACATCGACGTTTCTTGCGGTGCCACCTATGGGGCAAAGCTCGTCAAAACCATGTGCGATGACGCTTTGGCCTATCATTTGGAAGGAGGCAAATAAGTATGGAAGAAAACAAAGTCTCCTATAAGAAAGAGTTCTTGAAGGGCATTTTCATCGAAAACCCTCTCTTCATCTCTTTGCTTGGCACATGCCCTGCTCTTGCCACCACCAAGTCCATCGAAGCCGCTATCGGCATGGGCTTGCTCTTCATCATCGTTTTGGTTTGTTCCAACGTCCTTATTTCCTTGTTAAGGAAGGTCATCCCGGACGAAATCAGAACCCCAGCTTACATCTTGGTCATCGCCACATTTGTCACCATCGTAAAGATGTTGGCGGAAGCCTATTTGCCGGAACTATATAGCACCCTTGGCGTTTTCATCGCCTTGATCGTCGTCAACTGTATCGTCCTTGGCCGTGCGGAAGCCTTCGCTTCAAAGAACAAAGTCTTGCCGTCCTTATTGGACGCTCTTGGTATGGGTATTGGCTACATGTTGGCTCTTATCATCATCGCCTTCTTCAGAGAAGTCCTTGGCACTGGCATGATTACTTTTGGTAAGATCTTCACTTTCATCCCACTCACCCGTATCCCGATCCTTAAGATGGTCACCTCCAACGCCGAAGGAATTATCACCGGCGTTGTCTATGACTATTCGATTCCACTTTTCACCAACCCAGCGGGCGCCTTCATCGTCTTCGGATCGATCTTGGCCGTCATCGCCTTCATCGGCAACAGAAAGAAAGAACTAGCCGATGACAAAAAGAAAAAGGCCTTAGCCGAAGCTAGAGCCAAAGCGGCCGCCGAAAAGGCCAAAGCCGCTGCCGCTGCCGCGCAAAATAACCAGCCGGCCGAAGGAGGTAAATAAATATGGGATTCGTCACATTCTTATTGGCCGTCCTTAGCGCCATGCTCGTCGATAACGTCGTCTTATCCCGTTTCTACGGCATCTGCTCGTTCATTGGCGTTTCCAAGAAAGTCAATTCGGCTTTAGGCATGGGCTTAGCCGTTGTCTTCGTCATCATCATGGCGACCTTGATTTGCTATCCGCTTTATATGCTCCTCGAGCTTGCGGGCATCGAATTCATGGATACCATCGCCTATATCTTGGTCGTTGCCTGCTTGGTTCAACTAGTCGGTTTATTCATCAAAAAATATTCCCCAGGACTTTATAAATCCTTGGGCATATATCTTCCTTTGATCACCACCAACTGTGCCGTCCTTGGCGTCGTCCAAGGCAACACCGATACCGGAAAGACCTTCGTCGAAGCTCTCGCTAACGGCGTTGGTACCTCCGTTGGTTTCTTACTTATCATCGTCGTTTTCAGCTGCATCCGCGTCCGTTTGGAATCCGCGAATACCCCGAAAGCATGGAAAGGAGTCCCAGTGGCTCTCGCTACTGCGGCCATTATGGCCATTGCTATGATGGGCTTGACTGGGCTTATTTGATGCTACTTATTTCTACCGGTGGATATTTGGCCATCGCCATCGTTATCTTGGTGGCTTTGGTCGTCACCTTCATCGTCTCCTTCATTCTCTATAGGAGAACTCCGGTCCCAAAGGGCTGCGAGAATATCAAAATCGGCGAAGAGAACTGCAAAGGCTGCGCTCATAAGGAATGCAGCCATTACATCTCCGCCGATGAAAGCGAGGAAAAACAATGAACATGTTAAAAACCCTCCCAAACTTACTTTCTGATTTTGGTGAGTCTATGACCAGCGGTGGGATGACCGTCCTTTGGGCCGTTCTTATTTTGCTTGGCATCGGACTTATCTTCGGCGTTATCTTAGCAGTCGCTTCCAAGGTTCTTTATGTTAAGGAAGATGAAAGAATCGATGACGTGGAGAAATTGCTTCCAGGGGCTAACTGCGGTGCCTGCGGATACGCTGGCTGCCACGCTATGGCGGAAGCCTTGGTCACCAAAAAAGAAGAATGCGTCTCCAAATGCAAGGTCGGTAAGCCAGATAAGAATTATGATCCGATTTTACGCTATTTAGCCGCCCACCCAGACGAGGACGGAACGCCATTTAAGACCCATCTATGATGAATAAGACCCCAAGATATCTATTAGCCTTATCCCTTTCGGCTTTAGCCCTTGTGGGCTGCCAGAAAGATTCTAGCCAGCTATACACCAAATCGGTGTATGGCTTTTCTACATTCGTAGAGGTCAAATTATACAGCGAGGACAAGCAAGATATCGAAGAGGTCTCCAATATCATCGAACGTTACAGCATTTTATGTGATCCGTACCTTGATTCCACAGGGTCAATCATCCTTTATGATGTCAACCACACTTCCGAGGAACTCCAGGTTTCCAAAGAACTTTATGATGTCCTTTACTTGGCGGATTCCCTCAAAACCAAGACCAATAATTACTTTTCCCCATACTTATTTAATGTCTCGGAACTTTATAAGACCAATCTTCCTAATGGGATAGTTCCTAGTTCCGATGAAGTCGCTTCTTTGCTAGCTGAGGCCAATAACACTTCTTTGACCTTTAGAGAGAAAGATGGGGCTTATTACGTTAAGAGAAGTGGGAATGGCCAGATCGATTTAGGCGGAATCGCCAAAGGGGCTTGCTTGGACGCCTTATATGATTATTTCTCGGAGAAAGGCATTACCAATTATCTGGTAAGCAGCCAAAGTTCCATCCTTTTAGGCGAGAAAAAGAACGCTACGGATGGGAAATATAAAGTCGCCGTTAAGGATAAGACCGGCACTTATTTCAAATTGAAGAACTGTGGCTTGGCTACCTCTTCCATTTCGGAACAACGTTATGACATCGATGGAATTACTTATTCCCACATTGTCAATCCAAAGACTGGCTCCGCCATCTCCACCCATCAGACTTGCATCATCAGAGGCATGATTGATTCCAATGCGGAACTAGATGCCTACGCCACAGCCTTTATGAATATGTCCGATGATGAAATCAAAACCTTCGTTAAAGATAATGATTTAGGAACGATGATCATCGACGGAGATGATAATTACACGATAGACTTAGACACCTATGCCGTTTAAAGAGACTGTCAAAAAGCATAAAGCCGACATTATTTTGGCCGGAGTGATTTCCATATTGTGCGTCATCGGCATAGTCGTTTATTCTTGCATTAAGACCAAGAGCAATGCCAACTACGCCAAAATCTATGTGAAGAACAGCTTAGTCGAGGAAATCAATCTACGTGACGCCAGCGAGACAAACACCGATATATCTGTCTTAGGAACAAATGGGTATATGAAAATCACCTACCATAAGGGCGAAATCAAAGTCTCGGAGAGCAATTGCCCGCATCAATATTGCGTGAATAAAGGTTATATCAACACCGCCAACAATCCAATCATCTGCGTTCACAACGCCGTCTATATCGTCATTGAGGGGACATCGTCATACGATGTGGCTATCTGATGAGCATTAGGAAAATAACCAGATTGGCGATGTTACTCGCCATATCCATCGTCCTTTCCATCGTCGAAGGACTTATTCCAACCGGTCCTATCCCAGGCATTAAACTTGGCTTAGCCAATGCGGTGGCCCTTTATATTCTATATAAAGACGGAATCTTGGAAGCCATAACCGTATCGGTCTTAAGAGTTGTCCTAGCAGGATTATTGAGAGGCACCATTTTCCAAATGGGCTTCTGGATGTCTGCGGCAGGCATGATCCTATCCCTGGGAATGATGATTTTATTCAAGCTTCTATTCAAGAAGTTCTCTATAATCGGAGTTTCCATAATCGGAGCTGTTTTCCATTCGGTGGGACAAATTCTCGTGGCCATTATCTATCTTGGAACAGTCTATGTTGGCTACTATCTCCCTATCTTGGTTCTCGTTTCGGTGGGAACTGGCATCCTTACTGGATTCATCGCCAAGATGCTTCTAAAGATCAAAATCGAATAGGGAATCCATTGTTTTGTTAAAAAGAAAGCCCAGGATAACCTGGGCTTTTTGTTCCCTGCCTAAGTAGAAGGGTTTTGATACAATTTAGCCCCCTTGCTTAAATCGTGTAAAATTTACATCAAATCGTGTAAAGGTTTAGCACCCTTAGAAAAATACCGATAGCATCGATAAAAATCGTTGAATTTAATTACACAATTTATTTTGCAATTAATTTTTGTATATTTCACATCATATGAAATAGAACATTAATATTCTGAAGATAATAAATACTCATCTTGAAATTATTAACTAACAATCATCAAGTTTTTTAAACACATCAAAAATGTTATTTGCCATCTTTTCAACACTTAGATTTAATCCTTTAGTTAACCACCATTGAATTATTCCAATCATCGCTGACACTCTAAATTCAATATTAAATTCATAATCTAATTTATTTACATTATTATATGTATATAAATCTGAACTAATAAGATTTGTGATTACACTTTTAAAATGATTAGAAAAATATGGATAATTTTCTTTTGAAAATAAAATACTAAAATATTCTTTTTCTTCATAAAGACAAGAAAGTATTTTTATAAGTTTTTCTTTTCTTTCTTCTTCTTTCTCTACTTTATGTAATAAATCCTGTTCATCATATAAAGCCTTAACTAAATCATCAATAAAGTCATCTAGAAGTTCATATTTATCAATATAATGCAAATAGAAAGTTGATCTATTTATATCTGCAAGTTCTGAAATTTCATTAATATTGATCTTATCAAATGATTTTTCTTTTAGTAATTTTGCAAAAGAAGTTTTAATATTTCTTCTAGTTCTAACATATCTTCTATCATTGCTGTTCATGGATTCCATCCTTTTAATAGATAAATTTATAATTATGTTGTTTATCAAACATATATCAATTTTTAGTGATTGATTAAACTATCATATCAATATATATATTATAGTCGACGTGAGTAAAATAAACAACACGTATCTATTAAAATAGGAGTTGATATTATGAGTAAATTACTAAGTAAAATGATGATTAGATTAACTGATGGTAAAAAACAAGCTTATGATCCAAATAAGGAATTAATATGGAATAAGAAGTATAATTCTAGTTCTTGGTTTGTGATAGGACATTTTGAAGCGGAAGGACATAAACTAAACTATCTATTCCATCAAATGATTTGGCCAGGACATGATGGTCAGGTTATGAATTCTGTTCTTTCAGTTACAGATGAAACAACAGGATTTCATTACGGAGAGGATAATTTTTATCCTCTAAATAAGGTTGAAATAGCAACAGATCACTTTAAGATTAAAGATCCAACGGGTTCTATGGAAGGCGATTTAAACCATATGCATGTAGAAGCCTCTAATAAAGGAATAAGTCTAAGTCTTAATCTAGATTTTGAAAAAGATATCATTTTAAATGGTGGAAACGGAGAATTTAACCTAGCAATAATTAAGGTACACCAATATTCAAAGCCTAAAGTTACACCTTCAGGTACTCTTTCAATTAATAGTAAGACATATAAAATAGCGGGAGATGCTTGGTTTGATAGACAATGGCAACAAACTCCAGGCCCTGTAAGTGATGGCGATCTACACTGGGCATGGATGGATTTAAATTTATCAAATGGAAAAAGATTATCTATGTGGTCAATTTCATGGCCTTCAAAACATATATCTCGCGGATGGGCTACTGAACAGGCAAGTGACGGAAGTCAAAAAATTTATGAAGTTGAACCATTTATGGAGAAAAGTAAAAGATTTTGGAAAAGTCCTACCTCAAATCAAAACTATCCAATTGATTTATTAATTTGTATTCCAAAGCTTGATGCTAAATTGAAAGTTGTGCCAAAACCAATTGAACAAGAAATAGCTTCTGAATATATTTCTAAATATGAAGCTGCAAGTGAAATAAGTGGTACATGTAGTGGCAAAAGCGTTAGCGGTTTTTGCTACATTGAATATGTAGGTATATTCAAGTAATTAAATATGAATACAACTGGTCTTATATTAGTTTCTATTAGTGGTATATGTTGGACAATTGTATATATAGAACTAATTAGAATAGGATTTAAAGATAAAGCATGCGGAATGCCTATATTTGCACTTGGATTAAATATAGCATGGGAATTTCTATATTCCATCGATGGATTCCTTATATCTAAAGAATTTATGATGGTACAAAATATTGCAGATTTAGCATGGGCATTGTGTGATGTAGCAATTTTAGTTTGTTTTATTAAATTTGGAAGACAATATTTACCTGAAAATGCAAAAAAATATTTTATTCCCTATACTATTTTAGCTTTAATTGTATGTATTTGTATGCAATTGGCATTCTATCTATATTGTAATAGTGCAACTGAAGCTTCAATATATTCCGCATTTGCTCAAAATGTCGTAATGTCAGTATTATTTCTTACTAATTTATTTAAAAGAAATAATACTAAAGGTTTCTCATTGCTTGGTGCAATATGTAAATGCATTGGAACACTTACTCCAACCATTTGGGGATGTATAGAAATTGGTGGAGTTCAAATATATATTCTTATTACAGGATCTTTATGTTTTATAATTGATTTAATATATATTTACTTCTTTAGAAAATACAGAAAAATAAAGAATAATAAAAAAGACATCTTGTGACTAGACACAAGATGTCTACTTTTCTTTAATGGTGTAAGTGTCATATATTGATACGATTTTAGCACCCCTACTATTTTTTAGCACCCTTTACCTCAAATCGTGTAAAGTGACTTGTATCATGACGATAATTTGCTCTAAAACACCTAATCGTGTTACTTCATGAATTACTCCAAATGATTGATTTTATTATAAAACACTATAAATATGACATATTTGGCTAAATTTTAAGCATAAAAAAAGTCCGATACGTTAATATCGAACATAATGATCTGCAATGGAGCGGGAGACGGGAATCGAACCCGCGTGATCAGCTTGGAAGGCTGAGGTTCTACCATTGAACTACTCCCGCATTGGCGGACCATAAGAGATTCGAACTCTCGATCTCCTCCGTGACAGGGAGGCATGTTAGACCGCTACACCAATGGTCCACTGGGTGCGAATGCAAATATACCACGAAGTGGCGACTTAGCAAATATTTTTATTCGACCCCGACAAACTTCTTTAGCATCGGCATCGGCATATAACCGACGTTGGAACGGATTTCCTTGCCGTTTTCAAGGTAACGGAGATCGGGAATGCTATAGACATTGTATCTGGCGGCGACTCTGCCTAACTTGTCGCAGTCGACCTTGATGAAGCTGATTTCTGGATGGGCTTCGGCTAATTCTTCGATAAGCGGGCTTAAGCGCATGCAAGGACCGCACCATGTGGCGAAGAAATCGATGACCACTTTATCGTTTTTGAGAGCCTCTTCAAATTCGGCTTCATTAGCTGGATGGATAATCATAAATAAACCTCCTACAAGGATAATAAAACAAAGATAAGCCCGATGATAATAATATGCACCGGATAATAGAGATAGCTGACCCATCTAAACCATTTAGAGTCATAACCTCTTTTGCCGTTATAAAGCATGATGAAGATGATGGATAAGACGGCAAAGCTTCCGATGGAAGAGAACCTAAGCGGATCATACGAACCGTAAGCGAAGGATAATCCATACATGAAAGCGGTGGCGAAGACCACAACGCAGGCGTTTAGCATATTGGTTAATCCTTGTCGTCTCTGAGCCACTTCCTTGTCGGTGGTCTCATAAAGGAAGACCTTATCTGCCATCTTGGCGGCTAATGGCTTGGTGTAATAGAAGCCGATGCCAAGTAATAAGGCAAACACCGAATAATCAGCGCGGATGAATTCCGGGAAATACATATAAAGTGAGGTATTTCCGTAAGCGTTGACGATATCGAAAGCATATGAGCAACCGATCAATATGAGCGGGAAAGCACACAAAGCACGCAGTTTCTTGTTCTTGTGGTTGAGTAAATATAGGAATAATCCGACATATAACAAATCATTGAATGCATTGGCGGGAATCGAACCGCCGAGGCTATCCAAGACTTCGATGCTGGCCCCACAGGCGGAGGCGACAAACACGCCTAAGCCAATGACAAAGAACACGGCCCACATGATGAAGATTCTAAATAAATACTTATCTGGGTATTTGGAATTCCTTAAGCCTTGGACCAATAAGAAGATGAAGATGGGCAACGCCAAACGACCGATGCATCTAAAGGCCAAACCGACCTGTCCGATGGTTGAACCACTAGCATAGAACATTCCGATGAAGGTGCCGATATGGTCAAAAGTCATCGTGATGAATCCGATGATCTTTAGCCAAAATGATGAGAGTACCTGTACTTTTCCGTTCATATCAAACCACCATCAAAATAAGAGATAACATATTATTCATAATATGCGCGATCATCGAAGCCCCGATGCCAAACCTATCGTTGGCGAAGCAAAGGATAGCCCCACAGATAACATAATTAGGAATGTTCAACCATTCAACCAAAGTCGGATTGGTGAAGTCAAAATGGATGAAGCCGAACAAGATGGCACATACGACATAGGCGATAGCCAAATGGATACGCTTAAGCAAATCAAATAAGCCTAAACGGTAGGTGATTTCCTCGCAAATTGGACCAGCGATGCCGAGCAATATAAAACCCCAAACTTTAGAAGTGGACACGACTTCAATCAAGGCTTCCTGATTGGCATTATCGCCGACTCCGCACTTACTCAAAATGGCGGAATAAGCCAAATTGAAGCCGATTAAAATGACACCGACGGCAAAACCGAGATAGGTCCTTTTGTTTTTGAAAACCTTAAGGATGGTCTTCCAATAAGAGAAGACAATCAAAGATAAAATGACGAAAAGCACGCCATAAGAAACATAGTTGACGATAGTCCTGTATTTAAGGCTGTTAGTATCTAAAGATGCCCCAGCGATAGCGGCGATGATATAAACAATTATCTGTAAGCCGATGCAGCCAACCAAAAAGAAGACCAGTTCTTTCCAAGCCGGAGCGGACTCATTGACCGGATAAAGCTTACGAGAAAACTCCGAATTGGCTTCACCGCAATGCGGGCATTTGCTCAACACTGGATCGTAATCTTTGTCGCAGTTATCGCACTTTTTGCTTTGTAATCTGATTTTCACGACAAGATATTAACAAGAAAAGCAGGGTATTACTAGAAAAAGGTTTATTATTTCAAAAGCAAAGCTTTTGGATAATCTCTTACCTTACATGATACGCACACACGCTATATAATACCTTCAACGTTTTTCTTTTTTGGAGGTTTCTATTGTGAACCTATTGCTTGACACAAGCTCCATCGTGAAATACGAGACGATAGCCCTTTGGGTATTGTTTGGACTAGTCATTTTCGTCCTTTTGTTCTCGCTTTTCCGTGGCGCTTTCCGCGGCTGGGCTTACGGCACCTACCGCATGGTATTTTTCATTGTCGTTATCATTGTCTTGTTCTTAACGCTAGGAAAGGTCGTAACGGCCGTTGGGGCCATCGACCTCTCGAAATGGTTCAACCAAAGCATTTCAATCACCATCGATAACAAGACCATCAGCGCCGACATAACCAGTGTCTCCGGCACTATCGAGGCCTTGATCACCGATGCGGTCATGAAATTCGATATGGCGGTTGACCCAACCAATTTGGAGACTTTTGCCTCAGGATTGACCGAATCCTTGCTTAAGCTGGTCATGATTTTTGTCTATGGCTTGCTTTTATGTACCCTTGGCAAGTTCCTTTGCTGGGTTTTATGGCACTGCGCTTTCAAGTTCATCGTCCCGAAATCCCAACGCAAACTCACCAAAGAAGAAAAAACCGCTAATGCCGCTCTTCCAAAGAAACAAAGAAAGAAAACGATTTACAAAAAAGTTCGTGGCGTTTCCATGGCCCAAGAATTGGTCATCAACGCCGTCCTTATGTGCATGTTGATCATCCCAATCACCGGCACCATCAACTCCGCTGTCTATAACCTCAGCAATAATACAACCCCTGATACTTCTGCCTCCCAAAAGAGACTCGCGGCTGATGATGAAACCTATCAGACCGTCCAATCGGTGGTTGATACCTATCAGAATTCCGTCTTCTCCAAAGCCTTCTTCGGCTGGACCGTCAATGACCAAGGACAAAGCTGGGATTCCCAACTTCTCTCCTTCTTGACGACCGCCAATGTCACCGAGACCATGGCCGTCTCTGTCGTTGACATCGTTTCCGAAACGGCTTCCATCGCCTATGACGTAATCAAATCCGGCATCCTTTCCGAAGATGCCACCACCTTCGATAAGATTTATATCTTGCTCACCACCCAGTATGGCGTGAACATCATCTCCACTCTTGCCAATTCTGGTTTTGTTACCACTTTATTGCCGATGGCTTTGGAATTCGCTGTGAATATCGATGCCATCAAACAATATGTCGGTAACTCCTTAGGTATTGATTATTACGGATATAACTGGTCCGCGACCGTTACCGAATTAGGTAATATCATCAAAGACTTGCAGTCTTCCGATGTCTTCTCCTTCTTCACTGATGTCGATGGCAAAGCCCATTACGACAGCGACACTGTCTCGATGCTATTCTCCGATAAATCCAGAGAGGCCATGAACAGCGTCTTCGAAAGATTGGCCCAACGCCCAGATGAGAAGAACTTGTTTAATGACTTAGTCACCGTCTTCTTGGTCAACTATGCGTTGAACGCCGAAGAAACCGAAAATCTTTCCCTTGATGATTTCTTGCCAGAAACCACTGGCTGCGAATTCGAAACCGATGAAAACACTGGTCGTAAATACGTTTCCAAATTGAACGATGCTTATAAGAATCTTTCCTTAGGCGATGAACTCAAGGTCGTTTATAACGGCTTGGCTGATATTGATGCCTTAGATGATAGATTAGGCGCACTTATCGTCGATTCCTTAGTCGATTCCGAAAAAGAATTGGACACCGATGTCTTAACCGAAATCGTGGTCGATAACATCGACGGCGTCACCGAAGCCATTTGTGGCAAAGATAATCCAGAAGAAGGCGAAACCTGCTTGATGGATTGTTCCTTCCTTACCTATGGCATGGATGACATCACCGACTTCATCGGCAAAACGGTGGGCGATGCGCTAGAAGTCAGCATCGATATGACCGACATCAAGAACGAATTGTTCGCTGAGACTTTGTCGTTCGAAACCAGGAAAGCCAACGCCAAATCCGAAATGAAGGCCGTCCTTAATACCGTCAAAGACTTCATCGATGCCGATCCAATTTGCAAAGAATTCGTCAAAGATTTAGACGCCATGCCTGGTATCACTTATGAACCAAACGGCGACTTGCATTCCATCGATCCAGGGTTGTTGGATGGCTTTATCGTCATGGCGGAAGATATCGATGATTCGAAGATCTTATCCGCGATTGTCCCGACTGCCGCCGATAAACTCTTATCCGATAATGAAGCCCTTGAGTCTTTAGGCATTGATGGCATTAACGCCGATATTGATAACTTCGGAGCCGAATTAGCCAAGTTATTCCGTGTGGCTAAGAACTGCATGCCACTCATTCAGTTCATTATGAATACCGACACCAATACCTCGGGTGCCTCTGGCCAGGAAATCAGCAATATTATCTCTGGCTTAGCTTCTTATCATGACGAAATCGTTATCTTGCTTGACGGCATTACTTCCAACAAGATCATCAACGATTCTGAAAATAAAGCCTATCGCACCTTGCTTGAAAGCTTGTTGGGCAACATCTTAGGCAAAACTATTACCCTCCCAGCCGACATCAACCCAGAAGTTGAAAATCAGGTCGTTGCCGATTTGATTTACGGATTGGGAACTTACACCACTCCAAGCATGTTAAGCGCTCTTGTCGGTGGTGGTTCCATCAGCCTTTCCGACTTAGAAGGTGTTAGCTTCACCGAAATCCTTAAGCCTTTGGATTCCTCCGAAGTCTTTGGGGATGTCATCGCCGACTTACTTGATGACGCAGTTGTCCCAATGCTTGGTAGCAAAGCTTCTTCTTTAGGCTTATCTTTCGGAAATGTTTCTTCTTGGACCGATGAAGGCGCGGCTTTGGACGCCATAGTGAAGTTCGGAGCCGAGATCGGCGACTTAACCAACATCGACCTCTTCAATTCCGACCCAGCCGCCATCAGTTCAATCATCAAAGCCTTATCGCAGTCTCAAATATTCGACAGCGATTCAGGCTATGTCTTTGGCGAATACTTCCACTCAGTTTTGACTGATTCTTTAGGCAGCGCCGTTTCCTTCTTTGAAGACAAAAACGCGACTGGAACCACAGCGGCTGAAAAGACCACATATATCCTTAACGCCATGAAGGGCTTGACCAAGGCTCAGTGGGCAGATGAAGCCGAGGCTATCGGCGATATCATCTCTAACCTCGGCAAGGCCTTGAATGGGGCTGACTTATCGGGCAGTATCTCTGTCTCTGATATCAAGGCCTCCGCTATCCGCGGATTGCTATATTCCTTAGCGAATTCCGCTACCATCGGACGTCCTGTTGCCTATCACTTATACGAACAAATCGGTTCTTCTCTTATCTCGGCTGGTTTGGATATCGGCACCGGAACCTATGGCTATCTCAACTTAGCCTGGGTTTGGGATGTTTTCGATGAATCCACCAACACCGCTTTGCTAAGCGAAATGGATAAACTTGCCGACTTCCTCGAAACCGCGATGGATCCAGCTTATGGCTTAGTTGATTCTTCTGGCAATTTGGATGCCAGCGGTATCGATATTTCTACCGCTTCTGGCAAGTATTTGCTTACCCCGTTAACCAAATCTTTGGCCACTTCCGTTGTCTTTAACACCGTTCCTGACACCGCCACTCATGAGACGGCCTTCGAATGCTTGATGACTGACTTATTGGTCGATTCTGGCTTATACGGCGTTATCGATAGCAGCATGAAGGACGAAGTCTTAAGTTACGTCCAGAATGTTTCGGCCGACACTCAAACCATGACCGCAGCCTTAGCCAGCAACCGCTTGGCGGACGATGGTCCATGGGCCAAAGAATGCGAGGCTTTGGGCAATTTGACCGACTCGGTGGTCAATCTCTCGGCCAGCACTTCGAGCTTCGACCCAGCCGCTTTCTTTAAAGATTCCAATGGCAAATTGTTGCCAGAGTCTGAACGTTTAGCTAAGAGACAGGCATTGTACGAAGTCATCTCCGCCGCCAACGAATCAAAGATTCTCTATCACTTCTTACCGAAGATCATCGAAACCGGTATCGACAGCGTCGCTTCTTCTTTGGACGCTGGCTCTGCCGTTCCTAACTACTACTACATGGGCAAAGGCGTCAACGCCGAAGCTTATGGCGACGATGAAATCGATAACCTCTCATGGGTTATCTACTACGCTTCTTCCGTCGATATGACCGCCGATCTCGCCGATATGGACGCCGATGCGGTTTCCAATATCTTGGCTTGTTTAGCCAAATCTCATGTCTTCAATAGCTCCGCCACCACTGGCGAGAACACCTTCTTCCAAGGCGTCATGGGTTCGGTCTTTGGCAAAGCCGAAATCGCTGATGATTATTACTACGCTTCGAATCCGAAGGATAATCCGGCTTATAATTCCGATGCGACCTACACCAACGCCAAAGATAAAGGCATCAAGATGGTTGGCGAATTCTTCCCAGCCATGTCCAAGACCGCTTCTTGCTCTTCTCAGATCAATCTCGATCTTTTGACTGGCGATACCTATTCCTTCAAGACCTTGATTAAAGTCATCCAGGACAACAATACCGCCTATGATGAAATGATGGCGGGCAACCTCATGTCCTTGGATTCCTCGGCCATCGAAACCATTGGCAAGGAATTGGCCAACAACAAGATCTTCTGCGATATGTTGGTTAACGCCTTAGGCAAGACATTCGATTCTGGGTTCACTAGTTCTGATATCGATATGAGCAATGCCAATCCGTATTATTGCTACTGGTTAGCGGATGATGGCTCAGTTAAGCCAAACACCGAAGAACCAGACTTCACCAAGACTGTTACCGATTCGGAAATCGAGCTCCTAGCGGACTTTGTCCCACTTTATAACGCCAACTCCTCGTTGTTCGACGATATGGGTTCCGTTTCCATCACCGATACAACCATTTCCACCATCAAAGACATCTTAACGATGCTCAATAGTTCTTACATCTTCCACGAAGGCAAAGTTTGGAATCAGATGGGCAATAAAGCCACCACTTCCTGGCAGAGCGATCTCACTGTCTTCGAGCAAGTCTATGGCTTGATCATCAAAGAAGCCGGCTTGCACGATTATAACTACAACGCCACCTTTGATGAGACGATGTATAAAGACGCCACCAACAAGATGCATAGTTATATCAAAGCCTTTACGGCCGGTACTTTGAGTTCCTCTCATAGCGGTAACTGGCTAAGCGAAATCAACGCCCTTACCAATGACGGCAACGGCGGTGGTCTCCTTAAGACCTTGCTCGATATGGGTGTTGTCGGTTCCAGCGGCGTTTCCATCGGTTCCGTTGACTTTACTACCTATGCCCCAACTGATTTATCCAAGTTCTTCAAGGCTTTAAATGCTATCGATGTCATCAAAGATGTCGTCCCATACGAAGTCATGAGCTTGTTGGATGATATGGCTTCCTTCAATGTTTATAGCAGCATCTCTTTCGACATCAATACGACTGCCAATTACGATTCCTCAGCCTTTGCCGAAATCGGTCTCTATTCTTCTTTGAAGATTGATGGCAATGGGACCATCACCATCACCGCTACCTCCGATAACGTCAACTGGTCGACTATCTATTCTGGCGAAGCTTCTTCGGCCGGAACCATCAACTTGAAGAGCGCAAAAGCCTTCAAAGTCGTTTTGGCCGATGGCGCCACTCTCAACGCCATCAAAGACGTCACCGTCGATACCGCCACTTACTTCCTAACTCAAGAAGAATATGGCAAAGACAGCGGGGCTATCGATTCCTTGATCAACTTCTTGAATGCCTTATATGTCACCAACGGCAATTCCTACCCAACCATCGATACCTCTTCCAGCGAATGCACTGACAAGTTATTGGCCGTCTTCCCGGATTTGCTTAAGTTCTTGGATGACGAGAACGGCTTCTATACTCGCGCTTATGACAATGATATGAAACTCGTCACCGGCGTAGAGTCCTTCTTAAGCCGCGATATCTTCATGCGCAATGTCATGAAGTTCAATTATGAAGATAACGGCGCTACCTTCGTGATGGATTTGGGCGCTCGCATTAATGACTCCTATAAGGGCATCCATGACATCTTCGAATCCGAGTCTTATTCTTCTGATATCGAAGGTGCCTGGTTCACTTCTTATCTCAACGACACCTGTGAGGTTGAATTCTTCTTGGGCGGCCATTATGGCAGTATCACGGTCGGCTCTATCGCTCTGCCTGCCTATTATTCGATGCTTGAATCCTTGGCCAATTACAAGAAGACGGGAACCGAGAAGTTCTTATTCGCCTACATCGCCGAGAACGCTTCTACCTCCTTATTCGGCACGGAGATTATCACTAATATGGGCCGCGCTTTCTTGGAAGCCACGGTTGAATATGCCAAGAGCGGCACATACTTCTCTGGCTTAGCCACCAATGCCCCGGGCGATGATGCCTTAAGACAGACCGCCGCCGAGAATGCCGTCACAGCCAACCCGACTTACAAAGAAGACTTCAACGTGGTCAAAAATTCCAAAGATTTAACCGCTTTGAATAATATGCTTACCGCAACCAAAGCCTATGGCTTCAAGACCATCATCAATTCCAACTCCGATGCAACCGGCTTCAAGACGGCTTTATCCGCAATGGAAACCAATAATACGGTGGCCGAGAAGTTCTTCTACAACGCCGCTATCTATGATTTCATGGTCAATCATCAGATCTATCATGGGGCCACTTCCGGCGTAGCCAAGGTCTCCATCGTGGATGCCTTCGCTACTGGCTTCAGCTTCAATGACGTTGCCGCCTTAGTCGCCTAATAATCACCTTTATGTCCTTAACTGTCCTAAACGAAACCATCTACGAAAAGGAAGTCCTGCACTCCCAGTTTATCTGTTCCCTCCGACATGCGGAGACGGAAGATGATTTCGCTAGGCAACTTAAGGAAATCAAAGAAGCCTACCCAAAGGCCAAACATTATTGTTACGGGGCCCGAATAGGCAACATAGAGAAGATGGGCGATGATGGGGAACCAGGCCATTCGGCCGGGCTTCAGATATTGAGCACCCTTAGGAACAAGAACTTCGAGAATGTCTCAATCGTCATCGTTCGTTATTTCGGCGGTATCAAGCTCGGTCTTCCGAGATTGACGAGAACCTATCGCGAATGCGCGGAGGAAGTCATTTTGAAAGCCCAATTGATGGAAGCTAGGCCCGGCTTGAGGGCTAATGTGGCCATTGCCTATCCTGAGCTTGATATGACCAAATACCAAATAGAGAAACAAGGATTCAAGATTTCTAACATCATCTATGATGAAGTGATTAAAATATCCTTTGTAGGCGAGAAAGAACAAGTCCGCCACTATCTTGATTGCTTTGACCCTAAGAAAATTCTTAGCCTCGAAGATGATACGTTGTATTCGGAGGTAAAAATATGATTCCAGCAGCAGAATTCCAAATGCGCAGGGAACGCTTATTAGAGGCGCTTCCAGATAGATGCGCCGCTTTATTGTTCGGTGGGGTGCCAAAAGTCTCATCCGCCGACGAAGACCTTCCTTTTGAAATCAACCGCAACTTCTATTATTTGACCGGCATCAATCAGGAAGACTCCGCTCTTTTGCTCATCAAATCCGATGGGGAAACCAAAGAGATTCTTTTCATTCTTCCGTTTGATAGAAAGAAAGAACGTTGGTATGGCAAACGCCTCACTCCGGAAGAAGCTTCTTCCATTTCGGGTATCAAAAACGTTCTCTTAAACCAGTCTCTGGAATCCAAAATCGAATCGGTTTTCAATCCGAAACTCTGTGAATATGGCGAAGTCCATACCCTCTATCTCGACTTGGATAGGGAAATCAAGATTGCTGATGAAACCTCAACTCGTATTTTCAAAGGCCAGATGGAAAAGAAATACGCTGGCTTGGAAGTCAAAGACGTTTACGCCGAAGTAACCAAACTCCGTTTGAAAAAATCCAATAGGGAAATTGCCGAATTAAGAAGCGCGATTTCCGCTACGGGCGTTGGCCTCAGAGCCGTTTGGAAGAAGATGAAACCAGGAGTCAGAGAATATGAATTGGCGGATGAATTCTTGCGCGCCATCAACGATGACACCGGCTATCAAGGTTTGTCCTTCCCAACCATCATGGCTTCGGGAATCCACGGAACTTGCTTGCATTACCCAACCCCGATGGACATCGTCCATGACGGCGATTTGGTTTTATCTGACTTAGGGGCCAGGCATGGTTATTATTGCGCCGATGTCACTCGTACCGTCCCAGCCAATGGCAAATACACCAAAGAGCAAAGAATCGCTTACTACATCGTTCTCCGTTGTAACCAGATGGTCCAAGAAATGGCTAGACCAGGCATGACCATCAAGGAATTAGACAGACTCACCGTCGAATTCTTAGCCAAAGAATGCGTTAAAGCGGGATTCCTCAAACGCGAAGAAGATATCTCCGAATACTTCTTCCATGGAGTATCCCACCTTATTGGCTTAGATACCCATGACCCATATGGCTCTCCGTTAGATCGTTCCTATAAGAACATCCCGCTGGAGCCAGGCATGGTCATTTCCAATGAGCCAGGCTTGTATATGGAGGATCGTGGCATCGGAATCCGCATCGAAGATGATCTTTTGATCACTCCGAAAGGCGCGGAATGTTTAACCAAGGATATAATCAAAGATCCGGACCAAATCGAAACCTTCCTAGCTTCGAAAGACAAACAGAAATAATTTAGGGGGGAACCTATGAAAAAATACATCTTATCAATCGACCAAGGTACGACCTCTACGAGAGCCATCTTGATCAACGACAAAGGACGTGGCGTTTATATGGCCCAGCGTCCAGTCGAATGCTTCTATCCACATCCAGGCTGGGTAGAACAAGACGCGGAGAGAATTTGGGTATCCGTCGTTGACGTCATTAACGAATTACTCATCATCTCCGGATCTAGTTGGGAGGAAATCGCCGCTATTGGTATCACCAATCAGCGTGAAACCACCATCGTCTGGGACAGAAACACCGGGCGTCCTATCTACAACGCTATCGTTTGGCAGTCCAAGCAGACCCAAACCTACTGCGACGAAATGGCTGAGAAGACCGAATTCATCGCTTCCAAGACCGGTCTTCGCATCAACCCTTACTTCTCTGCCTCCAAGATCCGCTTTATCTTGGATAACGTCGGTGGAGCGCAAGAAGCGGCTGAACACGGCGATTTGGCTTTCGGCACCATCGATAGCTGGCTCGTCTATAAGATTACCAAAGGCAACCATTATATCGATTGTTCCAACGCTTCCAGAACCATGTTATTTAACATCCACACCATGAGTTGGGATGACGAATTGCTTTCCTTATGGAATATCCCAAAGAAGATGCTTCCAGAGGTCATGGATAATGACGCCGACTTTGGCGAAGCCAAGTTCTTCGACACCAACGTCCATGTCCATGGCGTGGCTGGCGACCAGCAAGCCGCTTTGTTCGGCCAGTGTTGCTTCAAGAAGGGCGAATCCAAAAACACCTATGGCACCGGTTGCTTTATGCTCATGAACACCGGCTCCGAAGCCGTCACTTCCAAGAACGGTTTATTAACTACGGTTGCTTGGAGGGTCAATGGCGAGACCACTTACGCCCTTGAAGGTTCCGTCTTCATCGGTGGCGCCGTCATTCAGTGGGTCAGAGACCAGACCCGTTGGATCGAAGATGCCGGCGATTCCGCTTATTATGCTTGCAAGCGTCCAGATACCGGTGGCGTTTACTTCGTTCCAGCCTTTGTTGGCTTAGGAACCCCATATTGGGACGATGACGCCAGAGGCGCTATCTTTGGTTTGACCAGAGGCGTCGATAGACATAACATTACCAGAGCCGCCTTATATTCCATCGCCTATCAGAGCAAAGACGTCTTTGATACGATGAAATTAGACGCTGGATTAGATTTGCCAGTCTTAAAGGTCGACGGTGGAGCTTCCAAGAATGACTTGTTGCTTCAGTTCCAGGCCGATATCCTTCAATGCGAAGTCCGCGCTCCAGAACAGGTTGAGACAACCGCTTTAGGCGCTGGTTATATCGCTGGTTTGGGCTCTGGCTTCTGGAAGAGCTTAGATGCCATTGCCAAACAAGTTGTCATCGATAGAATTTTCAAACCGAAGATGGATAAAGAAGAGGCCGAACGTCTCTCCAGAGGTTGGAAGAAGGCGGTTGAGGCCACCCGTGTATTCAAGGTAGAAGAATAATGCAGAAATTAACGCAAACCCAATTTGACAAATTGCTGACGGATCTAAATGTACCCGCTGACGTTGATCGTGGGTTTCTTTATGACTGCTATTCCGATGCTTTATACGGAGTCCAAGGCTTAAACAGCACCACTCCATCCTTAAACGCTTATCAGCTAAATCACATACAATTGATTCTCTATATCCTCAACGAGATGAGCCTTTATGCCACAATGTACCCGCCTGAGGTGCTTAAGACCGATGAATTCGAGAGACAGCTTCTTTCGACCGCGGTGGATAAGTATTACACCAACGAGCACTTATCATGGCAGGATTCACGGTTGACCAACCGTTATCTCCCTGAGATATCGACTATCACTTTATACCTCAATTTCATCCTTTCGATGTTAGACAAATACCCATCGGGTGACCCGGGAAAGACATTGTTGGTCGATGTCATGAAAAAGGGCTTTTCGATGGCTAGATGTGTCATTAATCTTCTTACCGGTGGCTTTGAAACCGAAGCCTTCTCCACTTGGAGAACTTTGCATGAGAATGAATGCATTCTCATCGTCTTGGTCTCTTATGGGGCGCCGGTCATCAAGAGTTACCTTGAGCATATGCAGTACGCCTTGGCCTTCAGGAACATCCTTCCAAAGGAACAAGGAGATGCTTTATTCGTCAAGATCAAGGATGAGATGAAAGTCCATGGGCTCAAGTCCAAAGACACCAAACGTTTCATTGAATACGGTTGGTTATACGCCGTCCCAGGAATCGAGAAGATTGAGGATTTCAAACTCAACTTCCGTGATGGGGTAGAACGTGTGGCCAATCTTAGGGAAAAGGCCAAAATCTACGAAATGTCGTCGGAAATCGCTCATTCTTCCCCACTTCTCATTTATAGCCGTAAGGAATACTTCTACTTATTGACCATCCTTAACGTCTATGAATCTTTCATCCGTTTGGAAAAAATCTTCACTGCCTTATATCTTTCCAATGTCCCAGAGGCAGAGAGAAAGAGATACATGGCTATGAGGTCGGTCTATGGCTCGCAGATCGATGCCATCATCAATCATGAAAGAGCCTTATTAATGAAGCTGAAAGACAAATAAAAAAAGAAAACCTCCCATCTTCTCGGTGGGAGGTATTTTATTTATTCTCTTTGGCCTTTTGGTTCTTTCTTTCGAGATATTCGGTCATCACGTCTTCCGGAACATTCTCTGAACCTTGGACTCCGATGACGCCTGGGACTTCTTCGCAGATGATGATGTCGACCCCTTGGGCGATGTCTTCCATCGCATAGGAGCAACCATCGCAGGCACCGGTCATCTTAACGTAGACGATGCCATCCTTGATGCCGATCAATTCGATGTCTCCGCCATCTCTTTTTAAGAACGGTCTGATTTTTTCTAGTACCGTTTCAACTTGCTGATACATTTCGTCCATAGCGCATATTCTAGACTTATTAGTCTAAGAGAACAAGAACGATGTATTTTGAGTGCAAAAATTTGATAAATGCCTATAGTATCTAATGTCTATGAAAGAGTTCAGCTGCCAAAAATCACATTCACTCATATTGAGTGCCGTCTCGCTTTTAAGAGATAAAGGCCTTTATACTTCGGCTAAGGGGCTATACGACATCTTGACCGGTGTCCATAATGATCCTAAGGCCAAGGAATTGGAATGTTATGGCTACTACTCCAATCTCTCTAGCAGGACCTTCCATTCTCGTGTCCGTCTTCTTCTTAGATATGGGTATCTATCCAATTTATATAAAGAAGAAATAAGCGACTATGTCTTGGTTTTGACCGTAAAAGGAAAGAGAGAAGTAAGGGCAGTCAAATGGCACGCTCCAAAAACCGAAGAGACTAACTTACTAGAAATCAAGGAGGAATTATGAAGAAAGAATTAGCAAATTTCGAAGTTTGGCCGTTTAGAAAGCCTAATATCAAATCAATCGTTGCCAACGTCGAAAAGAGAACCGCCGCCTTTGAAGCCGCGGCCTCTAACGAAGAAGCCCTGAAAGCTTATAAGAACATGGCAAAATATTTGGACAAAGTCCATGACCAGTTCTGCCATATCCAGGTTCTTTATACCTTGGATACCCGTATCAAAGAACGTCAAAAGGCCATGGATATCGTCGATAATGGCTCCCCACTCGTTACCGAAGCCACCATCAAATTTGATAAGGCTATGCTTAATTCCAAGTTCCGTCCTTATCTGGAAGAGAAACTCGGAAGCTTTGCTTTCAAAATGAGGGAATTTAACCTCAAAGCCTTCGATCCATGCATCACCGAAGATCTTCAAAAAGAAAACGAGCTCCAATCCAAATATGGTCAGATGGTGGCCGCCTTAGCCATCCCTTATGAAGGCAAGACCTACAACATTTCTCAAATGGGTAAGTTCTTAGGCTCTCCGGATAGAGAAGTTCGCGCCAAGGCCTCCGAAGCTTTCTATTCCTATTTGGACGAGAACACCAAAGACATCGAAGACTTATTTTCCGAGATGGTCAAAGTCCGTACCAATATGGCCAAGAAGTTGGGCTTCAAGTCCTACACCGAATTAGCCTACATTCGCATGAACAGATTTGACTATACCCCAGAGGAAGTCGCTGATTACAGAGAGCAAATCCATCAGGTAGTCACCCCGATTTGCGCCAAGCTCATCAAAGAGCAATACAAGAGATGCGGTATCAAGAAACCTCGTGTCTACGATTTGAACACGATGTTCAAGGACGGTAATCCACTTCCAAATGGCACGACTGCCGAAAAGGTGGAGAAAGCCAAGAAGATGTACGATGAATTATCGCCGGAAACCTCTTATTTCTTCCGTTTCATGGACGAACATCATCTTATGTTTTTGGATGCCCAAGAAGGCAAACAGGGCGGTGGCTATATGGAATACTTCCCAGTCCACGAATGCCCAATCATCTTCTCTAACTTCAACGGCACTTCCGGCGATGTCGATGTCTTGACCCACGAGTTTGGACATTCCTTCCAAGCCTATTGCGCTCGCAACATCAAGATTCCTGAATATCGTGCTCCAACGATGGAATCCTGCGAAATCCATTCGATGTCGATGGAATTCATCGCCGAACCTTGGATGGACCTCTTCTTCGATGATTCCAACAAGTATCGTTATCAGCATTTAGCTGACTCCATCGAGTTCTTGCCTTACGGGGTCACCATCGATGAGTTCCAACATTGGGTCTATGCTAATCCAAACGCTACCAATGAAGAACGCTTGGAAGCCTTCCATAAGATCGAAGAGAAATACACTCCATGGAAAGTCGAAGCCGAACAAGATTGCCCGTTCTTGCTCAAGGGCAAGCGTTGGCTCATTCAGATGCACGTCTTCCAATGCCCGTTTTATTACATCGACTATACCCTTGCTCAGGTCATTGCCTTCCAGTTCTTATTATTGGATAGGAAGAATCACAAGAAAGCTTGGAAGAAATATCTCAAGCTTTGCAAGATGGGTGGCAAATATCCGTTCCGTACCTTGCTTGCTAAGGCGGGCTTAAAGGATCCGTTCGTGGATGGAAACCTCGCCAAGATCGTTAAACCATTGGTCAAAGTCTTAAAGACTTATGGGTTCTAAAACACCAAAAAAGCCTCGGTTCTCGAGGCTTTTTGTTTACTTGCCGTACTTGTTAGTCAGATAACGGATGAAGGCATCGCTGGATAATGGCTTGCCAACGACTTTCATGATCCAATCATCTGGACGCATCCAGTCGTATTGGTAATCGTTCTTAGATAGCCAATCAACGATGGCTTTGAAGTCATTGTTCTTGACCTTTTCGAAGGCGTGGATTTCTCTATCTATCCTTTCGAAGATCATCGCCCCATAAAGATTGCCTAAGAGATAGCTTGGGAAGTAACCGAATTCTCCATCGGTCCAATGGACGTCTTGCATGCAGCCATCTTTGTCGGTTGGGACATCGATGCCGAGATAGTCTTTATATTTCTTGTTCCAAATGGCTGGAACGTCTTTGCATTCGATGACTCCATTAATTAAGTCTCTTTCGATTTCATAACGGATGATGATGTGCAAGGAATAGGTTAATTCATCGGCGTCGCATCTAATGAGACTTGGCTTAACTTCATTTAACATCAAATAGAAGTCTTCGTCAGAAATGCTGTTGAAGTCTTTGTCTAAGTTTTGAGCGCAGCGTTCCTTTAAAATCGGAGCGAATTCCTTGCTACGTCCAAAGATATTCTCAATCAATCTCGAATGAGTCTCGCATTGAGCGGCCGAAGCGACATATTCGAGATAATCTTGATACATCTTTTCGCCTTTATTTTGAAATTCTAGGCAATGGCCACCTTCATGAAGAATGGTGAAGAGATTGTTTCTCCAGTCCTTCAAATCATAACGGGTGGTCAAACGAGAATCATATTGGGCGACATCGGCAGAGAATGGATGGGCGGAGACTCTAAGAACGCCTCTCTTCATGTCATAGCAGATCAAATCAAGCAGGGAGTAGCTTAAATCCTCTTGTAACCTTTGGCTATATTCCTTAATCGGCGGGAGAACCGTCTTCTTTTGCCTTTCTAAAACGATTGGCAATAACTTGACGATGGTTTCCTTGATTGGGGCGAATAACTTATCCAAATATTCGGTCGTGTTGCCTGGCTCATAAGCGTCTAGCAAAGCATCATAAGGAGTCTTCATGCCTTCCTTCATCTTGAGCTTGGCAATCTTTTTGGACCAAGAGACGCATTCTTCCCAATATGGGAGCCAAGAAGCGAAATCGTTTTGGCCCCTATAAAGCCTCCACATCTCATTGGATTTGACGTTGGCGTTTTTATAGGCGGTGTAATCCTCGATGGACATCTTGTTCATCAAATCGATTTCCTCGTTAAGGAAGGAAAACAATCTTTGTTCTTCTTTAGATAAGGATTTATCGGCTAAGCCTCTGGCTACCAACTTCTTATATTCCTCGTCGGTGGAAATGGCGGCGAATTCGGCGTCATACTTGTTCATGATCTCGCCTTGGGATTCTAGGGCTTTCTCTGGGGCGGTTGTGGCCAAGTCATAATAAAGGACATTGACCAAGTTCCTAAGTTCTCTCTTTTTGTCTAGATATGGCTTAAGGGCTAAAAATGTTTCGGAATGATTCATAAGGTTACCTCGGTTAGTAATATAGACCAAAATAAAAGCCCTTCACAAGAAGGGCCTTCATTTATCTTCTGCTTATTTGAACCAGAACGGATAGTTGTTAAGGATGATGAAAACGATGTCAAGAATCCATAAAACGGTGGTTCCGAAGAATAACATCAAGATAGCTAAGACAAGCTGGATGGCGCTGTTATTCTTAACGGCGACGCAGATTCTCCAAATGCCCCAAATCAAGTTGATTCCTGGGATGCAGAGAATGAGTTTCCAAAACTTGGACAAACCATTGATGCTCTTAACAAAATTAGACATAGTAAAAATTGCCTCCAATATAAAAATATATTGCCCCTATTTTTTTCTAAAATCTACCTTAAGGTTGCATTCGTGATATTATTTCAAAGAATCGAGGTAGAATATGGGGAAAAGAATAGCGGTTGTGACTGGCGCTTCCAGCGGACTCGGCAAAGAATGGGTCAAAATCTTGGTCAATGAGGATGTCGATGAAGTTTGGGCGGTAGCCAGAAGAAAAGAGCTTTTGGACGAATTAGCCAAGGAATACCCAAATAAGGTAGTTCCTATCTCTTTAGACTTATCGAAAGAAGAATCATTGGACGCCTTAGAGGCCAAATGGACCGCTTTGGATGTCGATATCGTTTGGATGATCAACAACGCTGGTATGGGCAAGACCTGTGCTATGAATCACGAGACCATCGAGAACATCCGTTCTTCCATTCACTTGAATGTCGAAGCGGTGGCTACTTTAAGCTACTACGCCTTACGTCATATGCACGCCGGCTCGCACCTAATCAATACGGGCTCTCAAGCGGGTCGTCAGCCACTTCCGTATTTGGCTGTCTATGCCGCTGGCAAAGCCTTCGTTAATTCCTGGAGCGCAGCCCTTCATTACGAATACAAGAAGAAGGGTATTCATGTTATGGCTGTCACTCCATATTGGATTAAGACCGATATGCTCAAAGACTTCGACAATGGCCGTAACTACAAATGGGATAAGATGACCTCCACCAAGGAAGAAGTTGTGGCCCGTGCTTATAAGGACGCCAAGAAGAAGAAAGTTTATTCTATCAACCGTTTCATGGTCAGGTCCTTGGTCAGAATCCAAAAGATCATTCCAGAAAGAACTTCGATGAGAATTTGGATGAAACAAGCCAAAAAGATGTGCGAAGTCGATTAATTGCTTCGCTTTCATAATTAACATAGTTAAAATACTCGTATGGATTTATTAATACTTGCAGCTGGGATGGGCTCCCGCTTTGGTGGACTAAAGCAAATTCAGCCCGTTGATGAGAAAGGGAATTTCATCATCGACTATTCGATTTACGATGCCGTTAAGGCTGGTTTCGATCGCGTCGTTTTCGTTATCAAGGAAGACATGTACGAAGAGTTCGAAGAGACGGTAGGCAAGAGGGTCTCGAAATATGTTGAGACCGCTTATGCCTATCAAAAGATGGATAACCTTCCGAAAGGCTATTCGGTTCCAAAAGAAAGAATTAAGCCATTAGGAACCGCGCACGCCATTTATTGCGCCAAGGATGTGCTAAAGGGCAACTTTGCCATCATCAACGCCGATGATTTCTATGGGGCTGATGCTTTTGTTCAGGCCGCCAATTATTTGAAATCTTTAGACAAAGGTGTCAAAGCCCAACACGCAAACGTCGCGTATTTTGCTAAGAACACCTTATCTAAAAAAGGAAGCGTCAAACGTGGCGTTCTTGATTTTGATGACAACCACAACCTCAAGAGGGTTGTCGAATCCAGCGTTGAATGGAGAGGCGATGATATCTGGGCCGCTCCATTAGGAACCAAAGACTATAAGAAGATTGATCATGAAACCTTGGTTTCCATGAACTTATTCGTTTATACCCATGATATTTTGGATGTCTTCGAAGAAAGACTTCCGAAGTTTTTAGACAATCATAAAAACGATATATTGGACGCCGAATATCTCACTACCGACGTGATGACGGAGTTGTTGGAAGAAAAAGAAGCCGTCTGCAAAGTGCTTAGAACCGATGCCGTTTGGCACGGTGTCACCTATAGAGATGATTTAGAGGAAGTCGTAACTTCTTTGAAAGAACTTGTCGATAAAGGCGAATACCCATCCGATCGTTTCTAATAAATAAAAAACATGGAAGCCATAGCCACTCGCACATTCTCTTTAGAAGGGGAAGCGTCCTATCCTAAATACGCCTGTCTTTCTGGCAACGCTTTAAAAGTGATTGCCATGATTTTGATGACGGCCGACCATTTGGCATGGACTTTCCAAAACGCCCCATTTTCCACCCAATGGTGGGCCATCCTGATTCATGTCTTTGGAAGAATAGTTGCTCCGATATTCTGGTTTATGATGGCAGAAGGCTGGCATCACACCAAGAATCCGGAGAACTATCTTATTCGTTTGTTCATTGGTGCCTTCATATCCCATTTCGCCTATTGCTTCTACACCGAGCAGTCTGTCATTCCTTTCTTAGAAGGACCTGAATACGAAACCTCGGTTATGTGGGGACTGGCTATTGCTGGATTGGCTCTGTATTTAACGGATGATCGATATTTCTCGGTCCCAGCTTGGGCTAAAGCGTTGATCTATTTAGGCTTTGGCGTGATTGCCTTCCCATGTGACTGGTCGAGCTGTGGGTACTTCGCAATCATCCTTCTTTATTACTTCCGCGGAAGCTTCTGGAAACAGATGCTCCATATGATGATTCCGGTGGCTATCTATAGCGCTTTATACTGTGTTTACACTGGCAGCCTTCTTTATGGATTGATGGCCTTATGCGTTGCTTTAGCCATTCCCGTTCTTCGCTTATATAATGGACAACCAGGCAAGGGCAAAGCCATGAAGGCCGTGTATTATTTGTATTACCCTGCCCATCTTGCTGTATTGGGCTTAGTCCAATTGCTGCTAGGAATATAAAAGACCGCCTGTTTGGCGGACTTTTTGCTGATTATCTATAAGTCTTGACCAGGATGTTCCCGATGGATACCCTGCCTTTGTTCCTGTCGGTAGGGACCTGCATGTAGCTGAAGTTGGCGTATATCCTGAACGCCCTCGTCTTCCTTTGGAACGTTATCGTCATATGGGTTTGCTTGGTCCTATCCATCGACAGATCCTCCGCAAGGAGATTGATCTCGTTGTCCCAATCCTCGGACATCAGCCCTTTGTATTGGAATTTTAGCTCCGAATGGTTGGGGCTCCCATATCTCTCATCGAGGCTCCAGTATGATATGTCCATCTCTATCTCCCTCACCGGATTCGCGAAGGCATACTCGATGTAGGCGGTGCCGAACCCCGCTTTCCTCGGGGATATGGTGACGTACTCGTCGTGGATGAAGCCGCACCTGAGCCTCTTCGTGTCGAATGTCAGTCCATCGGCGGTCGTTATCTGCTTCGACGTCTCTTCCGAAGCGTAGGCGTCGGGGAACCCGTATTCGTCGTGGCCGATCGTGTGGTTTTGCTCGTAGTAGTCCGTGTCGAGGGTGAAGGTCATGGTCATGCCAGTCCACCAGAAAACACACAGGGAGGTCTCTTCGAATCCCAGACCCCACCCGAAATGGACAATATAATACCCGTTCCACCATCTTAGGTCGTAGCCATAGGCGACCACCGCATGGTTGATGCGCTTATTTGTCTCCGGCTGTCCAATATCCGGATAGTTGCCAAAAATGATGGCGGGTCTGTCCTGCAAAATCGAAGTCGGAAGGCCAGCGCTTAGCAAATACCAACTTGCCGTCCCATGCACGTCGTAATCGGCACAATATCTGTTGACCGCAGCTGCGACGGTGTTAGCGTAGGAATTCCTGATGCCATTATTGTACGCCACCAATTTGTCCTTGAGATTGGTTTCTTCGGAATAGGACACAGTTGAAATCAACTCGCCGTCTGCATCTTTGAATTGATCAGCCACGATTCCTTTGGAAACGGTTTTGTCGTAATAGTTGAGGACAATTGAAGCGGCCACGAATCCACAAGACTTGTCGTAGTTCTCGGGGTGTATGGAATCACGAATGACCTCGTAATTGTCTATGTATGTTATGTTATCGGTTCTAATCAAAGGTTTTATCGCCGGGCTCGCCGGGTTTTCCTCCCGATAGGCGGCGTATGCCTCATCTGACGTTGCCTCGCGGAAGGCGGCCAGCCTCTCGTCGAAGTAGTCCTGCAGAGCCTCAGCCTCCTCACTCGAGATGATGTCGCCCGTTACGCAATGGACGAAGACCCTGCCCAGCCCATAGTAATAATTCCATGGGCCGAAGTAGTAATAGCGACGCGTCTCGCCGAAGTCGTAAGGCGACTCGGCATGAGGCGTCGATTCGATGTAGAGCTGCGAGACCGGGTCGACGATCATGAAACCCTCTTGCTCGCCCGTCTCGACGAGGAAGATGTTGCCGGAGAGGTCGGTTACGGCGTTCTGATCCAGGCTTGGCGAGGCGTATCCCTCGTCGATCGCATGCCGCACGCATATCTCCGAGGCGTTCGCCTGATCGATGGACTCCAGGGCTTGGCTCGCCGCCGGCCCGTTGATGGACGAGGCGGCCAGGAATGCTGCTGCCAGGTTCAGTATCATATTTATCTCCTTTTTATTCTTCTTCGAAATTTCTAAATAGAAAGCTCACGAAATCTCCTGGGAGATGATGCCATTCATCGCTTTCGAAGCATACGGCTCCATTCGTGATTCCATAGCCGATATATTTGATGATTCGAGCCTCGCTTTTCGTGGTTATCGTAACTTCTAGGAAATCCATCCATTTTCTGTCTTCGTCAAAATCCATCAATTCTTCCTTATAAGGCATGTTTTGGACTCTTGTCATATTTCGCTTTATCGCTTCGAGATTGTCTGTCGTTTTCGTCCCTACGGTGTATTCGCGATAATCGTTTGCGCTGCCGATATAATGTGCAGAATACAGCAGCACGTCTTCCGGCTCTATGTTCAAATTGATTCTTGGCCAATCTCTGGCATCCTCACCACAGCAAGAAATCAGAGACAATCCTAGGATTGGCAGCATAATCAATCTCGTAAGTTTATTTTTCATATGTCCGCTCCTTTCACCAACAAAAGGCGTGGTTTCTAAACACATTATAGCATGAGAAAAACCATTGTTGTAAATCTCTAAAAAGTGAGCGGAAATTCAATATTTTCAATAAAAAAGGCCCGCCAAACGGACCTATATTTTTATGGTGCCCAAGACCGGACTCGAACCGGTACGGATTACGCATCCGGAGGATTTTAAGTCCTCTGCGTCTACCATTCCACCACTCGGGCGATTGGTCTCCCGTGACAGGCTCGAACTGTCGACCCCTTGATTAAAAGTCAAGTGCTCTACCACTGAGCTAACGGGAGTTAGTTGGCTGGGGTGACTGGGATCGGACCAGTGCATGACAGAGTCAAAGTCTGTTGCCTTACCGCTTGGCTACACCCCAATAAAATAAATGGTGGGTGAAGATGGATTTGAACCACCGAACCCTGAGGAGCTGATTTACAGTCAGCCGCGTTTGGCCACTTCGCTATTCACCCACTGATTTAATGTCACCGCACGTCTTAATAAGGCTGGTGGATGCTACAGGGTTTGAACCTGTGACCCCCGCCTTGTAAGGGCGATGCTCTCCCGCTGAGCTAAGCATCCGGGCCGCACTCCCTTAAAAACGTGCTTAAAGAATATAGCATTATGAAATGCGCTAGTCAACGAAGAAAAAGAGGGGAATTGCCCCCTCTCTTATAGAGAATTATCAATATCCCTCTTTGCCTAAGAGGTGGAACATGTTCTTCTTATAAACTTCGACCCCAGGCTGGTTAAACGGATTGACTCCATTTAAGTATGCCGACATAGCGCAGGCCTTCATGAAGAAGTAGAAGAGATATCCCAAGTAATATGGATTCATCTCGTTGATCTCGATGATGAGATTGTCATTCTTACCGACTTCCTCGTGGGCGGATACAACGCCTTCGAAGACCTTGGATTTGATTTCGTTCATGTCAATACCGGCTAAGTAGTTGAGCTTATCCAAATCATCTTTGTCTTTGTTGAGGCATAAAGGATGATGGGGTCTCTTCACGAAGATGCTGGTCTCAAAGAAGATTTTGGAACCTTCTTGAATGAATTGACCCATGGAATGCAAATCGGTGGTGAAGGTCACGGAAGCTGGCAATAAGCCTTTTCCGTCCTTGCCTTCAGATTCTCCGAAGAGTTGCTTCCACCACTCGCCAATCTGAACGAAATACGGGCTATAAGTGACAAGGAATTCAACGGAATCCTTCTTTTCCTTATATAAATCATGACGGATGACCGCGTAACGATAGGCTGGGTTGCTCTCTAAGGAAGGATCCTTTAAGTCAATCATGGCTTGCTTGGCTCCGTTCATGAAGACCTTGATATCAATGCCAGCGACGGCCATCGGAAACAAACCCACGGCGGTGAAGACGGAATAACGTCCGCCGATGTTGCCTGGCATGGTATAGGTTCTATAGCCTTCGGCCTTAGCCAATTCCAGTAAGGAGCCATGTTCTTTATCGGTGGTGGCGAAGATTGCCTTCTTGGTGTTTTCCTTGCCCATTTTGGCTTCCAATAAGTTCTTCAATAAACGGAAGGAGACGGCGGTTTCGGTGGTACCTCCGCTCTTGGATATGACGTTGACCGCGAACTTCTTGGTCTTTAAATATTCCAAGGTGTCAGCTAAATAATCAGGATCCAAAGTTTGGCCTAAATAGATAATCTCTGGCTTCTTTTTAAGGATTGTGCCTCTTAAGGCTTCGATAGCCGCTCTGGCGCCTAAATAAGAACCGCCGATGCCGCAAACGACCAAGACATCGTAATTGTCACGGACGTATTTAGCGTCCTTAACAATCTGTTCAAATTCAGCTTTGTCGTAGTTGTTAGGATAATCTTTCCAGCCTAAGAAATCAGCACCTTCTCCGGTTCCTTCTTCGATCATCTTATCAATTTCATTGACTCTATCTTGATAGGAAGCCACGTCGATTTGATTTACGAGATGGTCGGTATTCAAGGTCAACGGCATTGGTTTATGGACATTGATTTGGTTATCGATCCAATTCGGAAGATTCTCTTTTAAGGCATCGAAAGAAACACGGGTTTCCTCTTCGACGTTGCCTTGGAGGTTCTTATGTCTCTCTTCTTCGCTAAGTTGCTTGACTGAGACACGCATCGAACCATTTTCTTCGTTGATGGCGATGACCTTTACTTTGTAAATATTGCCGACTTGGACCAGGGCGGTGAAGTTTCTGACGTAGCTATTGCTGAGCTCGCTGATATGAAGAAGTCCTGTTCTTCCTGATTCAAATAATAAAATCGCGTATTTTGGGTAGAGTCTGATAACGGTGCCTACCAAAATATCGCCTACTTTTTCTTCCATGAAAAGTCCTCCTACTTGGTGGTGACTTTGATGTTGTTAAGAGAGCCTTCTTCGATAAGAGGCTTAATGCCCATTACATCCAAAACCAAGGAACCATCATCGGTGTAATCCTTAGAGGCTTTATTGATGGCCTCCAAGATGATTCCGAAACGGAACGCCTGCGGGGTTTGGACGATAAAGACTTCGTTGCGGTCAACATAGTTATCGACCGAATAGCCATCCTTCGACATCAAAATCGAATCACTTGAGCGATATGCGACCACTGCGGCGCCATTTTCCTTAGCCTTTGAGATAACACCCTCAATCATCTTTTTGGTGATATGAGGTCTATTCCCGTCGTTGATGATGACAATAGATTCGTCAGAGACTTTGCCTTTTAGATAATTAAGGCCGTTTCTGACGGATTCCTGTCTCGTTTTGCCGCCGGGAATGATGACATCCTCATCTCTTAAAAGATTAGCGTTAAGGAGTTGTTCTTTGGCTGTTGCTAAATAGGAAGGGTGGCAAACATAAATGATCTTTTTGACGGATTCGCTCAAAGTCTGAGCGGCGTGCAAAAAGAGTGGTTTGCCTTCGAAAACCTGGAATTGCTTGGGTGGGACCGTACCATAACGGGTACCAAGGCCTCCAATCAATAAAAGAGCCACAGCGTCATTCGCCATGGCTCTATTCTAGCATGTTCTTTAATCGTTAGATTATTCTTCTTTGTTGGAAGCGCTATTAGCCTGTTCCTCACTGGCTTTTTGCTTGGCAATGGTTTGGTCTTCTTGAAAGCCGAGCTGCTCATTGATGGCCACGCCTTGAATGATGAGTCTGAGAATCTTATCCAAGCTCTTGTTCTCGCGATAATCGGCCAAACAGGCGAAGTTGACACGTCCGTCCTTGACCAACTGATTGACGACCTCCTCTTTGCCTTTTTCGAAGACAGCAATGGAACGTCCTCCGTTGGATTTGACGACTAACATGGCTGGGACATCGGTCATTCCGTCACCGATATAGACGATGTTTCCGTAAGGGATACGACGTTTTTCGACATGGGTGTTGATGCCTTTATCGTCATTCGCGTCATAAACGCCTTTGGAGATACGGAAGAAGTATTGGGTCTTCTGGGTGTAGTTGATGACTTGCTTCGGCCAGATGGCTTCCTTGGTTTTTTCATCAAAAAGGAATTCGCAAGCATACATCTTCCTAAAATACTTGGCGATGGAACAGCCATCGACGATTTCCTTGTTGCCGGAAGAGATGAGGTAGTGTTCGACTTTAACCCCATGATCATCACCATATTTGTTGATACGATCAAACCAGCCTTCGACCCCTGGGTAATATTGGATGTTGGCGCCCATTTCCCTGAGCCATGCGGCGGTCATTTTGATATTCCTCTCTCTGCAGCAAGCAAGCATGGTGTAGAGATAAGAAAGGGTTCTTTCACAATGTGTTTTGTTGCCGAATTCGGAGGTCTGGCTCCAAAATTCCGCTGGAGTCAATCCCATGGCTGGGATGAATCCAAAGTTTTGCATATCCGAGTTCGCTAAGGTTGAATCGAAGTCATACAAAATAGCTAAAATTGGTTTACTCATGGTTAAACTATATCAAATAACGGGTTATTTGACAACCTATTGGATTTCGGGGTTAATTGACAAATAAAAGCGTAAAAGAAAATGACATGGTTTTCTTAAATAAAAAAGCCACGGATGACCATGGCTTAGATAACGATGTTTTTACTTTAACTTGGCGAAGGTTTCTTTATATAAATCCAGCATGTCTTGGCTATAGCAGCAGAAGATGACTTTGATGGAGAAACTATGTTCTTCCTTCATATCATCCAACCAAGAAGCAACGGTTTCTAAGGCAACCTTGGCGGCTTCTGGTTTTGGATAGGAGAAAGCACCGGTGGATATGGATGGGAAAGCAATGGATTTAAGGCCCTTTTCAAAGGCGATATTCAGCGAATTCTTGTAGCAACTCGCCAATTCCACTCGGTTCTTACCCGTTCCGGCATAGACTGGACCGACGGCATGAATAATCCATTTGGCTGGCAAATTAAAACCAGGAGTGACCTTGGCTTGACCGGTTGGACAACCGCCTAAGGCCTTGCAGGCTTTATGCAATTCTGGATAGCCAGCAGCTTTATGGATGGCACGGTCAACTCCGCCTCCGCATTCAAGCCATTTATTGGCAGCGTTGACGACGGCATCCACTTTCAAAGTGGTAATATCACCCAAAACGATCTCGATGTTTTCGAGGACTTCCTCATGGTATAAATCCATAACTATGACTCCTATATGTATAGATTATATCAAAGAAAATCGAAAATTGCTCGTTGAAAAATCTAAGTTATTAAATAACTAGAAATAAAGTTCGTAATCAACCAGTCCGTCGTAGAAGTCTTTCTCATGAGAGATAAGGATTACCGCCCCAGGGAACTTGGAGATAGCTTCAAATAAGGCGTTCTTGGCGGCTTGATCGAGGTGGTTGGTTGGTTCGTCCAAAACCAAGAAGTTGGTGGCCTTCTTCGTCATAAGAGCAAACCTCGCTTTGACGATTTCTCCGCCGGATAAATTGGCGAATTTCCTCATGGCCAATTCTTTTCTAACGCCAACCGCGCCTAAAGCGGTTCTAATCTCGGTGTTGGTCATGCTTGGATATTCTTGACGGAGGAATTCAAAGGGAGTGAGTTCCATATCGATATCCTCGTCTTGGTTGAAATAGTTAATTTCCGTGCCTGGGAGGAAGCGATACTCGCCGCCTAAGGCTGGAAGATAATCGAGGATGGTTTTAACAAATGTTGATTTACCAACGCCATTTTGGCCGAGAATCGCTATCTTCTCGCCTCTTTTCAAAATAAAGGAGATTGGATCAAGCAATGGTTCGTCATAACCAATCTCAAGGTTTTCGACTATTAAAGGAAGTTCACCGACATCGTGGGTGAAAGGGAAAGTGAAATGCACGTTGTTGGTTTCAACGGCAGGAGGTTCCATTCTTTCTAAGTGAGCCAATCTAGCGCGGTGGGACTTGGCTTGTCTGGCTGAAGTGGCCCTGACGATATGCTTGGTGATGAAGGTTTCTTCTTTTTTGATGTAACGCTGCTGAGCGTTGTAATTCTTCTCGTATTGTTCTAAGTCCAAGGCGTATTGTTTTTCGAAATGATCGTAATCGCCTGGATATCTGGTGATGGTCTGATTGGCTAAAATAAACACCACGTTAGCGATTTTCCGGCAGAATTCCCTGTCGTGGGAAACCACTAAAAATGCTTTAGGATAATCTTTTAAATAAGAGGCCAACCAGGCGACTTGTTGTTGGTCTAGGAAGTTGGTAGGTTCGTCCATGATAAGGACGGAATGTTCTTCCAACAACATCTTGCAAAGGTAGGCTTTTTCCCTTTGCCCTGAAGACAATTTCGACAGGTGTTTGACTAATTGCTCTTTTCCTAAGCCTAAACCATCGGTCAAACGGCCGACCTTTTCTTGCAAGGCATAGAACTTTTTATCGTCTAAATAGGATTGGATGTTTTCCGCTTTGCCGAGATGCTTTTCGTAGTTATCAGGATCTAAAGCGGCTTTCTCGTAAGCCTCTTCCATCTCTTTCTCTTTAATGAATAAGTCGGCGTATACACCATAGAGGTATTCTTCGGTTGGAACATCCTGACGGACATTCATTTGCTGGTCTAAATAAGAAAAGGTGGTGCCGGGAGTCCAAATGATCCTGCCATCATCTGGCTTCAAATCGCCCACCAATAAATTAAGGAGGGTGGTCTTGCCAGATCCGTTTTTCCCAACGAGGACGCAGTGTTCCCCGCTGTTGATCTTCATATTGACGTCACGATATAGCTCTTTATCGCCATAGTCGTATCTAAGGTTTTGAATCTCAATTAAGGCCATAACGTTTAAAAATATAGCATATTAACTTAAAAAAAGAAAAAGCCCCGCAACTGCGAGGCTAGATTCTTTGTTGGTGCGGGAAACCAGAATCGAACTGGCATGGGTTGCCCCATACGCCCCTCAAACGTACGCGTCTACCATTTCCGCCATTCCCGCGGCAACCGATATTATAAATATCAAAGTTTAAATCGGCAATATCAAACTTATATGCTTGGGATGAACTGAAGAATCATCAACGTTGCCACGCCAAAGTAGATGAGCAAGGAAACGACATCGACGATGGTGGTCAAGAACGGTTGGGAGACCACGGCAGGATCCTTTTTGCAAGCGGCTACAGCGAATGGCAAGCACACGGCGACCAGCTTGGAAACGAAGACGGTGATAAACATGGTCACGGCTACGGTTCCGGAAACCTTGAAGGCTGCTTTGGCGAAGTCCGCTGTCCAGCATTGACCATTCCAAATGGTGGCTAATCCATCGGAGGAAGCCAAGGAGTTCTTAACGATACCGGTGTATTGCTCAATGGTGAACCAAACGAAGCCCACGGCAGCGACTACGGTGGCCACAATCAAGGCCGATAATAGCTCTTTCAAGATAATCTTCCCGAAGTCTTTGACCGTGAATTCCTTTAAAGCCAAACCACGAACCATAAGGGAGATAGTCTGACCGCCGGCGTTGCCGCCCGTATCCATAAGGACTGGGACGAAGGCCGCCATAATTGGTAGCATCGCCAGCTTTTCCTCGAAAATGGATAAGATAAGGGAACTGAAGGTCCCTAAAATCAATAAGGTGACAATCCAAGGGATGCACTTCTTGGCCATCTTGGCTGGGGAGGTCTTTAAATAGGAATCATCCAAGGTCTGGATACCACTCATGGCTTCGATATCCTCGGTGGCTTCATCGGTTAAAACATCGACCGCGTCATCAATGGTGACGATACCAATTAAACGATCATCATCATTTAAGACCGCCATAGCGTTAAGGTCATATCTACGGAACATGTTGGCGACTTCTTCTTGGTCGGTGGAAGCGTAACAAGACGGTACGTCTTTGTTCATGATTTCTTCCAAGGTTTGGTCTGAAGAGGCGAAGATAAGGTCATCCAAGTCGACGGTTCCGACGAATTCGCGGGACTTATTCAAAACGAAGATGGTGTAGACGGTTTCGGCTTCGCGACCAATCTCTCTGATTTTGGCGATGGTGTCTCCGACTTTCTCCTCTTTCTTGAATTCCAAGAACTCGGTGGTCATGATGGCCCCGGCGGTTCCGTCTTTATATTTAAGCAAGGCGTTGATGTCGTGACGCATGTCCTTATCGGCAGCGCGCAAGACACGGATGGCTAAGTTGGCTGGCATATCACCGACCGTATCGGCCAAGTCGTCAGCGTATTGCTCAGCAATCAAGGCCACCAATTCCTTATCGGTCATAGCCTTGATTAATTCTTCTTTTTTATCTTGCGATAATTCATCGAAGATCGGAGCGGTTTCGGCTGGGGTGCCTTCTCTGAAAAGGAAGATCAATTCGGTGATTTCCAGGTTGTTGGCCGCTTCGGCGATATCGATGTCTTGGACGGTATCGAAAAGATTCTTCAAGGCCGCTTTGTCGCGAGACTTGATGATGCGTTCGAGCTCTTCGGTGGTAACGGTGGTGACGTTATATTCCTCTAAGGATTCTTCGTCCTTATTTTCTGGCTCTTGGTTTTCTTTTTTCTCGTCCAATTCTTCCATGCCGTTAATATATCCTATTTTTTGGATGTGGGAATACATTTTTTTGCTTTTTCTTCTTTTAAGAAGTGGCATGGGTAATATAATAATTCACGTCCAGGAGAAATATTTTATGGAAGAACTTAAATTTATCGTCGAAACCTCTGCCCGTCATATCCACGTCTGCCAGAAGACTTTGGATTATTTGATGGACGCTCCAGAAGGCACTGCCAAATTAAATGTCCGCAAGGAATTATCCCAGCCAGGACAATTCGCCTCTGATGTCAAACTTGACTTAGTCGGCCCTGTCAATCCAAAGACCGGAAAGCCGCGTGTCATCACCGGTGTTTCCATCCTTGGCCCAACTCGTTCCGCTGACCAGGTCGAATTATCCTTAACCGATGCCCGTTCCTTGGGCGTCACCGCTCCGATCAGAGAATCCGGCGACCTCGCTGGCTCTGCTCCAGTTATCTTAAGAAACCCAGCCAACGGCAAAGAACTCGAAATCAAAGAAGGCGTCATCATTGCCAAACGTCATATTCATATGACTCCAAAAGATGCCGAAGCCTTTGGCGTCAAGAATGGTGAAATCGTCAAGGTCTTAGTCACCGGAACCGGCAGAGAAACCGTCTTTGGCGACACCGTCGTCCGTGTCTCTGAGAAGTACGCCCTTGCCATGCACATCGACACCGATGAAGCTAATGGCGCCGCTTGCTCTGGCACCATCTACGGAACCATCGTCAAATAATGGAAAAGACGATCTCCTATATCCCAAAAGGCGTCTGTGCCCGTCGCATTGACATCGTCATTGATGGCGATATCGTGAAGAAAGTCACCTTCATCGGTGGCTGCGCCGGTAACACCCAAGGCGTTTCTCGTCTGGCCGAGGGAAGAAAAGTTCAGGAACTCATCGATATCTTAAGCGATGTCAAATGCGGTGGAAGCCGCACCCATGATACTTCCTGCCCAGCCCAATTCGCTCAAGCCTTGAAGGAAGCCTTAGAACAGAAATAGGGAGCTCATACTCCCTTTTTCTTTGCTTACTAAAAAAGCAAGGTATACTCAAACCGATACATATGAGCACGGAAATCGAAGTGAAAACGGATACCGAAGTGCTTCCAGAAGAAACAAAGAAGAAAGACTCTTCTCCGGCTTTTAGGGAGCAAAAGAAGGCTCCTAAGAAGCCGAAGTCTTTTAATTTCACCATCCTCCGTATTTGCTTGGATGGAATGATGACCGCTTTATACATTGGTTTGTCTTTCTTAAAGATAAGAATAGGCAATGTTCAAATCAGTTTCGCTGCGATACCGCTTTGTTTTACCACCCTTACCTCCGGTCTTCCCGATGGTTTGGTGGTGGCCCTTTTGGGCTCCTTCGTTGAACAATTAACATCCGCTTATGGGCTATCTCCAACCACCCCGTTGTGGATGGCTCCGCATCTTTTAAGGGTGTTGATTCTATGGCTCTTCGACTTCGTTTCAAGGAAGAAGGGGAAACCGTTGTACGATAGACCAGCTTGGTATTTCGTTGGGATGATTGTTTCAGCAATCTTTCTGACAGCGTCTAATACCCTAGCCTTATGGCTGGATTCCTTGATCATCGGTTATGCGATTGAGATAGTTTTGGTCGAGACCATCATACGTTTTGCTACCGGTATGGCTACCGCGGTGGTGACCGCCATAGTCCTACTTCCGGTCATCAAAGCCCTTAAAAAGAATGGGGCATTAGATAAATTAAGATCCTTCCCCTTGCATCCTTCTAAAAGAAAGGTAAAATCATAGCCACAAAAGTCAGACGTCAAGAAGCGTTTATAAGAACTGAGAAAAAACGCTAGCAACTCTGCTATAGCAGTAAGTGCTTGTTCTAGCCAGAACCCACATCTGGAACGACGTTTGAAGGGATCTCAGACTAGAGTCTCCCGCCGGTGGGAGGCTTTTTTGTAACTTGGAGGTTCCTATTATGGAAAAACGTTTATTCACCAGCGAGTCCGTCTCCGAAGGTCATCCTGATAAGGTCTGCGACCAGATCGCCGACGCTATTTTGGATGCTTGTTTGGAACAAGACCCGCATTCTCATGTTGCTTGTGAGGTTTTCGCTACCCGCGAATATGTTCTCATCTCAGGGGAAATAACTTCGAATGCCGTGGTTGATTATGCTGGCATTGCCCGCTTGGTCTTAAAAGATATTGGTTATACCAAACCAGAAATCGGTATCGGCTGCAACACCTGCCAAATCGATATCCGCGTCAAAGGCCAATCCCACGATATCGCCATCGGCGTCGATCACGGCGACATCCTCAAACAAGGCGCCGGCGACCAAGGTATTATCTTTGGCTATGCCTGCAATGAGACCAAAAACTACATGCCTTTGGCTATTTCCATCGCCAATGATTTGATGAAGACCGCTACCGCTAAGCGTAAATCCGGCGAATTCAAACATTCCCGTCCGGATATGAAGGGGCAGGTCACCATCGACTATACCGAGAAGACCCCAAAGGTCGACACCGTCCTTATGTCTTGCCAGCACGATCCTGACTTCAATGAAGCGGAGTTCAAAAAATACATCCACGATAAAATCATGGTTCCAGTTGTTGAATATTATGGATTAAACACTGACTTTAAGACTTTGATTAACCCAACCGGCCGTTTCGAAATGGGCGGACCGGATGGCGACACCGGTCTTACTGGTCGTAAATTGATAGTCGACACCTATGGTGGCTACTGCCGTAACGGTGGTGGTGCCCTCTCGGGCAAAGACCCATCTAAGGTCGATAGATCGGCTTCTTACTACGCCAGATATATCGCCAAGAACTTGGTGGCTGCCGGAGCCGCTGACAAGTTGGAAGTCCAGCTCTCTTACGGCATTGGTATCGCTGATCCATTATCCATCTCCATCGATACCTTCGGAACCGCTCATGTCGATGAGAATCTCATCCTTGAAGCGGTCAGAGAGAACTTCGATGCCAGGCCAGGCGCCATCTCCTTGGCCTTCAACCTCACCAAGCCTAGCTTCAAGTATCGCTCGGTCTCCGTCTATGGCAGCTTCGGACACGATGAGCTCGATCTCCCGTGGGAGAGATTGGATAAGGTCGAAGCCCTCAAAGCCAAATTTAATAAATAGTTAATGAAAGGTCCGTCAAAGTTAATTGGCGGGCTTTTTCATAAGATAACCTCTTAAGGTTTATCTTGATAAAGAGAGGGCAGATTAGGATAATAATAAACGTTGTCAGCAGGATGACGGATTTTTGCTATCTATTGCCTGCTTACGATCTTAATCCGAATTGGTTTAGTCAATCTACCCGTTAGAGGAGAACCTCTAAATCAAGAAAGAAGGAAAATCATGAATCAGATCACTCAAGTTTTGACCACCTTGTTGCATTACAAGGTCGTGGTCAGAGACACCCTTGAATACGCGTTGGTCAAGGAAAACTACGACATTAATCTCTACAACGAGAAAAAACGCTCCATCTTAGTCGAATTGGAGGAGAAAACCCCTCTTCGTTCCATCTTAGACAATTCCGGCGAGAATGGACAAAAATTAGAAAAGACCATCCGCGATTGGTACGCCGAAGTCTATGGCGATGATTCCACCATCATCAAAGTCGCTACCGACAATACCATCCGCGTCGATCACGCCCAGCATAAGGCTATCTTTGAAGGCGTCGTCCCAATCCATGAGAACATCGAAGCCATGGTTCAAGGCATCATCAATGACGCCAAGTCCAAAGGCTTAGACGTCGCCGATGCCGAAAAGGCCGATTTGAATGAAGAAAGACTTTACAGAGCCGTTTGCTACATGACCATGGGCAACGAAGCCATCAAATTATTCAACGACTATAACCAAGCCCGTAGGGAAGCCAACGGTGCCGAAACCCCAGCCAGCCGCTTCATCGGCCAGGATTTAGGCAATGTCTTCAACCTCCTTATGCAGGTCAAGAACAACAACAACGGCCGTATCCACGATGCCGCTTATATGAAGGTCGCCGACGGTGTCGTCGCCTTGATTGAGAACATGACTGGCCGCCGTGATTTGCCAGAGGGCAAGAACTTCGGTCAGGTTATGAACGAAACCCAACAGACCATCGGTGCTTACGTCCAGGCCGTCGAGCCAGATTTCAGAAACACCTACCTCCCGCTTATCAACGAATTGGTGAACATCGCCAAGAACGCCGGCAATAAGATTTTGCCGGATGCCAATGGCCAGGCCGTCGAAGTTAAACCAGAAGCCCCAGAAGCTTCTAATGAAGAACCAGTCGAACTCGACCCACGTACCGGAATGCCAAAAGCCTAATGGCGTTCAGAAAGGACTAGTCTATGGAAGAACAGGTTAAGAAAACCTCTCGCCACCTAAGCAAACCAGAAATCTTCTGGATCGCTTTCGAATCTTTCTTCGGCGTGGCTGGATTGGTTTTGATCATCCTCGGCTTCATCGCCGACTATCTGCAAGTCGCATATAGCGATAACTACCTCTTGCAGGCCCAACAGGCCATCTTGCAGGGTTCTAGTGGTCTCCTGACCTTCCGTTGGATTGGCTTCATCGTCTTATTGGCTGGCGCCTTAATGGCCGTCATCACCTTGAATGTCTTTGCCAAGAAGCGTGACTTCGCCGACGAAAGAGAAGCTCGCCGCGCTCAGAGATTGAAAATCATCAACGATTCCGTTTCCGAGGAAGCGGTGGTCGATGCCCCATCTAAGCCAGTCGAAGACAACACGATTACCGTTGGTGCCGCTCAACCAGCCCCGACCATGACCGTTGAAGAAAATAAGCCCGCCGAAGAACCGGCTAAGGCTGAATAAGAGATTCATGAATTAAAGAGTCGCCTAGCGCGGCTCTTTTTTGTTCTCCAAATGATAGAAAAATTAATAATCGTATTGTCTTAAACAATACCAAGTGATTAAATCTCCGTCGGAGGTTCATTTATGACTATTTTTATTGCTTTAATCGCTTGCTTGTTCGCCTTCTGCAGCATCTTCGCTGCCTTTGGCCCAGCGGTGGTCGGTTCTGTCTTAGGACTCACTGGTTCGAGCAGCATGTTCGATCTCATGCTTGGCAACAGCAATGGTGAAGGCCGCTATCCAGCTTTGACTTGGCTGTTCTGCTGCGAGATCATCATCATGCTCGGCGTGATCGCTGCTATCGTTCTTTATTTCTTAGCCAAGAAAGAAAAAGATAAGAGCAACATCGTCTTTTTCAGCTCTGCCGGATTGGGCGTTTTGTCCTTAGCCGGAAGCATCACTTCCTTCTGCACCATGCAGATCGTTGATGTCTCGGCTAGCAAAGGCGATTACGCTTCTATCGGCATGGGTGCTGGCGCCATCATCACCGGCATCATGCTCTTGATTGCTTTCATGGGATTTGCTGCCTGCATCGTTCTCAAGTTTGTCAAAAAAAGGCAAAAAATAAGCGTTTGACAAATCAATGAAAAAGAGCCTTGAGGCGGCTCTTTTTTTGTTATATGGTCCTCCAATTGTCAGCGTTTATTAAACTTGATATAATAAAGTCGGTAAAAAGGATTTCAACTTTTTGAGGTATGGTATGTTAATCGATTATATTAAGGAAAATTACCAAGAAGGCGAGCCTATTTTCTTGGACGAATTGCCAGGCAATTCTAAAAATTATATTTGCCAAGAAGTCAAAGCTTTGGTAGATAAAGGCATATTGGAAAGACTATATAATGGAGTTTATTTCCTTTCGTATACGACAATCTTAGGTACAAAAGGCCAAGTGTCTATTGATCAATATGTTTCAAAGAAATATATCGATTCAAATGATGAAATCATTGGATATAAGACGGGTTTAGAAATCCTTAACGAATATGGCTTTACCTCCCAAAACCCATCGGTTATCGAAGTGTGTTCCAACCAAGCGTCTTCTAAACAAAGAAAGTTCGATATCGGTGGGAGGAAAATCATCGTTTATAAGCCTTTGGCCAAGGTAACTAAAGAAAATTATAAATCTTTGCAGTTCTTGGACATGATGAACGTTGTCGATAAATATAGCGAGTTATCCTTTGATGAATTAAAAGAAAAGATACAAGAATACGTCAAAGAAAATCAAATAAATTTCTCGCAGGTAAAGGAATATTTGCCTTTATATCCTGATAGGGTTTATAGAAATCTTTATATAGGTGGTTTAATGAATGAATTGGTATAAAGACAAAAAGAACGAATGGAAGCAAACTATCGAAACCGTTGCTCGATATTATTCTCGAAGTGAGGCGATGGTTGAAAAAGACGTCATTCAATCAATGTTTTTATATGAATTGTCCAAAACAAACTTGCCTTTGGCATTTAAAGGCGGAACTTCTTTGTCCAAAGCATTTCAACTGATTGAACGTTTTTCTGAAGACATCGATTTGTCTTCTTATAAGAAAATGACGACGAGCGAAAAGAAAAAGACACATCGCTTTATAGTTGAAACGGGAAATCGGCTAGGCCTTAATTTGGCCAACAAGGAAATGGTCAAATCAGGGCACGATTACAACCAATATGTTTTTGAATACGAATCTCTACTTTCCAATAGGCCTTTGAACATTATTGTCGAAACCAATTATTATTTGACTGTCTATCCGATTGAAAGGCACGAGATTCACAATTTCGTTGCTACATTTCTTAAGGAAAATAATGCAAGCATGCCATTTGAATTTGAGGCAATGTCTTTTGAAATGAATGTGCAAACATTAGAAAGAACTTTCGTCGATAAGGTCTTCGCTATTTGCGATTACTACCTTCAAAATATGGATGATCGCGATTCTAGGCACCTTTATGACATTTATAAAATGATGGAACACATCAATTTTGATGAGGATTTAAGAAGACTGGCGGTTCAGGTTAGAAAAGACCATATGACATCAAAGAACAATCCTTCAGCGGATGCCAAATACAATATTCGAAATCTTTTGAGAGAAATTATAGATCTTCATTTCTATGAAAAAGACTTCAACTCCTTGACTAAAAAGTTGCTATACGAAGATGTTGACTACGCAACAGCGATTGAAAATGGCATAGGAAAACTGATTAACCTAGATATTTTTTGATGATGTGAAGCTGTGGCT
>CAVJPU010000004.1:0-5879 GCA_963651445.1 bacterium | reverse complement strand
GCTTTGGTATTATCAAAATTAGTCATTTACGAATTACTAATTTTTAACAGGTATAAACTTTGCCTGTTGATTAGAGTTGCAGCGTTTTTAATTGCGGGGGGGGTATTAAGTGTTTTAATGAGTGCATCGAGGTAAATATATGATTCTATGCATTTTCATTTCGAGCATTGTTGCAATTGTCAGCGTCTTTTGCTTTTTTGGTGATGCTGTCTCTATTTCTGGATATACAACAATGCCAAGCATGTTCAATTTAATGTTTGGAACGAAAGGCTCATTCTCTTCGAGCGTTGTTCAATATAATAGATTTCCTGCACTGACTTTCTTATTTTGCTGTGAAATCATCATTATCGCTGTGGCAATCTTTGCCTTGGTCGCCTGTTTGAAAGTTCGTGCTGGAGAATGGGATAAGAAGTTCGTTGCGTTGCCAGCCCTTCTTTTGATTCCATTCACTTTCATGGCATTTACGACATCCTTCTGCACCCTAACAATCACTACCGGATCTTCTTCAACATCGGGCGTTACTTTAGGTTGGGGATCAATACTTTATGGCGTTCTGCAACTATTGGTTTTTGCTAGCGTAGTTACTTATACCGTCTTTTATATAATCGGCGTTCTCAAAAAAGCCCATAAAACCCCGAAAGATGTTTTTGCCGCTGAGCCCAGACCAATTCAAACTAGCCCTTCCGAAAGCGAGAAGATTGACCTTCTTTTGAAATATAAGAGCCTTCTTGATTCGGATGTAATAACCCAAGAAGAATTCGACAAAAAGAAAGAAGAGCTGCTTAAGTAACAATTAAAAAGAGCTGGGAATCAGCTCTTTTTAATATTTGGCACATTGAATCAGAAATTAATGCAACCCATAAAAATTAGTCATTTACGATTTAGTCATTTACGAATTACTAATTTTTCTACAGCTCTCGTTTTATAGCTCGGTGTATTTCTTCGCTGTCCCTTTAGCCTTCTCGACTGGATATTTTTCTTTGTTCCTTTTGATTTTGGCCAAGCAGATTTCGTCAGGGTCTAATCCATAATGGTCCGCCATAAGGTAGCAGTAGTTCAAAACATCGGCCAATTCTTCTTTGACCTTCTCAATATCAGCTTCATCCTTCCATTGGAAGGCTTCTAATAATTCGGCTGCTTCGATGGAAATGGATTCCGCTAAGTTCTTGCCGGTATGGAATTGCTTCCAATCCCTTTCATCGCGGAACTCAGTCAAAGCGCGCATAACTTCTTCGTTCTTATTCATAATTAACCCTTCTTTTATTTTCTGTAATATGTAGCGTCCCTATAGGAACCTATCTTGATGATTTTGCCTTCTTCCATTAATTTGCCTATAACGACTTCGATGGTTCTTGGACTAATATCAGGCAATTTATCGAGAATGTCTCTTTTTGATATTGGGACTAAAGCGTTCATCAGGACATATTCAATTCTTTGAGCCTTGTTCAATTTCTTATCCGCCGAAGCAAAGACATTTTCATCTAACATCGAATAGCACTTATAGATAACTTGAATCATATAAAGAATAAATGGCTCATAGGTATTTTCGTTCTTAGCCCAACCGGTGGAGCATTGCCTTAAAGTCCTATAATATTCACTTTTATTCTCATTTATGACATTCTCGATGGAGACAAACCTTCCAATGTCGAATCCTGATTTATAAAGCAATAGTAAGGTCAATAACCTGGATATTCTTCCATTCCCATCGTCAAACGGGTGGATGCATAAGAAATCAAGGACGACACATGGGATAAGCAACAACGGATTTATCTCAGGATCATGAATGGCTTCTTGATAAGCCAACAACAGTTGATCAATAGCCTCTTCGGTTTCTTCTGGCGAGACTGGAACAAAGATAGAAACGATCTTGCCATTAACTTTGATATTTGGATCCTTCTTGAAGTGCCCACGATTCTCAACCTTAGCCACATCTAGCATGGATTTATGAAGAGAGAGGATGGTGGTCTTATCGAAATGGATGATGGAATGGTGCTCGTGGATCTCGTTTAAGACATTACGGTAACCGATTATTTCCTCTTCCTGATGGGTGAAAGATTCGTTATTGCCATTAGCGATCTCATCGATTCTCTTTTCGGTGGTGTGGATGTTCTCAATCGCGTTGCTGCCTTTGATGGAATCCCTGATGGCTTTGTTCTTCAAACCTTTGAATAACTCAGGATTGCTTTCCAATCTGACGGATTCTTTGCCTTTGATGTCGTAAATGATCCCGATTAAGTTCGTGAGCCTTCCAGAGATTGATGTCTTTAAGAATGAATAATCAAATTTTCTCACTATAGGTACCTCTTTACTTACTAAAATATACATTAAAATGTGTAGTAAATCAATTTTACTTACTAAAAACACCATTAAAATGTGCAGTAAATTTGTGCTATGTGTAGAAAACTCACGGAAGTCATTGAATTTCGCTGTCTATGGTTTCGACTCATATGTGCTAGACTTTGTCTATGGTCAAATTATCGATAAACGTCGTCTGTGCCATCTTCCATGATGGAGATAAGGTCTTCGCTGCTCAAAGAGCGTATGGTCGCCAAAAGGGCCTATACGAATTCCCTGGTGGTAAACCTGAAGTAGGCGAATCTTTGAAAGACGCCTTAAAGAGGGAAATCAAAGAAGAACTATCGGTGGACATCTCTAATATCATTCCAAGAGAAACCGTCTCCCTTGAATATGATGATTTCTTCATTCATCTCCATGTCTTTGACGCGGATGTCGATAAAAATATGATCAAGCTCAATCCGGACATCCATTCCGACGGCAAATTCTTTCCTTATGAAGAACTCCTTGCCCTTCCTTGGTGTCCGGCCGATAAAACCTTATTGAAGGAGGATATCATGGATATCAAATATAAGTTCTACAATGCCGAAAACGCGGACATGTCTCCTATTAATAAGGATTATTTGATGATTGATAACCCTCGTAAGTTATATGACATATTATCCAAATGTTGGGGACCTGAATCTTGCTCCAAGAGATTGGCCCCTAAATGGAACAAAGATAATAAAACCCTGGCTCAATGCAGTCCAACCGCCTATGTGGTTCAGGATATCTTCGGCGGGGAAGTCTTAGGTACCCCGTTAGATAACGGACTTACTCATTCCTTCAATAAAATCAATGGAGTGATCATCGATCTGACCTCCGAGCAATTCCACGGAGAACCGGTGGATTATCATATTCAAATTTCTCTTCCTCGCGATGAGATTTTCGAGAAAGAACCAGAGAAAAAATATAGATATACAGCCCTAAAAGGTAAATTAGACGAATTGTTGGCCAAATAAGGGAACTGGTAACAATGTTACCAGTTATGTCTAAAAATCCCTTTCTCTTGATTGGAGAATCAGCAAAATTCCGTTGACATCATTAAAAATGAGGGAAACATATAGAATTATCATGAGCGCAACCTCTTCGGCTTTGTATTCCTCGAATCAGTCGGTTATGGCCTCTACGAAAGTGGCGGGTCTGCTCTTTTATCATTCGGGTGAAGGGCCCGAAAGGGGAAGTGATTGAGGCAAGCATATATCCTGTATCTTATGTGCTTGTTGTTTTCTGAGCTAACTGGAGACTAGTAAATGAGAACATCAGACAAAATCACATTCATTGCGGGTCTGTCCGCAATAGCCTTGATAGGCACAGGCTACGCCGCCTGGGTCTTTTCCAAGGATTCCACCATCACCGGGACCGGAAATGTCAGCATCATCACCAAAGGACAAGAAACCGGATCCCTCAACCAATTGCCTGGAGAAGAGAACTTAGTTCTTACTCTTGATCAGGACTTCATCGGTTGGCAAACCCAAGCCAAGGACAATAATACATCGGATATATCGTCCTTGACTCTCGAATACCAAGGCTCCCAAGTTAAGGACACCAGAGGGGAATACGCCGTTGATGAAGATATCGTGGTTACCATGAGCGCCGATTACGGCGTTCTATCCACCTATGTCCAATTCGGCGAACTGCAAGACGTTGAATTGGTCAAGGACTTCACTGGTGAGGCGATCACCTTCGAATTCCGTTTGCCGACCGTTTCTTATGTGGATGACATGTATCCAAGAAACGAGAAAGCCTATGATGAGATGGTCGCGGCTTTAGATGGGGCTACCATCCAATTCACCTTCGATGCCCAAGTCGTGCAGTGCACTCACGGCGAATAAGAAACAATCGACATGACATTAAGCCTGTTGGCATTAGCCTCCAGGCTTTTTTAAGCCACTTCTGGCTACTCCTAAGATTGGGATAGCTTGTGCCTCTGTGCCACCTCACCAAAAAATATTTCGTTCCGCCTCAAAAGTTGGAACGAGCGTTTTTTGAACTGATTTTCAGAGATTTTTCCTTATGGCTGTCTTCCTGGTTTTATTTTTAAAGATTTTAAAATCAATCCTTTATATAGATAGTAACCGTAACCTTAAGTATATGTAATCTATATAACGTTTTTAGTTAATTTAATAAAAACAACCATTAATAAACATTTGCCACCAAACCCCCATAGTGGCAATTACACAAGTGTATATCGAATAAAAATAGTCCAACAAAAATAAAGAAATAAAAAATGTTTACTTGTTTTATACTAGAAAATGTTATAGTTAATGCAGCAAGATAGACAATTGGCTCGCACAAAGTCGATCTCTATCCATAGATAGGAGGATGAAAATGACCTGAATTATGAAAACAGAACTAAAAAATCACAACCACTGCAATGGTTGTGATACGAGATATGCTGAAGCACATCTGGGCATGTATATAGTAGCATATCTCACCTGTTTGGCACTAAAAAAAGTGCAGGGAGATATGATGTGAGCAATTTTAAAAGATTCCGTTCCGCGAGCGTTTTTCCGAGTTCGTCGGAGCATGGAGAAAAACCGCATCGCCTTTCAAAGGGCAAGCTGATATGAAGGGCAACAGTCCTTTATTCGGAAATATAAGATATTTAAACCCCAAGGCTGGCGATGTGTCATATATGGGCACTGGCGACAGATCAACATTCGCTAAGTATGTTTCAAAAAGAAAAGATAAGGATGCAGGTGGCAGACTTGACATCATTGCTCACGGCAAATCATCTTTAATAGAGATAGACAACCACGGCGATGTGTGCAAAATTAATGCCAGAGAAGCGGCGAGGCTCACAAGAAAGAACCAAGATTTCAGGAAATGCAAAATCATAAGGTTACTATCCTGCAATACGGGGTCTGATCCTAATGGGTTCGCGCAGCATCTAGCCAACGCTTTGGGAAAACCGGTGGAAGCACCAAACAATTACGTTTGGGCAAATCGCGACGGAACATACTTCGTCGCTGGTCGAACAAAAAGCCTTAAGCCCGATTATCAAGACTTCGGCGAATTTATAACTTTCATGCCAGGAGGCAACAAAAATGGAAAATAACAAATGTCCAAAATGCCAATCGAAAATGAATAAGGTCGTGGAGAAATTCTCGCTCGCTTGGATATGTCCAAAGTGTGGCTACAGCGTCGCTACGACAATATCCGAACCGATTTATGAGGATGAGACCACTTATTCCATAATCCTTTCGGACAATGATTCAAAGGATATGAATGCAGTCAGAGGGGTTTCTAAGTTCATTGGCCTTAATTTTATCGATGCCAAAAAGCTCATCGAGAGCAAAGGCGTGATCTTTGAAGGCAAGGCCGACGAGGTCTTAAACAAGAAGAAGGTCCTGGATGTATATTCCATCAAATACGAAATAACGCCAGAATTCCGCTACAAGTAAAATGAATAGCTAAAGGTCAAGAGTCCTGCAAGGCTCGCGATGCGAGACATGCCGAAGCGCATCTGGGCGTGTATATAGTGGCCGTCTCCTATAAAAGGAGATCGATATGATCAAGAAATCGAAATCGCCCTACGTCAG
>CAVJPU010000003.1:0-112677 GCA_963651445.1 bacterium | reverse complement strand
GTCTTAAATAGCTCGAAAACGCAACTTTGCTTATGGAAGTCTACGCCGACGTTTGAGAGCAGTGTTGTCTTAAATAGCTCGAAAACTATTGATATGCGTAAACTATACCTTTGCACGTTTGAGAGCAGTGTTGTCTTAAATAGCTCGAAAACTAGCCATTTCTTCCGTTATGCGGTTGAATGGTTTGAGAGCAGTGTTGTCTTAAATAGCTCGAAAACCAAAAAAGACTTTATGAAAATAACGACTGTGTTTGAGAGCAGTGTTGTCTTAAATAGCTCGAAAACGTCTTTGCCAAAACTGCGAATCGAACTCGCGTTTGAGAGCAGTGTTGTCTTAAATAGCTCGAAAACGGCATCCTTTGGAATCAATGGCGAGCCCTTGTTTGAGAGCAGTGTTGTCTTAAATAGCTCGAAAACCTGACGAAGTTTTTGGTTATCAGGAAGCCTGTTTGAGAGCAGTGTTGTCTTAAATAGCTCGAAAACTCTACTCGTTCGACGCGAACGGGACGGCGGGTTTGAGAGCAGTGTTGTCTTAAATAGCTCGAAAACGGCTTAACTTATTACCGGTTGTATCGACCTGTTTGAGAGCAGTGTTGTCTTAAATAGCTCGAAAACAGAACCAACCGACGCAGAAGGGGTAGAGGCGTTTGAGAGCAGTGTTGTCTTAAATAGCTCGAAAACTCCCTATAAATCGTGAATTTTATATCCAAAAGTTTGAGAGCAGTGTTGTCTTAAATAGCTCGAAAACTACTCTAGTAGGAGAAGCAGTGTTTCCCATGTTTGAGAGCAGTGTTGTCTTAAATAGCTCGAAAACATCATCGCCAATAAGTCGGCTTCGGTCGAGGTTTGAGAGCAGTGTTGTCTTAAATAGCTCGAAAACGCGAATCGGCTGAGCAACCATTTGAACTAAGTTTGAGAGCAGTGTTGTCTTAAATAGCTCGAAAACTGGCACCGGTAGCCTGAGACAGGTCAACCTGGTTTGAGAGCAGTGTTGTCTTAAATAGCTCGAAAACCCACCTATCCTTGAATTCGCGATGGATCACGTTTGAGAGCAGTGTAGTTTGAACTGATTATTAAATAAAATGGATAGTAAGTTCTAATTTTTGGGGTTCTGGCGTCGTGGAATAGACATTCATTCGCCTTTTTGTGGTTTTTAAACTAGTTTAAAGAGAGTATGATACCCAATGTATGCCAAATATCATCGAAAGATTATCAATATTAGCCAGCCAAGATCCAACCCATATCTTGCTGAACGATTCCAAGAAATCGTTAACGAATAAAGAAGTCTATGAATCCGCCTTGAGAATCGGTGGTTATCTAAAAGAAAAGGGAATCGAAAACTCCCCAATCATCATCTCTGTTTCCAGAACTTTGGATTCTTTGCTCTATTTTTATGGCGTCGCTGCCTCGGGAAATTATTACATTCCCGTCTTGCCAGACATGCCATACGAGAAGCTAAAGAAAATCAAAGAAGCCTCTAACGCTAAATATTTGATTGAAGCCGATGAACTTATCGAAAAGGGCGATTTGTTCGAGACTTTGAATAACCAGGAATTATTAAGCGGCTCTCCATTGGATAAACCTATGGAAGTCGATAATAAACCAATCTATGTCGTTTTCACCTCTGGTTCCACAGGCACCCCAAAGGGTGTTATGAAAACCCACGAGAATGTCTTATCTTTCATCGATAACTTCATGGAGACCTTTCCGTTCCTTAAGGAAGAAAGAATGGCCAACCAAACCCCATTCAGCTTCGATGCCTCCGCCAAAGACATCTATCTTGTCTTGGCGATGAACGGAACCTTATTCATCCCTGATAAGTCAGTCTTCGCCCTTCCTGGCGAAACCGTCAAATATCTCAATAACAATCACATCACCTATATTTGTTGGGTTCCAAGCGCCCTTACGATGATTGCCAAAGTCAAAGCCTTGAACTTCTGCCAATTGATTGATTTAAAGTATGTCTACTTTGTTGGTGAGGTATTCGCCCCAAAATATCTTAACTATTGGTTAGAAAAAGCCCCTAATATCCGTTATTTCAACACCTACGGTTCTTCCGAGGTGGCGGGTGTCTCCCTTTATCATGAAGTGATAGGAGAGCAGCCATTAGATAAGGAGCTCCCAACCGGTAAGCCTCTTAAAAACAACGAAGTTAAGTTGATTGACGGGGAAATCACCATTAAATCCAAGCAAGTGGCCCTCGGATATATCAATGACCAAGAGAAAGACAAGATTGCTTTTGATAGGTCCACTAACCCAACCACCTTGCATACTGGTGACTACGCCCGCATCGATGAGAACGGGGACGTCGTCTTCGAAACTAGGAAAGACTTCCAAATCAAGCATCTGGGCTACCGCATCGAACTCCAAGAGATCGAAGTGGCCGTCATGTCCCTCCCGTATATCGATAACTGTTGTTGTCTTTATGACAAAGAGAAAGATAAAATCGTTCTCTTCTTCACTCTCAATAGTGAGATTGAAGGGTATAAGAAAGTCATCATCGATGATTTGAATAAGAAAGTGGCCTTCTATATGATTCCGAACCGCTTCGAATTATTAAAAGAGATGCCGATGAACGCTAATGGAAAAATTGACCGCGCTGGCTTAAAAGCCCGTCTCTAAGGAGAATATATGTCTATAAAAGAACAAATCGTTGAAGTTCTATCCGAACTCCATCCGGAAATCGATGACTTCGATTCCATCAAGGAATTGGTTCATGGAGGAACCCTCAATTCCTTGGATATCGTCACCTTGGTGGCCGAATTAAGCGATATCTTTGATATCGAGATCCCGCCTCAGGAAATCGCCTACGAGAATTTCGACACCCTTGAAGGTTTAGTCAAGATGGTCGAACGTTTATCAGATCAATAAAAGAAAGGGCTAGATGGGCTTCGTTAGCTATTATTTCATACCCTTTATCGTCGTCGCCTTCATCGCTTATTGGGTGACCCCGAAGAAGTACCGCTACATCACCTTATTGGTGGTTAGTTTGGTTTTCTATGGCTGGGCTAGCTGGAAGTCCTTGTTTTTCGTCGCCGCTTCGACGGTCTCGATGTATTTCTTCGCCCGACTGATAGATAAGAAGAACAATCAGCAAAAGGAATATCTTGCCGCTCATAAAGGCGAGCTTTCTCTTGAAGAGAAAAAGGCCTATAAAGTCAAGAACAAGAAGCAAAGGAAATGGGCCTTGGTAGGGGCCATCCTTATCAATGTCGTCATCTTGGCGGTCATGAAGTATTTAGACTTCATCATCGGCAATATCTATGGCATCGTTAATCTCATCAAACCGGGAACCACCACCCCAACCTTAAATCTCTTCTTACCCTTAGGTATCTCTTTCTACACCTTCCAGGCCATCGGTTATATCGTCGATGTCTATTGGGGGAAGATTTCTTCGGAAAAGAACTTTTTGAAGTTCGCTTTATTCATGACCTTCTTCCCGAAAGTCATGCAAGGCCCAATCGTTAGATATTCCGAAATGCAGGATACCTTATTCGGAGAACATGAATTAACTTACGAAGGAGTCACTTCCTCACTCGTTAGAATGATGTGGGGTTACTTCAAGAAGATGGTTATCGCCGACGCTCTGGCGGTCTTCGTCACCTACGCATTCTCCAATGTCATTGATTTATCCGGCATTGAATCGTTGATGACGATTTTCTTCTATTTCATCTACGATTACTGCGACTTCTCTGGCTATATGGACATCGCCATCGGTCTATCGGGACTCTTTGGCATCAAGCTCCCGGAGAACTTCAATCACCCATATTTCGCCCTTACCATCGATGATTATTGGAGAAGATGGCATATGACCCTGGGCACCTGGTTCAAGGATTATATCTTCTATCCATTGTCAGTCTCCAAATTCTCTTTGTCCTTAGGAAGAGGCTCAAAGAAGGTCTTTAAGAACTTCGGCAAGAAGATGCCGGCCGTCTTTGGTCTTATCGTTGTCTGGCTTCTTACTGGCCTTTGGCACGGAGCCTCCTGGAACTACGTCCTTTGGGGCGCCTATTATGGAGTCATCATTATCCTTTCGGTCATCTTCGAACCGTTATTCAAGAAACTCCACGAAATCACCCATATCAAAGAGACTTCCATCGGATGGAAGATCTTCCAGCATATCCGCACCATCATCATCTTAGCCATTGGACGCATCATCTTTATGTCCCCATCTTTGTCCGATGCTTGGCAGATGTTTATCAAAATGTGGCAGATTACCGACTTTAGAATCGATAACTTCTTAGGCACCTCCCCGGGTTGGATTACCTCGGCGGCGGCGGTCTTCTTCTCTTTCATCGTCTTGGTAGTGGATATCATTCAAGAATGCAAACCGAATACTTCTTTCATCGACAAGATGAACAAGATGCCTATCTGGTTCAGATGGACTTGCTATATCGGCTTAATCGCCATCATCGTCATCTTCGGTTTCTATGGCTCAGGTTTGCCTAGATTCGAATTTGGCTACGTTCAGTTCTAAAGGAGGGAGAATATGCAGAAAGAAACGAAAATCAAAATCGTCAAAGCCGTCAGCTTCTCCGCCATAACCGGCGCTATCCTCACCTCTTTGGCTTTGTTAGTCTTCACTCCGCTTCCGAAGGAAGCCACTGCCTATGGCTGCTTCTATACCGAGAAGGAGAACTCCTTAGATTTGGTCTTAGTGGGTAACTCCACCTCCAGGGAAGACTTTATCCCCGCCGAAGCCTGGCATAGGTATGGGATCACCTCCCATTGCATCGGTTCTAATCCATCGCATTTGGAAGTGATTAAAATCGCGATTGATGAAATCGCTCGCACCCAGAATCCTAAACTGATTATCGTTGACGTTAACGGTCTAACCTTCCAAAATCAGGAATCCGCTCCAACCTACGTCAAGGCTTATATCAAAGCCATGCCAGATGGAGAAGCCAAGAACGCTCTTATCGAGAAATACCCATATGTCACCGAATCATCTGGCTTTGAGCTATTTAAGAACCACAACGAATGGAGAGACCAGTATTGGTGGGAAACCAAAATCTTTGGTTCTTATTCTTATAACAAAGGCTATAACCCTCAGGGATCCAAATACGCGATTACTCCGATTACGGTGGACCCAGATCGAATCGATTCCGAATGGCTCGATATTGACCCAGGTCTGGCCACCAACCCGGATAAAACACCCCATACCCCAAGAGATTATCTCGTGGAGATACTCGAAACCGCCAAGAAATACCCAGACATCGATTTCATCTTCGGAGAAATGCCGCGTTGGCTCTCCGACCAGACCGAAAGAGAAAAACTCATCCTTAATCGTTATTATGAATTAAGGGCTTGCCAATCGGTGGTGGAATCTTATGGCTTCGAATGGATTGATTTCTGCGACCATATCTCTGAGATTGGGGTCGATCCTCAAACTGATCAAAGAGATGGAGACCACCTCAATCATAGAGGAGCCAAACTTTTCACCAAATATTTAGGGAAGATGGTAGCCGATAAATATAACATCACCAAGGAGACCCATACCGATTCCGACGTGGTCAAAGACTTCAACAAGGCTTACGACGATTATACTAAGTACGTCGATAAGAAACTGACTAAGAAATTAAATATTCCTGATAGTTATAACGAATAGCCAGAAGGCAAAAGAAAAGGCGGGTCAACCGCCTTTTTAATTTAGTTTCCGAGCTTTAAAGGGAAGAGATGATTTTGAAGGTCTTGGAGATATTCTCGTCATTGACTTCCAAGGAACCGACGGCCGCTTGATACATATAATGTTCGAGGATAGAGACTTTCAAGATATCCGAAGCATCGACGAATTTATCGAATAAAGCGTCATAATCCGCGGAGATGTTCTTCTGACGGAAGTAGTAAGCGTATTTGGCGGATTCTGGATTAGAAACGGCTGCTTTAAGCATCAATCCCCATTTTCCTTCTAAAGTCGCATCGCCGGCGGCTTCAGCTTTCAAATCTTCGATAGCATATTCATTGGCGACCAACAAAACGTTGTTTCTGGTATGGAAATGAACGTAAATGGTTGGTTCGGTGATGCCGATTTCTTCGGCGACTTTCTTAGTGGAAATCTCATCAATCCCGTATTCGGAACCGTGAGCAACGATCTTCTTTAAGATTCTATTGTCTAAATTTCTTAATTTTCTACGTGCCATAATATTTCTCCGTGAACTTAAGTAAAGTATAGGTTTATTTTAATAAATTGACAAGTTTGGAATAAAGGAAAAAATGCCAATTTTAGGCGAACGTTCGTTCACTTTTTATTTTAATAAGACAATGAATTCTTTTGAGTATTTATTAGGGAAAGTATTCAAAAATCTACGAGGTCCAACATGTAAATTGGAAGATAGACGATTTTACCTTCGAAAGATAGGGGTTTTGGACTCACGACATATTTAGAAATCTTAAGTTGAGGATATTTATTGTCTAAAGCATCCAACGACGAAGTAGAGAATCTTTTGGTGGATTTCGTCTCGATAGCGACGAGTTTGCCTTTGCTTAAGGTTACGAAATCAATTTCATATCGCTTTTCCTTTCCTTCCTTTTCAACTTCGAAGGTGTGATAGAAAACGTTTTTGCCTTTAAAGACTAATGACTGGGAGACCAAGCATTCATAAAGGGGCCCGAAATTCGCCCCATCCAATTTGCCGAGCCGAATCTTTTTATAAGCGTCCTCGCTATTTTCGTTAAGAAGCGACGAAAGCATCAGCCCTACATCCAAAGGATAGAGTTTGAATGCCATCTTATCTTTCAATAGAGACAAAGGAGAGATGTCCGTACAGCGGTAAACAGCATTGACAACGCGAGAATCTTCCAAATCACCCAAAGAACGTAAGTATTGTTTTTGGTAGAAAGTGGTTTTCGTTCTGGTCTTGATTCTCTTTGACCAAGTTTGCAAAGATGGTAACATCGAAGAATAAATCGACGAAGTATCGGTGCCACTCAATGTGTCGTGTCTCCTTAAATCATCTTCATAAAGTTTTAAGATGTCGCGTTTTTCTTCTTCGCATCTGGCAAACGAATTGGTTTCTAGATATAAGGAAACGACTTTCGGCATGCCACCTAGGGCTAGATAAAGACGAAAATCATTCATCATCTTTTGATGGGTGGTTTCACTGATGCTAGCTTTATTTTTGTATATTTCTTTTAGGACATCACATTTGGAATCTTCGCCAATTGCCCAGCAGAATTCTTCGAAATCCATCGGATGCATCTCGATTCTTCTTTCTTCCGAAGGGATTTGGATATCCTTTACGTTCTCGCGTATCGAAATCAAAGACCCTGTTTCAATATAGTCAAATCTTCCATCCGCCACCAACGCTTTGATAGCCTGCCTTGCACGTGGGAAAAACTGAACTTCATCGAAAATGATCAAATCCCCTTTACACAATTCTTTTCCGAAGAACAGCATCAAATCCGCGAAGAATTGGTCCATAGCGACTTTGCTGTTTGGATTCATACGTTTGAAAATCTCGCTTATTTCTTCGGTCGCGTATGTGAAATCAATATAAATAAAGTTTTCATATTCGCTCTTGGCGAACTCTTTGACGATGGTGGTTTTACCTACGCGTCTAGCTCCTTCAATCAACAAAGCGGAGTTCTTCTTTGGCTCGTTTTTCCAAGCCAACAATTCGTTATAAATTTTTCTTTTAAACGCCATGAAGCACCTCCATTTATGATTTTCTAAATGAAATTTCACTGGAATATTATCATTTTCTAAATGAAATTACAGCCAAAACTTATGATTTTCTAAATGAAAATGTGGATAAAACTTATGATTTTCTAAATGAAACAAGATCTTGAAATGTGACAAAAAGAAAAACGGTTCCATTGGAACCGTCCTTCATTTCATTACTTCAAGAGACCAGTAACGGCCTCAACTGCCTTATCTAAGAGATGAGGCTCGTAAGCTTCGATGTCCCCTTCATCAACCATTTTGGCCAAAGTTGGATCGATACCGATTTCGTCAAGAGGCTTCAAGCCATATGAAGCGGCCACTGAATAAGAAGGCTCCCCGTATAGAAAGATCTTCTTTCCGCAGTCTGGGCATTTGACGTAGGCCATGTTGGTAACCAAACCCAAGGTTTTGACGTTCATCATCTGGGCCATCTTAACGGATTTGGAAACGATTAAGCCTACTAAATCTTGCGGGGTGGATACCACTAAGACTCCATCGACTGGGATTTGCTGGAAAACGGTAAGAGGAACGTCTCCCGTTCCTGGCGGCATATCAATCACCAAAAAGTCCAATTCTCCCCAATAAGTCTGGGAGAATAACTGACCAACAAAGTTGGAGATAAGCGAGCCCCTCCAAATGATAGGCTCGGAAGTATCCTCCAATAAGGAATTTACCGAGATCAAAGGCATTCCTTTTCTCGACTCAACCGGATAAATTCCTTCTTCATCGCCGGTGGCTTGAGCGTAAGCCCCGAAAGCCTTCGGAATCGATGGACCAGTGACATCGGCATCCAAAACCCCGACTTTATAGCCTTTCTCTGCCAATTCTTTGGCTAAAAGAGAGGATACCAAACTCTTGCCGACCCCTCCCTTTCCGGAGATGACGGCGATTATTTTCTTAATGTGGGCACTAGGCAAAGTGGAAAGCTTCTGAATTTCCCTCTCGCCACATCCCTCTACTCCGCAGCTGGAGCAGTCATGCGTGCATTCTTGTTCACTCATCGGAAACCTCCAAGATGTTGTTGATTATAACATAAGGAGCCTTAAGGTGTCATAATAGAGCCATGCAACCAGAGAAACGCAAATCGAAATACGACGGTGGCTCCGATAGGGAGATGCTCCGCGAAAGGGACTACGAACCTCAAAGCAACGAAGGAAGCGGCTCATATTCCTATCGTGATAATTTCGATGCCGCCTAAGAAAAAAATCCCGAACTAGCGGGATTTTCTTTTTGCTTAAGCTTCTAAGAACAAAGCGAATTTAAAGTTGGTCAGGGCTTTAACGGCGTGCAACCCGTTCTTTTCAAAGGCGAAGTTGTCGCCTTCCTTAACAATGTATTCCTTGCCTTCGTAGGTGATCTTTCCTTCCCCATCCAGGATAAAGAGAAGGGCTTCGCCTGGGGCTTTATGTGGGGACAAGGCGGTTCCTTCGGCCATGGAGATTAAGGACAAACGGGATTTGTCGCTTTTGAAGATCTCGGTGTTGATGACCTTATCTTCCATATATGGCAATAAGTCTTTCAATTTGAAGACCTCGCTGGCTTTGATGTTCTCATTCATAACGGTTTTCTCCTTATTAACGTGTATCTCTAAATAGGTTATCCCTTTTTCGGTTTTTTTGCCTACATATGTGTCTTTATCAAAGAAAGCAAAGTCGCCTTCTTCTAACTCAATATCGTTGAATCTACCGTTTCCGCTTAGGACATAAACGAAAGTCGGATGGTCATAGGACTCCGAGGATATATCGGTTCCCTTGCCCAAAGAGAAGACGAATGTTTCATCTTTGCTCTTTAAATCCAAAGAGATGGTTAAGTTATCAATCGGTGGGTTTTCTCTTGTTAAAGAGAACGCCACCCCTTTATTTATTTTCATTCATTCTCCCTTGGATTTTCTTCACCAATAAATCAACCGTATCGGCGTCTGGTCTCCCATCCTTCTCGTTATCAAAGACAAAGTCCACATTGTATTTGCAGGATTCGACGTATCGATTATGCATCGGCTTGACGGTGGCGATATATTGCTTGATGACCGATTCTGGGGTTCTGCCTCTTTCACGGATATCTCTCAATAATCGTCTTCCTAGCCTGGTATCCGCATCGGCGTTCACATAGATGGTGTAATCAAAGGCCTCCCTTTTGGCCAGCCACATAGACATAATCCCATCGACGATGATAACATCGGCCGGTTCGATATGAGTGGTCTCCTTGGTCCTATTATGGATAGAGAAGTCATAAACCGGGGCATCAACCGCCTTCCCGTCCTTCAAATCCTTAAGATGCTTGGAAAATAACTCGGCATCGAATCTTTCGGGATCGTCATAGTTGAGTTCGGCCCTTTCTTCCAAAGGAAGGGAGGAATTGTCCTTATAATACATATCCACCAAAAGGGTGGAAGAAGAAGGGAGTCTCTTCCTTAGTTCTCTAGTGAGGGTGGTCTTGCCAGACCCGCTTCCTCCGACGATAGCGATGATGAATGACATATGTTGCTCCTAGTTTTGCTTGCACTAGCAAGGCTTTTGAGTAAAATAACTTTTGCACTTGGGGTGTAGCCAAGCGGTAAGGCATCGGACTCTGAATCCGAGATGCACTGGTCCGATCCCAGTCACCCCAGCCAAGCAGAAATTAAAGGCACGTCGAAACGTGCCTTTTTTTTCTTTTTAGATCTTGGCCAAGGCGATGACGATATCGATCATCTGATGGAATTCTTTGACTGACAAGAATTCGAAACGACCATGATGGTGATAAGAACCAGTTCCCAAATTAGGGGTTGGGCAACCGTTAAAGGAGAAAGTGGCTCCATCGGTTCCGCCTCTTATAGGGGAGAAGTTCGGCTCAATGCCCAAAGAACGATAGACCTTTACGGCATGTTCGATGGCGCGTGGATCCTTATCAAAGATTTCCTTCATATTCCTATAATCGTCCTTGATTTCAAAAGAAATCTTGGCTTTCGGGTATTTCTTGGAAAGCTTCTGAACGGCTTTCTTTATATCTTCCTTTTGCTTCTCTAGCTTCTTGCCATCGTGATTACGGATGATGTAATGCATGGAGGCTTTATCGACCGAGCCTTCGATGGAGACTAAATGATTGAAGCCTTCGCGGAGAGTGGTGTGCTCCGGTCTATCCTTGGAAGAGAGATAAGAATCGAATTCAGCGGCTAATCTGGCGGCGTTGACCATCTTGTTCTTGCCTTCGCCCGGATGGATGGAAACGCCTTCGATGATGATGTCGGCGTGGGCGGCGTTGAAGTTCTCCATCTCGATATTGACTGGAGAATCTCCGTCGATGGTGTAAGCGAAATCCGCCCCGAACTTCTTGGAATCGAAGTGTTCCGGGCCTCTTCCGATTTCCTCATCTGGGGTGAATAAGATGCAGATTGGATGATGCTTCACTTCTGGGTGGCTTACAAAGTAAGCGAGAGCGCTCATAATGATGGCCACACCAGACTTATCATCGGCTCCCAACAAGGTATCTCCCGAGGTAACAACCAAGGTATCACCCTCTCTATTCTGAAGGCGCGGAAAATCGACCGGATTCATCGAATAAGTATCGTTCAGACGGATGGTTCCGCCATCATAATTCTCGATGATCTGCGGTTTGACATCCTTGCCCGAGCATTCCAAAGCGGTATCCACGTGGCTATTGAAGCCAATCTTGGACAATCCTTCTTCGCCTGGAAGATGGGCGTATAATCTTCCATATTCATCAATCTCTCCATCGATTCCCAATTCTTTGAGCTCATCTTTCAATAAGCGGGTTAAGTTGAGCTCCTTTTCCTCCGATGGGGTGGATTCGCTCATATCGTTGGATTGGGTATCGATTTTGACATAACGCAAGAAACGTTCTAATGCCTGGTCCATAAATAGACCTCCTTAAGTCGGCTTAATTCTAGTGAAGTTATCAAAATAAGGCAATGAAAGTTCATTTCCTTATAACATTGCTTGACAAAAATCACCTTTGGGATAGTCTTTCTTTCGTTAAAGAAAGGACCCTTAGTATTTATGCCTAATAAAGAAACTCTCGGCGCCCTGAACGCCGAAAGAAGAAAGAAGATCATGGATAACTACGAGGCGGATAAGAAAAACGCCATCGTTAGAAGGGCTTTGAGCAACAATACCCTCACTTCCGTCATCTTCAACACCGATTCCATCCCGGGAGTCGAAATGAATTTCACCACTGTCGTCAAGACCATGGACGTCTGCAACCAGAAACAATCCGGCCGTTGCTGGATCTTCGCCGGTCTCAATATCTTAAGAGAGATCGTCGCCAAGAAGCTTAACGTCACCAAGTTCGAATTATCCCAGAATTATATTTCCCTCTTCGATAAAATCGAAAAGTCCAACTTCGCCTTAGAAACCATTCTCTCCTTCGTTGGTAGAGACCACGATGACAGAGAAGTTCAGTTCATCATGAAAGACCCAGTCTCCGACGGCGGTCAATGGGATATGTTCGTCAACCTCGTTAAGAAATATGGCTTAATCCCACAATCCCTCTTCCCCGAGACCTTCCAGTCCAATTCTACCCAGCCAACCGATTTCTTAGTCAACGCCGCTATCCGTAACTTCGGAGCCAGAGCCTTCAGGGCTTACGAAAAAGGCGTTTCCATCGAGGAAATCCGCGAGGATAAAGAAAAAACCATCGAGAAGATCTACGATATGTTCCTCAACGCCTTTGGCGTGCCTCCAAAGAAGTTCGACTTCGAATGGACTGACAAAGATGGCGTCTATCACATCGAGAAAGACCTTACCCCGAAATTCTTCTTCGAGAAGTATGTCGGCGATGAAATCGATGAATATCAATCCCTTATCAACTCTCCAACCAAGGAGAAGCCATTCTATAAGAACTACACCATCGAGCACTTAGGCAACGTCATCGAAGGAAAGAAGATCAACCACCTCAACCTCCCGATGGAACGTCTTAAGGAAGTCATCGTCGCTCAGTTGAAAGCCGGTTACCCAGTCTGGTTCGGCTCCGATGTCTCTTTCTATAGAGAAAGAAGCCACTTCGCTTGGGATGACAACGCTCTCAATTACGAAGACGCCTTCGGCTTCGGCATCGAATTCGAAAAAGGCGATATGCTCGACTTCTGGCATTCGGCCATGAACCACGCGATGGTCATCGTTGGCGTTAACGAAGTTGATGGCAAGGCAAATAGATGGAAGATCGAGAACTCCTGGGGTTCCGACATCGCCAAAAACGGCTACTACGCCATGAGCGGAACTTGGTTCGATAAGTTCGTCTATCAAGCCGTCGTCCGTAAGGAATTCCTCTCCAAGGAAGAAAAGGAAGCCTGCTTAAAGGAACCGACCCCACTTCATCCATGGGATCCAATGGGCACTTTGGCCGACTAAGAAAAAAGAAAGCCACGAATCGCTCGTGGCTTTTTCTTTACTCGTTTACCCCAACGTAGAATTTAAGGAATTCTTTGATTAAAGGTTCGTGGTAATCATTGGCGTATTCGTTAGACCAATAGCCATTGGTGACCTGCTCATTCGGAATGGTTTTGCCTAACAACTTTGAGTCGAGATTAACTCCATCCAAGAATTCATGATATAAGGTTCCGGACCAATAAGAGCCAGTGACTTGGTACTCGTTATTGACTAGGCTTGAGGAGTCATTCGCATAAACGGCTGCGTCTTTGATAAGGTCCGCTTTATGGGTGTAGGTTCCTGGGACTACATATTGGAAAGTAGGTACGACACCGGTTGAGTAACCGTATTCCGAGTAAACAGAAGATAGTCCGTATTCATCCTTGAATGTCTGATATTCTTCGGAGGATAAGTTCCTCTCTTCGGTGACATCGTAAATATAGAGGTCTCCCTTCAAAGACAAAGCGTAGTCTTCGAAGAAGGCGGAGAACATATAGGAGCAATCCGAGCAGGATTCCCTGGCGAATAAGACGGTGAAACCCGCGATATCGGAAGAATATAGGGCATCCAATTGGGATTTATTCACATAAACGACGTTATCGTTCCAGGAAATTAAGTAATCCATCTTCTCATTGAAGGCGTCTTGGTCCTTGATGGTTTTGTCGGAGTCCTTAAAGAGACATTGTTTGACCAATTTGCCCTTCTTGAAGACGGCAATCGCATTCGCGTTGGACTGGGCTTTGATCCCATGGTTCTCAGTTAAATCCTTTAATTTAATATGATAAATACGCGCGTCTTCTTTTTTCATATAAGTGGTCAACGCGGTGCAGAAATCGTAGTAGCAAATGCAATCGTCCTCATCCCCTTGTACCAATAAGACGAAGGTTTTTTCGGTATCTAGGAAATTCTCGAATAACCCATATTCCAAAGGGATGAAATGTTCCTTCAAACCCAAAGAAGAATCATACTTCTGACCAAGGGGAATCAAGGTTGCGTTTTCCTTAGTTGGCGAGCAAGAAAAAAGGCCTGGCAAAACCAGTGACAAAGCAATCAAAGAAACGCCTGCTTTTTTCATAGGCAAATTTTAGGACAAAAACCCCAGCATTTCAACCACGCAAAAAAGGTAAAGAAATCCAAAAAATATTTCTATGGTTTTCTATCGATGAGACCGATAAAAAGCCAATATTTTGAATTTTGAAAAAAATCTTAAAAAAAATTTGTTGTTTTCTCCTAAAAAAACTATATATTTTCTTTCGTGATTTTTCCCACTCGTTCGCAGGGGTCAAATCTAACCGTTTTCTTAAGCGGGAAATAGGGGGACAAGACCATGAAAGAAAATGATGTCATTATCTCTTTGAAACACGTGCAGAAGAAGTTCGAAGATGACTTCGTCGCCGTGAGTGATTTCGACTTGGATATCTCCAAGGGCGAATTCGTTACTTTGCTAGGCCCATCAGGATGCGGCAAATCGACCACCTTGCGTATGATCGCGGGATTCGATATCCCTACCGGCGGCTCCATTCTTCTTAATGGGGAGGACATCACCAAACTCCCTCCTTATAAGAGACCGATCAACACCGTCTTCCAGCATTACGCCTTATTCCCGAACTTGGATGTTTATGACAACATCGCCTTCGGACTTAAGTTAAAGAAGGTCCCGGTTGAGGTTACTAACCGCAAAGGGGAGAAAGTCACCAAACTTAAGAAATTATCCAATAAGGAAATCGATAACAGGGTCGCTAAAGCCTTAGCCATCGTCGATATGGAAGATATGGAGGATCGTCAGATCTCCAATTTATCCGGCGGTCAGCAACAGAGAGTGGCCATCGCCCGCGCCATCGTTAACGAACCGAAGGTTCTTCTCCTTGATGAGCCATTATCGGCCTTAGACCATAAAAAACGCATCGAGATGCAGTTGGAACTTAAGGAAATGCATAAGAAATTAGGCATTACCTTCATCTATGTCACCCATGACCAAGAAGAAGCTCTTACCATGAGCGACACCATCGTGGTCATGAGAGATGGCGAGATCGTCCAAGTCGGCACCCCAGAACAAATCTATAACGAACCAATCAACGCCTATGTCGCTGACTTCATCGGCGAATCCAATATCTATAACGCCACCATGGTAGGCACTAAGAAAGTCAGATTCTTAGCCGCCGCCTTCGACTGCGTCGATGACTTCCCGCTCAACGAAAAGGTCGATGTTGCCATTCGTCCTGAAGACATCATCTTGACCTCTCCGGAAGAGGGCATCGTATCCGGTGTCATCTCCGAAGTCATCTTCAAGGGAGAGGACTATTCTTATTTAATAAAAATCGGCAAGAAATCCGAGGTTACCTGCCGTTCTCATGATAAGCACGAATACGGTGAGAAAGTCGGTATTTCGGTCTTACCAGAAAACATTCAGGTTATGGAAAAAGACCTTTCCGAGAATTCCTGGGATGACGTCTATGTCAACGACAACAACCAGATTGTCATCGGGGACGATTCTTTCGACTGCGATGTCACCCAATTGATCAAAGGCTCTTCTCTGGATGAAGAAGGCTACTTAATCGATAACAAAACCAATAAGAAATACAATTTAAAGAACGCCCCTGTCCGCGTATCTTGCTCCTTAAACGACCCTCAGTTAAGTGATAACCTCGAAGAAGGCCAAGCCAAAGGTCATATCATCGAAGCCATCTGGAAGGGCGACCATTATCAGGATATCGTCCGCACCGAAGAGGAAGAGGATTATATCGTCCTCACCCAATACGAATGGAACGAAGGAGACGAAGTTTCCATCAGCATCGACAAAGATGCCTTTAAGCTCAGCTTGAAGAAGGATATCGCCGAATATGAGGTCGAATAAGAAGAAAGAGAGGGGCCAGCGCCGCTTCTTCGTTTTGAAGCGCAAATACCTCTCTATCCCTTACGGATTGTTCTTGGCGCTGTTCGTCATCATTCCCTTGCTCCTTATCATTTGGTATGCCTTTACCAACTCCGATGGGAAGCCATCTTTTGATGCGTTAGTCAGTTTCTTTACTTCATCTTCTAAGTGGACGGTCTTACTGCTTTCTATCTTCATGGGACTTCAAACCACCCTTCTTTGCTTATTGCTTGGCTATCCAGTCGCTTATTTCTTGGCCAATAAGAAGTTCAGGGTCCCATCCGTTTTGGTCGTCCTATTCATCATGCCGATGTGGATTAACTTTGTTATCCGTACCGGGGCGACCAGAGACTTATTGGACGCCATTGGCCTAAGCGGTGGACAACATCCTTGGTTCGCCACCCTTATCGGCATGGTCTATAATTACCTCCCATTCGTCATCTTGCCGCTTTACACCACGATGATCAAATTGGACCATTCCCAGATGGAAGCCGCGGCTGATTTAGGCTGCAACCCAATCCAAGTATTCTTTAGGAACACCCTCCCTCAATCGGTTCCAGGGATAATCTCGGCTATCGAGATGGTCTTTATGCCAGTTATGTCCTCTTATGTCATCTCGGACACCCTTTCGGAAGGCAAGATTACCTTGTTAGGCAACTATATCTATTTGGATTTCACCCAAGGCTTATGGAACGAAGGCTCCTTCATGGCGTTGATTATGCTCATTATCATCGCCATCGCCACCTTCGCCACCCGTAAGATCAGAAAAGAAGACCAAGGAAGCGTCAGAGGAGGTGGATTATGGTAAGGAAAGCCTCTCTCTTAAAAAGGATTCTAGCCAACACCTATGTCTGGCTCCTCCTCTTATTGATGTATCTCCCGGTCTTGGTCTTGATAATCTATTCTTTCAACACCTCCACGGGCTTATTCCATTGGGATCATTTCTCCTTTGATTTATATAAGCAGCTATTCCAAGACAAAGAAGTCATGAAAGCCTTAGGGAACACCATCATCATCGCGGTGGTCTCGGCGGGCATCGCCACCATCTTGGGAACCATCGGGGCGGTGGGTGTTTACGAATCTCGTAAGTGGGCCAAACGGACCATGGAATTTTCCACCCAGATCCCGGTCGTCACCCCAGAAATCGTCTTGGCTTTATCTTTGATAATCATGTTCGTTTTCGTCGGTAACTATATATTCAAAGGCCTGGAACTTAGCTTCTGGACCTTGCTTATCGGTCACTTGGTCTTGACCACCCCATTTGTTTATCTCTCCGTCAAGCCTAAATTGGTTCAGATGGACCCAGCTTTATATGAAGCGGCCTTAGATTTAGGCTGCAACCCAGCCCAAGCCATGCGTAAGGTTTTAATCCCAGAGATCCTCCCAGGGGTTATGTCCGGCTTCTTATTATCCATCTCCTTATCCTTGGACGACTTTATCGTCACCGCTTTCACCAGAGGTCCAGGCTTGCTATCGGGCTCCGCTCAGATTCAGACCTTATCGACCTATGTCCAAGGCATTATCAAGAAACACCCGATGCCTCCATATTTAAGAGCGTTGACCACCATCATCTTCTTGGTCGTTTTAGCGGTGGTCATCACCATCACCATCTATAACAACGTGAAGGCCAAAAAGACCAAAAAGAGAAAAGGGAGGGCTTATTAATATGCTTAATACTTTGTTTTTATTAGCCCTTGCTTCTTCTTTGGGCTTATCTTCGAACCTCAATATCGGTAATCAAGTCAGGGAAGATGTTAAGAAAGGCTTAGCCCCTAACACCACCCTCTATATCTATAACTGCGAGGACTACATCTTGGATGAGGAAGACGATTCCCTCATCAAGGACTTCGAGCAATATGTCTTGGACACCGATGGGGTCAAACTAACGGTGGTCTATTCCACTTATGACACCAACGAGACGATGCTTAACTCCGTCCAAACCGGTGCCTCTAGATATGATCTCATCGCCCCATCTGATTACATGATCCAGAAGATGATCACCTTGGACCTTCTTGAGCCATTCGCCAATTCGGAGCAAGAAAGAAAAGACCTCTATGGAGACCGTTATTCGGGTTGGGAAGATAACTACGACACTTATGCCTCCCCATTCTTAAAAGAATGGTTCGAGAAGATTATGACTATAGAACCATCAACTGGCAACTCCGTCCCTCTCTCCAAATACGCGAAAGGCTATATGTGGGGAACATTGGGCTTAACTTATAACCCATCGTATTCCACCTACGCCGAAAGAGGCTTATCGGAAGATGACGTCAAAGTCCAACTAACGGACTTAAACGCCCTCTGGCACGATAACTTCCAAGATAGCTTCCAAATCAAGGACTCGGTTAGGGATACCTACGCCTTTGGTTTGGTCGAAACCTATGATGAATTGATCAAGAAACTGCGTGATGATTACATCAATGGGGTTATCACCGAAGAGCAATATTCCGATGACTACTCCGTTATCTTTAATAACATCAACCACATCGATGCCTTCAATGACATCTATAAACGTTACTATCCAGACGCCGAAACCCAATCCATCCAAGATGTGGTGGACAAAGTCCAAGTCACCCTAGAGAACCTTAAGAGGAACTGTTATGGCTTGGAGGTCGACTCCGGCAAAACCGACGTCGCCTCAGGCTCTAAGTCAGGTATCACCATGGCTTGGTCAGGGGATGCCATCACCTCTTTGGATTTAGCCGAAGAAGAATATGGTTTAGACCTTTATTACTCCATCCCCGAAACCGGTGGGAACATCTGGTTTGATGGCTGGGTGATGCTTAAATACGACGGATTAAATAAGGAATACGCCCAGAAGTTCATCGATTTCATGTCCGATTCCGAGAATGCTGGCAGAAACATGGATTACATCGGTTACACCCCGTTCATCGCCGGCGAAGGAATCAGAGACCTAGTCCGCAACTGGTACGATCCGAGAATGTCGGTGGTCTACGCTTATGACGTAACCGCGGATGATTATTATTACGATGACGATGGTAATTATGTCTTCAGAGACGGAACTCATGTCAAAGAAGTAACGATCGATGGGGAGACCCATGAGATAGACTTCGGCTCCAAATCGTATGTAGGGTCTACCTTCTACGATAACGAAGCCAACCCAGTAGGCCATGCGGTGGTCGATGGAGTGAATACCTCTTGGGAAACCTTTGCCGAAGAAAACGATTGGACCTTAAGAGACCTGACTTACTTCTTTAAGGGCTCATTGGATGAAGCGGAAGATAAATCTTGCTACTTCTATTCCGATGAGATCGAGACCGTTACTGGAAAAGACTTAAACGGGGAGACTAAGACCGTCCAAGTCGGACGTCAGTTCTTGGCCCAATACCCATCTAAGGTCGATACCGATAAAGCATCATACCTAAACCAAATCCCTTCTTTAGCGGTCATGGAGGATTACGGTGACAATAACACCTATGTGTTAAAAATGTGGGAGAACGTCAAGTCCGGTGGGACTTTGACCACTCCGATCATCGTTATCTTCGCCGTAGAAATCGCCGCCTTCATCACCTTAGGAGCCGTCTTAGGCGGGAAGAAACTCTATTCTAAGAAACTAAGGAAGAAGCGCAGGGCGGAAGCCAAGGGCAATTAGTCAATATAAGATAAGAGGCGGAATAAGAACCGCCTTTTTCTTTTATTTCGCCTATTGCTTTATCTAGATAAAAATGGCTACAATATTGTTCGGAAATATGAAAGATAACACGCGAACTACGTTTTATCGGTTTTATAGGGAGGTCAACCACCTCTTGTAGGCGTTTTATACGCTTTTTTCCCGGTATAATGGCTTTCGTCTCGAAGCCTATATATAAACGTTATTGAAAGGAGAACAGAAATAACGCAATTATGAAAAAGAAGAGATTATTAGTCCTCTTGCCAGCCGTGCTCATGATGCTCGGTTCTTGCGATCCAGCTGATGTTCCTTCCTCTTCCAGCCAGCCAGACGATGATACTTCATCCGTCGTCCCTGTCGTTGAAAAGGGAAGCGTTACCATCACCGCCGCCGAACACGCCAAAGTCGTCGCCGACAAGAGCGAATGCGAGGTTGGCAAAGTTGTCAACTTCACCATCACCGTAGACAGTGGCTACGAACTTGAATTCTTCAAGGTCAACGGAACCGATGTCGAGGTCAAGAACAACAAAGCTTCCGCTAAGATGGTCGCTGGTGGCTTAACCGTCACCTATGGTGCCAAACAGATCACCTATGGTGTCACCATCACCTCCGTCGAACACGTTCAGGTCACCGCCGATAAGACGGAAGCCGCCGCTGGCGATGTCGTCACCTTCACCGTCACTCCAGAAGAAAACTATGAATTAGTCAGCTTCAAGGTCAATGGCTTGGCCCGTGAGGTCAAAGAAGGCAAGGCGACCGCCACCATGGTCAAAGGTGGCTTAACCGCCGTTGCTACCGTCAAGACCGTCACCTATGGCGTCACTATCGACTCTAATATCGTTAATGGTACCGTCACCGCCGATAAGAGCGAAGCCGCCGAAGGCGAAGACGTCACCTTCACCATCACCCCAGATGATGACTTCACCATCGCTACCTTCAAGGTCAACGATGCCGATGTCGCCGTCGTCGATGGCAAGGCGACCGTTAAGATGGTCAAACAGGGCTTACACGCCACTGCCACCTTCTCCGCCAACGTCCATAACGTCACTATCCCAAGCAATATCGAACATGGTACCGTCACCGCCGATAAGGCCACTGCCGTCAAAGGCGAAGTCGTTACCTTCACCGTCACCGCTGATGCCGATTACGATCTTGGTTACTTCAAGGTCAATGGCGTCGACGTTGCCGTCAACGATGAAGGCAAGGCTACCTATACCATGGCCAAAGAAGACTTGGTCGTCACCGTCAACTTTGTTGAACACTACGATTTAGTCTCCGCTATCGATGATGAATTCAAAGCCAAAGTCGCTGCTCTTGAAAACATCAAATACCGTTTAGCCGATAACATGTCCGCTGATCAGCTTCCAGTTGCTAGCAAAGTCACCGTCATCGACTTGAATGGCAAGACCTTAACCATCACTGATGCCAGCGTCCTTACCGCCAACAAGACCGATCAAGAAGTCACCGTCAAGAATGGTAAGATCGTCGTCGCCGGAGCCAAAACTTCCAACAACTTCTTCCAACTTCTCGAGGGAGCTAAGTCCTTAACCTTGCAGAACGTCGAAGTCAGCAACGACAACGAAATGAAAGTTTCTTCCGCTGCTTTCCACACCGTCGGCGAAGGCACTCTCACCCTCGATGGCTGCACTGTCAACGCCAAGATTACCTATGGCATTTCCACCAATAACCTCGAAGGCCAAAGCCAGACCATCAATGTCAAGGACACTAAACTCAACGTCACTTCTGAAGATGGCGACAACTGCGCCATTATCTTGAACGTCAACGGCGATGGTCACGTCAATATCGAGAATTCCACCATCACCGCCGATCGTCAGGCCGTCATCGCCCGTACTGGCGAATGGTCCATCAAGAACAGCGTCTTAACCAACACCGGCAAGTTCCTTGCTGCCTCCGAAGGCAATAAGACCACCAATAACAACTACCTCGCTGGCACTTGGACCACTGGTAATGAAGTCCCATCCGCTCCACTCATCGTTGGCGACACCGTCACCGGCGCTTATAAGAAAGACGCCAAGGTCACCCTCGAAGGTGTCACTGGCTTCTCCACTGGCTCCGATTTGATCGTCGCCCGTAATGATGGCACCTGCGCTACCGAACTTAACGTCGATGGTCTCACCTACCTCAATTCCTATGGCAAGACCGACATCGGTGCCAATGTCACCACCAACATCAGCAACGTCAAGACCGCTACCATCAAAGAGATGAACGCTCTTACCACTGCCGATTCCAAAAACCTTTATAAGGTTCATGGCTATGTCAAGTCCATCACCAACGCTAACTATGGCAGCGGTATCCTCATCGATGATGAAGGCAATAAGTTAGTCATCTATGGTGGTTACACCGCTGAATCCGCTGCATACTATGGTTGCTCCTCCAGTGGTAATTACTATCTCTCCACCTCCAGCGCCAAAGTCATTGATTCCTCCTATGTTGGCAAAGAAGTTACCTTAATTGGTACCTTTGATGTCTATAACACCACCAAGGAAATCAAGAACGCCATCGCCTTCGTCGAACAGTCTGACGCTACCGTCACCAAAGAGTTCGACGATACCTTAGGCACCGTAACCTTAAGCAAGGAAGCCGACATCAAGACTGGCGATGAAATCACCGTCACTGCCACCCCAATCGATGGCTATAAAGTTGCCTCCATCAAGGTCACTCAGTATGGCGAAACTACTGATATCACCGAAGCTGGCAAGTTTGTTGCCGCCGCGGTCAATAAGGTCGCTGTTGAATTCGTTGAAGAAAGTGCCGCCGTTGCTCAGACCTATAAACTCGACCTGGTTAAATGCGAAAAGAAGTCAGTTAGTGGCCAAACCAACTCTTACGCGAACGAATGGACTACGAGCTCCGATGGCATCAACTATGTTGCGAAAAACGCTGGAGGACAGGCTGACTCGGTTCGTGTCGGCAAAAAAGGTACCGCAAACGTTGGATCGATCGCTAATACAACTGCTTTTACTAACAAAATTGCCACTGTCAAAATCGACTTCTTGGCCGTCGACAATAACTATGTCAATTCCGCTAAGCTTTATGTTGCCAGCGATTCCGCCTTTTCCACTGTCTTAGAAACGCAGACGTTTACTGCCGTTGCAAACGCCAGCACAACCATCACTATTGAAACTCCGACCGCCGGTTGCTTCTATAAAATTGAGTTCGATATGAAGAGTTGCGATAAGAACGGCAAGGTTCAAATGACCGCTATCTCCTTCACCGAAAAGCTCTAATCAACATCAACCCCACACCCTAAAGCATCCTATCCTTGCCCCACGGCAGGGAAAGGATGCTTTCCTTTTATAAAGGGATAGACGTATTTATAAAACTTTTTGGACTTCGCTTGGTTGCTATCGTCCTTAAGCAATGCTATATTTATTGACGCTGCATCCGTAGCCAAGCGGTAAGGCAACTGACTGCAACTCAGTAATTCGGCGGTTCAATTCCGCCCGGATGCTCCAATTAGAAGAAATAAGGTTCGGTACTCAGAAAGGGATCGGACCTTTTTCTTTTGTTTTTATCTATGCAACCCCTGACAAATTAAGACGGACTATGACAAAACTCCTAGAAATGTCAGGGGTTGATAGATAATGAAAGACAATAAGACCGTTGAGGTATGACAAAATCGGTGGTTCTGTCATACTCTGGGTTACCCTATGACAATTTGATAGGTTTTGTCATACTTTGTTCTTTATTAATTGGCTACGTATGACAATTTCCCTTGTTTTGTCTAGGCATCTATCCCCCCTATGACAAAACGCGCCAATCTGTCATACCTTGTTTGTCTTTATTCTCTATGCCCACCTATAGATAGACGAATAACTCCAAAAATGACCATAAATGATAAAAAATAGGTAAATTTTAAAAAGAATTGTTGACAGTTACTTAAGTAGGTTAAAAATACAAAACGTTTTTTATTGAAAGGACTCTCATATTTATATGAAGAAAACCAAGATCTTAATCCCATTGGCCTTAACGATGTTATTGGCCGGCTGCGGAGTGGATGACTCGTCTGCACCATCTTCTCCAAGCGATCCAGGAAGTGACACTAGCACTACTCCAAGTGGTGACTCTAGCTCTTCCACCCCAGGAGGAGACACTACTTCCTCCACCCCAGGAGGCGATTCTTCCTCCAGCGGTGGAGATGATTCCAGCTCTTCCATCCCAACTCCTGTCGATGTAAGCATCGATTCCTTGGTGTCATTAGCCGAAGACTACAAAACCGGCAAAGCCAACATCAAGAGTGGTGAAATCAAGCATTACTACAGCGGCGAATATTCCTCGGGCATCGACGAGAGCACGAAAAAATACGAATACGGCACGGACAAGTATGGCGAGACTGCCAAATTGACTGACGTTGATGATGAATGGGGCGACACCGTCACCTATCTTATGTACGATGCTAAGGGTACCCTCCTTACTATCACCGAGAATGACGAAGGCCAATACGAAAAGGATAGCTATAACTCCTACAACGATATTGGCACCAAATTCGAGAATTATATCGAATATGGCACCACTGCCTATGGCGTCGAAGGTCTCTTCAAGTCCGTTATGCAATACGGCAAGAAGAACAAGAACAAAGACTTTGAAGCCTATATGCTCAACCAGCGCATCTACTTCTCTTATGGCTGGCATGATGGCGACGATTATAACGATCCATGGGATTATTACGCCGTCAAAGGCGACTTCCCGGTCTGCGATGGCTATCTCGATTCCTTCAACGTCACCTTCAGCTATTACAGCAGCTCTGACTGGGACTATGCCAATGGCGTCTGCACCCTCCACGACGATGCTAAAGCCAACGACGTCAACGAATGGAGCTTCGCTCAGGTCGCCGGCGATCGTGACTATGTGAACCCAGTGAACCTTGATTCTTTCGATTACCAGGACTTCTCCTTGGTCGACGGCGAAGGCCATACCATGAGCGCCACTCAGGGTATCAGCATGAACAAGGATGGAAACGTTGAGCTCAATATTCAGACCACTACCTCTACCGCCAACCTCAACTTCGATACCCCAACTATCACCGCCATCACCGGTGGTGAAGAAGGCGATATTACCATCAATCCTTATCGTAGTGGCGACGGCACCATGGAAGTCATCAACGTCTATGGCAACAAGGTCGGTACCTTCACCATCACCATTTCCACCAAGAACTGCTCCGTCACCTTCCCGGTCACCGTCAATGAAATCAAGCCAACCTATATGGCTTTGCGTCATTACACCGATAGCCCAAGCGGCGACTACAGCACCCAAAAGGTCGCTAATGGTGATAGCGTCTCCACTTATGTCGGCGTCCTCCATTACTTCACCGCTTACACCTTGCCACGTAACGCCAATAGCGCTATCGCTGCCACTGTGACCGACAATGATGGCGATCCAGTCGATGAAGCCGATTACACCATCGACACCGATACTTTGTATCCGGGCGATGATGAGAGAGAAACCACTGCCCTCACCATCCAATTCGATACGACTGGCGAATATATCCTCAGAATCTATTGCGAAGCCGATAACAGCATTGCTGCTGAAATCAACTTCTCCGTCGGAAACGCTTATATCCAGAATGTTTTAAGTGCCGGTTCTTACAACGTCCGTAACCGTGGCATCTATGGCAACTACTATAACTTCACCTTCACCCCAAGTGATGAATTAAGTGGTTCTGTTACTATTAAAGACTATGATACGGGCGATACCATCAACACCACTTACACCATCTCCAAGGTCGATGATGAAGACTACTACGAATTCGAATTCAACGATACCGTCCCATTCGATACTCTCTATGTCGGCGCTGACTATAAGCTCTATTGTGAATTCAATAGCAGCTACGTCGAATGCTTCCTCCAGGATTCCTTGGAAGCCAAGATGCCAAGAGTCTGGTCTGGCACTGCTACCGATGATGATGATTACACCTACGATCTCTCCTTGCAGTTAAGAACCAATGGCATGGCCAGCGGCACCATCACTTATGATGATTGCGATTACTATCTTGATTGCGAATACACCATCAAGAAGAACGCTGGCGAGGGCGCTGGTTGGACCATCACCTTCGTCGATGACGGCTTCGTCGATGAATCCTATATGGAATGGTTCAATTATAGCGGCGAGAAGACCGCGACCTTAAGCGAAGACCTCACTACCTTAAGCGTCAATTGCACCTATTTCGACATCACCGTCGATATGACCGCGGCCTAATAAGCCAAATTGCAATTATAAACGCCATCCTCCCTATTAAATCCGTTATCCGGACTTAGGGAGGATGGATTTCTTTATCAAAGATAAAAGATTGTCTTAACCCTCCTTAAGTATTAAAGTATGGAACGGAAAAGAGATAGATGTTATGAAAGAAAAAACCTTATTAGTATCCTTATTGGCCTTAGGCCTTATTTTAACGGGTTGCAACGAGAATAACGGTGGTTCCTCATCTAGTTTGGAACCAATCGATGACAGTTCTTCTTCAGAACCTATCGTCAAAGATTGGACGGAGGATGAGAAAGCCTTGATGAATACCTATTGCGGCTCTGTCCTCCCATATCCGTCTTCTTACCTCACCGGAGAGGTCAAAGTCTACGAATCCGAAGACCTTAACGGCAAGTATCTGGCTATCGTCAATGAGTCCGAGACCTTCACCTTAAAGGATTATTACAAGACCCTTGAACAAAATGGTTGGGATTGCGTGACCGCTTATAGCGGCGCTCACGTCCAATACAAAGGCAGCAACGTTTATGTTGAATTGACCAAGAGAGAGAACAACGTCGGTTATGATATAATGTATTACCACCTAACCGACTTGGATTTGGAAGAGAATGGCTATAAATCCTCTTATAACATCCTTGTCTGCCATAACAATTACTCTTTTAAAGCCAGAGACGAGGCTTCTTGGAGCGAGAACGATTTAAGCGTTATCAAATACGTTTCCTCCACTGAGCTCCCTTATATCGCCCTTGGAGAGGATTACGGCATATCCGCCGAAGATGCCAACACCTTAACGATGTATGACTATTACGTTAATGATCTATCCAAGCAATATTCCGACATCCTTCAAAACGACGGCTTTACCCTCGAAGAAGGCAAATGCAACATCAATAACGTCTATTACTTATCCAAAACCTTGGATGATGGGGCTAAATTGGATGTCGTCATCCGTTATTTCAACGGTAACAACATCTATGTCTATTACACCCCATACGTTACCACTTCATCTTCTTGGCCAAGCGATATCATCAACGGAATCTATAATGTTACCACGATAAGCATCCCTGAATTCCCTGTCGCCGATGACGGTGTCTACTATATCTATAGTAAGAACGATATCTTTTACATCATCTCTTATGATTTAGACGATGAATTCGACTATTATGGCTACGCCACAACCATAAGGAGCGAGCTCTTTGCCTGGAACGAATGCTTATCCATCAATGCCTATATCATCTCCGAAGATTACGAAACCTATGATGGCTTCTATATCGCTTTCTCGATATCTGATCCTGTCTCTGATTTCACTACCTCCTGGCCAACAGGCGATATCGATGACACCCTTAAAGATGTCTTAGACGCCGAAGGGGTCGAAGTCCCTGAAATTGATATCTCTTCCTTTAATTTGGACCATGACATCAAATACCATGTCGGTACCAAGGAAGAATGGCAAGAGGCCTATGATTATTATCTCGATGCCTTCACCAGAAGCTATGGAGATGCCTACGATGAAGAGACCATTGCCTCCATGGCCAAGCAATACGCCGACAGGGATGTCAAGGTCGGCATGACCATCGAGGTCTACGACAACGAATTAGACGAACAGATCGACTATATCGTCCGTTATAAGGTCAACGAAGCCTATAAGAAGGCCTTATATAACGCCGGATGGTATTGCGTCCCCGATTCCGCCAACTGCACCTACGAAGATCCTAGTGGAAAAGTCTCCATCACCGTCTCCAATACCCCATACGATACGAATGGCTACACTTCCATCGTCATCACCAGGGGAAGCGGAGTCGCCCATACCCCAACCTTCGCTTTTAGCAAAGAGAACTATGACATCGCCAATGGCAGAAGCGTTACCCTCAATCTCTCGGTCAATATGCTTCCATACGATATCACTTATGAATCCTCCGATACCTCTAACAAGGTAACGGTGGACCAGTCTGGCAAAGTCACCGTGGCCGAAGACGCCACCATCGGGGAGAAAGTCACCATCACCGCTTCTTGCACCGATAAGAACGGAGTAAAACATACTGCCTCCTGTTTAGTCACGATCATCCAGAACTACAACTACAAGGTGGTTATCTCCGAAATCCAAGCCTTATTGAAGGCGGAGGGATATAACGAAGATTCCTATAGCTTGGATGATGTCTACGCCGCCGGAAGCACCACCAAGATCGTTGGCAAATCCTTAAAACTCAATTTCGGTACCTCTAAGACCAAAGCCGAGGTCAAAGCCTTAGCCAAAGACAAGCTCCTTCCTACTGGTTTTATCGCCTCCAGATGGACCTCTTCCAGCGATTACGATTCCTTCGTCGATAATCCATTCTCTGGCAATATCAACAAGAAGTCCTTATCCCCGTTAGGAAAGAGCATCGGGACTTCCGATACTGAATATCTCTATTGCTATAAGACCACAGACTATAGCAGATTAAGCATCTATTATTACGTCTGGACCGAATCCAATGGAGATATCGTTCTCTACATCGAAGCGAGAGGATAAAGATATAAGCCCTTAGGGGCTTTTTCTTTTGCCCTCAGCTAGATTGCTTTATTTGGTCAAATAAACTAAAATTAAGTTGAAGATATGACTAAAAAGGAGGGAATTATGTATATTGAATCTAGTGTTTCTGAACTTAAACGAGAGCTATCCGAATCTGTTAAGAAAGAGATAATCGCCTTCCTAAACGCTGGCGGTGGATCTATTTACGTTGGAGTTGATGATAACGGCGAAATCTATAATCCATTCCTTAAAGAAGACAAAGACAAAATCCTGCTTGTCCTTTCATCGTGGCTGAGAGATAGCATTTATCCATTGCCATCCTCTTTGGTAACTTTCGCTTATAAAGATGATGGCATTTTGGAGATAGACATCAAAGAAGGCACCAACAAACCATATTATTTGACTAATAAGGGTCCTACTTCCGAAGGAACCTACAAAAGAATCGGTACCTCGGCCAGAAAATGCTCCCAAGACGAGATTATCCAAATGATTATGGGTTCTCATCATTATGTCTTTGAGAAAGAAATAAGCGACAATCAAGAACTCACTTTCAGATACCTCGAAAGGGTTTTGGAAGAAAAGGGCGTTGCTAATTTCGAAAAGCAAAAAGTCAGTTTTGGCCTTGTAAGTGCTAACGGAGAATACACCAACCTTGGATTATTGCTTTCCGACCAATCCCCAGTTGAAGTCAAAGTGGCTGAATATGATGGCCACATGAATTTCAAGCTGAAGAAAACCTTCACAGGTTCCTTATTGAAAATCCTTTACGATGTTCAGGAACAGGCTTCGAGATTAAATGATATATCCGCTACGATAGATAGCAAAACTTGGATTAGGAAAGAAACCCTCTCTTATCCTGGCGAATCATTAAGGGAGATTATACTCAATGCCTTCTGCCATTCGGATTATTTCCTTCGTTCCAACATCAAGATCGATTTCTTCAAAGATAAATGTAGGATAATCAGCCCAGGAGGACTGTTCAGGTCTTCAATCGAGTTCATGCTTTCAGGCACTTGCACTTACAGAAACGAAGGTTTGGTTCATGTCTTGGATAAATTAGGCTACATTGAGAATTTCGGAAGCGGAATCCCAAGAACTTTATTGGCTTATGAAAATTATCCGATGAAACCTGAATTTCTTAATTCCGAAAATTTCTTCATCGTAACCCTTCCAAACGTCAATTACGACCCTGACCAAATAAATGACCAAATAAATGACCAAATAAACGATGACATCACCGATGACATAAACGACTTAGGCTTGGAGATCCTCAAAATCGTCCAAAAAAACCCAGGCGTTAAGGTAAATCAAATGCGTGATTTGTTAGAAAAATCGGGAGTCAATGCCTCATTAGACATGATTAGGAACACCATTAAAAGGCAGGTCAAGGACTACATTGAATTGATGGGGTCCAAAAAAACCGGTGGATATCATCTAAAATCCAACAAAGTTTGGGCGCCCAAATACACCAAGAACGACAAATAAAAATATGCTAGATCAATCTAGAAAGAGAGGAACATTATGAAAAAGAATATCAAAATCAACCCTTATATCTATCCGATGCCAGTCATCATCTTGTCTACCTATAATGAAGACGGTTCGGTCAATTTGATGAATGCGGCGTGGGGTACTGCCATCGACACCGATATCATCGGGGTTTGCTTGTCTGAACATAAGACAACCGAGAACTTCTTAAGAACCAATGGAGTGGTCATCCAATTGGCGACCGAAGAGACCATCATCCCCTGCGATTACGTTGGCTGCGTCTCGGGCAAAACTACTAAGGACAAATTCGAAAAGACGGGATTCCACGCCCATAAATCGGAATATGTGAACGCCCCGATCATCGATGAATTGCCACTATCCATGGAATGCGAATTCCTCTATCTCGATAAGGAATCCGGCATGCATTATTTCAAGATCAAAAACGTCCAAGCCGACGAATCCTTATTCGATGAAAACGGCAAATTGGATTTACGGAAAGCCCACGCGGTCATCTATTCTTCTTTCGATCATAAATACTACAAATTGGGTGAGCCTATCGCCGATGCTTTCAGATGCGGTTTAACCCTTAAAAAGTAGATATTCATTTTCTTAAAAGACCAGGCGGATTCCCCTCCGCCTTTTCTTTATAAGAAAAATAATGTTTTACTTTTCTCTAGATAAATATAAACTACGCATATAATGGCTACTAAGAAAGTTAAATCAGTAAGGGCCAGACATCAATTTTATAACACACTAGGTAAAATCTTAGTCAGACCCATACTTCATCTCGGCTTTGGCTTCAAAGTCAAAGGCAAATACAAAATCCAAAAAGGCGAAAGAGTCATCGTTCTTTCCAACCACCAAGCGAACTTGGATCCTATTTTCGTCGAATTTTCCTTCAATAAACATCTTATCCCGGTGGGCACGGACACCATATGCCATGGCTTAAGAGGCAAACTCTTGAAGCATTGTTTCGGTTTCATCACCAAAAGGAAAGGCGAAACCGATATCCAGGCAACCGCCCATATGACCGAGGTAGTCAAGGAAGGCGGCAATCTTTTATTCTTCCCCGAAGGAAATAGAAGCTACGCCGAATTCCAGTTCTTCATCTCCCCGAATCTTCCGGCGATGTTAAAGAACTTCAAATCCACGATTATCCTTTATAACCTCCATGGGGGAACTGGTTGTTATCCAAGATGGAAGGGAGATCAAAGGATCAAAGGCAACTTCTATGGAGAAATCAAACGCGTCCTCAAATACGATGAATATAAGGATCTGTCCAACGAAGAGCTTTATAAGATAATCGTCGATGATCTCCGCGTTTTCGATTCCGAATCCGGAGAGAAATTCCATTCCAAATATAGAGCCCAGTACCTAGAGAAGATGCTTTTCGTCTGCCCTAAGTGCGGTGGCGTCTCCACCCTAAAAAGCCAAGGCGTAAATGTCTTTTGTTCTTCTTGTGGTCTTAAGGTCGAATACACCGAAGACCTACATCTTAAGAGCAATGACCCAGACTTCAAATTCAACATTCTCAATGACTGGTATCAGTTCCAAAGGAAATGGATGCTTAACTACGAAGTAAAGGAGAATTCTATTATCTTCCAAGATAGGGGCATCACCTGTTACTTATCGGATCCCAATAAGGTCCGCCGCCCGATATACGAAGGGAAGATAATTTTAACGGACAAAGAGCTCATCATGGGTTCCAAGAAGTTCGCCTTGATAAAAATCGCCGGTTCTTCCCCAATCTCCGGCTTACGTTTCTCGTTCACCTATGACGATCATCAATACGTGGTGGTCGGCAAAGGGAGATTCAACCCTCTTAAATATGTTTTAGCCTTCCATAAGCTAGACACCAAAATGAAGAGGGAAGACTCCGACCGCTATTTCACCTTGGAGGACTAAATATGGCTATTCTCGATTCCAGCTGGACCTTCGATTTGACAGATTTCGACAACGTTTGGAAGTTCGTCGTCCAATTGGGCTTATTGCTCTTGGCTTTGTTATTAGGAAACGTCATCCGCAGGGTGGTGCCTTTCTTAAGAAAGGCTTTCATCCCATCCGCCTTATTGGGTGGCCTTATTTTGTTTATCTTGAACATCATCCTTAAATATGCGGCGGGCTACGAATTGGTCGATAACCGCATCATGCAGATAATCACTTACCATTGTTTAGGCATCGGCTTCATCGCGATGTCCCTTAAGGTCGTGGACAAGAAAGAGAAAGCCCCGATGTTGCAGGTCTGGCAGAACGGCGCCCTTACCGGTGGCACTTACATGCTTCAGGCCGTCTTCGGGATGCTTACTGGCTTAATCTTCTTCTGGGCTGGAAGCGGCCTTTATTACGATGCCGGCGTCATCCTTCCTTTGGGCTTTGGCCAAGGACCAGGGAACGCCTTGACTTGGGATGTTAACTTCACGGCCTTGACTCATGCTGAGGATTGGACCGGAACCGTCTTTAACGGACAAGGATCCTTTGGCTTGACCATCGCTTCCATCGGCTTCGTCGTGGCCTCCGTCGTCGGCGTCATCTACATCAACATCATGAAGCACCGCAAAGAGATCCCGGAACGCGTATCCTCAATGGGGGAACGCCCAGTAGAGGTCTTCGAAGGCAAGAATGAGATCGAAGACTCCGAATCGGTGGATAAGACCTCCATTCAGATTGCCTTGGTGGCTTTAGCGTACGCTATTTCCTTTGGAATCATGGTCTTCTTCGCCAAATTGACCGATTGGACGGGAGTTAAGTTATTCAACTCAGTTGCCTGGGGCTTTAACTTCATCTGGGGCGTCATCGCCGCCACCATCATTAAGGTCATCATGAAAGCCCTCGAAAAGAAGAAGATCGTTAAGCGCAGATACATCAATAACTACCAGATGGATAGAATCTCCGGCTTTGCCTTCGATATGATGATCATCGCCGGGGTAGCCGCCATCGACGTCGAAGTCGTCGGGGAATACATCTGGGTCATCATTGCCCTTTCCATCGTCGGCACCATCGTCACCTATGTCTATCTTAGATTCCTCACTAAGTTATGCTTCAAGGGCTACAACCATGAATCATTCTTGGTTAACTTCGGCACCCTGACGGGAACGGCCTCCAATGGGATGATTCTCTTAAGAGAAGTGGATCCTAACTACGAGACTCCGGTGGCCAATATCTTCACCTTATCCCAATTGCCGGCCATGATCTTCGTCGCCCCATTGTTATTGTTATTAAATCTCTCGGCGAATTCCTTAAAAGGCTGCTACATCGCCCTTGGCATCTTCACCGTCTTATTGATCGTTTACACTCTTTTCTTGGTCCTAACGGGCAAAGGAATCATTTTCTCGGGCAAAAAGAAGAAAGAAAAAGCCCAATAATTTGTTAGAATACCTTTATGCTCTTTAAATTATTGACCGACATATCTTCGTCTATAGGAGAAGAAGGAGGGGACGCCACTACCTCCGCGATGGGTCCAGGGATTTATATCCCTCTCATCGTCATCGGGGCTATCCTCATCCTTTTGGTGTCGGTCATGCTAATCGCCAAAAAGAAAGGCTTCGGACCGGTTCCTACCAAATTAACCCTCCAAATGCCGAAGGTTACCTTCTATTTGGGGTTGGTGTTCGTCGCCGCTTTCGTTGTTGGGACTTTCTTAGTCTGGTTCTTGCTCCCGGAAGACACCGAATATCGCTTGCTCTCCCAAATCGTGGTCACGGTGGTGACGGCCCTTTTATTGATCTTCTTCCCTCTTACGGCCCGAACAAGGTTAATCGTGGAAGGAAACGACATCCTTTATAGACCAATGATCGGCAAAGAGAGGATCTATTCCTTCAAAGACATCCACATCGTGGTCATCAAACCAGCAGGCTTCGATGGCAATTCCTATAAGTATTACGATAAGAACGGGAAAAAGTTGTTCTCGTTTGTTTCAACCACCCCATATGCTGAGAATTTCTTCGAAAAGGTTCAAGCTACCAACAAGAAGCTAATCATCAACGATAAGCGAGTCTACGGACCGACGGAAAGAAAATAAAGAATGGAGTTGGCAATATGCCAGCTCTTTTCATTGCTAAAGGTTAGATAAGAAAAACGCGAGCAAGACGCTCGCGTTTATTTAGTTCTTATCGGTACTTTCCTTAATTCAAGGAGAATTCGATCATCGCAGGTTCGTGGTCCGAGAAGGCGAATCCATCGATGCCTTTCTTGCCGCTTTTGGTCTGGATGTTGTAATGAGAAGAAACCGTGATGTTATCAGAAACGATGAAGCCATCGACCACGCAGGTATAAGTGGTTCCTGGAATCCATTCGATGTCGTTGTTGCGGCAGGATGGGGTATTGTCGGAGGCAATCATCTTGTAACCATCCACCAATGGGGAAGAGCCATCGGCGCCGAACCAATTGACCACCCAAGTCGGGTCTTTCTTGGTCTCGCCGAATGGACGATTGATGGTCTTATCGTAAGAATAATCTGGGTTATAGGTCAATAAATCGTGGTTATAGTCGCCAGCGACGATGACGTAGTCGCCAGCTTCCTTCCTTTCGGATAAGAAGGCGTTGAGTTCTTCCAATTGCTTGGCTTTGATGACCCCGCCGGTATCATAGGCGGACATATGGGAATTGACGAAATAGAAGTTCTTGCCGTTGGAAACGGTGATTTTCTGATAGCTAAAGCAACGATCCAAATCAAAGAATTTGGAGAAGGAGGTCGAAACGGTGTATTCCTTTCTCTGAGCCTCGGTGATGGAGAACTTGGAAAGGGTGGATAAACCGGCTTTGACCGCTCCATGCATATCATAAAGAGGGTATGGCAAGAAAGCGGTGTGATAATTGACGGCATGGGTGTGATCCATATCCGGGAAGGCTTCCTTGACCGCGTTATCTTCGTTTAATTTGTAAGAACGGGTGGCTTTGGTATCGACTTCCTGGAAAGCGATGAAGTCCGGATTGGCTTGCTTGATGGTGCTCAAAGCCCCGGAGATATTGAATTCGACATCTTCTTTGGAACGAGCTTTGCTCCAATGTCCGCAGGTCTCGTTGCCATCGGCGTCGAAACCGGTGTCCAAGAAGAAGGTATAATCCTGAGAATAGGCTCCAAAGCCTAAGTTATAAGAAGCGGCTTTATAAGTGGTGCCGACCTGCACTTCCGATTGGGTGGCCCCTTTATCAACGCTTAATTCGATGTCACCGATACGATTATAAGAGAGCAGGATGTAGGCGACGTATCCGCCAGCCAAAACCACCACGGCCCCGATGATGGAAAAGATAGAGACAAAGATCTTCCCAACGATTCCTAATTTTCTTTTCTTAGCCATATTTGACTCCTAAATAAGGTTAATCAATTGTAGTCCCTTTCTTATAAAGAAGAAAATAGATAAGCGAAAATCCGTTTTTTTTGTTGCGAAAAGCGATTCGAATGTCTATATTAAATGAGTTTCCGCCCGTAGCTCAGCTGGATAGAGTATCAGACTACGAATCTGAGGGTCACGTGTTCGAATCGCGTCGGGCGGGCCAGCCATTAACTTAAAGGCACGAATTACGTGCCTTTTTTCTTTGTTTTGCTTGTCAGGTCTCTTTCAGAGTGTATAATTCAATAGCGTTCGGGATATAGCGCAGCTTGGTTACCGCGTCTGTTTTGGGAACAGAAGATCGCCAGTTCGAATCTGGCTATCCCGACCAGATAACAAAATAACGGCCATCATAACGGTGGCCGTTTTTTTCTTTTTTGTTTCCTAATGCATTTTTCTGTGCGTTCGCACATTTTTATGCATTAAGGCTCAGTTTAAGGAATTCTCATTTAAAAGGAATTCAAAGAGGTTCAAATGAAGGATTCCGTCCTTATCGTAGGTGTTATCGCCGCCATATTTGGTAATAAGGACCTTCTTATAAGAACCATTGACCTTTTTAAGAGGCCTTAATTCCTGCTCCATCTTGTTTTCATCCTGAATAAATAGAGAAGATTGAATATAGATGGTTTTATCGAACTTTTCGGCGATGAAATCTATCTCAAGATTATCTCTCGAGGTTACATTGCCGGAATGATCGAAGATAGGGATGGTTCCAATGGATACGTTGTAGCCTCTAGAAATAAGCTCGTTGTAGATGACGTTCTCCATATAATGGGGCTCTTGGTCTTTACCAACGAATGAGGCGCCCGCAAGGCGAAGGCCCATGTCTTCAAAATAATATTTATAGGCCGCCCCAATGAACTTTCTTCCGTTTAGATCGTAACGGCAGACGGAGTTTATAAGGAAGGAATCTTCCATGTGCTCAATGTATTTCTTAACGGTCACAGGCTGGATATTGGACTTGATTTCGGCTTTGTAGGTATTGGCGATTTTAGTAGGATTGACCAATGATCCGACATTGGTGGCCATGACCTTGACCAAATCCCTTATGGCCTCATCTCCCCTAAGCGAATATCTTTCGATGATATCGTTAATATAGGTGTTGTTGAATACTTCCTTGAGATATTCCCTCTTAGAAGGCTCATCTGGTAAAAGAGATACCTGAGGAAGCCCTCCATAAAGGTAATATTCCTTCCATAAAGACAAATCATCGAGGCTTCTCCAGGCGTTCCCTTCCTTGAATTCCTTAAAGGTCAAAGGGTGGACCCTGATTTGCCAGCCCCTACCTCTAAATTCGGTGGCGATGTCGCTGGAAAGCATATGGGAGTTGCTCCCGGTGACGAAAACCTCGACGTTTTTCATATGCAAGAAACCGTTCAACACATCGTAGAAGGTGACTTTAGGCGTGTTTTGGCTAACGGTGGTAAAGCCTACGAAGGCAGGATTATCAACGCTTTCGCAAAATTGTATCTCATCAATGAGGAAATAATAGGTTCTATCATCTTTCACTTTTTCTTTGAAATAAGAGGATAAAGCCAAAGGATTTCTGTATTGGACATTACTTGAGTCATCTAAAGAAAGTTCAATGATCTGATTGGCTTTGACCCCGGATGAAAGCAAATAATCTTTGAAGATATGAAAAAGCAAAAAGGATTTCCCACATCTTCTCGGACCGGTAACGATCTTGATCATCCCGTTCCCGATAGATGCTTTTAATTTCTCCAAATATGAGTTTCTAGAGATATACATAGAGGCCTCCTTAATACATTTTTCTGTGCGTTTGCACATATTTATGCACTAACTTTATCATAAATAGCGAATTAATACAAAAAAATGTGCGGAAAGTGTGTTTAAAGACCATAAGCCATAATTATTACTAAAGAACCATTCTTTCCTATATAATCAAGTTAGGAGCAATCCGTATGGCAAAGAAATATCCTTTCGATAACGAAAAGAAAGAGCCTTCCTTTTTCGATATTTTATTTGGCAATCACCCAATAGAGAACAATAGACCAAATGGCAAAACCTCTCATGATGAATACGATTGGGACGATTCTGATAACTGCTCGGATAGAGAATATATGGATGATGACGAATACGACGATTTCGATAACTGATTAGTCATTAATAAAGCCTGGGATTTCTCCGGGCTTTTTAGCAATCGATAACTCATAGGTCTTCCATCAGCAGGAAATCTTTGAACCGGATATGTCTTACGGTGGAGGTGGAATAATCGATGTCATCGTTGGTTATGATGATTTTCTGATTGAGGTTATCTAAATCTTTGAAAGCTTCGAATTCCCTCTTAAAGGCTTTGTCGTCAAAGACGGAGTAGGCGACTTGTATGAGATAAGTTTTTCCATCTTTAGAGGCGATGAAATCGATTTCCTTGCCTTTATTATCGAGGACCTTCAGTTCGTAGCCCATATAAAGGAGCTCGTTATAAACGACGTTCTCTAAGTTATGGTCTAAATCATAACGGCCATTATCAACCTTCAAGGAGTTGAAAGAAACATCGGAGTCATAGACTTTCGGATTGAAGTCCAGCTCTCTTTTGACTTTCGATGAATATTGGGGAATCTCATCGATGACATAAGCTTCTTTAAGATAATGAATGTAATTGCAGATTGTATTGGAGGAACAACTGACCCCTTGGTTAATCAAATATTTATGGATTGACCTCGAGGAGAAGATACGAGAGTTGTTTCTTAAGACAAAATGAACGAATTTCTCGAATAATTCAGGCTTTTTGATTTTGTAACGCTTAATTAAGTCTTTGATGACGATGGTGTCTTCCAAGTCCTCAAGATACCTAATAGTGTCCTTGGTATTATCCATTTCGAATCTCTTTGGGAAACCTCCCCAAATAAGATAATTCATCGGATCGATGATTTTGCCCAACTCATCCGTATACATCTTGGCTTCCTTGTAAACGAAAGGTCTGATTCTAAAGGAGACGTAACGGCCCGAAAGCTCGGTGGCGAACTCCTTGGAAAGCAATTTGGAATTAGAGCCCGAAATAAACACCGAATTGTTGTGCAATCTCAAAGTTTTAACGGCGATGGCCCAATCTTTGACATTTTGAACTTCGTCCAAAAAAATATAATACTTACCCTTTTTTCTACTTTGTTCAACAAAGGCTAATAGTTTCTCAACCGTCCCATAATCTCTCAAAGTCAAAGCGTCTTCGAAATCCAAATATAAGACATTGTCAGTGTTTTCAGAGATTTCACCATAGATGCTTTTTAAAATAACGGATTTACCGCATCTTCTGATACCGGTGATTATCTTAATTAGGTCGCTCTCATAGAAAGGTCTGATTTCTTTTAAATACTTTTCTCTTTTGATCATGATGGAACCTCCGTCTGCGTCAATTATACTGCGCAGTTTTTCAACTTTATACCATTTTGCGCAGTTTAAACGGCTTTTTTGACCAAAAAACGGCTATTTTTGGGGTTTATACTGCGCAGTTTGTCATTTTTCGTGAAAAGTGCGCAGTATAGATCTTCTTAATCGGTATTTTTAGGCTCACATTCAATATTGAATGAGAATCGAATTGTCCTATACTTTTGGCGGAGACGGAAGAAAGGACCTCCAATATGGAAGAAGAAAAGAAAGAAGCCGTCGGCGAGCCGTCCGAAGCCGCCAACGAGCAAAAAGAAGAGAAGAAGAACGCCAAAGTGATCATCAACCAGTTTGTTGAGAAGCATGGCAAGAAGAAATGCATCATCTATGGCTCTATCATCGGAGCCGCTATCCTCGCCTTAGTCTTAGGTTTGGGCATCGGCTTGGGCGGCAAAAAGAACGGAGACGATGGAGATGGATATCTACCAACCAAGACCATCGATGCCGATCTCTGGAAGCAAAGAGCCGACGCCGTTAACGCCCAGCACCAGCTCCCTGACTACGTTTTGCCAAGTAAAGTAACCTATACCTATAGCCAAACTTACTACGACGAATTAGACAATTCGGCCGATTCCAACTTGGAATGTTATTCCAGCGTCAATATCGATGATTTGTCCTATTACGGCAAGGCTGTTGAGACCAGCGTCGGCGAAACCCGAATCATGCAGGTTTGGTATTATTATGTCGAAGCTGAGCAGGCTTTCAATTTGATTGGCGAAGAGAAAATCGGCGAGAAAGATCCAGTCACCCAATCCAAGCAATATGCCGTCAGCGATGCTGATTTGGCTCTTTTGAAAGCCGGAGACAGCGATCGTTTCAACGATGTTCTCTACAACAATTTATGGAGCTTCCTCACCTCTCAGACCGGTGAGCTCGGCGACATTAATAGAGCTGGCATGAGTTTCAGCATCAGCGGGCTTGTCAATTACATAAGTCCTACCCGTTGGTATTTCGACAACTATGAGACTGCCCTCGGCGATTCGGGTGTCTATTACACCGACATCAACACTAATGAATCCGAGACTACCGGCTGCTACGTCACCAAAATCATGAAATTGACTTCCTCAGGAGAAGGAAGCGTTGGCCTTAATTACCAAGGCGAAATTACCAACTCCGATGAACATGGCACCAAATGGACCGGAAACAGTTACTACCAGTTAGGCTATAAAGATTACAACATGAATTACTTCCTAACTGCTCAGGACAAGATCACCGAGAAAGACGGCAAGACCTATAAGTGCTATTATGGCACGAAGATCACTGCCAAATATGGCGTTGCCAATAACGAAAAGCCGGCCCTTAAGAACGTCATTGCCTAATAATTAGCAAAAAGAAGATGCGCCTAAACCGCGCATCTTTTTTATTGCCGTTCTTTTAGAATGAGTTTTGCTATATAATTTCATCGTTTCGGGATATAGCGCAGCTTGGTTACCGCGTCTGTTTAGGGTACAGAAGATCGCCAGTTCGAATCTGGCTATCCCGACCAATTGAATGCGATAAGACGTCCATTTGGCGTCTTTTTTTTATTTTGGATAAGTTTTTTTTATTCATAATATGTGCGTAAAAAACCTATGCGTCTTATTATTTCGCCGACAAACAAAGAAATGGGAAAAGTGCGATAAATACTAAAACTTGCGAAATTCATTTTTTTCTATAATGGAAGAAATCCATAAGGAGAAAACATAATGGAACCTACTGAAAAGCAGAAGATGCCGCCTTCTAGTATCGCATCTTTGGTTTTGGGCATCGTTGGCATCGTCCTTGGTGTCTTAGCCTTTTTCTTCATGGGCTGGATGTGCTTTGTCGGCTTAGCCTGCAGCATCGTCGGCTTATGCCTAAAAGGCAAATTCTCTTTGAAAGTCCCAGCCTTGATTGGCACCGTCGTTGACGCGGTGGCTTTCATCATCTGGCTGCTTGGATTATTTGCTATCATCGCAATGTAATCAGCAAGAAAAAAGAGGCCCCAGTGATGTGTACCCAATTTCCTGTTTTTGTCCAGGATTAGGGGTACATTTCAAACGAGGCCTCTTTTTTATTTATCATCAATAGGAATCGTAAGCGTTCACGGCGATGATGATCTTATTGTCAGTTGGATTGGTATAGACTTCGTATCCCAACTGGACGACTGAGCCTTCCTCATCGTCATTATAGCAGACATAATCGAGCATTTTGCCTGGGATGTCATCATCACCGAAGGTGGCTTTGGTCCAACTTCCGTCATTGACGTCGTTGAATCCGCTTGGGATGAGGCTGGTGCTGGCAAAGGTGCAACCGTCATCGACGGTGGTAACGCCACTTGGTTTCATCTCCACGCGATAGTAAGTGAAGGTTGAGCCATCGTCCTGAGGGACATCGACTTTCTTCGGAGTGGCGTATCCTTCATCCCCTTCGGATAAGTTGAAGTAGGCATTGAATAAGTCGGCGACTTTCTGAATGGCGGTATCGAAGGTGTAATATTCGGCGACCGAGACATAAGCGGTGGCCGTTCTTTCACTGGTTTCCCCATCAGCCAAGATCGTAGCGGTGATGGTGGTGCCTTCGCCTGGCTGAGCATCAGCCGAGGCAGTGACTAAGCCATTGCTATCGACGGTGAACTTAGAGTTAGAAGAAGTGTAGGTGACATCGCCCTTAAGCATGTCGCAGACTAACTTGGTTTGATAGGTTCCGCCGGCAGCGATGGAGCAATTGGTGGCTTCGAAATAGAAGGCTGGCTCATGGGCTTGTTTGGAACCTGGGGCATAGGTGATAGTGGTGACGCCATTAGCGAGGGTGATACCGACTAAGATGGTGCCGGTTGGATCCTCATAAGCGGCGTCATAAGCATACGACGTAACCTTGGCCCATCCATACTTAGAAAGGATGGAATAGGCATATTCATAGGCTTTATGGGTGGTCTTATTCCCTTCGGCATCCAAAGCGATTTCTGGGTCGAAGACCTTGACGGCGATATTGATGTTCTGCTTGGCCAATTCGCTGGCTTTGGCAGCGTAAGCGGCATAATCGCCTTCCTCGATATCGTACCAATCCGGAGAGTTCTCGATTTCCTCGTAAGCGTCCTGATAAGCCTCTTTATAGGTATAAGGGACAACCTTCAAGGTTGATTTGGAGGTATAAGAGGTGAAATCGAAGGTTGGGAGGGTGATACCGTCTAAATCATTTTCAGAGAGGAAGGAATTGATCTTGTCGCTTGGATAGGAAGTGACCATTTGATTGTATGGTTCATCCAATAAACCAAAGGAAATGGTGAAGATATCATCGTAAGTGGTGCTGTCCCAAGAAGAATAGGCAGATAAGAACCAAGTTTCTTCCCAATTGGTGTACCACTGGTAAGAACCATCATATAAGCCACCCTTATTCTCAACCAAGCTGGAATAGGTGGATTCGATATAAAAGTCCTCGACATAGGCATAGATATAGGAGATACCAGCCTTTTCGTAATAGTAATAGTTGGTAATCGAGCTATCTGGGAATTGAGGGATGGCAAATCCGCTGGCCGATTCGAATGAAGCGACGAAGGCACTTGGCCAAGATTTCGAAGTCTGGATGTTGGCGTAGTAAGTGAAGGAAACGGTATTGCCGGAGAAATAATAAACCGAGGCGTATACGGTGGCCCCTTCTTTGGTCTTCTTCTCCAAGACGTAGGTGGTATATTCCTTGGACATTTTGTCGTTCAAGGTCCAGCCATCGTTCTTTAAGATATTGACGTTATCTTCAACATAGTTGACCGCTGATAAATCCTGGGCGATGACCACGTCTTCCTCTTGGGCGTAAACTCCGTTGGTGACGCTCAATTTGAGCTTGGCTGGGAGAATGGAGATATAGGCGTTGAAGACAGACTTCTCGGTCTCAGACCACTCGGTCTTGGTATCGGCTTTGGCATCCAAGTCGTTATAGCATTGGATGACGTTATAGCCCTTGTTGTTTGATTTAGCGAAGTAATAAGTGAGGTTATAACCGACATTCCCGTCTTCAGAGACCTTGCTGAATTCGTAATAGGTGGTTCCATTGGAATCACTCTGGGCGATGTTGCCGTTATAGTCATAGACTCCGTTCCAGCCGGTGTTGATCAAGTCATATTGATAATCAGCGATGCTGAAGGACGAAGAAGCGGAGGTAATCTGAAGGTATTTATCCCCGTTGCTATCACTTAATTCCTTAACGGTTGGCTTAGCTGAGAAGCCATACGGATAAAGGAGGACTTCGCCACAATATTTCTTTATTAAGGTCTTGTCGGCTTCCGACCAATCGTCTCCGAGAGGGGTAACGGAGCTGCTACTCGGTTCCTCTGGTTCGGAACTAGAAGAGGTATCGGAAGGAGTGTTTTCGTTGCAGCCTGCCAGTAGCAACATCGAAGCCGCAAGAACCAATAATTTCTTTGGATTGTTCATACACGTTTTCCTTTCGTTTAAGCGAAACGTTTCGCATACTACTCCAAAAAAGAGAAAAGTAAATGATTTCATTTATTTTTCGTTACTTATGACCTAAAAGAGGTTCATTTTTACATAAATGAAGCCTTTGTGTATCCCCTTAATGGGCGATTTGCTAAAATGGAAGCATGGTAAAGAACTCCCTATTAATCCTTTGGTTCATCATTCCGGGCATAATCTATAGCTGTGACCATGACAGAAACACCGTGCCCATTATGACCGGCATCAGAGGCGACCTTTATACCCTCCCATATGAGACATCCGAGAAGGGAAGCTGTTATTGCAGGTACGTTGATGGGGTCGATACCTATTACGTGAACACCTTGCAATACTATTCATTGAATATCGATCCGAAATACAATATCCAGCGCCATACTCTTCCAGCCATCAAAGGCGATGCCATCGCTTTCGACGATGCAATAGGAATTTCCACCATCGACGATAAAAAGACGAGTTATACCCCGTATGCCGAAATAACCTATAATTACAGCGACAATATTGGTCCCGAATATAAGGTGTGGTTTACCAAAGAAGGCACTTTTGACGTTAATTTCTCTTATGGAGATTTCAGCAGTTCCATCAGGGTATGCGTTGATAACGATTCCACCTTCCATAACGAGTACTGGACAAAGATATCCACCATTTATACCTGGATCGATAACATCAAAGTCGAAGATCTGACCGAGGTCATTTTGAAAGAAGGCTATAACGGAGTAGCCCCAGGTTCATTCATCAATGTAACCCATACAAAAGATGATGACGATATGACCAATGCCAGGTATCTATTGGATTCCTTGACCATCAAAACGAATACCCCAGCTTCCCAAATAAGCGGTGGGTACTTCAAGAATTACACCTATAAAACCGCAAACGAAAGCCATACATTAAGCATTTCGAATGGTTTTGTCTATTTTAACGATGGCGAAAATAGCGCTGTCTATTATTTGCTCCCAAAGGCCACATCGATAACGAATCCGTATCAAGAAGCCTATAAGTTCTTAACCTATGGTTCTTCTGATTCGGTTCAAATCAAGAAAGTCTCCGATGATTCGGTTTTAACCTCTATCGATTACCTTGCTGATATCGAATTCGTCGAATGGGGAGAAGAAGCCTCAACTGCGTCGACGCCTCTCTATTACATTGACGATTACACCAAGGTTTCCAATAAGTTAACCATCTATGCGAACAATCGTTTCGAATACCAAGATAAATTCTATAAGATAATCGGCGATAAAACCTTCACTTTTTGTGAGTGATGTCCGAAAAGCGCAATATCAAAAGTATTAAAAAACTGCAAAAACGCAATTTGGAAACAGCCATTTTTCTGCAAAAACGCAATGTAGCCAATCGATAAACTGAACAAAAAAGCGCCACCTTAATCGTGACGCTTTTCTTTGTCTGAATAACATTCGCAGAACTGACCGGATAGATTGGGATCCAAGTCATCCTGAAGATGAGAGGTGTCCCCATAGCCTGAGCAACGGAAGATGGCTTTGCCTTCTCTCCGCTCCTCGCTCCATAAGGTGGTTACGGAAGATGGTCTACAAATGAAATGATGCCACAATAGTTCTGGGGATATATCCATGATATGCGATAAGACGGCTCCTATCAGCCCGAAATGGGCAAAGATGACTATCACATCATGGTTTGGCTTAATCACGTCATAAACCTTGCCGTTACGCTTGTAGCCACGTTCTTCCAAGATGGAATCAATACCCTTATAGATGGAATCCATCCACATAGGGAAATCCGAATTGGCGATGTTCTTATTATCAATCCAGGTATGAATGTCATAGATGGTCGGATCATTGCACCAATCGGATATCAATCTATCCCTGATATCGAATTCAATCCAATCTTTGGTCTTGTATTTGCATGGGGTTTCCTTTAAGAAGTCCTTAACAATGATAGGCAATCCAACTTTATCGGCGTATATATGGGCGGTTTCCAAGGCCCTGCCTAATGGAGAAGAGTAAACCGTCGTAACTGGTAATTTAGATAACCTTAAAGCGACCGCTTCGGCTTCTTTCTTGCCCCTCTTGGTCAGACAATCTCTCTGATAATCCGGGTCTCCATGACGGACGAAGATGATACGCATTACTTGTCCTTAACTTTCTTATGCTTTCCCTCTTTGTGGCTGGCGAGGTTATAGATTTTGAAGCCGATGATGATTAACTGGAAGACGGAACCGATGGAATTGCCGATAATCATCGGCCAATGCATCATCAATATCCCCTCGATGAACCAGAAGATGAAACCGATGGTCAGAATGGAGAAAGTGACTATATTGACACCTTCCGTTGACTTGGTACGGATGGTGTTGATGACTTGCGGAACGGCGGCGATGGCACAGCAAGCGGTGGCGATATAACCAACGATTAAGGTGGCGGTATCGTTTGCGGCGGTAGCTAATATATCAATCATGAACTAAACCTCGTATGTTACACATACCTTACGCCTAATAGGCGCAAAAAGGAAGAAGGCCATATTGTTAGTGTAGACAAACCACCCCCCCTATAAGGTATGATGGTTGGCTAGTTGAAATACATTTTCAAAGGGGAAACTAAATGAAGAAACTCTCTTCCAAGAAGAAAGTTGCCGTGTTAGCGGTGGCTTCTCTTTTGACGTTGGCTGGTTGTGACATCAATGTCCCGAGCTATGGCGACGTCAATCAAACTAACGAGCCTGTCGTTGGCGAAAACGGCAACTGGTGGATCGGTGACACCGACACCGGCATCACCGTCCAAGGCCAAGATGGCGAGACACCTTATATCGGCTCCAACGGCCACTGGTGGATCGGAGACACCGACACCGGCGTGAACGCCAAAGGCGACAAGGGTGACAAAGGTGATAAAGGAGACACCGGCGCCACTGGCTCTAAAGGCGACAAGGGCGATAAGGGTGATACCGGTGCGACTGGTGCAACCGGTGCGACTGGCGCCACTGGCTCTAAGGGCGCAGACGGAACTTCCTTATTGACTGGCAATGGCATCCCAGCCTCTAACTTAGGCAACGACGGAGATTCCTATATCGACTTAGAGACCTACGATTTCTACAGAAAAGCCAATGGCACTTGGACCAAACAAGGAAATATCAAGGGTGCGAATGGTACCAATGGTACAAACGGTACAAATGGTAACGATGGCGCCAAAGGCGACACCGGTGCAAAAGGTGCCGATGGCAGATCCCTTTTAACTGGTTCTGGCGTTCCAGATTCCTCCTTAGGCAACGATGGAGATTCCTACATTGATTTGCTTACCTATGATTTTTATACCAAGACCAGCGGTTCTTGGAACAAAGTCGGCAACATCAAGGGTGCTGACGGCTCCAATGGGAAAGATGGCACGAATGGTACAAACGGCACGAAGGGTGATACCGGTGACAAGGGCGATGATGGCGCAGATGGCGCTTCCGTCTTGCAAGGAAACGGCATTCCATCCAATTCCTTAGGCAACGACGGAGATTCCTATATCGACTTAGAGACCTATGATTTCTATACCAAAGCCAATGGCACTTGGACCAAACAGGGAAATATCAAGGGTGCTGATGGCAAAACCCCATATATCGGCTCTAATGGTCACTGGTGGATCGGAGACACCGACACCGGCGTCACCGCCCAAGGAACTGCTGGTTCGACCGTCACCGGACAAGATGGCAACTCCGTCCTTACCGGCGAAGGCGCCCCAGAAAACAATTTAGGCAAAGATGGTGACTCCTATATCGACACCAAGACCTTCGATTTCTATACCAAAGCCAATGGCACTTGGACCAAACAAGGAAATATCAAGGGGGCGGATGGCACCAAAGGTACAGATGGTTCCGATGGCGCCAAAGGCGACACCGGTGATAAAGGCGATGACGGCACTTCCGTCCGCACCGGATCTGGCGTTCCTGCCTCTGATTTAGGCATCAATGGCGACTCTTATATCAACACTGATAACTTCGACTTCTATGTCAAAGAAAACGGACAATGGGTTAAGAAAGGCAATCTTAAGGGTGCGGATGGCTCAAAGGGCACCGATGGCACCAAGGGCGACACTGGCGCCAAAGGCGATGACGGCAAGGATGGTTCCTCCGTTCTCTTCGGCTCTGGCATCCCAGCCTCTAGCTTAGGCAAAGACGGCGATTCCTATATCGACACCCAATCCTTTGATTTCTATACGAAGGTCTCTGGCTCCTGGGTCAAAGTCGGTTCCTTAAAGGGTGCTGACGGATCTAATGGCACCAGCGGTAGCGATGGTAAAAACGGAACCGATGGCGCCAAAGGCGACAAAGGCGATGATGGCGATACCCCATATATTGGCACCAATGGCAACTGGTGGATTGGTGAAACCGACACCGGTGTCTATGCCGGCAACAAAGACGGCTATAAATTAGTTTTCGATGTTAACGGCGGGGCTTTGCCAGAAGGCACCAAAAACCCGATGACCGTCCAAGAACATAAATACGCCACCCTACCTATCCCAACCAAGGAGGGACGCACCTTCCAGGGTTGGTACACCGGATTTGGTCCAAACGACGGTCGTTTGACCAACATCACTCCAATCGAGGCCAATCTCAATTTGGTGGCCGAATGGAATAAGTACACCGTCACTTGGCTGAATGGTGATGATTCCGTCCTTGAAACCAAGGAATTGAACGCTGGCGAGATCCCAAACGATCCAGTCACCGTTCCAGTCAAAGCCGAAACCGACGAATACAGGTATACTTTCAAACAATGGAATATCGAATATTCTCCTGTTCATAAGGACTTGACTATCTCCCCAATCTTCACTGAAGAATCTATCACTAAATATGATGTCACTTGGTTGAATGCTGATGGCACCATCTTTGCGACCAGCAAGGTTGAAAAAGGCAAGGCGGCCACTGCTCCTGAAGGCACTCCGACAAGAGAAGCCGATGCCGATGGCACCGAATATGTCTTCGATGGATGGGATTATGATGGCTCTGTCATCAACGACACCACCTCCATCCAATCCAAATGGAAAGTCAAAGACAAGGTCGTAGTCTTTGCTTCTCAGACCACGTTCGACTTGATGCCGGGCGACACCGTTGATATCAGCAATTATGTCGGTATCAAGGCTTATGGCAACGCTACTACTGGGCTTGATTATATCGATGGCGGCTCATCAATTGAGTTCGATTCTAGTTCCAAGACGGTTACTGCCAAGAGCGAAGGTGGCGTTAGCTTCGTTAAGGTATGGTCCACTTACGACACAACCCAATACGTAATGCTTTACTTCAGGGTTTATGCCGGAAGCTTCAAACAAGACTACAGCAACTATAACACTCAAAACGTTATTCAAACCGAATACGACCATTCGATGTTCAAAATCAATATCGATAGCACGACTATCAGTGGCAGCAGCAAGCCTGGCTTCTATTCCAGCGACGATACCATGCGCTTCTATAAGGGTAACAAGTTTGCGATTTCGTCTTATGCCAAGATTTACAAGATTGTTTTGACCTATGCCAACAAGAAGAGCCTTGGCGATGGCGCAACTGCTGTTGGCACCGACGCCGCTGGCACTTTCACCCAAGACACCTCGAGCGGCACTTGGAAGGGTGAATGCAAGACAGTCAATTTCACTGCTTCCGGAACCTGCAATATCAGTTCCATCGAAGTTTTCTATGAAAAAGAGGAAGTCGCTCTTGAATCCATCACCCTCAATAAGTCCACGATGGCTTTGAATGTTGGAGACACCGAATCTTTAGCCGCTACATTAAATCCGTCCGATTACACCGGTGATACTACTATCACTTGGTCTACCGATAATGAATCCGTCGCTACGGTCGATAGCAATGGTTCGGTCAAGGGTATTGCCGCAGGTACCGCCAATATCACCGCGACCTGTGGTGGAAAATCCGCTACCTGCGCTGTTACTGTTTCTGAACCAACGACAGAACTCACTGGCATCAGCCTCAACAAAGAAACATTAGACATGACGGTTGGAGGCACTGAAGATTTAACCATTACCTACAACCCCGCAAACTATGCTGGCGATAAGACCGTTACTTGGCAGAGTGACAAGACCGATGTAGCGACTGTCGATGAAAACGGCAAGGTTACTGCGGTTGCCGCGGGAACTGCAGCCATCACAGCCACTTGCAATGGCAAGACTGCGACTTGCGCGGTTATTGTCACCGAAAGTTCAGTGCAGACACTTGAACGCACAATTTCAGCCACATCGTTTTCCACTTTTTCGCAAGCCAATAAAACTTTGACAAGCGATGAGATCACAATCGCTGGTTCTTCTTGGGCTGTCAACGCATCGAACAAAACCCAAACGGTGCAGCATTTTAGAACCTATGCAAATTCAACTTTGACTTTCAGTGTCGCTGATACTTATAAAATTACAAAAATTGAGTTTAATTGTTTTAACTCAGGAACCGCCAATTATGGGCCTTCTAAATTAAGTGGAACCGGATATAGTTATTCTGGTACCGTTGGAACTTGGGCAGGAGAACCTGCTTCTCAAGTGAGTCTCACTTCTTCCGATAAGTGCTATTTCAAAGATATTGTCGTAACGATTCAGCAAGTCGCTTAATATACCAACACCCCAAGGCAGGCTCACCCCTGCCTTTTTCTTTTGCCTTTCTATCTCATTGGGTTTAATTTATTAACCGTGAAAAACGAAACCCTATTGCCATTAAAAGTCTCTAAGAGCCAGGTAGACGCCTCAAAGAAGGCTAAACTTGCTTCTATTCTTTATTATGTTCAGGAAGCCGCTATAAAGGCGGTGGAGACGGACTTAGGAATAACCCCTGATAAAACCAATGGGAGGGGTCTCCTCTGGGTGGTAGCCAGATACCACTTCGAGATCGAAAGACTCCCGGAGTTAGACGAAGATATTAATGTGTTAACCTGGCAATCCAGGATGTTGGCCTTCTTCTTCATCCGTAATTTCGAGATATTGAATAAGGATGGTTATCCTTTCATCAAAGGCAGCTCTTGCTGGTCTTTGATCGATATGAATAATCGTCAAGTCATCTTGCCGGGAGATTATGACATCATCGTCGAGAATCATATCCGTGGGGATGAACTGCCACGCCCAGGGAAAATAAACGTCAGAGAAGGAGACAAGAAAGCCATCCTCCATTGTTACGAGAAAGACTTAGATAGAAACAACCACATGAACAACATCGTCTATCTAGATAGATGCGTGTCCCTCATACCTGAAGAATATTTAAGGAACCACACCCCAATATCCTTCGATATCAACTACAAAAAAGAGCTCCGTCTCAATGAAGAAACGGAACTCAGTTATTATATCGATTCCAATGAATGCGGCTTCTCTTCCGAAGCCTTCGATTTACTTATCGTTTTTAAGGAAACCATTTAAGGCCACTTGACCGAAGGTCTCGACCATCTGATCGATTTCCTCGTCGGTGATGGAATGGGCCATGATGATACGAACGCCCAAGAAGGTATTGGCCCCGATGATGATATAGGCCAAGTTCTTGACATCCTCGATAGTCAATTCATCCTCAGAGTTGGCTAAGGCCTTACGATAAGACCAAGCGAAGGAATGATAATATTCATCGAAAGAAGCTTTATCGAAGAATAAGGATTCCCAGATAAGTTTGTAGACGTTTGGGTTTTCCAAGACATAATGGAGCCAAGCTCTCAAACCTTCCTTTTCGAATTCGATACGAGAAGCACATTTCTTAAGATGAGAATTGATGTAATTTTTGATGGCCTGTTGCTCGTTGAAGACGATGTAACGATATAGCTCTTCCTTGTTGCTGAAGTACTTATAAATAAGGCCAACGGAGAGGTTCGCATGGGCGGCGATCTCCTTGATGGAAGTTAGCTCATATCCCTTCTCGGCGAAAGAATCATGTGCGGTTTTGACTATCAAGTCAAAGGTGGAACGGGCCCTATCCGATAACTTCTCGGCTTGAGCGGTGACATCCTGAGCTTCCAGGATTTTCTTTGGGTTAGGTGAATGATTATTCATTTTTGACTCTTTTCTTTTATAGAAAATGGGGTAAACTAATGGCATGGAACCCAATTTCCTTACCGGAGAATTAGGAACTGACCTTAGGTTAGGTTAGCGTCGAGAACTTTGCTCGATCGCTTTTTTCCGCCTAATAGTATAGCTCTTAATGGTTCTAAATTCGATAACGAGGTAAAAATATGAAATTCGAAGATCTCTATGTAGGACAAAGCGCGTCCTCCAGCAAGACTTTCAGTGAAGCTGATGTCTTGTTATTCGCCGGTGTCAGCACCGACTGCAACCCACTCCACATTTCCGCCACTGCCGCTGAAAAAGGCATGTTCGGCCAGCGCGTCTGCCATGGTATGTTGGTTGCTTCCTTAATCTCCGCCGTCTTGGGCACCAAGCTCCCAGGCGAAGGCACCGTCTATATGGGTCAGAACCTCCAGTTCCGTCGCCCTGTCTATCTCGGCACCACCATCACTGCGACCGTCACCGTCAAGGAATTGAACGCTGAGAAGCACATCGCCATCTTAGATACCATCTGCACCAACGAAGAAGGCGTCGCCGTCATCAAGGGCGAAGCCACTGTCATGCTCAAATAGTTTTAAAGAAATCAATTTTTCTCTAAATAAAAAACGAAAGGAATCCTCAAATGGAACCAATCATCAATGAACTTTATGATGATCTTCTTAACGAATTCATCGAAAAGAAGGTCAAACCATTAGCTAAGGAAGTCGATGAGAAGGAAATGTTCCCTCTCGAGAACGTCAAGTTAATGGGCAAACTCGGTTTCCTCGGCATCACCATCCCTAAGGAATACGGTGGCGTCGGCGGCGACTACCAGACCTACATCAAGACCGTCCGTTGCTTAGCTCACGCTTGCGCGACCACCTCGGTCATCGTCTCTGGCCATACCTCTCTCTGCTGCGGCCCAATCATGGAATTCGGCACCGAGGAACAAAAGGCCAAATACCTCCCGAAACTCGCCACCGGCGAATGGCTCGGCGCCTTCGGTCTCACTGAACCGAACGCCGGAACCGATGCTGCCGGTCAGCAATCCTATGCCGTCCTTGAAGGAGATCATTATGTCTTAAACGGCACCAAGATCTTCATCACCAACGCCGGCTATGCCGACGTCTTCGTCGTCTTTGCCATGACCGATCGTAGCAAAGGCACCAAAGGCATCTCTGCCTTCATTTTAGAGAGAACCTTCCCAGGCTTCTCCATCGGCAAAGTCGAGGACAAGATGGGTATCCGCGGTTCTTCCACCTGCGAATTGATCTTCAAAGACGTCATCGTCCCGAAAGAGAACTTATTGGGGGCTGAAGGCGAAGGCTTCAAGATCGCCATGAAGACCCTTGACGGTGGCCGTATCGGCATCGCCGCCCAGGCTTGCGGCATCGCCGAAGGCGCTCTCGAAGAAACCATCAACTACGTCAAATCCCGTAAACAATTCGGCCGTCCAATCGCCGCTTTCCAGAACACCCAGTTCACCATCGCCGATATGAAGGCCAGAGCCGAAGCTTCCCGCTTATTGGTCGAACAGGCCGCTGATGCCAAGGCTTCCCACGCCAAGGATTTGAGCGTCAAGGCCGCTATGGCTAAGCTCTTCTCCGCCGAGACCGCTTCCTATGTCACCAACAGAGCCGTTCAGCTTTTCGGTGGTTATGGCTATACCCGTGACTACCCAGTCGAACGCATGATGCGTGACGCTAAGATCACCGAAATCTACGAAGGTACTTCCGAAGTCCAGCGCATGGTCATCTCCGGTGCCTTGCTTAAATAAGATAGGAGAGAATAGATCATGAATATCATTGTTTTAGCAAAACAGGTACCGAATAGTACCCAAATCAAGATCGATCCGAAGACTGGCGCCATGGACCGTACCGGCGTCCCAGCCATCATGAACCCAGACGATAAGGCTGCCCTTGAGTTCGCCCTTCAGATCAAAGATCAGTTCGGCGCTCATGTTTCCGTCCTTACCATGGGTCTCCCAGCCGCCAAGAAAATCCTTTTCGAAGCCATCGCTATGGGTGCCGATGAAGGCGTCCTTCTCACCGACAGAGCTTGCGCCGGTGCCGATACCTTAGCCACTTCCAAGGCTTTGGCCGCTTCCATCAAATACTTAGGCGCCGACCTTGTTATCGGTGGCCGTCAGGCCATCGATGGCGATACCGCCCAAGTTGGCCCGCAAATCGCTGAGCATTTGCACTTACCTCAAATCACTTATTGCCAGAATATCAAGCTCGATGGCGACTCCGTCATCGCCGAACGCAGATTCGAAGACCGCGTCCAGACCATCAAAGCCAAGCTCCCATGCGTCGTTACCTGCTTAGGCGACGCCGTCGAGCCACGTTATATGAACGTCTTCCGTCTTGTCAGCGAATGCAGTGAAGACAAGATCAAGGTCATCGGCGTCAAAGACATCGACTTAGATCCGAAAGAGACCGGTTTCGCCGGCTCCCCAACCAAAGTCGCCAACAGCTTCGGCAAAGTCGTCAATAAGACCAACGAGATCATCGAAGGCACCCCAGAGGAAGTCGTCGAGACCATCATTGCCAAGCTTAAGGACAAAAAGCTCATCTAAGGAGGAAAGAAACAATGTCAAACAATATCTTAGTTTACGTTGAGTCCAGAGACGGACAGATCCAAAAAGTCGGTTTCGAACTTCTCGGTGAAGCTCGCCGCCTTGCGACCGAAGGCGTCTTAGTCAAAGCCGTTCTCATCGGCAACAACCTAAAAGACGCCATCAATACCTTGAAAGGCAAAAACATCGATGAAATCATCGTTGCCGAAGGTAAAGAATACGAACATTACAACACCTTGAACTACGCCGCTGCCCTTGCTAAGGCCATCAAGGATGAAGAACCAAACATCATCTTCCTTGGCGCTACCTCCATCGGCCGTGACTTAGGTCCACGACTCTCCGCCAGATTGAATTGCGGTCTTACCGCTGACTGTACTAAGCTTGAAGTCATCGACGGCTTGCTCAACGCTACCCGTCCAGCCTTCGGCGGAAACTTAATGGCCACCATCGTCTGCCCGAACACCAAGCCACAGATGGCTACCGTCCGCCCAGGCGTCTTTGCCGCCATCGGCGAAGGCAAATGCGATAAGGTCTCCTATGTCAAAGACATCGACCTTCCGAAAGAGAACATCGAATTGATCTCCGAAGTCAAGGAAAGCAAGAAAGTCGCCAACATCGAAGACGCCAAAGTCTTGGTCGCCGTCGGCCGTGGCGCTTCTTCATCCGAAAACATCGAAGAAGCCAAGGAATTGGCTGCCGCTTTGAAGGGCACCTACGCTTCCTCCCGTTCCTTGGTCGACGCTGGCATCATGCCAAGCGATCGTCAGGTCGGTCAGACTGGTAAAACCGTTAAGCCACAGCTCTATGTCGCTTTAGGTATCTCCGGCGCCGTCCAGCATACCGTTGGTATGGAGAACTCCGAATACATCGTTGCCATCAACAAAGACAAGGGTGCTTCCATCTTCACCGTCGCCGACTTAGGCGTGGTTGGAGACGTCAACAAGATCCTTCCTCTCTTGCTTAAGAGAGTCAAAGAAGAAACCTCCAAATAGTTCTCTCTAAAGAGGGGTTTTAACGGCCCCTCTTTATCTTTAATTAGAAAGGAAACTTTTATGTTAAAAGACCCAAAACTCATCGAAGAATCCTTAGCCCGCGTCAAGGATAAGCTCATCACCGTCGATCAAGCTTTGGACATGGTCCAATCTAACTGGCAGATCGTCACCGGCTTAGGCTGCAGCGAAGGCAAGGTCTTCTGCCAAAACCTTCATAAGATCGCCGATCGCGTCACCAACGTCACCGTCAACAACTGCTTGCCGATGGATAACTATCCGTTCTACGTCGATCCGCAATACCGTCATTCCTTCAATTTGGCGGGTTGGTTCTATGCCGCCTCCATCCGCAAGGCCCATAAGAACGGCAACTGCTCCTTCATCCCAAATAACTTGCACTTCGCCGGCAGAAAGAGATTCGACAACATCCATGTCAATATGTATGTTGGCTTAGCCTCCATGCCGGATGAACATGGTTTTGTCTCCCTTTCTTTGGGCAACACCTATGAAAAGGAAGCCTGCGAAGCCGCTGACATCGTCATTTTGGAAATCAACCCGAAAGCCCCTCGTTGCTTTGGCGACGTCCAGATGCCAATCTCCGATGTCGACCACTTCATCTATGTCGATTATGATATCCCAGCCATCCCAGACGCCGATCCAAACGAAAAGGATAAGATGATCGCTTCTTATATCCTTCCATTCGTCCACGACGGTTGCTGCATCCAGCTCGGTATCGGTGGCATGCCTAACGCCGTCGCTACCGCTTTGTATGATAAGAAGAACTTAGGCGTCCATACCGAAATGCTGACCTCCGAAATGGCTAAATTGGCCAAAGCGGGTGTTATCAACGGCAAATGCAAGAACATCAACAATGGTCAGATTGCCGCCACCTTCGCCATGGGCACCCAAGAACTCTACGATTTCATCGATAATAACCCATCTGTCGTCTTCAACCGTGGCTCTTGGACCAACGATCCATATGTCATCGCCCAAAACGACAACCAGTTATCCATCAATACCACCATGGAAGTTGACTTAACCGGCCAATGCGCTTCCGAATCCATCGGTTCCATGCAATGGTCTGGCTGCGGTGGACAGGCTGACACCGTCATCGGTTCTCAGATGTCCAAAGGTGGCCATTCCATCATCTGTTTGTATTCTACCGCCATGGTCAGAAACCCAGCCACTGGTGAGAAGGAAGAGAAATCCAAGATCGTCGCCCAGCTTAAGCCAGGCGCTGCGGTCTCCACCTCCAGAGCCGACGTCGAATACGTCTGCACCGAATATGGCATCGTCAACCTTAAAGGCACCACCATTGCTGAGCGTGTCGAAAAGCTCATCTCCATCGCCCATCCGAAATTCCGTGAGCAGCTTTGGAAAGACGCTTACGAGGCTGGCATCATCTATCCAAAGGACTAAAAAAGATGTTCTTCGAATTCAAGGGACATAAAGTCCATTATGAGGTAGATGGCGAAGGCAAGCCGCTTATCGTCCTTAATGGCATCATGATGTCGACCAAATCTTGGAGATTCTTGGTTCCTTCCTTTAAGGAAGCCCATATCCAATTAATCACCGTCGACTTCTTTGACCAGGGCGAATCGGATAACTTCACCGAATACCAGTACCGTCAGGATCTCCAAGCTGACTTGGTCAAAGCCTTAATCGATCACCTTCAATTGAAGCAGAAGCCAGTCATCTATGGCGTTTCCTATGGCGGCGAGGTTTCCATCCTCTTTGCCGAGAAATACCACGGAGTGGCGGAGAAATTCATCCTCTGCAACACCGGAGCCTGGACCAATCCATGGCTCAAGGATATCGGCGATGGCTGGAATTCCATCGGCCGCACCAGAGATGGCGATTGTTATTACAACATCACCATCCCAGTCGTCTATTCCCCTCAGTATTATGATGGGAACCAGGACTGGATGACCGCCAGAAAGAACCTTCTTGCCCCAGGCGTTTTCTCCTCCCCAGCCTTCTTAGAGAGAATGGAACGTTTGGTCCACTCCTCCGAGACCTTGGATGCGAGAGCCAACCTCAAGGACATCACCGAGCCTTGCTTGATCGTCACTTCCGAGTACGACATGTTGCTCCCACGCCCACAACAAAAGATCCTTCACGAGAATATCCCACACAATTCCTGGGCCCTCATCCCTGAAGCTGGACACGGCTTCATGTATGAAGACACCGAACTCTTGATCACCTTGATGATCGGTTGGGTCTATTCCCGCAAGGAAACCGTTTGATATAATCTCTAAAAGAGATATTCCTCCATTATGAAAATCTGCGTATACCCTGGCTCCTTCGATCCCATCACCATGGGACACCTCAACATCATCGAAAGAGCCGCCAAAATATTCGATAAAGTCATCGTTTTAGTCTCCGTCAACCCGAATAAGCACTATCTTTTCACCCGTAAAGAGAGGGTCGATATGATCCAAAGGTGCGTTAAAGGTCTTAAGAACGTCGAAGTCTCTTACACCGAAGGCATGGTAACCTCGTATGCCGAAAAAGTGGGGGCTTCCGTCATTCTTAGAGGGCTTAGAAACCAAAACGACTACCAGAATGAGCTGGAGATTTCCTACTTCAACCATTCCATCAACCCGAATATCGAGACGATGTTGATGTACGCCGATAGGGATAACCTATTCACTTCCTCTTCCTCGATCAAAGATCTCGTTATCTGCGGTGGGGACGCATCTCCGTTCTTGCCCAAAGAGGTCATCGACGAAGTGGTCGAGAGAATCAAATAAACTTAAGCCTCGCGCAAGCGGGGCTTTTTTCATTAACTGTATAAGCAAAACATTAGATGATAAGCGTTGTTTTCTTGCTTAACTGCCTAGTTGCCTTATTTAGAATTATATCTAGAGATATAATAGCCTTAGAAAGAGATACATTGCGTTCTTAAAGCGAAAAGGAGTTAAGAATGATTACTCTCGAGGAATATAGAGATCTTTGTTTGCCTTATCTTTCTGAAAGCATGGGCATTATGTTCGAACATGCCGTAAACATCGGTATTGAGCCTAAAATGTTTTGGCATACTTTCATCAATTCAAATGTTGCCAAGCAAATCGAAATCGACAATCCGAAATACCTTTCCCGTTCCGGCTTGGACTATCTATTGGAAATATATGACGGCGAAAGAGACATACCTCACGAAGAGCATATAACCGTGAACCAATACTATTGGGCGGCTTGGGCATTGGCCCATTACCAGCAAAAAACCGGACGTTCTTTTGTAAAGATAGACTGGCATTTACCGATTGAAGAGGTCATAAGATTATACCCGACCCTCCATGAGGCGGATATTACTAAATTCTATGATGTGGCCGATACATATTTTAAAAAGATTGGGCCTACCAATCTCCAAATAGTCAGAGAATTACGGCAATTATCTCAAAAACAACTATCTGAATTGGCTCACGTTAGCTTAAGCTCGATCCAAAATTACGAGAAGCGAAGAAAAAATATCGGCAGGGCTCAGGCTGAAACCCTTTACCGCTTGTCTAGAATCCTCGACTGTCGAATTGAAGATTTAATGGAAGTCTAGCATTAAAAAAGCCCCGTTTTTTAACGAGGCTCTTTTATTTAGATATTAGAATCTGGCTTTAGTTTCAATCGCGTTCAAAATCAACTTCACGAATTCCTCTTTGGAAACGGTGATTTGGTCTTTCTGGCCATAGATACGATAGGTAACTAAGCCATCAGAGACTTCCTTATCGCCGATAACAAGGGTGTAAGGAATCTTATTGACCTGGGCGTTTCTAAGTCTGTAACCGAGTTTCTCGTTGGAATCATCAAGTTCGGTACGGACTCCGTTATCCTCTAAGAGCTTAACGATTTCCTTAGCGTATTCGTTATGGGTTGGAGCGACCGGCAAGACGATGGCCTGAGTTGGGGCTAACCAAGTCGGGAAGGCGCCGCCATAGTTCTCGGTGATGATGCCGATGAAACGTTCGACCGAGCCAAAGACGACACGGTGGAGAAGGTATGGTTCTTTCTTCTCGCCGTTCTCATCGATATAGAAACAGCCGAATCTATGCGGTAAGTTGACATCCAATTGGATGGTTCCGCATTGCCAGGTACGACCCATGGAATCCTTGAGCTTAAAGTCAAGTTTCGGGCCATAGAAGGCGCCGTCTCCTGGGTTGATTTCGTATTCGTGGCCAGAATCTTCGCAAGCCTTAGCGAGGGCGGCTTCGCTTCTCTGCCAGAACTCTTCGGTGCCGATATAGTCATCCGGTCTGGTGGAAAGGACGATTCGATAGTTAAGTCCGAAGACTTTATAGACCTCATCGAACAAAGCCATGATGTTCTTAACTTCTTCTTCGACCTGATCTGGGCGAATGAAGGTATGGGCATCATCTTGGGTGAAGGCTCTGACTCGGAATAAGCCGTTCAAGGAACCGGAGGCTTCATGTCTATGGACATGGCCCAATTCCGCATAGCGGATCGGAAATTCACGATAGGAGTGACCCGAATTCTGGTAGCAAAGGATAGCGCCTGGGCAGTTCATCGGCTTGATGGCGAAGTCCTTATCGTCGATCTTGCAGGTGTACATGTTCTCTTTGTAATGATCCCAGTGACCAGAGGTAAGCCAAAGCTCTTTGGATAACATGGTCGGGGTTTCGATAAAGAGATAATTGTGGGCTCTATGGACCTTTCTCCAATAATCCAAAAGGGTGTTCTTGAGCAACATTCCCTTCGGTAAGAAGAACGGGAAGCCCGGGCCATAATCGGAGATGAAGAACAAGCCTAATTCCTTGCCTAATCGGCGGTGGTCGTTCTTCTTTCTTCTTTCGACGATCTCAAGGTAGTTGGCCAAATCTTCCGGGGTGTACCAAGAGGTGCCGTAAATACGGGTCAATTGCTTGTTATCGGAATTGCCTCTCCAATAGGCGCCGGCAACGTTAAGAAGTTTGAAGTTCTTGATTAAACCGGTGCTTGGGATATGCGGGCCTTTGCAGAAATCCAAGAAGGAACCCTGCTTATAGGTGGTAATTAATTCATTTTCGTGTTCGGCGATCAATTCGAGTTTATACGGATTGGAAGCGAATAATTTTTTGGCTTCTTCCGGGGTAACTTCCGTTCTGATGAATGGGTTGTTCTCCTTGGCTAATTTCTTCATCTCGGCTTCAATGGCATTAAAGTCGGCGGAGGTAATGACCCTATCTCCGAAATCAACGTCGTAATAGAAGCCTTCTTCGATGGCTGGGCCAAAGCCGAACTTGCAGTCCGGATACAATTTCTGAAGGGCTTCCGCCATAAGATGGGAGGTGGAGTGGTTCAACATCTCGAAAGCCTCTTTGCTTCCGATTTTAACAAAGGAAATCTCTTCCCCTTCGTTAAGCTTCTCCCTCATGTCACGGATTTCCCCGTTAACCAAGATACCGACGTCGTTTTTCTTATCTTCCGCATCGTAATTCTTAGCCAAATCGAAGCCATTGGCACCTTCGGCCAATTCGACTTCTTTTCCTAGATAGACTACTTTCATATATAACCTTTCCAAGGGCAAATAAAAACGCCCTTTCGCAGGACGCTTCCGCGTGGTACCACCTGGCTTCAGATTCTTTCGAATCCCTCTCCCCGCTTAACGCGCTAGGGTGACGCCTGACTCATCGCCAGGAGCTCCGGAGTGGTACTTCATATGCCTATAGGCATTTAAGCATGTCTCTTTCAACGCACCAAAAATATAAACCCTTAAATAACAAAGTCAAGCACTACGCGCCTCACCCACGTAAATATTAAAAAAGCCCACTTTTTAGATGGGCTTTAGGTCATTCCCCGAAGATTTCGGATAATTTGTTGACGTGCAAGATCCTCATGAAGTTGGTGTTGCCCGCCCCAGTCGGAGTGCCTCCTGCCAATAAGACAGGATCTCCTGGCTGCAAGCCTAAGTCTCTGGCAATCTTGATGGCCAAGGCTTCCATCTCTTCGATGAAGTCCGGCATCGTGGTCTTAAGAAGGACGGAATAAACGCCCCAATGCCAACCAAGATTCTCAGTCGCATGTTTGGAAGAAGTAACCGAGATTATTGGGCAGCATGGCCTCGCTTTAGCGATACGGGCCGAAGAACGGCCGGTTTGGGAGAAGTTGATGATTAATTTGGCCCCGATTAGCAAAGCCGTATTAGCGATGCTATTGGCGATCGCATCGTTATTGGTCCTATCGGAGGTCTCGTAAGCTTGCCTAGCTAAAGTCTCATAAGGAAGAGTGGCTTCGTATGTAGAGGCAATAGAAGCCTGCATCTTAACGGCCTCTTCTGGATAAGAACCCGAAGCGGTCTCGCCGGAAAGCATGACGCAGTCGCAAGACTGACGGATGGCATTAGCCACATCGCCGACTTCGGCTCTGGTTGGACGTGGATAGTTGGTCATCGAATCCAACATCTGAGTGGCGACGATAACTGGCTTGCCTCTTTCTCTGGCTTTCTTGATGATCATTTCCTGAGCGATAGGGACTTCCGGAAGCGGAATCTCACCGCCTAAGTCTCCTCTGGCTACCATCACGCCTTCGGCGGCATCCAAGATTTCATCGATGTTATCTAAGCCTTCTTGGCTTTCGATCTTGGCGATGATCGGCATTCCAGGATGACCTAAATCCTTAAGGACTTTCTTCATCTCGAAGATGTCGGAGGCCTTTCTGACGAAAGAAGCGAAGATGACATCCAAGTCGTTCTCGCAGAAGAACTTAAGGTCATCTAAATCCCTTGAAGAAAGGAACGGGATATTAAGAGAAGTATGAGGCAAATTGATGGATTTCTTGGTCTTGATGTAATGCTTGTTGACAGCCTTAACGATAACATCCTTGTTCTTTTCATCCTTATCGATGACCACCAATTCGAGGTTGCCGTCATCGATTAAGATGTTGTCGCCGATTTTGATGTCTTCATAAAGGTTCTTGTAAGTGCAGGAGAAAAGCTCGGCATTGCCAACGACATCGTCTTTGACGATGCGGATGATCTGCCCTTTTTCGACATCGACCTTATCGTTTTCCATCTTGCCGACACGGACTTCCGGTCCTTTGGTATCGCCGGCAATAGGGATATAAATCTTCTTTTCTTCCAAAGAACGGATGGTTTTGATTTTCTCCAATTGTTCTTCGTGGGTTCCATGGGAGAAGTTCAATCTGGCGACGTTCATGCCAGCATAATAAAGTTTCTCAACCATCTCCTTGCTGTCGGAGGATGGACCGATGGTGCAGACGATCTTTGTTTTCTTATTGATGACCAAATTCATGCTGATCCTCCTATTGGAGCAAATCGACCAAACCAAGCAATTCTTCGTGCTTGTCTTTCTTCATATCGAGGGCTTCGTAGATATCGTAATCAACCATCTTATCACCCTTGACGCCAACGCAACGTCCGCCTTTGCCATCTAAAAGAAGTTGGACCGCATAGGCGCCCATTCTAGTGGCCAACATTCTGTCATAAGAAGATGGGTTGCCACCTCTCTGAATATAGCCAAGAATGGTCAAACGGCAGCTATAGCCGACTTTATCTTCGATATCTTTGCAAAGCTGTTGGAGGTTTGAATGCAAGTTTTCGGAGATGATAGCGATGATGCTCTTTCTGCCTTGGACATCCTTCATCTCTTTAAGAGTGCTGATGATTTGCTCATCGCTCATCATGTGCTCTGGTTCGATGACCAAATCAGCCCCTTCGGAAACGCCGGAATACAAGGCTAAGTCACCGCAGTAGTGACCCATGACTTCGATGATATAGGCTCTGTTTTGAGCTTCGGAAGTATCACGAACTTTATCGACGGCATCGATGATTGTGTTCAAGCAAGTATCAAAACCGATGGTGTTATCAGTCGAAGCGATATCGTTGTCGATGGTGCCTGGCAAACCGATGCAGTTGATGCCCATTTCAGTAAGCTTCTTAGCACCCATATAAGAGCCATCGCCGCCGATGACGACCAAGGCTTCAATGCCATGTTTCTTCAAGTTATTGACGGCGATTTGTCTGACGGATTCCTCTTTGAATTCCGGCAAACGAGCGGTTCTTAAGACCGTTCCGCCTCTATTGATGATGCCCGAAACAGACTTACGGGTCATCAATTCAATCTTATCTTCAATAAGTCCACGGTAACCTTCGCGGATTCCATAGACTTCCAATCCAGAAGCGATGCCAGCTCTGACAACGGCTCTGATCGCAGCATTCATTCCTGGGGCATCGCCACCAGAGGTTAAGACACCGATACGTTTGATCATTTTGTGTCCTCCATTCAAAAATCAAACTAATGATAGACCGATTACTATCCTTCATAAAAGGATAACTCAAGAAAACGCTATCAAATAGGTGAAAATCAGGCAAAAGCCTGACTTTTGCAGGGCATGATGAAAACCCTCAAAAACCAATCAATTGCGGTCAATTACTCGCACTATAGAAATTTTGATGGGCTTTTGAGGTACCAACTAATTCCATGTTAAAATCAATTTTTATTAAAAATAATCTTCTTAATACGCCTGTGTATCTTGCTAAAACTCCATTGTTGCCTTCAATGCGTGGACCATAAGTTGTGGTCATTCTTCTTTTTAAAAAGAAAAGTTGCCAAATCATTTGTGTCAATTGACATAAGTTTTGATATACTCTTCACATATGACACGAGCAATTTTACCTACCGATTTCTTCCAAGTTGAACGCGATAGAGATATTTCCAATATCGACGTTGAACTCCTAACCGATCTTTATCTCCCCATCATTGGGCCAAACGGATTAGCTATCTATTTGAAGCTTTTCAGATTCAAAGAGAACAGGCCAAGATCCCACGGACAATTATTGGAAGCTTTAGGCATTTCATCCGGAAACTTTGTTTCCGCTCGTAAAAAGCTCGAAGGCATCGGACTTTTGGAGACTAGATTGCTCGATGATACCGAACAATTCCAAAGATATCTTTATGTCCTTAAAGCCCCGGTTTCCGGCAAGACTTTCTTAACCTCCCCAATCCTTAGGAATGAGCTCATCAAGAACTCTTCCGAAGAGGTTGTCAAATGGTTAGACGTCGTTTATAAATTGACGGAATTTAAGTATGTTGATGGTGGTAAAGACATCACCGAGAACTTCTCTGATGTCTATCACGCCGACGAAGTTGTCGACCTTAAGTCCATCACCGCCAAGCGCCATTCCAACAAGCGCGCTATCAAGACCTATTTCAACACCGAGAAGATGGTCAATTTCATGCGTGATTACAATCCGATGATTTCGATGGACTTCTTTACTAGATCCGAACTTATCAAGATTGAGCAATTGGCCGCTTTATATCATTACACCGAAGAAGCCGCTGCCGATATCTTGGAATCGTCAATCAACTTCTCCGCTCCAAAAGGCAAACGTGTCAATTTTGAATCCTTCAAGAATGAATTGATTGCCGATCAGGGCATGACATACATGCAAGTCACTCAGCCCGACCTTAGCAGAGATAAGGTCGTTATCAAAGGAAACAGCGATGCCGCCAAGATGATGAGAGAAATGGAAAAACTCTCCGCCGAAGAATTCTTAATCAAGAAACAAGGCGGTGGTCGTCTCTCCAAATCAGATTTAGCCTTAATCGAAAGCTTAAGGGAAATGAACCTTATAAATCCGGTCATCAATGCTTTGCTTGATTATGTTTTAGAAGCCAAAGACGGTTCTTTGCCGGCCGCTTATATCACCAAGATAGCCGGTTCTTTAGCCCGCAAGCAATTCGATAACGCTATCGATGCTTATAACTACTTGCACAAAGATTCAGCCACCAATAAGAAACCAGTTAAACAAAAAGTCGAAACCCCAGCCCCTTCTAAGACCAACGAAGTCAAAGAGGCTGAAGAGGAAGACGTCTTAGACATGTTCGAGGATTAGTTATGCCAGAATTGAAAGATTTATTAAAAACCGTTCAAAAAAGCAACGATTCTATCGAATCTATCGTTGCGGATGCCAAGAACAATAAATGCATCGCCCCAGTCATTAAGGAATTCGGCTTAAGCGATGACGAAATCGTCCGCTATTACCCAATTTTAGCTTCTTTCGCTGAAGACAAAGAAGCGGAAAAACATTGCCCGGGTATTGACGATTGTTCTCTTCCGACCCCACATTTCCTCTCTTCATTGAAAATGGAAGATGGCGTTCTTATCCGTGAAGTCCATTATTGCCCTTGCTATCAAAGAATCATTGACCGCAAGAAAGGATATGCAGTCAAAGATTTCGACCCAATTTTATTCAAAGCCACGGTCGGAGAAATCAAGCGTTTGAACACCGGCAAAACCGTTTTAAATAATCTTGGTCTTGCTCATAAAGACAGCACCAAGAAATGGGTCTTCATCAACGACGCCGATCATATCGCCGACAAATACGTCGTCCCGTATCTCAATTGGTGCAGCGAGAAAGGCATGAAAGTCGCTTTTGTTGATTATCCGAAATATGTCGAGAGAATCAAAAACTTGCCGAGATTCCAAGTCGAGAACTTCAACGCTGAAATGAACCTCCTTGAAAATGTCGATGTATTAGTCTTGAACAACTTTGGCTCAGAATATAAATCAGAATATTGCCGTGATACCATCTTGATGCCTATTTTGAGAGCCAGAGGTATTAAAAAAGCAGAGACCGTATTGATCTCCGCTTATGAAAGAAGCGATATTAAGGACCTCTATTCCGGAAACTCCGTTTCTGGTCGCGTCACCGTTAAGGAACTGGACAACATTCTTAACAGTAACCTTTACAAAGACATTACTATCAAAGCCGGTATTGAAGAGCAATTCTAGAGATATTTGCAAGCTTTCAATTGACTAATAAGTTCATCGGTCGAGCCATTGCCAGAAAGGATTAATCCCGCTACGGCTTTGGCTTTTTTCTTTGGATAAGAGGCATTGAGCTTCAAAGCTAGGTCGGCGTCTCTCCCGCGCTCAATAATTCTCTTCCGACGGATTTCCTCGTCGGCTTCGATGTAGATTATAAGATCACATTTATCTTCCAAAGGACCGCCAATCAAAAGAGGGACATCCAAAAGAATCTTCTTCCCCGGATTAGCCTCGATTTCCTTATTCATCTTATCAATGACATAGGCGTGGATGTATTTCTCTAGGATTTCTTTCTTCTTTGGATTCTCGGTGATGGTCTTGGAAATCAACTTGCGGTCAACTTCTCCGTTTTTGCAGGCACCATCGACAATATTCTTATTAAGCCATTCTTGGATTTCCGGCAGTTTATAAGCTTCCCAAACCATGGCGTCGGCATCTAATTTCAGATACCCTTTGCTAAGTAAATATTTGGATACGGTGGACTTTCCGGAAGCGATTGGCCCAACCACTCCAACGATGAATTGTTTCTTAAAAGACGGCTGGCATTTCGGACAATAGAAAGTAGAACGGCCACCAATAAAGATTCTTCTTAATGGGAACCCACAGACGGGGCATTTTTCTCCTAGCTTGCCATAGACCAGCAACTTGTTCTGCATCATGCCATCTATCCCTTTGCCAGGGTGGAAGGATCTGATGGTGGATCCCCCGAATTCGATGGCCTCATTTAGGATATGAACAGACTCTTTAATGATGGCGTCACATTGCTTAAGAGTAAGTTCTTTTCCCTTGGTTAAAGGATGAATGTGAGTGGCAAACAAAATTTCCGAGTCATAGATATTCCCAATCCCAGCTATTTTCTTCTGATCTAAGAGAATTTCTTTTATCGGCCTATTGTCTTTTTTGATTAATTCATAAAATTCTTTGCCAGTTAAATCGAAAGGTTCTTTGCCCAAATCCTTTAGGCCAGTCTCCGAAATGAGGTTTTCGGTCTTAGCTAAATAGAACCCTCCGAATTTACGGACGTCGTTGTAGCTAAGCCTTGTTCCGTCTTCGAAATAGAAGTCGAGCAAGTCGTGCTTGTCATTTGGCTCGTCTTTATCTCGATAATAAAACTTGCCTTCCATGCGAAGATGGCATTCAAAAGAATAGCCGTTATCTAAGTCGAAAATCAGGTACTTTCCTTTACGACTTATCTTCTTAATGGCGGAACCTGAGACTTTTTCCTCAAATTCTTTCGCACCTGAAATAACGTTTTTCTCTCGATAAACGCTGACTTTTTCTATCTTTTTATCGATTAAAATGGGCTTCAAACCCTCGATAATTACGCTAACTTCTGGTAGTTCGGGCATATATTAATCCTTTGCGTCATACCAAGTTTTGCCTTTCCCTAAGGAAACTTTAAGAGGAACCGGCATCGGTACGGCGTTCTCCATAATCTTCTTCAATTCTTTTTCCATCAAAGCTAATTCTTCGTTTGGAACGGCAAAGATCAGTTCGTCGTGGATTTGAAGAACCATCTTGGTTTTGTATTTGTTCTTAGTTAGGAATTCATCGACCTTGATCATCGCCACCTTGATCAAATCGGCAGCCGAGCCTTGGATAGGGGCGTTCAACGCTGCTCTCCTGGCCGCTTCGCGTTTGGAGAAGTTCGGATCATTTATATCTCTGAAATATCTCCTTCTTCCAAACATCGTGGTGACGTAGCCTTGTCTTTCGCAAGTCTTAACGATTCCGTTCAAGAATTCCCCAACTTCCGGATAAGAGGCATAGAAATTCCTGATTATTCTTCCGGCTTCTTGCGGGGTGGTTCCGATCTGCTCAGACAATCCATAGATAGTGGATCCATAGATAATGGCGAAGTTGACGGCCTTAGCCTTCCTTCTCATTTCGGAAGTAACTTCATTAGTTCCGAAAATCTTCGAGGCGGTGGAGGCATGAACGTCCTCTCCGCTCTTAAATAGTTCGATATAATCGGCACATCCAGATAACGAAGCCAAGACTCTTAACTCAATCTGAGAATAGTCAAAGCTCAATAATGAGATGTTCTCATCATCATAATGGAAGGCTTTTCTAATCAATCTTCCTTCTTCATCTCTGGCGGAGATATTTTGTAAGTTCGGAGAGGAAGAAGACAATCTTCCAGTGGATGTCTGAGCCTGATTGAAGTAGGAATGAATCTTCCCATCATCTTTGACATGGACCACCAAGCCATCGATATAAGTGCTGACCAATTTCGCGTATTTCCTATATTCGAGAATCTTATTAACGATTGGGTGTTCAGAGGCAATTGCGGTCAATTCAGCCACGGACGTTCCTCTATTCTTATTGCACTTCAAGCCCAATTTATCATATAAGATAACGGCGATTTGCTTTGGTGAGTTAACATTGAAAACCTCGCCTGCCATCTCACAAATTTCTTTTTCTAAGGCGTTTTTCTTATTAATGAAAGCCTGTCCGATTTCCTTAAGTTCGTTAATCTTAAGAGGGAAGCCCTCTTGCTCCATCTTGGCCAAGACTTTCATCAATGGTACTTCGATTGATCGATATAAAGGCATCGCATCGTTATCGCTTAAAGACTGATGGATTTTCTCTAACGATGACATCGCATAATAAGCCATCTTGGCCGTCTTTTCGAGGTTGTTATCGTTGCTGAAAAGCAAAGTATCCTCGCTGCCATCGATGTCCAATCCCAAAGAACGATAAATCTCACTTGGAGAGGAATTGACCGAACTATCCAAAAGATAGCCCGCTAGCAAGATATCATCTTCGATTCCGTAGACGCTCACGCCCATTCTATATAACGAATAGAGGGTGGCTTTCCCATCGTAAACGACCTTTTTCATGTTTTCATTAGCCAAACAATCGATTAATTCTTTATCTTTAAGGATATCTTCGATTGCCATATAAACGGTTTGTTCACCGTCTGAAATGGCTAAGCCAATGGGCTTATCATCGTGATAGGAACCAAAATCGGTATTGAGGGCTAAGCCAATCTTTCTTTTAGAAAGGATATCGGAAGGAACCTTCTCTACAACTTCAAACGTAAAAGAAGAATCACTAGATCCTTTCTTTAAGTCATTCGGCAAACGATTCATCATCTGCCTTAATTCATATTTCTTGGCGAATTCGTTGGCGGAATCGAAGGAATATCCCTTATAAATACAATCGGAAAGACCAAAAGGAAGTTCCTCGTTTGTTCTAATACGAGCCAAATCATAGCTCATCTCCGCCGATTGGCGACCATTGACCAATTTCTCGCCCAACTTCCCTTTGATATTCGGGGCGGCTTCCAAAATAGCCGGAACGGTCCCATATTCCTTAATCAGCTTCAACGCGGTCTTTTCCCCAATGCCAGGAACACCGGGATAATTATCGGAAGAATCCCCGACCAAGCCTTTGAAATCAACCACTTCCGATGGGGATAATCCCAAGGTCTCCATCAAATGATTTTCATCATATGGCTCCATATTGGATAAACCCGTCTTAAGCAAATAAACGGTGGTGTTCTTATCGATTAACTGCAGATAATCGTGGTCGGAAGTGTAGATGGTTACTTCATAACCTTCGTCAGAGGCTTTCTTGGCGATGGTGCCGCAGATATCATCGGCTTCGATGCCGTGCTGCTCATACCATTTGATGCCTAAGGCGTCCAAATATTCCCTAGCGATCTTAAACTGAGGGATCAATTCTTCAGGCGCCGGTTTCCTATTGGCCTTGTAATCATCGTATTGGTCTTTCCTAAAGGTGTGACCATCCGCATCAAAGCCAACGAATATGGAGTCTCCCAAAGACATATCCTTAAGGATCTTCGAAAACATATTAGAAAAAGCGAAGACCGCATTGGTCGGAACCCCATAAGAGGTACGCATAATCGCGGTTGGGTCTCCGTAAGCCGTCGCATAATAAGCCCTGAACAATAAGGAATTGCCATCTATGATAACGATCTTTTTCTTCATATCATTCACCTAATGGCTCAATCTTGTCGGCCACGAACCCTTTCTTGCCTCTATATCCATCAATCAATAATGGAGCGTTTTCTTTCAAATAAGGATAGGCATTATCGTATGTTTCATTGAAACAGACGAAGTCCATCTCCCCTAAATCATCGTAGATATCGATGAAGGCCATCCTTCTGCCGCCTTTATCGGTGAAGGACCTAACGGATTTAAGGATACCCGCCACTTTGAATCTATCTAGCTTCAAGGCTTCTTCAATCGACAAGGCTTTAGTTTCCTTGATCTCGTTCTCGTATAACGATAGAGGAGAAGAGCTAATCATGATGCCTAAAGCCGCTAATTCGGCATTCAAATCCACTTCTGGAGTTATGTCAGCCTTAACCATCGCCGGTTTCTCGATGCCGATATCCAATAAGACGGACATCCCATCTTGCCCCGAAAGCAATTCGGCGTATTGCAAAGCCGGGAAGGCGGTGGCCCTCAAAGAGGCCCTATCAACCTTAAATTCATCTAATGCCCCGGCATCAATCAATCTGATCAAAGCCGCCTGATTTAGACCCAATTTCTTGCCTCTTAAGGCGAAATCGAAAATATCCTTGAATTCCCCATTCAAGGTTCTTTCTTCATGCAGTTTGGAAACAAACAAGCCTTGAAGGTTCTTGATCGAACTTAATGGGAAACGGATTTTCCCATTGGAAACCGTAAACCCGGACCTAGTCTCATTGATAGATGGCAATGCCAAGAAAATCCCGCGTTTCCTAAGTTCGGAGATAGCCATCTTGAATTTCGGATCCGAGGTAGATAAGAAATCCAAAACAGCCGAATAGAATTCGTTTGGGTAGTAATATTTCAAATACGCCATCTGGCAGGCGATGACGCCATAAGACACCGCGTGAGCCTTGTTGAAGCCGTAATTCGCAAAGGCGAAAATCAATTCGAAAAGCTGCTCGCTAAGTTTCTGGCTCTTACCATTTTTCAAGCAGCCATCGATGAATTTGGATTTATAGGAGGCCAAGGCCTGCGTGTTCTTTTTGGAAATCGCTCGTCTAAATAAGTCGGCTTCGCCTAAAGAGAATCCCGCTACCTTCTGGACGATCTGCATGATCTGTTCCTGATAGACGATAACCCCATAAGTAGAGGAAAGAATCGGTTCAATCTCCGGAGTCAGATAAGTGACTTTTTCCATTCCCGACTTACGCCTAGCATAAACCGGAATCTGACTCATTGGGCCTGGACGGAACAAGGCAATCAAGGCTACGACATCATCGAAAGTCGTAGGTTTGACCTCATCAATCGCTCTCTGCATCCCGTTGCTTTCAAGTTGGAATAAGCCAACCACTTCGTGATTTCTAATCAAAGAGATGGCCTTCTTATCATCATAAGGGATGTCTTTCATCTCCAAATGGACTTTTCTCTCTTCCAAGAGTTCAAGGCAACGATCGATGATGGAAAGGTTTCTTAAGCCCAATAAGTCCATCTTCAAGAAGCCTTGCTCTTCAAGATAGTCTTTCTCGAGACAGCCAACAAAACCAACGCCTGGGTCATCCTTAGTCGGCATGGCTTTATCTAATGGCTCATCGTTAAGAATGATGCCCGCGGCATGCAAGCCAGCCTGCCTTGGCAAGCCTTCAATCTTCGATGCCAACGAGACAATTTCCAAATAATATGGATCCGAATTGACCAAATCCTTAAACGGCTTGGAATTACGGTAATCATCCCTTAAGGACAATCTATCATCCTGGATGGTAGAGATAATCAAAGATATCTCCCTATCGGAATAGCCGTATACGCGACCGATATCCCTTAAGGCTTCCTTGGCCCCAATGGTCTGAGAAGTTAAGACATGGCCCACTCTTTCCTTGCCGTATTTTTCTTGGAGATATTTAACGACCTCATCGCGATTGACATCGGAAAAATCAACGTCGATATCTGGCATCGAGGAACGTTCTGGATTAAGGAATCGTTCAAATAACAATCCGTGTTTTAGAGGATCAACGGTGGATATATCTAAGCAATAGCTTACCAAAGAAGCTGGTCCCGAACCTCTGCCCGGACCAACCGAGATACCGTGGGTTTTGGCGTAATGGACATAATCAGCGACCACCAAGAAGTAATCGTCATAACCCATCTTGTGGATGATGCTTAATTCGTGGTTAAGACGTTCGATATAGGTTTCATCCAAGGCCAAGTTAAGATCAGACAATCCCGCCTCAGCTTGCTTTCTTAAATATTCCTCGGAAGTAAGTCCCTCATCGTTTTCGTACTTCAGAAGGGTGCCTCTTTTGGAGATGAATTTGAAATCGTTCTTGGCGATTTCGTTGGTCAATTCAATCTCTTTTTCTTTATAGAAAGCAGCGGCCTCGTCTTTATTGATGAAGTAGTTATCCCCCGATAAGTGCTTCTTATCTAGCAAGGCATGCTCCTGAATGGCGTTGGTTATCAAAGTGACGATGGCGTCTTCTTTTTTCTCATATTGGATATGCGGGAAGGCCACCACGTTATAAGAATATTTTTCGGCGAAATCCCTAATAAAAGACACATATGTCATTTCATCGACAAGATACGGAAGGCCCAGATAAACGTCCTTCAATCCCGAAAGATGATCTCTTAACATCAACGCGGTCTCGCCCATCTCATCGTTAAGGCGGTTCTTTAGGAATGAAGTCCCTAAGTCATAGACGATATATAACCCCTCCTGCCTTTCCTTAAGCAACTTCAAAGAAGCGTTCTTCCTTGAGGCTTCCAAAGCAATCTCCAAAAGGTTCCGATACCCGATTTCGTTCTTCACGAACAAGGAAAATATCTCCCCGTTCAGTTCTAATTCCATCCCATAAAGAGGCGTGACTTCGTTCTTCTCGCATAAATGAGTAAATGGGGCGTACCCACTTAGATTCTCATAATCGCAGATACCGACTTTCTTATAACCAAGTTTTTTAGATAAAGAGACTATTTTTTCCACGCTTAAGCCGGACTTCAGATAAGAGAAGCCCGAATTGATTCTTAAAGGGATGAATTCCATAACCATAAGTATAAATCAAATAGGCCAAAACAAAAAGAGACCCGAAGGTCTCCTTTTGAAATTGCTTATTAGGCGAATAAGTCATCCAAGGCCTTGATGAGCTTTGGAAGGTCATCGATCGAATCGATTCGCGCGCCCGAGGCGTTCTTATGTCCGCCTCCTCCGAATTGACGGGCGATGCCAGAGATATCATCGTGTTTGGAACGGATGGATACCCTCCAGCAATAGTCCTTTGGATCCGGATCTTCGGTGATCGAGCACCAGGCATTGATGCCTTTGAGGTTGGAGAAGATGTTGACCCCATCCTTGCCCTGAACGGCGGTGAGCCCCAATTCCTCTTGCGCTTTAGTAGGCAAGACGTAATAGGCCACGCCATGTTCGGAGATAGAATAATGGGTGTAGAGATAGCCTCTATAGGCTAAATCGGAGACATCCTTCTCATACATCTGCAAATAGGTCTCATGGAAGTCAAACCCAGTGCGGAGCAATTCGGTGGCGATTTCCATCGAATGGCTGCCGGAAGATGGGTACATGAACCTGCCGGTGTCGCCCACGATGCCGATAAAGAAGTATCTAGCGGCCTCTGGGCTCATCTTCTTGCCTTTCCAATTAAGGCAGAAGTTGGCGACCAATTCCGAAGCGGAACCCGCTTCCAACTCAACTACTTTAAGAGGGGTGATGTCCTTTTCGGCTGGGTGATGGTCGAATTTGATGATGGTCTCGCCCATCTCGTAGCGGGGATCGGCGATTCTTTTCTTATCGCCAACGTCGCAGACGATGGCTAAGAAGGGATGTGAGAACCATTCCATGCTGAGGTCTTCGTCCTCAGGGAATAAATTCCCTGAGAAGATAGGATGGGAATCACCTACGAAGTGGACTTCCTTCTTAGGGAAGTTATCTTTGATGAAGGTGACTAAACCCATCTGAGAGCCGAAGGCGTCAAAGTCAGGTTTGATGTGACGGAAGACGACGATACGATCGTATTTCTCGATCGCTTTGCGAATAGACTTGTAAGTCGCCTTATATTTTTTAGCAAGTTCGGCGGCTAAGGTAAACATTGATATTAAAGAGTTCCTTTCAACGCTTTGTAGCAATCCCTCGCGATCATGACTTCTTCATCGGTTGGGAGGACAACTACCTTAACACGCGAGCCCTCTTTAGACAATAAAGTTTCTTCCCCATGGACGTTGTTTTTGCTCTCATCCCAGATAATGCCGAGAGCCTCGGAGATACGGTCTAGGATATTCTTTCTGTCGATAGCGCTGTTTTCGCCGATGCCGCCAGAGAAGATGATGAGGTCGCATCCGCCCAAGCGGACATAATATTGGCCGATGAAATCAGCAACGCGTCTGGCGAATAAGTTCTGAGCCAAGATAGCGTGCTCATTGCCTTCAGCCGCCGCAGCCTGAACGTCACGGGAATCGTTGGAAACGCCAGAAACGCCAAGCAAGCCGGACTTCTTATTCAAGATATTGTCGGTTTCTTCAGCGCTGTAGCCTTCTTTTTCTTCGATGAAGGTGACGATGGATGGATCGATGTCGCCGCAGCGGGTGCCCATCATAATACCGGCTTCTGGGGTCATACCCATGGAAGTGGCGATGGATTTACCATCTTTGACGGCACAGATGGAAGCGCCAGAGCCTAAGTGGCAGACGATGATCTTGTTGGCGTTGTATTTCTTAGCCCCCAATTCAGAAAGATACTGATGGGAAGTGCCATGGAAGCCATAGCGGCGGATGTCATATTTCTCAGCGAGCTGATAAGGGATGGCATAGGTATAGTCTTCAGCCTCCATGGTGCCATGGAAAGCGGTGTCGAAGACGGCGATTTCAATAGCGTTTGGCAAGGCTTTCTTGAAGGAATGATAGCCAACTAAGTGGGCTGGGTTATGGAGAGGAGCAAGTGGGATCAAGGATTCGATGTTCTTCTCGGTGTCGTTGTCATCTCTGAGGTAAGCGGATTTCTTGAAGAATTTGCCACCTTGGGCAACGCGGTGGCCGACGCATTCGATTTCTTCCAAAGAAGAAACGATGCCCATGTCGATCAAGGCGTTCAAAACCAAAGAAACGCCTTTCGCGTGGTCTAAGATAGGAAGGGTCTCGGTCTTCTTCTCGCCATTGTATTTGATGGTGAAAATGGCGTCTTCCTTGCCGATTCTTTCGATTAAGCCAGAGCAGATGACTTTCTCTTCTGGCATCTCGAACAATTTGTACTTGATCGATGAACTTCCGCAGTTCACCGCCATGCATTTGGACATATTTTTAAGCTCCTTATGTTTTTGGATAACGAAAAAAGTTTATGCTAAAGCCCTTACATTAACAACTACTTTTCTTTTTAAGAAAGGGAAAAAAGTGAATTAACGCTCACTTAGGCCACGTTTGGCAACTTGTAAAGAGGCTTCTATAATAGTGCCATGGAAAATACCAAAGTAGAGGGTTCGCGCTTCCCTTATAAGCTTAATATCAAGCGCACGATGCTGATTGGCTTTGCCTTTTTCGGCATCTTACTTTTATGGCAGGTCTATGACTCCTATTGTTCGAGAATGCTGTCAGAGATGTTCGCCAAAGCCTTGAACGGCCTTCCGAAGGACGCTATCCCGACCAAGGAACAGCAAGAAGGCGTTCAATATATCGTTGGCTGCGTCATGGCCTTGGATAACCTCGCGGCCTTGATCATGCTCCCGATTTTCGGAAAGCTATCCGATAAGACCCACACCAGGATCGGCAAACGCATGCCTTACATCTTGATCGGTACCTTCGTCTCGGCCATCGCTTTCCCGTTCATCCCGCTTATGTTCTATTGGAACAACTTAGCCGGCATGATCGCCATGATCGCCATCGTCATCTTCTTCATGATGATGTATCGTAACCCAGCCGTTTCCTTGATGCCTGACATCACCCCAAAACCTTTACGCAGTAAAGCCAACGGCATCATCAATGTCATGGGCTATATGGGCGGGGCCGTGGCCATCGTCCTCGGCATGTTCTTCTCCTTAACCAAATTTTTAGGTTATAGCAAATACGATGCGGACGGAAACGCCATCGTCGAAGCTACCTCCAAGATGGGCAATGTCTGGGTCATCGAACTCCCGTTCTTGATTGCCTCTATCATCATGATTATCTCTTGCATCGTCCTATTCTGCACGATCAAAGAGAACCAACTCGAAGTCGAGATGCGTGGTCAGATGGAAGAAGGCGAGAAATACGCCGAAGTCGCCGACACCGTCGCCGAAGATGCCCCGATGACCAAATCCAATAAGCGCATGCTTATCCTCATCTTGATTGCCGAAGTCTTCTGGTTCATGGCCTCCAATGGCGTTTCTACCTTCCAGACCAACTATTTCACCATTTACCTCGGCAAAGAATTCTCGATGTCCATCATCGTCACTCTCGTTTCCGGCGTTTGCTCAGTGGTCGGTTTCTTGACCGCTGGCCTTATCGCCGACAAGATCGGCCGCAAATGGACCCTTATGACTGGCTTATTCGGCGGTGTCCTAAGCTATGTCTTATTCGCCATGTTGCCATTATTCTCTTCTAGCACCACTTTGGCCACGGCCATGTTGATCGTCATCTGGGCCATCAACGGCTATTCGTTCTCTCTTATTCACACCAACTCCTTCCCGATGGTCGTCGAACTTTGCCCATCCAAGAAGATTGGTCAATTCACTGGCTTCTATTATGCCGCCTCCATGTTGGCGCAGACCGTCACCCCGGTGGCTTTGGGCCTACTTATCGCCCAACTTCCAATTGGTTTCAAGGTCTTGCCATATTATGCCTTAGGTATGATGGTCATCTCCTGCGTCGTTTTCTTCTTCGTTGAAAACGTCAAAGGAAAGAAGACCGCCACCAAGAAGGGCTTGGAAGCTTTAGGAGATGATGACTAATGCCGGCCATCCTCGTACACTACACCTTTGCTTATAGGCATATGAGAGATGAGGCACGTCCTTTCGAAAAGGCCGTCTGCCTCGGCTCCCAAGGCCCTGATTCCTTCTTCTTCTATGGCTATGGACTCCATAATAAGAAGACCAGACCAAATGTCAAAGGCATCCAAGAATATGGACATTATCTCCATAGATTGGACATCTCCACGGTTTACCTTTTATTCTTCGAATACGCGAACAAATCTGAATATAAGGATTTAATCTACGCCTACGTGGAAGGCTTGCTCCTCCATTATTGTGTGGACCGCAACTGCCACGGCTTTGTCTTCTCCAGAGCCGGCGATAACATCGGCGACCATAACGACAAAGTCAATTGGGGCGTCAAGCACGTCCAATATGAAGGAATGCTCGATTATTGCATTGGTAAGAAAGCCGGAACCTGGACCAGGAAGACTTGGAACTGCTTAGCCTTGGATGATAACGATCTCAAAGAGGTTTCCAAAGCCTGGAAATACGTCAACGATAATTCGGTGAAAACCGAAGGATTCGATGAGCTTACCTTCTATAAGGCCGTTAAGGATTTCCGCTTCGTCAGGCACCTCATCGATGGCTGCGGGGCCCTCTCTGGGGGCTTCGTTAGGATGCTAGCCGGAAAGAACTCCGTCCCTTACGGGCTCCATCTCCCAAAGAAGATGCCAAAGTTCTTAAAGGATTATGACTTCATGAACGCCAATCATTCCGAATGGCAAGATCCATACGACGGAAGCATCCATACCGAGACCTTCCCGGATATGATCCATAAGTCCTTTCCGTTATACAATTCCTTCGTTAAGATGCTCGAAAAAGCCAAAAACGGCGAAGACGTCAGAAACGAATTCAAATCCTTGGTCAACGGAATCGACCACGAAAGCTCCCCAAACGGGGCCAAACGCAAGTTCCGTTCCCCAATCTGGAAAGACTAAAATCATGCCTCCCATCATTAGCGGTGGGAGGCTTTCTTTTTCGCCTTGATCAGCCTCTTACCGAGGGTTATATACACAAAGTCGATAGATATGTTATCATCAAATTAGCAAGAGACACGCCAAATGGAAAAGACGCGCCCAATTAACAAAACAATAGCAGGAGTCTCCTCAGTCCTTTTCGTTGCATCTTTGTGCCTGCTTTCGTGCGATGGGGGTAACAAGAGAAAAAACGCCTTTGTGGCCGGTATCTTTGAAGGGGTTATTGAAGAAGACGAAAGTATTTCGACCCACTTGGTTGTTACCGAAATAGACGAAAACGATTATTCGAGCGCCAATGGTATGAATGTTGTCCAAGATTTATGGAACCTAAAGTATTACAGCCTAGAATTTCACGCCATTGACGATGGGGGCATTAGAACAAATTACGATTTTGTAAATCTGAGAGATATACATCCGAAAGTCAAAGCCCAGCCGATTTATTACACGGGTGATGGCTGCCTAGATATAATCCCTTGGGGCCTCTATGATGGTGAATTAGCATCTAAATCTTACAATTACTATGGAGTTGGTATTTTTAAAATGAACGAAGAACGCAGAAAGCGAATATTACACACTCTTCTATACATAAAAGGAGGATGATTTATGGTTGCTGTTTCCTTGTTGCTAAGTGCGATTTCGGCCTTTTCGGCTGCGCCAACAATAAGTTTCACTGACGTCGTTGCTAACACCCCGGCCGAAGAAATATCATATTTTGCCGAAAACAATATCCTCGATTGGGATGATTACGAACATCATCTGCAACAAAATCCTGTTCTCTTGGCCCATGAAAGCGATGGCAACGATGACAGCAGCAAAAGTCCCTCCGCTTCGCTGGCAATTACCAACCTAAGCAAGCATTTAAGCCGTTATTTCCCAAGTTATATATGGTCCCGCAATGCATTGAAATCATCCGAAATCAGCAAAGTTACAGGTCATGTTCCTATCAATGTGCAAAAAGATGACTATCCAAAAGAAGAAATACTGACAGCCATAACTCGCGCCGGTCTCGAAGAAACAACGAGTTATGGCGGATGCGGACCGATTGCAGCGATAGGTGCATTGGATTATTTCGCGAGATATTTGGGATATACCGAAATCATCGACGACGTAACGGATTCAGAAAAGAGGATTTCCCTAGCGATGGAAGTCATGTCAAACACCCATTACTCCATTTTTGGCAGCGAAGATAGCTCCACTGTATGGCCAAAAGATTATGTCAAAGCATTCAATGCCGTCACAAAAGATCGCGGTTTGTCGATAAGGGCAAGCAATAAAACATCTTTGCTCGGAGGAAGAGAAACGGAATTTTGGAACGATGTGGTGGCCAATATAAACGAAGGATTGCCTGTGACGATGTTTACCGGGCCGGCGAGTGGGGATGGTTCCTTCGCGAACCACTACACAACCGTCTTCGGCTACGAAACGTGGGCTGGAATCCCGAGAGAGGGCGGAAGCAGAATCGAAAAGACTTTTTTGAAAGCCAATCTCAATTATTCGGAAACCGACGCCTGCTATTGCGACTCGAAAATCCTCAATTATATTTATTCCGGAATAATCACATACGATTTGCATTACGACGAGTCCTATTCTTTCGCGGCTTCCGACTTCGCCGAGGAATTCGTCAACGATTCGGGCGGTGGACAATACTTCTTCTCTCCAATGAGCGAGAACGTTTCGCTAACGAATGGGATGACTTTGCAAACGACGAGGCTAAGAACGAGCTATGTCGAAAACCAATATTTGGTCATGTCGCCGAAAAGGCAAGATGCCGGCACGGCTTATTTGGATATCACCTTCACGACAAAAGTTTCCAGAATATCTTTCGATGCCTCCATCTGGAGCCTGAAAGAAGGCATCAACGACGAAGCGTTCAAAATTCAATATTACGACAACGGATGGCACGATCATCTTCAAATGGACTTGGATGGATTCAATCTCAAGGAAAGTCCAGACAACTATATTGTCTTATTCCCGAAGGAAACGACAAGAATCAGGTTCTACGTCACTCATTCAAATCCAACCGGCGATCGCAACAAGGGTAGAATCTGCTTAGACAATTTCAAAGTCAGATACAATGCGACCCAAGCCGAGGCTTAGCCATAGCTAGTGTCTTAAAGCCAACCGCCACTCGTAACGTAGAAGCATCAGTAAAAGAAAGTTCCGTATTAAGGAAGCCTTGTTTCTCCAGTGTTTTTGATTTCAAACAAAAATCAACGGCTTTAAATTAAAAATGTCCGATATCATCTATGTTTTTTTCTTTCAAGCACTGGTTTTTCCCACATTTTTTCATGAATGCTTTCCCATAGTTCATAAAACTTCTTCTGTTTACAGTTTATGCATAACGCACAATCGGTTATACTTAACAAAGTTAATTCTTAAGGAGACCTTTATGAAAGATCTAAAAGAATATTATGATAAGCAAGCCGCTTTGGACGCCACCATCCAAAAGGAACACAACGTCACCTACGAAAGCACTTCCAAAAAGAGAATGCTTGCTCTTTTAGTGGAGCTAGGCGAATTCGCCAATGAGACCAGATGCTTCAAGTTCTGGTCTTACAAAGGTCCGTCTCCAAAAGAAGTCGTCTTAGACGAATACGCGGACGGATTGCATTTCTTCTTCTCTTTGGGTATCCCTCTAAATTGTCAGGATTTCATCATCAAAGATGAAGAATGTCTAGAACTTACCGAGCAAATCATGAAGGTTTATCAATTGGTTTCCGAGATGTCTATTGATTACGATAGAGATCATTATGAAGCCGCTTTCAACGCTTATTGGGCTTTGCTTAAGGGTCTTAACTATACGGTAGAAGACGCTTTAGAAGCCTACGATAAGAAATTGGCCGTCAACTACAAACGCCAGGAGACTCATTATTGATGACCCGCTACTTGTTCCAAGCCAACAAAGGTTTTGATTCCAGGGAGTTGGAAAGCATTTTTCTTAATTTCGACGTGAACCCCATTTTCACTTATATCACCCCATTGAAAGGCATGATCGAAACCGAGAAAAACATCGATGATGTCTTATCGATGAAGGCTTTCGAGATTCATAACCGTTTAGGGGTCTTCATTTCCTTCCTTAGAGCCCCCAACAAAGGCAATCTATCTATTAGGTTATTGGATAAATGCCTCTCTTATTATCCAAACGCCTTCCGTTATATGTCGGACATCCTCTTTAAGGAATTAACATTCGGGGATTATTCTTCTCTCCCATTGCTAAGCAGGGAATTCATCAATGTCCCCAAGGATATAATGTCCACTATCGGAGCCTATCTACGTGAAGGGATGGATGGTTCAAAAGCTTCCAAGTCCCTTTATATACACAGAAACACTTTCTTGTTCAGATTGGATAAATTCATCAAGATGACCAATCTCGACGTCAGGGATTACCATGACGCCTTATTGTTGGAACTCTATTTCCAATTGGCCAGCCATTAGGAGGAAAACACATGTCTCTTATCTTCGATAAAGTATCCGTTAACTACAAGGGCATAAAAGCCTTGGATGAAGTCTCTTTCGAATTGAAGGAAGGCGAAGTCCTTTCTATCTATTCCAACGATGAGCCAAGCATATCGGCGGTAGCCGCTCTCCTTCAAGAGAATGCCGACATCGAATCCGGTTCCATCACCCTGAATAACGAACCAGTAACCGAAGACTCGCCGATTGGTTATATGAACGCCAACAGCCAGTTATTTGGACACATGAATTTAAGAAATAACTATCTTTCGTATCTAAGAAACAAGGATATCAAAGACAAGGAAGGCATCATCGAAGCGGTGGCTTCCAAACTTCAATTAACCGAAGTCTTGGATAAGAAACCAAGCGAGATTACCTCTGGACAATATTTAAGAGGGGTGGTCGCTAAAGCCTTGCTCCTTTCCCCGAAGTTCTTGGTCCTCGATAATGCCTTAGACCATTTCGATGGCTCCACCCGCACCAGCTTCTGGAAAGAGGTTAGAAGCATCGCCAAAGATTTCAATATCGGAGTCATCATCGCCACCTCTTTTGCCTCCGAAGCCTTATTGACCGCCGACAAAGTCGCCTATATTGAAGGCGGCAAATTAATCTCTTTGGACACTCCGGCCAATATCTATAAAAACCCAAAAACATCAGTTATGGCCGTTGCTTTCTCTTATCCTAAAGCCACAGCCCATGTCTTAGAAGCCTCCGCTGACCGCATTTATATCGGAGATAGTTATATCCTTGTTCCGTCCTTCAAAGAGAAATACGAAGCTCACTTCGTCAAGAATGCCTTCATCAAGAACCGCGTCATCGTGGTCTTCAGAACCGACGATCTCAAACTAGATGAATACGGACCGTTATCCGCGATTGTCAAAAAAGTCGAGAAATACGGTTCCAAGATTGTCTTGGATGTCGATATCGATGATGAGATATTCAAAGTTTATTCGCCTATCGAATATAAGATTGGCGACGCCGTCCATCTCTCTATCACCAAAGAACCAACCCTCATCTTCGATACAGGAAGCAAAGAATTAATTTAAAGAAAAAGGGGATTTGACTCCCCTTTTATTTTTCTTCGTTTCTCGGTTTCCTATTATAGGATTTCTTTCCGTTATAGGATGATTTCTTATAAGAAGAAGTACCATTTCTCATGGCCTTATTCCTCGAGAAGCTTCTTTCCTTATGATAGGCGTTCCCGCCTTTCTTGGAATAGGACTTATGCTCGCCATCTTTATGGTAAGAAGTTCTCTCTCCGTCCTTCTTCTCGTATTTAGGACGATCGAACTTCTTCTTATATGGCTTATCTCCATCTTTCTTCTCAAACTTCGGACGGTCATAGGACTTTTTCTTGAAGGATTTACGCTCATCATCTTTCCTAAAGGATGGCTTATCTCCATAAGACTTCTTTTTGGAGGAATAATCTTTCTTTTCGGAATAAGAGGAAGAATCGCGGTGGGTCTTAACCCCGGAAGCGGTCTTCTTGGTTTTATCGTAGGACTTATAACGTCCGGTGGATTCTTTCTTTTCTCCGTTATTTGGGAGCAAGAAGTTAAGCGCGTCGGTTTCGGCATAGACCTTAACGCCGGCTTTGATAAGGGCGGCAGCGGTCACGCCCAATCCCTCGATGGTGTTCCCCATGAACATACCGTTATGGATATGCCTGCAGCCACAGGCCGGGGATTTATCCTTAAGGATAGCGATGTGTATTCCTAAGAAATCACACAATCTGACAGCTTGTTCAGCCGAAGATTTATAAGCCTCGGTGACATCTCTGCCATCTTCGGTGACAACTCTGTCGTTCTTGATTTCGGCCTTGGCTCTCGGACAGCCTAAATTAGCGGCCATCTCCGGGCAGAAGGCGATCAATTCATAATGTTTCTGCAGTTCTTCGACGAGAGGGAAATAGTTATCCTTCCCATCGTAACGGCATTTATCGCCAAGTAAGCACGCTGATATAAGAATCTTTTCCATCGCGGGATAGTTTACGCTTTTAAGGTATCTCTCACAAGGCAAGAATGATATATTTTTCCTATGGAACTTAAGCCGGAAACGATAAGAGTGAACGATAAGGAATACCAAATCCTCATCGAAAAGAGGCATATGCGTTCCTTGACCATGCGTTTATCGAAGGACGGAAATTCCTTAATCGTGCACGCTCCATACTTCGTAACCAAAAGGAATATCATGGCCTTTGTCTATGACAAAGCCCCATCTCTTATCAAGAAATCCGAGAAGAGGAAGTCATCGATTCCGGAGAATATGACCCCGATATTCGGAGAGTTGATCGAAGGAACGGTGGATGAAAAGACCAAAAAAGCTCTCTTGCTTGAATACTGCGTCTCCGCCCAAAGGGAATACGAGAAGGTAATGGGCATCCCTCCTTATAAGGTGAAGGTCAGAACCATGAGTTCCCGCTACGGGGTGAACAACAAAAAGACCAACACCATCACCTACACAACCGAATTGGTGGGTTATTCCAAAGAAATCATAAACGCCATCATCGTCCATGAATTAAGCCATCATTTCGAGAGAAATCATCAAAAAGGTTTCTACGACATCGTCTTCAAATACTGCCCAAACTACAAAGAGCTGCATAAGAAATTAAGGAAAGGAGAAATCAAATGAAAAGAGAAGAGATAGCTTCCTTATCCAATCCCAAGGTCAAAGAGGCTTTGGAATATAAGGACGCCAAAGGCGATTATTTCCTTTCCGAAGGCTACCACTTAGCCGAAGTCGCGGTGGAATCAAACCTCGCCACAGCCATATTCTCGGTCAAACCTTACGATTGCCCGTGCGTTAACTACGTGACCAACGACAAAATCATCAAGAAACTGGCCTCCACCCTTAATCCGGAAGGCATCGTCACTCTCTCCAAAAAGCCAGAGCCAAAGCCGATAAGTTCCGATAAAGTCTTGCTTTTGGATGATGTCTCCGACCCAGGCAATGTCGGGACCTTATTAAGAACCGCTTTAGCCTTTGGGTTTAAGGATGTTATCCTCCTAAAAGGGGCAAATCCTTATAAATCCAAGGTAGTCCAAGCCTCCCAAGGGGCCATCTATAAGCTCAACATCGTCCAAATCAACAATCCATCGATCCTCAAAGGCCTAAAGAAAGATGGATACACGGTTATCGGAACCGACCTTAAGTCCTCCGTCCCTCTTTCGAACATCGAGAAACCAGAAAAATTCGTCTTGGTTCTAGGCAACGAAACCAGGGGCGTTTCCAAAGAAGTCCTTAACGAAGGAAACGAAAACGTCCGCATCGAGATTGATTCGATAGAATCTCTAAATGTCGCGATGGCTGGTGCCATACTAATGTACGAATTGAGATAAAAAATCGGGTTTAAGCCCGATTTTCAATTAACACCACTGGGTTATTTTTCCTATATTCACATCGGCATATAAGCCAGGGGTGGACTTATCAATTCTAATTTCAAAGTAATCTCCACGAGCATCGTAATATTTTGTTTCCCCAGTTATGTCCTCTTCTTTGAAAAGAGGATCGCACTCTTGGCCGTTCCTTTCATCATCGGAGACATAATAAGCCTTGGCATTTAAAGCCGTGAACTTCATTCCCCACAAAACGTCAGGAGCGATAATGTATGAACTATCGTCCTTTAGGACGAAATTATCCTCTCCGTCATTGTAGACATTGAAATAAGCGATGGTCCGTCTCTTCCTTTTGCACCAGAATTTATAGGACTTTTCTTCCTTAACGGGGGTGACATCTATCTTTGACGCATCAAAGACGAAAGATTCCCCGCACGAAGAAAGAAGTAACATCGGCAAAGCAAGGAGAATATATTTCTTGTTCATGCCTTCATTTTAACCGAAAACCTATTTCCTTGAAAAGAGAGGCTACTTGATTTAGCAGTTATCTCTTTTCCTTTTTGGAAAAACATATAGAATTATCTTGTTCAACGAAGGGAAAAAGTAACCTTATTGGCCCCTAAAGGGAGGGATGGATAGTGAGACCATCCTGAGGAGGTAAGGCGAAGCGTTCGTCCTGGAGAACGTAACGAGAGTTACCCTTGGCCGCGGTTAAGGCTTAAAAGGATAGAGAAACAATCTATCGAAGTGGGATGGCACCGCGGGTAAAATCGCTCCCTGGTAGCCATTTTTTATTTTTTAGGAGGCCTTTTATGGAAGAAATCAACGAGATTGAGACCATACTTAACGAAGCCAAAGAAGACATAGCCAAAACCGACTCCAAGAACGATCTGACCGAGATCAAGAATCGTTATCTTTCGAAGAAATCAAAATTATCTTCCCTTATGGGAAAAATGAGGGAAATCGCTCAGGAGCATAGGGCCGCTTTCGGGGCTGCCGTCAACTCCGCCAGAAAGGAAATCGAAGACCTTTTCAAAGAAAAAGAAGCCAAGATCGAAGCCGAAGCTCTGGCTAAGAAACTCGAAGAAGAAAAGATTGACGTTACCTTGCCAGGCAAACAATTAAAGGTCGGCAAAGCCAATCCTTTCTATCTCATCATCGATGAGATGACCGACATCTTCGTCAATATGGGCTTTGAAGTCAAAGAAGGAAGGGATATCGAAACCGATCACTTCAATTTCGAATTGTTGAACGTCCCTGTTAACCACCCAGCCAGAGATATGCAGGATACCTTCTATATCACCGACTCCCTCTTATTGAGAACCCAGACCTCGGCTGCTCAGGCCCATACGATGGTCGATTTGGCCGAGAAAGGCCCAATCAAGATGATCTGCCCTGGCAAATGCTTCAGAAGAGACGATGACGATATGACCCACTCCCATCAGTTCGGTCAAATCGAAGGTTTGGTCGTCGGCAAAGGCATCTCCATGGCCGATTTGAAAGGCACTCTCGAGACTTTCGTTAAGAAGATGTTCGGCGAAAAGAGAGAAATTAGGCTCAGAAGCTCTTATTTCCCATTCACCGAGCCAAGCGTTGAAGTCGATGTTAGCTGTGCCAAGTGCGGTGGCAAAGGCTGCGACATGTGCAAAGGCACCGGCTGGATTGAGATCCTAGGTGCTGGCATGGTCCATCCAAATGTCTTGAAGATGTGCGGATATGACCCTGAAGTCTATAGCGGATTCGCCTTTGGCGTCGGCGTCGAACGTCTGGCTATCCTAAGATATGGCATCGACGATATCCGTAGGATATACCAAAACGATTATAGGTTCTTGGAACCATTCGAAGAGAAATAAGGAGGTAAGATAATGTTAGTATCAAGCAAATGGCTCAGAGCTCACGTCGAATTAGATAATATCAGCGACGAAGAAATCGCCTCCAAACTCACATTCGCCGGAGTGGAAGTCGAGGACATCACCCGCTTAGCCAGCGGGACGAACCTCATCATCGGCGAAATCCTTTCTTGTGAGAATCATCCTGATTCCGATCATCTCCATATCCTTCAAGTCGATGAAGGCAAGGTCCATGGGGTCCATCAGATCGTCTGCGGCGCCCCGAATGCAAGAAAAGGCCTCAAGGTCATCGTGGCCAGGACCGGTGCCGTCTTACCACAGGTAACCATCGCCCCATCCAAAATCAGAGGGGTTGATTCCGACGGCATGTGCTGCTCCTTATTGGAATTGGGAGTGAATAAGAAAATGCTCTCCGAAGAACAGACCAAGGGCATCGAAGAATTGCCAGCGGACGCGCCAGTCGGCGAAGAAAACGTCTTAGGCTATTTAGGCTTAGACGACACCATCTTGGATTTATCCTTATTGGCCAATCGCCCGGATTTATATTCTTTAGAGAACGTCGCCAGAGAAGTGGCCACTTTATTTCATACCAGCTACAAATTGGATGACCTTCACGATTATAAAGAATCCTCCGATAAATTCGTTTCGGATTCCTTGACTGAAAACTGCGATAGATTCGGAACTATTTTGGTGAAGAATGTCGTCACCAAAGAGTCTCCGAAATATATGAAGGAGCTCCTCCGTTCCGAAGGAATCCGTTCTATCAACAACATCGTCGATATCGGTAACTTCGTTATGCTACTTACCGGCGAGCCACTTAATATGTACGACGCCGATAAGCTCCCAGAAGCCAAATTGACCGTTCAAAACGACATCGAAGGCGACTGGGTAGCTATGGATGATAAGACCTATCATCTCGAAAAAGGCGATTTATGCGTCTGCTCTAAAGGCAAATGCATGTGCCTTGCCGGCATCATGACCTCCAAGGAATGCGAAGTCACCCCAGAGACCAAAAACGTCGTGGTGGAAGCCGCTCATTTCGATGGAGCTTCTATCCGCAAGACCTCCAATAGATTGGGTCTTTCTTCCGATTCCTCTCAGCGTTTCGCTAAGGGCACCAACTTAGAGAATATCGAACGTGCCCTAAGAATGGCGGCCGTCCTCTTGCTCGATGAAGCAAACGCTAAGGAAGTCTCTGAAATCTATGACTTCAGAACCGCTCCAAAGAAAGAGAAAATCATCGATGTCACCTTAGATTATATCAATAATCGCTTAGGCACATCCTTCGATGAAGACACCATCATCAAGACCCTTATGGAGGATCACCTTAAGATCGCCAAAGACGGAGTCATCATGCACGTCGAAATCCCATCCTATCGTTTGGATATCGATGGCAAAGCCGACTTAAGCGAAGAAGTCATCCGCTTATTGGGGTTGGATAATATCTCCTCCAGCTTGCCTTCTATCGAGGCTAAGAACGGTGGACTTACCGAAGCTCAGAAGAACAAGATCGCCATCCGTCGTTTACTCCGCAACCAGGGTTTGACCGAGGTCTTGACTTACACCCTCACCAAGGAAAGCAATATCCAAGCATTCAGCTACCTCGTTAAAGGCGAAGCCTACAAAGTCCTCAATCCTTTGACCGAAGATAGATCCTATGTCCGTTTGTCCTTGCTCCCGAGTTTGTTGGAAGTCTCTTCCTATAACGCCGCCCACCAAGTCAAAGACTTGGCTATCTTCGAAGTCTCCGATGTCGATTCAACGACTTATAAGGGGCTTAGATTAGCCGCTGTCTTATCCGGCAACAAAGAGGTTCAATCTTCTCTTAAGGAAGAACCGTATGACTTCTATGATGCCAAAGGCATCGTCTTATCTATCTTGAATCTCTTAGGCATCCAAGAAAACAGATATGACCTCAAGGTCTTAAATAGCGACAAAGAGGAATTCCATCCCGGCCGTTCAGCGGTGGTTACCATTGGCAAGGACACCGTGGCCGTCTTAGGCGCTTTGCATCCGAAAGCTCTCAAAGCCTACGGCTTAAAGAACGCGGTGGCCCTTGAAATCGACTTAGGCTATCTCCTTAACCTCAAGGTCGGCCCAATCAAAGCCAAGGTCCCAAATAAGTTCCCGTCAGTCACCAGAGACTTGGCTTTCTTGGTCAACAAGGATGTTGATTTTGCCTCCATCAAGAAGGAAATCAAACGTTCTGACAAACTCATCACCGATGTGAAGATCTTCGATACCTTCGAAGGTTTGGGCATCCCACTTAATAAGAAGTCCTTGGCTCTGACCTTTGAGTTCAGCGCTCCGGATAGAACCCTCACCGATGGTGAGATCAACGCTTTGATGGACAAGATCATCGGCATCCTGAAGATGAAGTTCTTAGCGGAGGTTAGATAATGACCAAAATCTCCAAGAGCGCCATCACCAAGGGCCGCACTCTATCCTATGAAGCGGATGTCAAAGACCCGAAAAACCTGCCTTACCCTATCTTGGCTTTGAAAGAATGCCACTATGTGGCAGATGTCACCAAGTTAGCCAACTATAATCATGGTTCTTACGAAATCAGGGCTATCCTTACTTTAGAAGACAGCCGTGACGCCGTCCCCTTCGATAAGGAGATTTCCCTAAAGGAAGAGGTCGACTTCTTGGACAAAGAAGATGACGAAGGCGAAGGATTCATCGTCGAAGGCAATTCCATCGACTTAGATGACATCGCCTTGAAGATCATCGTTTCCTCTCTTCCAATCCGTATCTGTCGTCCAGGCAAAGCCAAATCGGTTGGTGTCAAAAATGAAGAAGAAGCCAAGGAATCCAAAGGTTCACCGTTCGATAAGCTTTTAGACTTAGATTTATAATTAACAACTCTGTTGTTATTTCTACCAAATAACTACTAAAAAACTATTAAAAGCCACCTTGAATAACGGGGTGGCTTTTTTCTTTTGCCATAGAAATCACACACGAGCCTAAATCCTCAGAAACGCCTTTCAACTTTAGTTGGTGTATTGTTTTTTTTTGGAATTAACGAGTAATCTTTACCCCGAAAGAAGGAAGCTTCTTTTTTGCTCTCAGGTTTTTGAAGCGTTGAGCCCGAACGTTATCAATGCTTGATAAGCAAGAGGAATCAAGCCCTCTTTTCAAGATTCGAAAGGACATATTCGCTATATGCATACTAAGCGAAAGACCGGCGTCATTCTTGCCTCCTTGGGCGCGATTGCCATCGCCGGATCCGTGATCGCTGGGTCGACGTATGCTTTATTCACTAGCGAAAGCAAGACAAACATTGCGATCGTGGCTGGTAAAGTCAGCGTCCTGGCGAGCATTAACGAAGGCAGTTTGAAGACTTATTCCGGAGTCGATTTGACGGGCAACGTCGAAGACGACGAAGATAAGATTCAACCGACCGAAATCTTGGGGACATTTACTAATGGTGGTACCGCCTCGATAAGCGGGAACACCCTAAACTTGAACAGAATGGTACCGGGCGACAAGGTGACCTTCGACATCGTCATCAAAAACGAGTCGAATGTCCGCGTCCTTTATAGGACCCTCTTATCCTACGAGGATAATGGACTCTTCAAAGGATTGAACGTCACGGTGGGCGGAGAAGCCCTTAGCTCCAACAATCTAGTTACGAGCTATACCACCTTGGAAGTCGGCTCCGATGACATTGTCATCCCAGTCGTCATCGCCTTCCCAACTGATGCGGGCAATGAATATCAGGAGAAGAAGTGCGACATTTCCTTCGCTGTCGAAGCTGTTCAGGGCAACGCCGCGACTGGCACTTATCACGTCACTCCGGCCAACGCCCAAAGCATTCTCGACACCATCGGCGAATACAGCACGGTGATCCTTGAGGAAGGGGATTACGATACTTTGTATCTCCGTCAAAGCCTCAAGGCCAGCACCAGAAGAAACGATTTAGACTTAGATAGTTCCACCTATCCAGCCTATTATCGCGAATTCAAGAACGTCACCATCCAAGCCGCCGAAGGCGCCACAGTGACCTGCAAAGGCATCGAAGCCGAAGCCGGTCTCTTCCATTATTCCAGCGCTCCAGCCTCCAACCAAGAGGCCATGGGCAGAGCTGACTCGGGGTTCATCAGCTATCTATCGCTGAACGATGTCTCTATCGAGGGTATCAACTTCACCGATAATACCAAATCCGCCATCAAGCTAAGAGACAAATACGATGCCTCTTACATTAATGGCTCCAGCCTTCTCGTCGATGGCTTTACCATCAAGGATTCCGAAGGAACCGGCTCCGCCTCAAATTCCTCGGTGCACTTCTTGGAAGCCGGAACCGGCACCTCTGATGCCGAATTTTTAGACACCGGCAAAAAGGCTTTGAACAACATCACCATCGAAGAAAACGAATTGACCGACTATGTCGAGCCGATTTGTATGGACAACGGCACAGCCATCCTTAACGGATTGACCGTTACGGGCAATGGCTTTGCTTCCTGCTCCGATGACGTCATCAACGTTTCCAATAAGGAAGTCCACGGCAGCATCGTCATCAAGGACAACGTTACGACCAATATAAACGGCCGTTTCGTCTTGATTGAGAATGTTAAGGATGACGTTTCCGTCACTCTCAGCGACAATACCGTCGAATATCCAGTTAGCTATGCTAATGACGGCACCATCGCCAAAGTCTCTGGCGAAGCGGGCTTTGCAGTCACCGACTCCAACAATGGTTGGACAGCTGGCGATTACACCACTACTTCCAAGACTATTTGGCAGGCTAACGGCAACACCTCAGAAATCAAAGAGTACGTCACCATCAACGGTCAGAAATACACCAAGGAGTACGAGACCGGCTTTGAGAATCTCAGAACCAATCGATTGGTATCCAACGTCAATGTCGCCAGTTGGAAAGCGATCAACGCCACGGCGGCTGAATGTGATGGTTTGCCCTGGAAAGGCTACCAAGCCGAATGGTGGACGGGCAATTACGCCAAAATCATCCTCAAGACGCCATATTCCGGTTCACCTGTCTACGGCTATTTGATGACCACCCAAAACTTCACCGGGGAAATGGATGCCCTCCAGTGCGACTACATCATCCAAACCGGTACGGCCACCACCATGGACGTCCAATATTCTTTGGACGATGGCTCTACTTGGACGACCTTTGGTCAGCTAGCCACCCCGCCTGGAACCAAGCAGTTCATGCTTGATCATACGATCACCAACTGCCGTATCAGATTCATCGTCACCGGTGGATTCTTATATAGCACCGGTGTTCAAAACCCTATCATTACCTTGGATAACATCTCCTTCTTAAAGAAGGCTGCCTAAACCAGCCAAAGTAAAAGAGCGGATCGAGTTATGGCGATACGCTCTCTTTTTTATTAGCCCAATATTAGTATTGCCGTTTTTTTGCGATGGGTTTATCTTTTAAGCGGAGATAGAAGAAAGGACCTCCAATATGGAAGAAGAAAACAAAAAAGCAGTTGGCGAGCCGTCTGAAGCCGCTAACGAACAAAACGGGAAGAAGACCGTCGTCAACCAAATCGTCCAAAAGCACGGTAAAAAGAAATGCATCATCGGTGCTATCATCATCGCCATTATCTTGGCTTTGATCTTAGGCTTAGGCTTAGGACTCGGCTTGAAACACAATGGCGACAACGGTGGAAATGGCGGAGACGACGGAGACAATGATGTCCCAACCCCAACCAGCGCCTTCCGTTTCCGCGCCTTAGATGATGAAACCTGCACCGTTTCCAGCTTAGTTGATACAAGCTTGGTGGAAATCGTCATTCCTTCCGAATACGAAGGCCGTAAGGTCGTGGCCCTCAGCGACAATTCCTTCAATGAAGGTGCATCCGGCAACAACGCCTTAAAGAAAATGACCTTGCCAAAGACCTGCGTTACCGTTGGCAACTTAGCCTTTGCCTACACGAACGTATTAGAGACTCTCGTTCTCAGAGCTACCGCTGTGACTATTTACCCTTACGCATTCTCCAACAGCAGTATCAAGAACATCAACTATTCCGGAACAAAGAGCCAGTGGGCCACTAATATGACCTTGGAAGATAACTGGAATGGCAATACCACCAATACCATCACCGCCCATTGCTCCGATGGCGACATCACTTTCTAAGCTTAGTTAAAACTAAAGATTGCCCGACTCTGAGTAGTCGGGTTTTCTTTTCTTTCAAAGTTTTCAAACTTCCTCTTGCCTACGCATAGGAAGGTAGGTAGACTTATCTCACAAGGTGGGAAAAAATGGGAAATTATTACGGACGTTATGAAAGAACCCTTGATGAAAGAGGCAGATTGCAGCTTCCATCGAAGCTTTTTGGCAATGCCCTCCCAAAATCATTCTTCGCTTTAAAGGGATTTGAAGGCTGCATCTCTATCTATGAAAAAGCCGCTTTCGATTCATTGCTTAGCGAATTGAGCCAAAAATCCTATCTTGTTAAAAACAATCGTTCGTTCATCAGAGCGACTCTTGACTCTGTCAAAGAGCTCGAAGTCGATGCCCATGGCAGAATCACCATCTCCAAGGATCTTTCGGAAAGATACGAAATCAAATCCGCGGTGGTGGTTCTCGGCGTCATCGATCATTTCGAGATCTGGGACCAAGAGAAATACGAAGCTTATCTAAAAGACGCCAAAGCCAATTACGAACAATTGGCCGAAATGATGGGAGGCAACGACAATGCCTGAGCATTACAGCGTCATGCTTAATGAAGCCATTGACCTTCTTTCCATCAGAGATGGCGGTATCTACGTCGACCTTACCTTAGGCAGAGGAGGCCATTCCTCGGAGATTCTTAGAAGAATCCCAAGTGGCAAGCTTTATTCCTTCGATATCGATGAAGAGGCGGTGGAGAAATCCAAAGATAGGTTGTCCTCCATCTCCAACAACTTCGAGATTATCTTAAGGAACTTCGGCTACGCTAAGGAAGAACTTGAGAAGAGAGGTATCGACAAAGTCGATGGCGTTCTCATGGACTTAGGGGTTTCCTCCCCACAGTTCGATGAAGCCGAAAGAGGTTTCTCTTATCGTTTTGACGGCCCGCTTGATATGCGAATGGATCAAACTAACCCATTAACTGCCGAAAAGATCGTCAACACCTACTCTTATGAAGACCTTAAAAACGTCTTCAAGGAATATGGGGAAGACCCAGACTCCGCTAAGGTGGCCAAGCTCATCTGCATCGAAAGAGAGAAGAGATTAATCACCACTACTCAAGAATTGGTGGACATCATCAAAAAGGCCAAGCCAGCCAAGTCTCTTTCAAAGAAAGGACATCCAGCCAAGCAAATCTTCCAAGCCCTCCGCATCGAAGTTAACGATGAGTTAGGGATGTTAAAGAAAGCCTTGGAAGAAATGCCAAGCATGTTAACCCCTAGAGGGGTAATGGCCATCATCACCTTCCATTCTTTGGAAGACAGATTGGTGAAGAAGGCTTTCCGTTCCCTAACGGTGGTAGAAGGCAATAGGCACGCCCCATTCCAAGAAGAGAAAGAAGCCGATTACATCGACTTAACCAGACATCCGATATTGCCTTCGGAGAAGGAATTAGAGGAAAATCATCGCTCCTCCTCGGCGAAACTTAGAGGCATCAAGAGAAAGGAATGAGAAATAATGAAAGACAAACTCATCAAGACGGGCAAGACCAAGTCTTACTACGTAATGAGAAACGCTCTTTTGAGCCTGGCTTTCATATTGCTCGCTTTGCTACTTCTCTCCATTCCTATCGGTATCACCTACAGCGTCTATCTTAAATCCCTCCATTCCGGGGTTCAGGCCGAGGCTATCAAAGAAGCCATTCATAACGTGGCCAAAATAATCCAAACGCGGTAAGGAACAACCCTTGCCGTTTTTATTTCCGAATTTCTACTAACTTTCTATCGGTTTGATATTGTTTAGACGGTCATTCTATTCTAGAATAGAAACATCTATGGCAAACGATGATATCAAAAATTTAACGATAATCGAAATCGGCAACGACACCACCAAGATGTTGGCCGGTTCTTTTTCCGAGCATACCCCGTATGTTTTCTGCACTAAGGAAGTCTCCAGCAAGAATATCCTTCTTAACGGAGCGGTCAGAGGCGACTGCGTCAAAACCGTCGGCGATGCCTTAAAGGAAGTCGTCAACATCCACGACGAGGCTATCACCAACAAGTGTTCTTTGGATCACGCCCTCTTCATCCTTCCGCCTGATGGCATGAAGGTCTACGAAGAACATCAAAGAATGGGCGTTCTTGGCCGAAGCAACAACGAAGGCAAGGTGGACGTCGATGACGTCAGAGGCTTACTCAAGTCCATCGAGACCAACATCCGCCAATCCGCCCCGGATTATCAAATCATCGATATCATCCCAGGGGTTTATCGTTATGGAGGCAAAACCTCCAACACCGCCCCTTATGGCGAAAAAGCCGATTCCATCGAGACACGTGCCTGGGTGCACTGCGTCAATCGCGATTCCTTTGCCTCCTTCCAAAACGTCATCAAATCCACGGAACTTAATCCTGGCGAATATTCCTATGGGGTCGCCCCATACGCCGCCAGCAAGATGATCGCTTGGCAAAAAGGCGACATCGAAGCCTACATCATCCTGGATTTAGGCGGATATAGTTCCGATGTATCTTTAATCGGCGAAGGCAATCTCTATCAGTCCTTGACAATACCAGAAGGTATGAACCATCTGACTCAGAAAATCGCCGATTCCTTCGATATCAGCTTCAAAGAAGCCGAGAACATCAAACGCACCTTCGGCTATAACTTAAGGAAGACCGTCTTCAACGCCCCAATCATCGTCAACAAGCACGGAGAGCCATGCTACCAGGCGAACTTAAATAAAGTAATCGAAGATTGGTTCAAGGAATACGACATCATCCTAAGAAACGCCATCAACACCTTATTGGAACCAACCATCGCCAAGAATTCCGCCGAGGCCGCCAATATCTTCAAGACCTGCCCTATCTTCCTAATCGGAGGCGGGGCCAATCTCAACGACATCGAAAATTTGCTTAAAGCCGGCCTTGACCAGCATATCCCTGAAGTCTTCGTCCCGAATGTGGCCGGAGCCAGAGATCCAAAATACGTTAACTTATTGGGCTTATTGGTCCATAAATGCACGTCCGATAATCCGTTAGAAGACGGTAACGGCGTCACCTTGAGCCGCGTCAAACATGAAGGAGAATAATATGAGCAGCGATTTATACACCCGTGATTTAGATAGCTTCGAGCCAGTGGCCAGAATCGTGGTCATCGGCGTCGGCGGAGCCGGCAACAACGCCGTCAACCGCATGATCGATGAGAATATCCAAAACGTCGAATTCTACGTCATGAACACCGATAAGCAGGCCTTATCCACCTCCAAAGCCCCTAACCGCATCGTCTTAGGCGGTCCGGAGACCAGAGGCTTAGGCGCCGGTGGAGACCCTGAGAAAGGCAAAGAAGCCGCCGAATATTCCGCCGAGGAGATCAAAAAGGTCGTCAAAGACGCCGATATGGTCTTCATCGCCGCCGGCATGGGCAAAGGCACCGGAACCGGAGCCTCCCCAGTCATCGCCCGTTTGGCTAAGGAAGCTGGGGCTTTGACGGTGGCCATCGTCACCCGCCCATTCTCCTTCGAAGGGAAAGAGAGAACCACCAACGCCGTCAAAGGCTTGAATGATTTGATTGAGCAAGTCGACTCTTTGATTATCGTTTCTAACGATAAGCTCCTATATTCTTCTGGCAATGTCCCGATGGATAAAGCCTTCAAGGATTCCGACTCCGTCCTTTCTAAGTCAGTCCAGACCGTCGCTGATTTGGTCTTGCTTCCAGGCACCGTCAACTTGGACTTCGCCGACGTTAAGTCCACCCTCCAAAACGGTGGCATCGCTTTAATCGGCTATGGCACCGGAAGTGGCGAGAACGCCGCTATCGAAGCCGCTGAATCGGCCATCAACAATTCCTTATTGGAAACATCCATCGCCGGTGCCCGCAAAGTCATCTGCATGCTCACCATGGGCGATAAGGTCACCATGTATAACACCGAAAGATGCGTCAGACGCATCAACGAAGCCGCTGGCGAATCCATCGATGTCAAGTTCGGTTTCTCCACCAACCCAGCGCTAGGTGATTCCATCATCTGCTCGGTCATCGCTTCGGACTTCCCGAAGGATTCCATTTCTTTGGAAGGGCCAACCCTTGCCGCTCCGACTAGTTCAGCTGAAGTCGGATATGGCGTCGAAGACAGCGTTTCCAAAGTGGTCCAACAATCCATTGAGGAAGAAGAGAAGACCTCCGATTCCAACAGCAACATCGCCAAAGGCTTGCTCCCTAACTTCCTTAAGGGCAGCCTCAATTTGGATGATGAGGAGCCGGAAACCGGCCACGATGATGAGGACTTCGGCTTCTAATTGAAAATTAGGAACAAAGAAGATATAGTCTATTCGCTGGGACGGAAGACAACGCCTAGTAGCAAATTCTGAGAGAGCCCCTTGGATGAGAACGGGGCAGCGAAAGGTTATCACTTCCAGAGCATACCTTCTGAAATAGCAGTAGGAAGGTCGCCTGCCTCCCGTTAACGAGGCCTTGAGGGCGGGAAATATCCCGAACTAAGGTGGTACCGCGCCATAAGCGTCCTTAGGATGGACGCTTTTCTATTTTTAGGAGGAACATTATGTCCTACAAAGATACGTTGCTCATGCCGAAAACCAGTTTCGATATGCGCGCCAATTTGATTCTTAAAGAACCGAAGTTATTAGAAAGATGGGATGCCATCGACCTTTATCATAAGATGAACGAGAAGGGCACTAAGGAATTCTGCTTGCATGATGGCCCTCCATACGCCAATGGCGACATCCATTGTGGACATATGCTCAACGTCCTCCTTAAGGACTTCGTCATCCGTAGCAAAAACATGGAAGGTTATAAGACCCCATATGTTTTTGGTTGGGACACCCACGGTCTCCCAATCGAGGTCAAGGTCACTAAGAGCGGCGTTAACCGCAAAGCCATCTCGGTAGCCGAGTTCCGTTCCAAGTGCGAGGAATACGCCAAAACCCAGGTCGAACGCCAAAAAGCCCAGATCCATAGATTGGGCTGCTTAGGCGACTACGATCATCCATACATCACCTTAGATCCGAAGTTCGAAGCCAGGGAAATCGATGTCTTCGCCTCCATGGCCCTTCAGGGATTGATTTATAAAGGCGTCAAGCCGGTTTATTGGTCCCCATCCAGCGAATCCGCTTTAGCGGAAGCCGAGGTCGAATATAAGGACGTCGAAGCCCGCACTATGTATGTCTCTTTCGATTTGCCAGAATCCAATGGATTGCTTCCTTCTGATGCCAAAATCATCATTTGGACCACTACCCCATGGACCATCCCAGCCAACCAAGCCATCACCGTCAACCCACGTTTCGAATATGGCTATTTCCATACCGAGAAAGGCGACTTTGTCTTCCTTAAATCCTTGGCTGATTCCTTAAAAGAAACCTTAGGCTTTAAAACCTTAGAATTAATCAAATCTTTCAAAGGCGAACAATTGGAAAACGCGAAAGCCAGACATCCTCTCTATGATAGATATTCTCCGATTCTATGCGGATCTTTCGTCACCGACGACAGCGGAACGGGCTGCGTTCATACCGCACCTGACCATGGTTTAGACGACTTCAACGTCTGTTTGAAATACGGCATCAAGCCATTCTGCCCAGTCGATGAAAGAGGCTACATGAATTTAGGGGAGAATGACCCGCTTACTGGACTCTTCTATGAAGACGCCAACAACAAAGTGGTCGATATGCTCTCCGAAAAAGGCGTAATGCTAAAAGAAATCGACATCGTCCACTCCTATCCACACGATTGGAGAACCCATAAGCCAGTCATCTTCAGAGCCACCCCGCAATGGTTCTGCTCCATTTCCCCAATCAGAGAGAAATTGCTCGATGAGATCCATAAGATTCATTGGGAACCAGCATGGGGCGAGCAAAAGATGGTCAATATGATCAAGGACCGTTTGGACTGGTGCATCTCCCGTCAAAGAGCCTGGGGCGTCCCAATCCCTATCATCTATGAAGAAGACGGAACCCCGATCGTCAAGAAAGAGGTCTTTAACCATATCAGAGACATCATCGCCAAAGAAGGCTCCAACGCTTGGTGGACCAAATCGGTCACCGAGCTGCTTCCAGAAGGCTATAAGTCCGAGAAATCCCCGAATGGAAAGTTCACCAAGGAAACTGACATCATGGATGTCTGGTTTGACTCCGGCTCCTCCTGGAACGGCGTCCTCCAAGAAAGGAATATGCCGTATCCATCGGATCTTTATTTGGAAGGCAACGACCAATATAGAGGCTGGTTCAACGCTTCCTTGATCCTTTCGACCGCCGTCAACGGGGTCTCTCCATTCAAGACCTGCTTAACCCATGGCTGGGTAATGGACGATAACTGGCAGAAGATGTCCAAATCGGCCGGAAATGGCATTGACCCATCTAAGATTGCCAATCAATTCGGGGCCGACATCCTTCGTTTGTGGGCCGCTTCGGTCAACTATGAAGCCGATGTTAGAATCTCCGAATCCATCATCGCCACCATCTCCGATCAATATCGAAAGATCAGAAATACCTTCCGTTTCATCCTTGGTAACCTCCAAGATGGCGAAAAGGAATACATTGTCCCGGAGAAGGCCCCGAAATTGTGGGCTATTGACCGCTGGACTTTAGGAAGATTGGAGCAGCTTATCGCCGCCGTCAGAAAAGACTACGACTCCTATAGCTTCGCCGGTGCCTCTGGCAAGTTAGGCAACTTCATGGTCGATCTTTCTTCCTTCTATTTGGACTTCGCTAAGGACATCTTGTATTGCGAAGCCGTGGATTCCCCACGTCGAAAAGCCGTCCAGTACGTCTTATATCAGTTAGGCAAGGATTTATGCTTGCTTTATAACCCAATCCTCCCATTCACCATGGAAGAGGTCTATTTCGCCTTGCCTGGCGAGCATAAGGAATCCCCTCAGTTAGAATCCTTCCCAGAAGTCACTTCCGAATATGTGAAAGACGTCGATGAATTCTATTCTTCCTTTATGGAAATCAGAGACTTGGCTTTAAAGTCCCTCGAAGAGGGAAGAGCCAAAGGCGAATACGGCGCTTCTGGAGAAGCCGAGCTTGATTTAAGCTTATCTAACGAGAAGCTCTATGAGCTCCTTAGGGACTTAGAAGACGAAGAAAGCGCCCGCTTATTCGGCGTTTCCAAGGTTGATGTCTCCTTAGGCGAGAATAAAGCCGTGGTCAAGAAAGCCTTAGGCGAGAAATGCGACAGATGCCGCAATATCCGCATCACCCATATCCACGAGGAAGGCCATCTCTGCGAACGTTGCGAGAAGGTCTTAGGTAAATAACGATGGAAAAGTTCAAGAAGCTCTTTAGGAAGATCAAATGGAATAAGGCCTTATTCTTCTCTTCTTTCCTTTGGCTCGGAATTCTTATCATCTTGCTTGACCAGGCCACCAAATGGACCGCCGAAGTCTGTTTGACCGAAGGAAAACCGGTGGAAGTCATCAAAAACTTCTTCTATCTCACCCTTTCTCATAACACCGGGGCCGCTTGGTCCTTAGGCGCCGGCAACATTTGGGGGAGAATCATCTTCATCATCATCTCTTTGGTGATGTCCTTGGTCTTCTACTTCATGTGGAGAAATGGCGTGGAGAAAGAATCTAAGGTCATGAACGCCTCCTTGATGCTCGTCTTCGGCGGAGCGGTGGGCAACTTAATCGATAGAGCTTTCTACTTCTTCCCAGAAGGCAAAGGCCCATACGGTGTCATTGACTTTTTACAATTCTATTTAGGCGGTGGTCCAGAGGCTGCCGCGAACAGTGTTCTTAACCCATTCCCATCCTTTAACGTGGCGGACGCTTCCTTGGTTATCGGCATCGCGATGCTAATCGTGGTGATGATTGTCAGAAGCGTTAAAGAGTCCAAAAAGAAGGATCAGGAATTCGCCGAGAAGAATAAGAAAATAGATACCAGCAACGCCGACGATAAGAGCGATGCAAGCAAGGAAAGTAACGATGGAAATAAAGATTGAGTCCGAAGCCGGAAAACGCCTCGATGAGGTCTTATTCTCCTTAGGTGCAGCCCCGACCAGAAGCAAGGTCCAAGCCTTAATCAAAGAAAATAAGGCACTTGTTAATGGAAAAGAGCAAAAGCCAAGTTATCGTGTAAAGAATGGCGACATTGTAAACTACCAATTATTTACCGAAGAACCTCTAACGCTGAAGGAAGAAAACATCCCTCTTTCCATCATTTATGAAGACGACGACATCATCGTCATCAACAAACAAAAAGGCTTGGTCGTCCACCCTGGAAACGGCAACGCGTCCGGCACCTTGGTAAACGCCCTCTTGTATCAGCAGAAGAATCTGGCGACTGGCACGGCCGCTGTCCGCCCCGGCATCGTCCATCGAATTGACAAGGACACCTCAGGATTATTGGTCGTAGCCAAAAACGATGAGGCCCTCCGTTACCTCCAAGCCCAGCTAGCCAATCACTCAATGCACAGGGAATATATCGCGTTGGTCAAAGGGATAATTGACGAAAATGACGCAAAGATTGATGCGCCTATCGGAAAGGACCCAAGAAGGCCTACTAGGTTCGCTGTTAACGGGACAGATGATAAGGAAGCCGTCACCTTCTTCCATGTCGAGAAGCGTTATCCTTATAACTGTTGCACTTTGGTCTCTCTTGAATTAAAGACAGGACGTACCCATCAGATCAGAGTCCATATGGATTACATCGGTCATCCAGTCATCGGGGATCCTCTTTATGGAGAAGGCAATTGCAACCTCTACGATAACGGACAATTGCTCCATGCATACCGTTTGACCTTAAGACATCCTCGAACAAAAAAGGAGATGACCTTCGAGGCCCCTCTCCCTGATTATTTTAAGGAAGTCTTAAATAAATTATCCTAGTTTCCTGAAGTTCGCCCAGTTGAGCTTGGCGAACTTTTTTAATTCGTCTTTGGATTTGGTTTCCAATAGTTTGGCGATGAACTTATCAACGTCGGCGCCAGCCCCAAGAGGAATGGTCTCACCCTGCTCTTTTGATAATTCATCCATCTTCAATAAGAAGGCGTATCTAGCAATAACCGAGCCTAAAGCCACGGAGATATATTTAGTCTCACCTTTGGTGGCAAATATAATTCCTCGCACAACTTCCTTTTCTTCATCTAAGTAAGAATAGTAGGTCTTCTCTTCGGCGAACTGATCGAGATAGATATAGGCGGATTTATGTTTCTTCTTTAAATTCCCGATGGCCTGATTATGCATTCTGGCCTTTACTCTATTCATGTTGTTCTCTTCACGAACCTCATTGAACTTCTCAGGCATCAAAACCAATAAGGAATAATCAAACTTTTTAATTAAAATCTTGCCGATGCTTCTGATGGTTTCGTCATCCAATAATTTGGAATCGGTGACGCCTAATTCTTTTAAGAATGGGACATCCTTTTCTTCGACATAGGCGGCGCATACCACAACCGGACCAAACGCATCCCCAGTCCCTACCTCATCAGACCCAATTTGAGGGAATTTGGACAAAACGAGGGGTTTTCTGACCTTCGGCTCATTCTTGCATAACTCGGCGTTAGGATCGAAAATCTGCGCCTCATATAAGGCTTCCGGCCCTTGGAAGACGACCTTGATCTCGCCTTTCTTGTTTGGCTTATAAACGCTGATCGATAGTCCTTTACGTTTAGCGAAAAACTCGATGTATTCGGAAGAATTGTCTTCCTTAATCTCATTATAAAAGTCTTTTATCTTGCTAGCGGTTTCTCCGCTAACTTGAATGGAAACGGTCTGGGCTCTGTTAATCATCTCGGCTATTCTATCACAAACTAACCCTATTGGCTCGGATATGATAGAATTTGCAAGTATGCAAAACGCCGCGGAAAAACTAGAATTCGAACGCATCAAGCAATTCGTTCTCAATTTCATCAAAACGGAGATCGGCAAATCCGCCGTTTACAATATGAATGATTTCCTTTCGTATGACTCCCTCGTTAATGAGAAGAATCTCATGAAGGAAATGGTCTACGCCCATGAACGTTTCGGCGCTTTGCCTATCGAGACCTCTTCCGATTTGGAAGGCATTTTCTCCTTTGCCTCCAAAGGAGGCGTTCTGACGGAACGCGACTTGGAAGACGTCGCTCATGACATAACCATCAATTCCAATATCCAAAAATATTTCAAACAGTTCGAGGACGATAACGAATTAAAGAAAATCGCCCTCCAAACCGAGGATATGTCCTATCTCGAGGAGAAAATCCATTTGGTCATCGCCCCGGATTTATCTATCTTCGACAACGCTTCTCCAACTCTCAAAGCCATCAGGAACGCCATTCGTAAATTAACCAAGGACATCACCAAGAAAGTCCAAAGCCTTACTTCCGAGCATGGGGAATACCTAACTTCTGGCTCTTTGACCCTAAGAGATGGCCATTACGTACTTCCTGTTTCTACCTCCTATAAGACCAAAGTCAAAGGCATCATCATGGATATCTCCCATTCGGGAGGCACCACCTTCATCGAGCCAGAAGCCTTGGTCAATATGAACAACAAGATGAAGGAACTCCTCTCCGACGAAAGAGAAGAAATCCATCGCATTCTCGAGTCCTTATCGAGGGAAATCGGTAGGAAGCATAACGAATTAAGCCTTATTAATCAGACCATCGGCCGTTTGGATTTCATCGAAGCCAAGGTCCGTTATGGGGAATCCGTAAACGGGGTCATCTGCGAACTCACCAAAGAGCCATGCGTCCTTCTGAAGGAAGCCAGGCACCCATTAATCGATCCAAAGAAAGTGGTCCCTAACGATTTCACCATCCAGACCGACACCCCAATATATGTAATTTCCGGCCCCAATGCCGGTGGTAAAACCATCGCCCTTAAAACGGTGGGCCTTGTGGTCTATATGAACGAATGCGGTCTCCCGATCCCTGCCGACGAGAGATCCGTTCTCGGCTACTTCAAACACGTCTATGTCGATATCGGCGACTCCCAATCCATCGCCGATTCCCTATCTACCTTCTCCGGTCATATGGCCAACCTATCGGAACTCTTGAATGTGGTGGATTCCAATGACCTCGTCTTATTAGATGAAGTCGGAACCGGAACCTCTCCGAAAGAAGGCGAATCCTTGGCCTACGCCATCTTGATGCAATTAAAGAAAAAGAGAGCCTTCGCCCTCGTATCTTCCCACTTCGACGGCTTAAAAGCCGCCGCCATGTCGGAAGACGGCATCATGAACGCCTCCATGCGTTTCGACGAGGAGACTTTGTCTCCGACTTACCGCCTCATCGAAGGCATTCCAGGCGATTCGTATGGTTTGATCGTGGCCAGAAGATTCGGGATGAACGAGGAAGTCATGCAGTTAGCGGAGAAGAAAGCCGCCGAAGCCAGCGACTTATCGGTCACCGAAGCTCTTAGAAAGTTGAACGATGCCTCGGCGGAGTTAGAGAAAGAACGTAACGAACTAATTAAGCAAAAGAACGCCATCATTCTTGCAAAGAAGCAACTAGACGAAAACAACGAGAAAGTCGAACGCCGCCTCCGTTCCCTTAACGACGAAATCAACAAAGCCAAAGAGAAAGAACTCAAAGAGTTCAAGGAAAAGGCCGATGAAATCTTAGAGAACCTCCAAGTAGGTGAAATCCGCAAAGGCGATGTCACCAAAGCCAAGACCAAGTTAGATGAACTAATCACTATCCCAGAGGAAATCAAATTCAACGAACCCCTTAAGGAAGGAGACTATGTCTCCCTCCCATCTTTGGGCATCGAAGGCCGCATCAAAACCATCAACGGCAACAACGTCTTCTTAGTGAGCCGCGAAGGTTTGACTTTCCAAGCCAAGAAAGACAGATTGACCCGTATCTCTGAGCCAAAAGAAAAGATTGAACCAATTTCCGGATTGAAGGTCGATGAATCGGGCTTGGGCGCCTCAGCTCCTTTGGAACTCAACCTCATCGGAATGAGGGCGGAACCAGCCTTGAGCGCACTCGACCAATACTTGGATAAATGCCGCATCAAGAAATATAAGAGAGTCCGTATCATCCACGGTTTCGGAAGCGGAGTCCTGCGCAAGATAGTCCGTGAATATTTAGATAAGCATAAGGAGTTCGTCGACCATTATGAAGGAGCGACGGAGACCGAGGGAGCCGGTGGAGCCACCATCGTGTATTTAAAGTAATGCTTAGCGAGAAGATACAAAGCTGTATCGCCCTTCTCCCTGATTCCCCTGGCGTTTACCAGATGAGGGATAAGGACGATAGAATCATCTATATTGGCAAAGCCAAGAACCTCAAAAAGAGGGTCTCCCAATATTTCCTCCGTCCTCAAGTTGGCAAAGTGGCGGCCATGGTCTCCCATGTCGATCATTTCACCTTCATTTTGGTTCATACCGACAAAGAGGCTTTCATTTTGGAGATGAACCTCATCCAGACCCATAGGCCGAGATACAACATCATCATGATGGATGATTCCCATTATCCTTATATCGCCCTCAAACGAAGCGACGCTTCCTTATCATTGGTGAGAAACACCAAGGATAAACGTTACTTCTATTTCGGCCCGTTCCCTAATTCGACCGCGGCCAAGAAAACCCTATCCATTCTTAATTCCTTATACCCAACCAGGAAGTGCAAGAACATCGGGAAGAAGGCCTGTTTGTATGCCTCCTTAGGCCAGTGCCTGGCCCCATGCGTGAACAACATCAGCCAAGAAACCTATGAGAATCTTTATAATGAGATAAAACGTTTCATGGACGGAGATGTATCTAAGGCTGTATCTTCTCTCAAGGAGAGGATGAATAACGCCGCCTCCAACATGCGTTACGAAGAAGCCACCGAATGCAAAAAGATGATAGATTCCATCTCCCAGACGGTGGCCAAGCAAACGGTGGAACTCTCAACCGACAGAACCGACAGGGACGTAATCGGCTATGCCGAAAGGGAAGGCTATCGTTCCATCGCCATCATGACTTATCGAAACGGTCTCCTTTTAGGAGAGACCGACAAGGTCTTCGCCTCTTTTGGAGAAGTCGAAGAACAAGTCTCCGAACTAATGGCCTCCTATTACGAAGCAAATCCAATCCCCGAGGAGATTCTCTGCCGTATCAATGGGGTAGGGGAATCGTTATCCCTCCTATACGACAACATCCATGTCGTTATTCCTAAGGAAGGGAGATTGTTGGATCAAATCGACATCGCGGCCTTAAACGCCAAGAAAGCCTTGGACGCCCACTTTATGTCCGCAAGATTAGAAGACGATAAGGAAAGCATGCTCGAAGAATTAGGCTCTCTCTTACATATCGATACCCCATATCGCATCGAATTGTTCGATAACTCCCACCTTCAGGGCTATGAAGCCGTCTCAGCCATGGTCTGTTTCATCAACGGGATGCCTTCCAAGAAGATGTACCGCAAGTACCATCTCTCCGATAAGAACGCCGGGGATGACTACCATTCGATGGTAGAGGTCATCACCCGCCGATACACCAGGCTGAAAGAAGAAGGATCATCCTATCCAGACTTAATCCTTACCGATGGAGGCCTGCCTCAGGTACGCGCCACCTTGGAAGGATTAAGGAATGCTCAAGTGGATATCCCGGTCTATGGCCTATATAAGAACGACAAGCATCAAACCGAAGGCATCATCGATAAGGATGGGAATACCTATCCTTTGGATAATAAGTCCCCGTTGTTCTTCTTGCTTATGAGGATGCAAGATGAGGTCCATAGGTTCGCCATCACCTTCCATAGGAATGAAAGAAGCAAGATGATGACCAAATCCATCTTTGATGACGTTAAGGGACTTGGAGAGAAACGCAAGGAAGTCCTTAAAAAGCATTATCCGACCCTTGAGGCCTTCAAAAAGGCCAGTTTCGAGGAATTGGCCCAGCTCTTCCCCAAAGAAGTCGCAGAGGCCTTAAAATCGCTTCAGGAGGAAATCTAGCAATGAAGAAAGCCGTCATATTCGATATGGATGGGACCTTATGGGATACCTCCTACGTAGTCAAAGAATGCTGGAATGAGTTAGGCCAGAAGGTATTCGGGCCTAGTTTCCAATTAACCTTAAACGATATCCGTTCCCAGATGGGGAAGACAATGGACCAAATTCTTGAATCAGTCCTCCCATGCGGGGTGACCAAAGAGCAAGTCGAGGAATTCTCCTCTACTTTCCTAGGTTTTGAGTTGGATTACATCAACGACAATCACCCCGGGAAGTTATATCCAAAAGAAGAAGAGACCTTCAAGAGATTAACCGAGATGGGATACGAGGTATATATCGTATCCAACTGCCAGAAAGGGTATCTTGAAGCCTACTTAAAAGCCTATCCCGAATGCGCGAAATACGTGAAGGGTATCCTTTGTTGGGGTGACACCGGCCTTCCAAAAAGAGGGACCATCAGACAAATAATCCAAGACCATAGCATCGATAAGGCCATCTACGTCGGAGATACCTCCTTCGATGAGATCGAAACCAGAGGGGCCAACCTCCCGTTCATATTCGCTTCATATGGCTTTGGAACCCCAATAGACCCCGATGAAACCATCTATAGCCTCGAAGAATTGCCCAATAAAGCGAAAAAGTATCTCGAAGAAAATTAAGTTGTGGTATATTATGTGCCAGTGCGCCCGTAGCTCAGCCGGATAGAGCAACTGCCTTCTAAGCAGTAGGTCAACCGTTCGAGTCGGTTCGGGCGCGCCAATAAAAACGATAAAAGGCAGTTTAACGAGACTGCCTTTTTTCTTTATTTCGGTAATTCTCAGGACAAAAAGTCCTTTGAATTTTGGTGCAGGATTAGACAAAAGTCGCTTGAAAATTGGTGCGGATTGACGCAAAAGTCGCTTGATTTTTGGTGCGGCAGTCAGTTCCAGTGCCAAGATATTATCAATTATTCAGCAAAGCTGAATCAAATCCCTTTCAATTTGCTCTTTGAAGTAGCTATCCATGGAGGAAGTGATGAAGAGGAGGTCGACCTTCTTTCCGAGGCGTTTCTCAAGTTCTTCTTCGAGTTCGCCTTGTTCTATTAAGGTGGTGATATCGCCTTTATCGCAAAGGATATCGACATCGCTGTCCTCGGTGGCTTCGCCCCTGGCGTAGCTACCAAATAGATAGACCTTATCGATGTGATATTTACCAAGAACTTCTTTAAGGACGCTTTTGATGGTGGACAATTTCAAAATATTCGGACGGATATCTTTCTTGATCAAATCCAAGACATACCCGTTCTTGGATGGAACGTTTTCTAGTTTGGAGAGGATGTCTTCTTCCTTTTTGGGGATTCTTAAAAGAATCGACATGTAGGATTTCTTATTATATGAGGCGATATAGGATTCTTTCTTATTGGACATAAATCTCTCCTTCTTCGTATATGATAGCATATATAGACAAACCCGCAAACAAAGCCTCCAAATAACGGCTGTCCAATCCCTTATCCATCGCCGAATGAACGCACGATAAACCCCAATGTAATATAATTACCCCATGGCCAAGCCCGCCTTAGACATCAATTACCACGGTCTTATCTATCTAACCGATGATGGAGATACCAACTACGTGCCTTCTATCTTGGGAGACCTTAATTTTGATTATCACTACCCATCTATCGATTACGAATACGAGTCCTGCTACATGGGTTTCCTTAATGAGGGAATAACCTGTAAGGACTTCGCTTCGCTTGAAAAGTCCTATGCGGAACGTGCCATAGAAGAATTCCGAGAGAATTACATCAAAGCCTCCGATGAGAAATATTTCACTTCCACAGCCCATCTAATTGAGGAATATAAGGCTCTCAAAGAAGCCTATGAAGCCCTCAAGGCCAATGATAAGAAAATCAAATACGATAAAAAGATACGGCGAAAGGCTATCTAAGGTTCGCCGATGACCACAAAGAGATAATCAAAGACCTAGACATCCGTTTTTGTCATCTAGGCTATTACATCGCCTACGATAACCCTCAAGATGGGGTGATGGGCACCCTTAAAACCTTTGAACCCGATCCCGATATCGACTACTTGGATTATCTATTGTTCCTCGATGATTTCTATAAGTTCGAATCCAAGGAAATAAGAAGAAACAAAAAAGACGATATCAAGGGACTTAAGTTTGATTATCAATCCCTCGTAAAGGATTTAAAGAAGTTACTTAACGACCACGATAAAGTAGGCATCGTCTATCTAAATTTAAGCGTGCCAAAAAGGCTCTTAAGTCAGGATATCGGTTCTCTTAAAAACCTCACCATCGATACATATCTAAGACTTAAACCCAATAAGATCTATTACATAAAAAAGACCAAGTGATGGTTTTACCATCAAATGGTCTAAGAAGAACTAAACTAAACTTAGTAGATTTTGATTTGCATCGCTGGGCGGATACCAACGCTGGTGTCGTTGTTCCACATAGTGGTTATATACCCTTTGTAAGTGACCTTCGAGATATGGGTGTTGTAGCCAGAAACAGGGGATCTCGTCGCATAAATGCCATATCCGACGCTATTAGGGTCGGACGTACCATTGTAGCTATAGGCGCCACAGGCTACAGCGTAGTCAGTCACCTTGCACATCCTGGTCGAAGAATCACCCGGAGAAGTATCGAAGCCATAATCGGCGTTGATGAGGTCTTGATAGCTCAAAGGATAGACTTTATCGATGGTATTCTTGCAAGCCTTTTCGTTGGTGGAGCTAGAGGTGGTGGCTGCGCTGTTATCGACGGTCACGGTCTGAATCAAGGAATCGCCCAAGCCGAAAGCGGCGTTATAGAAGCTTCCATTAAGGACGCTCCTGATGTTAGAATTCTCGTAATTGTTGTTGCCACCCCAATAGACATTTTCCAATATGGCGTCAGAGGCAATGAAATAAGTCCCATCTGAAGAGGAGAGGATATCCCAAGTGATAGGTTCGCATTTAAACCAGTAGGATGTGCCTTTAATAACCGTTGTCCCATCAGAGAAAGTCAATCCGTCAGAGTAATCAGAAGCGGTTTTCTTAACGTAATAGACCCCATCAAGGAGATACCAGCCATTGCTCTCGGCGGTGAGGGTATCAAGTGCTGCGGTGATTTCAGCGTTGCTCACGTAATCCTGAGGATATAAGCCATAAGTTAAGGTCTTATTGATAGAATTAACGAGTGGTGCAACGCCTAAAGCGGTGGCTTTGTCCTCCAAAATGAACTTGGCATAGAAGGATTTCTCCCCGGTTGAGCCCTGAGGGATAGAGGAACACGCGGTCTTATAGTCGGCATCTGAATACCAGCCCAAGAAAAAGTAGCCTTTCTTATATGGGTCTTTGAGGTTGATGGTTTCCGAGACGGCGGTGTAATAACTCGGGTTATCGCTTGGATTCAACGCCCCATCAAGGTAATAGGTAATCGCATATTCAATAGGGGTGACATCGATATAGAGATTGACATCGCTGGTCACCGTGCAGCCGGTAAAGGACCAAGGAATCTTCTGGCCGTATTCTTTGGTGTACCAATACCCAGATTCATAGCCGTTATAGACATTGAATTCGGCGGGGCTGATTTTATCCCCATGAGAGACTTGCAAAGTATTTATTTCGATAGGTTCATCATTATCCTTGACGGCGTAGTACTTGACGGTGTGCTTGCCAACATCCTTGATGGCTCCGGCGTCAATCGTATCGCTGTTGCTCATGACGCAGATCAAATGGCCATTATCATCGATATAAACATTGGTGATGGACACGCCAGTGTCGCCCTTAGCTCCTTTGATATTTCCAACAACGTCCCAGCTATCGCCTTTGGCGTACAAATCCCCAGTTGAGGTATCGATATAAATATCGCCCTTAACGCCCAAATCGTTAGATGGGGCGCCAGAACCGGTATAAATCTTGCTTCCATCTTCGCCGTTGATGCCATTCTCGCCTGGATCGCCTTTTTGTCCTGTGTCACCTTTATCGCCCTTCTCGCCTTTCTCTATTTCCGAGCAAGAGGTTAATAAAGAAAAAATCCCTAAAGTGGCCAAAACCAATCGTCCATATTTCATAAAGAGGTCTCCTTGATGTGGTTTCTTGAAGTATAAGGGAGTTTCGAATTATTTAAAGAAATAAAAAAAAAAACGAATTGTTCCAAACATCATAGATTTATGAAACAATTTAGCTATCCAAGGAGACAATTATGAAGAAAATGAGAAATATTTTGCCGTTCTTACTAATCGCCGGCTCTTTAGCCGCCTTGACCAGTTGCGGCAACAAGCAAGAATGCTCGAGCTGCCCAAGCTGCGACGACGGCTCTTCAACCCCAGCACACACCCACAGCAAAGCAACCGACTATTCCTACGATGAGAATGGGCATTACCACGCCTGCGACGGATGCGATGAAAACGTCCGTTTCGACTATGAAGCCCATAACTATCGCGAAGTGGACGGCATCAAATCCTGCTCCGCCTGCGGCTATATCCCAAATAAGGATTTGCAGACGGTTTATCAATCCTTAAAGAAAGCCTTAGAGGCTTATAGCGCCGATAAGACCTTAACCATGACTCTCTCTTCCTCTCAGACCTCTTTGAAAGACGGAAGCATCACCTATGTCAGCAATTCCAACATCAAATCAACCATCGATGCCGAGAGGAATCTCTATTATTCCTATGACGATGAAATGGAATTAGATAAATCTTCTTCCAATAGCGTCCAGACCAATACCACCTATGAAGGCGCCTATGTGAAGGATGATGACGAGAACATCACCTATTATTCCCGCAAAGGCGATGAGAAGAAGACATATAAATCCGACAAATACATGGTTCAGAAGCTACATGAATCCAATTCATTCCTCAACTATTACGCCCCGACGTATTACGCCAATCTCGATAATTTCGAAGAATACAAAAAGGCCTTGGATCACGCTTACAACGACGATTCCTATGACTCCGTCAAGGCCGAGTATAGCGCCGAAGCCGCTGAAGGCGGTTATCGATTCGACGTCGATGTCGAGCAAATCAAGGCCTACACCTATTCATTAACCAAATACACGCAGACCTTCGTCTTCTTTCTTAAGAACGATGTTCTTACCCAGTTGGAGATGGATAGCAGCTATAGTCAGACTTACGCCGACGGATACGAAACCAGAAGCATCTACAAGAACTCCGTCGAATTCTCCTACGATTTCAATCAGAACTTCTATGATTCTTTCGATAAGAGTGGCTACACCGATAGCGGAGAAGGCGAATCCTTCTATTGCCAGTATTACTATAAAGACTACAAGATCGGCAACAGCTACAGTAACGAATACCAAGTCGGCCAAGTCTTATCCAAGAACACTTACGTCAGTGGGGCCGTAACCTATGGTGACATCTACCTCGATAAGGAGATGACCCAGAAATACGATGGCCAGGCTTTGACGGGTGACAATGACAAACTATACGTCAAGCCAACCGTCAAGGATGGAGACTACGCCAAGGTTGTCTTATTATCCGAAAAGACCTATGTGGATGCCACGGGCTTCGGAGATGATTACAAGTCCTACACCTGGAGCAGCGGCCAAGACGTCGCCGTCGATGCCGAAAACGGCGGCACCTACACCGTTACCTACACCGAATTAGACGGTCATAAGGTTGGGCAATACTATGTAAACGGAGCCGCCATCGAAGGCAATACCTTCCAAATCGAAAAGGGCCAAGTCTACATCGTCGAATACAAGATGATCTGCTACGCCTAAAGCCTAAATAATCAAACTTAAGGCAGGGTCAATAGCCCTGCTTTTTGTTTCCCTAAATAAGGCTGTATTTCAATTGGTGTATAATATAGGCAATTGTTTTTAGGGAGACTAGATATATGGGCTTTAAAGTCGTCAAAGGTGATTTATTGGACCAAAAAGTGGACGCCATCGTTGTTCCTTCCACACCAGGCTTGAATATTTCAGGAGGGCTTGGCACCAGAATCGCCGTCATAACAGGAAAAAAGATTCAAAAACAAATAGATAAACTCGACCCCGACGAAATGTGGAGGACTTTCGGAACTGCCGTAGGTCCTTTCAACGTCGAAAACCTGCCATGCAAAAAAGCCATTTTTGTTATTAACCCGAAGTATCCGGATGAAATCTCAAATCTTTCAAAGGATGTCCAAGATGAACTACGTGCTTGTTATGTAAGAGCTTTACAGTTGGCCTGCAACAACAATTTCAAAAGCATCGCTTTTCCTCTTTTGTCTTCAGGTGCCTACAGCTTCCCGAAGAAAATGGCTTTGTCATTAGCCATCGATGGCATAAACCGTTTTTACAAAAAAACCGGGTCGAAAATAGAAACTTATTTGGTTATCAAATATGCCAGCACCTACAAAACGTGTCGAAATACATTGAAGCAAAACGGAATAAAAATTGTGCCTGGCGGACATTTGGAAAGTGAACGAGACGAAGAATTCATCCGCAACGTCAAAAAGGAGAGGGGCTACTATTGCGATTGGTACACCGACACTATCAAAAAACATTTCGATAATTATGGAGAACCCGATGAAAAATATCGCGAAGAGCCAACCCGTCGCGAAATATTCGAGGCCCGCTTTGACTATTACCATATGCTGGTGGGTCCCGCCTTCGATGAAAGCTACAAAGGGGTTATTTCAAGACAGGCTTTCGAAAAAATTCTTTCCGGCAAAAGCGTTCCGACAAGAGAGACCATGATTGCCTTAGCGGTCAACATGCATCTCACCCCTTCTCAAATAAACGAGTTGGTGATGGCGATAGATGAGGAAGATGAATTTCCTCTATATGAAGAAGACGAAATCGTTCATGATGCGATTTTGATGGGAGGCGATCTCAAAACAATCAATAAAACATTGGTTGACATGGGATTCAAACCGCTCCCAACAAACAATAAAACGAAATAGTCAATACCTTGGCACTTATTTGGTAGCCCCATTATTAATAATGGGGCTTTTTTGTTATGCAACCAGATTTCGACGATGAAAAATTTTTTATGCTAGATTAATGTTGCTCGATGAGACGGGCACCAAAACGCACCAATTCATAC
>CAVJPU010000002.1:0-167038 GCA_963651445.1 bacterium | reverse complement strand
TAAAGTATTTACTTTTGATAAGGTTATTAGTATAATAGCCTTATCAAATCTAATAACAGATTTGAAATTGAGGAAAAAATTATGATCACATTACCTAAATCTTCTTATATTATCATCGATCCATGCTATGTAATGACTGAAGAAAACTATGACTTATTACTTGATGAATATTCTGGCAATAATGGCCCAGAAGCTTTAGAAGTTATGGTTAATGGCACTCTAATGGCTCTTTCTAGCACAGCTTATGGCGATGGGTCTTATGATTCAAATACATCTACATCGTTCTCCGTAGACGCAGGGATGATCGGAGCTGTTCCATTATCATTATGCGACCCAGAAAAACTCAAAGAAAAATTTGTTAAAGAGACTTCAATCATTATTAATTCATCAATTAACTTTGATTATGATAATGGAACTTTCTATATCAATGATTTAGAAATTTATACTGGAAGTGACGATGATGAAGATTTCGAAGATGATGAATCATTTTAAATAAATGATTAAAAGGTGATCAATTGATCACCTTTTTGTTTACAACAAAAGCAAATAATGATATAATAGTCTTATCAAATCTAATAATGGATTTGAAATTAAATGAGTAAAATACTATGATCACATTACCAACAGAATCAGAAATCTATGATGCTTTAATGAGCACTAATTATTACGATCGCCTTAGCATCGAAAACTCTTTTGTTACATTAGAAGATGTTTCAAATACATTAAATCCTAAATCTAATGTGTTAACTGGTTACACTAGTTTTAGTTATTATGATGAAGATTATGAAGAATATTCTTATACAACAATTAGATGGGTAGTTAAAGGGAAGTCTAGAAACTTCGAATTTGATTCAGAAGTTGGTGGATTTGAAGATGAATTAGAATGTGAAAAATACATTATTTCTATTGATAATTCTTTGACAAAATATTAAAATAATTGTTTACTTTTGATGGGACTATTGATATAATAGTCTTATCAAATCTAATAATGGATTTGAAATTAAATGAGTAAAATATTATGAATAATGTTAATTTTTGCAGAACAATCATGTTTCCTACTTTTTCTGAAACAGAAGATGCATTAAATTCTGAATTCCCTGTTATATGTTGTGAAGTTGTTCAGCAATATCTAAAAAACGTTTCTTTTGATGAAAATGGCCATCAAGTTATTGATGGATTTGTTACATACAAATATGACGAAGAAGACGGCACATCATATTACATGTGTAAAGAATTTAAATACTTAACTCAAATCGAAGAATTCGAATTTGGGGAATTCATTGAAGATGGTGGTTTTGATTCAAAAGAAGAAGCCGAAAAATTTCTTTATTCAAAACATAATATTGTTTAAATAGTTGTTTACTTTTGATAAGGTTGTTGGTATAATAGCCTTATCAAATCTAATAATGGATTTGAAACTAAATGAGTAAATTATCATGAAAACGTATATCTTTTCTTCATTAACAAATTCAGATCTCGAAGAATTGCAATTAACAATGAGTGTTCCGGAAGGAACCACAGTTATCAAAGTTTGGGATGGCGAAATTTATTTCTACAAACCTTTAGACGAACCAGAAACGCCTATTGCAGGCCAATCTATTGCACCAAGTTCATTCGTTTGGATTGATGGTGACTGGGAATACTCATATATCGAAATTTAAAAAAAGGGCCATATGGCCCTTTTTTGTAAAAAGTTTAAAATAATTGTTTACTTCTAAAGCAAATAATAGTATAATGGGTTTATCAAATCTAATAACAGATTTGAACTAAATGAGTAAAATATTATGAACATTAACTTTCCTTCCAAATCAAAAATCCAATCGGCTCTTTGGAGCTCAATATTCTTTGATTCAAGTATTGTCCCATTAGAATCATATTTACGTAACCTGTCTTTTGATGAAAATAACAATCAAGTTATTGATGGATATATCATTTATAAATGTTATGATCATGATAATGATGAAGTATTATTCATGATTACAAGTTTTAGCTTTAGGGATGACAAAGTTGAATTAGGATTAGGCGTTGAACCTAATGTGTTCAAGTCATTTGAAGAAGCATCAAAACACATGCAATCATATCCTAAAACTAAATTATTTGAAAATTATCAAAAATAAATGTTTACTTTTGATGAGACTATTGATATAATGGTCTTATCAAATCTAATGTTGGATTTGAATTTAATTGAGGAAATCATAATGGAACTTTCAACTTCTAAACTTACTACTCTTCGTGAATTTCTTTTGGAAGAATTCGATTTAAAAGGTGAATTCGCTCATGTCGAAATCAAAAATGGAAAACTCTTTGCCATCGTTTTAGAAGATGATAAAGGAATCCAAGAAAAGGGTTTAATTGTTCATTTGGCATCAATGGATGAAGATGGTGAGATTTGTTTAAATGATTACCCAAATCTTCCAGAAACTTTAGAAGGAGTTAAAGTATTTTTAAATAATTTAGATGCCGAAGATGGTGAAATTTATATAAATTATTTTTAAATAATTTAAAATAAAGTATTTACTTTTGATAAGGTTATTAGTATAATAGCCTTATCAAATCTAATATCAGATTTGAATTATTGAGTAAATTGTTATGAAACTTAAAGATCTTAAAAAATTAGTTACCACTTCAGTTAAAACCAAGTATTCTGGTGCTAAGATTCGAGTTCTTCAAATCAATCTTTTAAATCTTAATTATGGCGATGTCACTGGTTTTGTATTTTATGAATATCATGATGGCCATGATGCTCCGGATTATATTATGGCTTCTAAATTTGATTTCTCATTTATGGAAGATGGGATTAACATTATTGATCTTATTGACCCAAATGATCCAGATGGCCTTACGTATAGTTTTACATCTCTTGAAGAGGCTATGGAAACGTTTAAGGAAGCCATTGAATTAGTCCTCTAACGTAACAGAAAGGCCAGAATTGACAAGAATTTTGGCCTTTTTTAATATATTTATAACTTTTTGTGTGAGATTGTGTTCAATTATTAAACGTTTGAATAAAATTTGACATTTTAGAGTTGCCGTTATTTGCTTTATTTTGATCACAGGTTTAACGCTATTTGAATGGTTTTTAAATCTTAAGGATACACACCATTTAATGATCTAAGTATTTTGAATAAATAAACAATCAAGGAATTAATATGCTAATTGCTATTGACACCAAAGATGTAGAATTTATTTCTACTACAATTGAAACCACCCGAAGCCTCTTGGACGCAGTTCATTGTTATGACTATGAAGAATTTTATAATCTCAAAAAATGTCTTCGAATTCTAAATGGTGAAACTCTAGAAGAGATTGAGGCCAATCCAGAAGAGTAATTAAATGGCTAATCTAAAAGAAAAAATCAAAACAAACTATTCAAACAATTCGACTGTTATTAATCGATTGGGTATTTTGGCGGTTGCTGTAGTTTCGGCTGCAGTGGCTACATTAACAGGTGCTATTGAACCTGCTGTCGCGGTTAATATGGTCACTAAAGTTATCACGTTTGCACTAGGTGGTGTATAAGGACAAATTATGATTTTATATTATGTTCAGATTGATTTATTAAAGGCCTTCCAACATAATGATTTTGATGCTATTGTTCATGGTTGTAATTGTTTCCATATGATGGGAGCAGGTATAGCTGGCAGTATTGCTAAAACGTTTCCGTGTGCATTGGAAGTTGATAAAAAGACAACTGATTTAGGCGATTGGTCAAAACTAGGTGATTACTCGGTGTCCGAGACCGTAAACGGCGACATCATAAATGCATATACGCAATTTGGACCTGGTAAATGTCCGACCAATCAGTTGTATAAAAATATTAAGACCGTTTTTGAAAAGATCAATTCTGAATATAAAAATAAAATTATAGGAATCCCAAAGATCGGAGCAGGAATTGCTGGTGGTAATTGGGATGATATTGCAAAAATTATCCAAACAGCAACACCAGATGTTAAAATTGTTGTTTGCTATATGGAGAAATAAAATGGCTCGTAAAATCTTCACTCGTGGATTCATCTGTGCTTTCCCTGGTTGTGGAAAAAGTACTATATTTCGAAACGCTGAAGAATACGGGCTAATGCAAGGTATCAATCCCGAAGAGTTAAAAGAGAACTTTGGGAACTATATTGGGCTTCGAAGCCCAATAGTTTTTGATAGTGACAGTTCGTATTTTGATAAGACAAAGTTCCCACAGAACTATATTCAACACATGAAAGGTCTTCAAGATTTGTATGAAGACAATTTCATTGCTTTAGTATCTTCACATGATACCGTTCGTGAAGCTATGAAGCGTGAAGGACTCAACTATGATCTTGTGTTCCCGGATCGTTCAATAAAGGATGAATACATCCAACGTTACATCGATCGCGGCAATTCAGACTCCTTTGTCAAGTTGTTGTCAGAAAAATGGGATGACTTTATTGATTCGTGTGAAAATGACCAAACAATAGGCAGAAAGTATCGCTTGCAGGCAGGTCAATATATCGCTGATGTTCTGTTTTAAGATCATTGCTACGCAAATGGGACCTTTAGGTCCCATACTTGTTTAAAACAAATTATCATATCTTAAAAGGAGCCATTTGGCTCCTTTTTGTTATTTGCGTTAAATTATCAAATACAATTAATATCGGGACTGCGTCCCGCACGTCTTCGACGTGACATTTAGAACTTCTACTGTTATAATATCTAATACATCTAGAACAAACTGTCTAGCCCGTAGATAGATATCTGAAGGGACTAAGGGGTGAACCCATTATATGTATATTACACTAACTTTTTTGAAAGCAATAGAATGCTTTACTTTTTTAGTGTTAAGCGTCTATTTTTTGATCAAACAGCTGCTTTAATACTTAAAATTCATTGTACAGATATAAGCTATCGTGGTATTATAGATCTTATCAACCAAATGATTAAATTATTATGAATTCTTTAGAACTAATTAAGTGCTATAACTCAAAAGCTTCAAATGCCGAATCTCGCGGTAAAGAGTTTAGCATGAGTCTTATGAACTTTGCCAATCTAAAAGCTCAAAAACATTGCGCGTATTCTGGTATAAAGTTTGATAACGATAAACATGAATTTTCTTTTGAACGTTTGGATAATAGCATTGGCTATGTTGACGGTAATGTTATCGCCGTTTCTAGATCATTGAACTCTGCAAGATCATCTTTAAATACCGTTGACGATATTATTGAAAGAATACATTATATACGAGAAGCTATTAGCAATAAACAGCAAGCATTAGTTAGTGTGCCTATGTCTATAAATCAATTAAAACGTGAAATACACGAATTAGAATCAGATCCGGTTTATGCTAGCATTGAAAAGCCTGTAATTCCGCCTCTTTTGCACGAACACTGGCTCCAATTATCAAATCGTCACAAAAATGATCTCGACAAATTGGCCGGTTATGTTAAGAGTATAAAAGATAATAAGAAACACATTGCGACTTGGGAAAGCAAAACATCAAAGCATGCAAAATCAAAAATCTATAATTTGAATCGCATGAACGATCAAATGGAAGAAAACATTTCTAAAATTCTAAAAAGAAATGTTATGTTTAAAGCATTTAAAGGCCTTGAGACTAGAACAAGACCTGTAAGTGTAGAAAACCCTAAAATCCGCCAAATAAGCGCCGAGATTGCTAAAAAGCAAAAGCTTTATTCTAACACAGTCAAAAGTTTAGAAAATGCAGTTATAAACATCGAAAACCTTAAATTGGTTATGGAAGGCTTACGCAAATTTGAAAACTTGAGTGCAATGGATAAACAAAAGTTAAAATTAGGATTGCCTTTAAATGCTTCTTTATTTACATTGCTTAAAAACAAAATTGGTTATAATTTAATTAGTGTTAAATTATAAGGAGTAAATTATGCTTACAGTTATAGTGTTGACATGTATTGTACTAGGTAGTCTAGTATCGTTAGATAATGTAACCAGAAAAAAGTTTGAGAGAAAAACTAAGGCTTCTCTAGAAGCAGAGATCAACTCACTCAAACGTGACTTGGACAATAGTACTCGTTGGATTTTTGAAGCAAAAGTGCGTTTACTTCAACACCAAGAAACAATTTCTAAATTATTGAGTATCCAAACCAATTCTGGTGGACAGCCCAATACATTTACCAATGATGAATTGAAACGTATTCGTTTTGCAATACACCCAGATAAAACAAATGGCAAAACTACAGAACTTTGGCGTAAAGTAAATGATTTGATTAAATGAGGTTATTATGAATATAGGATTTGCAGTATATTATAAAGATAAAGACGGCTTTGAAATGCCCATTACAGAATTCGGTATTGCATCTGTTTTCTTTAACGAATCTAGAGCAAATAAGCATTTAGAAGATGTTAAAAAGGATTTAACTGATTTATTAAATCCAAAAATAGAGCAAAATACCCGTCGGCCTATTATGCATTGGCTTTATCCCCAAATCAAAAAAGAACCGCCAGTATATACTCTGGATCCAGTTAGAGTCGAATTAATTAATCGACAGCTAAAGACCGTTTTTGTTAAACGCGTCCAAATGCTTTAATTATTTGTAATATAATTTATTAAACCATATGTAAGGCAAAATGATGACTGATTTGACAATTGATGATTTGAATGAAGGCCAACGTCATGCATTTGAATCTATTATTTCTACAATAAAAACCGGTACTAAATCTGCATTAATGGCAAATGAACCGGAACATATCACAGTGAATGGCCCTGCCGGAACTGGTAAAACAACGTTAACAAAGTTTTTGATTGATCACTTAATTTCTAAAGGTGAAAATGGTGTAATGTTAGCTGCACCAACGCACCAAGCAAAGAAAGTATTATCTAAACTTTCTGGTATGGATGCAGTAACTATTCATTCATTGCTTAAAATTAACCCAACAACTTATGAAGATTCTACAGCGTTTGAGCAATCAGATGCACCGGATTTTTCGGAATGCCGAATTTTAATTTGCGATGAAGTATCAATGTATGATCGCGAATTATTTAAAATTCTAATGGCTTCTGTCCCAAGTTGGTGTACAATTATTGGTCTAGGCGATATCGCACAAATTCGACCTGTAGCTCCTGGTTCATCTCGTCCAGAACTTTCCGCTTTTTTCTTTAACAAAAAGTTTAAACAGGTTTCATTAACCGAGGTTATGCGATCTAATGCTCCAATTATTGAAGTTGCAACAGAAATTCGAAATGGCGGATGGATCCGAGAAAATATTATTGATGGGCATGGGGTCCATGATCTTTCGGAAGTAGGTAAATCCGTATCTAATTTCATGAGTAAATATTTTAGCATTGTAAAAGATGCCGATATGCTTTTTGATAATAGAATGCTGGCATATACAAATAAATCTGTAGACAATCTTAACAAAGTTATTCGTCAACGATTATATGATACACAAGCTCCATTTATTAAACATGAAGTCTTGGTTATGCAAGAGCCATTAATCAAGACGTACTCGATGAATGGAAAATCGTTCTCCGAAATTCTTTTTAATAATGGCGAATTGGTCCGAATTTTAGATTGTGTAGAAACTACGGTTCCTTTGTTTATTAAAGGCATTGATGCTAAAGAACAAATTAAAGTTTGGCATCTTCAAGTCCAAGGTGTCGATAGCCCAGTTATTGCCGAATTGCAAGTTATCTATGATGAGCGTCAACAAAATATTTTCCAATTCTACATGGCAAAGGCGGCAGAAGAATTTAAAAGTTCTAAAACGGGACCACGACCAAATTGGAAAGGCTGGTGGAAATTAAAAGGTCAATTCCAAAAGGTAAAAGCTTTGCCTTGTGGGACAATCCATAAGTCACAGGGCAGTACGGTTGACAGCTCGTTTTTGTTTACGGCTTGTATTCACAAAGCAGATCCGGATTTAGCACAACAATTATTGTATGTGGCAGCCACACGTGCCAAAAACGATGTTTATTTTATTTGAGGATTTAGTATGTCTAGAATAGTTCCTGATATAGTTGCTAAAGTTTTACTCAGCAAGTTAAATTGTTTAGATAGTTCTACTCTTTGTACAGAGCCAGCCGAAGAATTAGAAAACATTAAAACATTTTTGTCATCGCAAATCAAAAGTGTAGAGTGTATAAATTCTTTTGTTGACCTTCAGGATTTATATCAATTTGGCGTGGTATTGCCGGATGATTTAGAGACATTAGCAAATATTATTAAACAGTTGAATTAATTTATTTACTTTAGCTATAAAAAATAGTATAATCACATTATCTTAATTTATTAATTAAAGAGAGTAAAATGTCTCAAGCACAAACATTAAGTGTTAAGTCGGCTTCGGTGCTGTCATTAAAGCTTGAAGAAATTAAATCTTCGCCATCAATGCCGTCTCATCTCATTGATCCGGTATTGATATTTTTGAATGATCTTATCGATTCCGCCGAAATGGTAAATTCTGTAATTTTTACTAATGAAATTAAGATTACTATACCAGAAGGTATATATCTTGATATAGTGCGAATTCTTAAACGCCACAAACAATTTTGCGATATGGTAAACAAAACCATCTAAAGAGGATGCGAAATGAAAGATTTTATTATTGATTTAGAAACATTAGGTTCTCGTCCTGATTCTATTGTTGTGGATATCTCGGTTTTGGTATTTGATCCGGACCCAACGGTTGTCCAGCCATTTGATGAATTAATCAAAGCCGGTAAACGGTTTAAATTAGATCTTAATTCGCAAAAAGGTATTCGAACGGTTAACCCGAAAACTGTTGATTGGTGGAAGAGCCAGTCCGATGAAGCTAAAATTAATCTCAAGCCAGCTGCCGGCGATTATTTAATTAAAGATGCCATTCCTGAAGTATTAAAGTTTCTAAAAGATAACGGTGTTGATGCTTGGAAATCTCAAGGTTGGTGTCGTGGTATGTCTTTTGACTTTCCTATTTTTGTAAATATGATTTCAGAAACGTACAACACAATTGATACCGATAAACTAGAACCTGTTAAATTCTGGGCTCAACGAGATATCCGAACAGCTATCGAAGCGTATTCGTTGGTTCGCGGGCTAGCAATGACACCATTGCGTAAAGGTATTCTTGACGGATTTGTTGCACATGACTCCGTACATGATTGCGCTAAAGATGTTATTATGCTTAAAACAGCTCAACGTTATGCATATGGTCTTGAAGATATGCCTAGTGATGAAGATATTGATCCGCAAACAATTAAATCATAAATTAATTTGAAATAAATGATCGGAATTGGTTTACATCCGATCATTTACGATGTATAATAGCTTTATCAAATCAAACATCCAAATGAGGAAATTGCCATGGATATTCGCACTTTAACTACTCTTAAATCAAAAACTTCTAAAATGCCTGAAGTTTCTAATAAAATTGCGGTTTCTCAAGAAGAGTTTGATTCAGTTCTTATGAATCCAGAATTGATGGTAGTAGAAAAACATTTCCATTCTCAATTAGAAACTAATCAAGTTTTATTTGTGATCAAAAATGGCGAAATCGATACAGTTTTCGTAAAAGAAATTACTTCTGAAGGTACTAAAATTTTTAAAGAAATTTAAGGAATTATTATGAAATTCGAAACAATGACATATCGACTGATAGATGAAGCTGGATTTAGAAATTCCGCATGGTTCACTTCGCCAAATAAGAACGAGTTAGCTGACCTAATCGTATCAAATTTCGGCGAGATGACAGTGACAAATATAAATGAACTCGGGAGTGTTCTAAGGATAAGACTTGGTGATAGATTAATAAATTGTTATATTTATGCTCAATGTCGAGAATACTTTTCACCAGTGTATCCTTTAGGTGTTGATGCAGCGTTAAGCATCCCTGGCCCATCTCCATTAAAATCTGAAATTGATAGTATTATCCAGTTTCCTAAACCTAAATCTAAGCAAGTGTTAAATGTCTTCGACGGCATCCAATATAGATCAACTTCTAAACAAATTTCTATTTGTGCATAATTCATAAATACTTTCTTTTAAGGAAAGTATTATGGAAACCAAAGACTTTTTTGATGCTGCACGTGTTTTAGCTGGCGGCAAGTTAACCCAAGAACAAGTCGATAATCTTAATAAGGTTGTTTCGTATCTTAGCCCAGAACAGTTATCAGCAACAAGTGTTTCTACAGCCGGTATTGATCTCATTGGTGGATTCGAAGGCTTGAGACTTGCGGCATACCAAGATAGTGTAGGTATTTGGACAATAGGCTATGGGACTATCAAATACCCTAATGGCGTCCGAGTTAAAAAAGGCGACACTTGCACAAAAGAACAAGCTGTATCATATATGCAATACGACTTAATAGAATTCGTTAATACTGTTAAATCTTCTGTTAAAGTTCCATTGAAGCAAACCCAATTCGATGCATTAGTGTCGTTGACATACAATATTGGTTCTTCTGCATTCTCTAATTCTACACTGTTAAAGAAACTTAACGCCAAGGACTATGCAGGTGCAGCTGCACAATTTGATGTTTGGAATAAAGCTGGCGGCAAAGTTATTGCTGGTCTTACTAATAGACGCGCAAAAGAACGCAAATACTTCGAGCAATAATTAAATGGGACTTCGGTTCCATTTGCTTTATAGATTATTGAATATAATATCATTATCCTAATTACTATTGGAGTCGTAAATTGATTAAAAATGAAATTAAAATGCTTAGTGATAAAGAACATGTTATTAAGCGTCCTGGGATGTACGTTGGTAGTACATCATCTGAAGAATATGAACGGTTCCAATTTGGCAAATACGTTAAATTAAAATATGTGCCAGCAATTGTAAAATTAATTGAAGAAATTCGAGATAATTCCATTGACGAAGCCGTTAGAACCAATTTCGAATTCGCGAATAAAATTTCTGTAACTATCGATACGGAAAAAAATCTTGTCACGGTTGAAGATAACGGTCGTGGTATTCCGCAAGCAATGATTACAACCCCGGAAGGCGATAGTATTCCCGGTCCGGTGGCTGCATGGACAAAGACAAAAGCCGGCGGCAATTTCGGTGAAGATTCTGAGCGAAAAACATCAGGTATGAATGGTGTAGGGTCATCATTAACAAATATTTTTTCTACTTCATTTATCGGTACCACATGCGACGGCACTAATACTCTTGTAGTAAAATGTACAAATAATATTGACACTATTGACTGGAAATCTAAAGCCGGTGGTAAACATGGAACTAAAGTAGAATTTATTCCTGACTTTAGTCATTTTGAATGCAATTCAATTGATGATGTTATTGTTAGTATTATTGAAGACCAAATGCAAACACTAGCCGTGGTTTATCCAGAAATTCAGTTTAAATTTAACGGCAGCAGAATCATTGGTAACTTTAAAAAATATGCCAAGCAATACGACGAAAATGCTTTATGCTACGAAAGTGATAAAGTCCAATTAGCAATTGGGACATCTGAAGATGGGTTTAGGCATTTATCATATGTAAATGCAATCCATACTAAAGTTGGTGGTTCTCATATTGATTACGTTATGGACGAGCTTTCAAACGAATTGATTCCTTTAATTAAACGTAAGTTTAAAATCGATGTAAACAAAGCCAGAATTAAAGAATGTGTGACACTTTTATTATTCGTAAAAGATATGTCCAATCTTCGATTTGACTCACAAACCAAAGAGCGGCTTACATCGCCATGGGGAGAAATTAAATCTCACATTGATTTAGATTTTAAGAAAATTGTCAAACAATTTATGAATACTGAATCAATTTTGATGCCAATCATTGAAGCTGTACTTGCTCGTAAACTTGCTGCCGAAAAAGCCGCCGAAACTAAAGCCAACAAAGCTGCTCAAAAAGCTAAAGTATCTAAACACATCAAAGCAAACAAATATGGTAATTCTGAATTAGAAACTACTTTGTTCCTTACGGAAGGTGACTGTTTTGATGAGAATACCGAAATCTTTACATTAGATGGTAATATCCGGGCCAAAGATATCCAAGTTGGTGATACAGTCATGACCGCAAAACACAACTTTAAACAAGTAGTGTCTAAAACTATTCGTCTTAAACCAGGGATTAAGATTAACGGTAAGATTTATTCAAATGAGCATAAATTGTATGCGTATGATACGGTATTGGATACAGTAGAATATATTCGAGTAGATTCGTTAGTAAAGGGCCGTCATAAGCTCATAAAAAATCGATTAGTTGAATTAGGCGGTCCTATTAACAGATCTAGACAAATTGTTGAGTTGACGGAGTCATCAATGGTTGTGAAATCTGTTATAGGCACAACCCATAGAATTAACTCAAGTCCTACTCATGAAATGATTGTAATGGATACCGATGGTTTAAAACTCAAACAGTTTAAAGATATTACATTAAATGATGTAATTATTGTATGAAACATTTAAACGTTAAGTTTATGGACACTTCGGTGTCCATACCTGATAAAAATTATTCTGGTCCACGGTTAAAGAAATACTTGTTTACTATGATTTATAAACGGTATCCGGAATTAATTGAGTTGTTTGAGGCCAAACATTCTAGAAAATGCGCATGCGGCAATTTACAGGACTACATAGGATTTAAAGATTCTATGGAACTTGTAGAAACTCCTAATGGGATATTAATTGATTGCACTAATATTACCCATGCCAGAGACAAATCATATGGCAAATATTTTGCATGCGGGAAGCCTGGATGTTTCCTTAAAAAATTAAATCCGAACTCGGTAGAGTATGTAAAATTTGCATATAATCTTAACGAAGATGACGCATCAAAATTGATACTAGACAGGAATAACTCGCCGTTTTATAGAAAAAATCATAAGGATGTGTCATCGTATTCTACATTCCAGTCGCATAGTGGGCGTTCTGCTTGTCGTCAAAATGAGATAACTGCTAATTGGAAGCTATCATATTATAGAAATAAAAATAAATTTATTTCCAAAAACGGTATTGGCAAATGGAACGAATTGCAACGGTCACAACGGTCAATTTTTGACCCTTCTAGATTTTCTAAAGAAGAGATTTGTAAAAGAAAATCTAGAGTTAAACCTAAACCGAAGTTTGTTAATGGCGAAATAAATGAGACATGGATTCAATCAAATTACGCATCATTTGTCAATGACGAAAATAAATTTAAGGGCTACTGTTTAGATTTAATTGGTAAAAATATGTCAATTATTGGCTTTTGTCTAGTATTACAAAGGGCCGAAGATGCATACATATCAAAGAATCCGGCAATCGACAAAAAAGTTTCTAGGGTAGTGGCATTTAAACACACGTTCAAAATATTAAATTTATTCGAATATTTTGATATACCTCAAGAAGTCCGAATTAGATATAAAAATTTTGTAGCTAAAAATTCTTACAGTTATTCATCATCAGTTGATGGGCATTTCTTTAGATCGGCATTAGAATTGGATATGTATACATCTTTAAAGGCCATCGAAGATGTGGTTGTTATAGACACCAATAAAAAATACCCTGGTAAGTTAAGAAAATTTTATGACATCAAAATACGGTATCACGGTGAAGAATATTATATCGAGTTGTGCAGTTTTAATTCAAAGGCCGAAAATTTGGAATACTGTAACAACGTAGAATATAAAGCACTTAAGTTCCGCAATTGTGTATTGGTGTATAATGTCAATAAATTCATAAATGATTTGAAACAAGGTAAAGAGGTATCAAATGAATATTACTAATTTTAATCTTATCGACAAAGCTACATTTATTCTTGAAGATATTACCGAATACGAACCTACTGGCCAGCATCACAATATGGTAGACATCCAGGTTGAAGACGATGAAAGCTTTTGTTTTGCTGATGGTACTGTTTCTCATAATAGTGCGATCGGTTATTTGATTTCTACACGTGATCGTGAACTCCATGGTGGTTATCCGCTGCGTGGTAAAGTAATGAATACCTGGGGTATGAGTGCTGCTGATATGCTCAAAAATAAAGAGATTTTTGATATTTGCGCTATCATGGGCTTATCAATTGGTGGATCTGCCGGTGAATACTCTAGCGAAGGTAAATTCTTTACACTGGAAGATGGGACTATTGTTAACGAAAATGACGAAATTTTAGTTGACGGGCAATGGAAGAAAGTTAAAGATCTATTATGAATTATGCTGTAGTATACAATAACTTAATTAAACGGTCTCAGGGCCGATTAGAAGTAGAACGTGGAGAATGGCATCATATTTTGCCGCGTTCTATGGGAGGATCGGATGACAAATCTAATCTAGTTAAACTAACGTATAGAGAGCATTTTATTGCTCATATATTGTTGTATAAAATTCACAAAAACCGCCAAATGGCCTTTGCATTGGGTAGAATGAAAACTCTAAACATATGGGGTTTATTAGCTCTAGAACATATGATATTGCAAGAAATATACATTCAAGTATAGTTTCCGATTGGTCTAGTGAATTTATGGCAGGCAAAACAGTGTTTAGAAATGTTAGCACTGGACACTGCAAGCTTCTAAAAGTTGATACAGTGGATACATCTTTATGGAAAGGTGTAAACTATGCAAAGAAAATACCAAGATCAATAAAAAAAGCGACATACATGCTTTAAAGATTCTACTGGTAAAACATATTTTTTAGACTGTAATGACCCTATAATCAAGTCTCTCGGACTTAAAGGCGTTGGTAATTTTGAGACTGCAACTGCAATAGCAGCAGAACGCAAAAGGGCCCGACCTTGGTATTATAAAAACAATTCGGAACATTCTAAACAAATTGTTCTATTAATACCTAGCCTATATGATTGGTATTGTAACAACTACGATGAAGACCGTCCTAAAGCAACGGGTATTTCAAAATGGATGAGGTATAATAACATTAGTAACAAATCCAAATTATTTGGAAAATGTTTTATTAAATTTAAATCGGGCTGGTGCCCTGACGATGACTTTTATGAGGTATACAATGAAATTAACTCCAATCGCAAAAACTGATATCGATATGGACACATACTCAGCTCAAACACACGTTCGTCGTGTATTCACCGGCTCTACAAATTATCGTAATATCGCTATTATGACTGACGCCGACGTAGATGGTAGGCGAAAGCCTACTATCATTTAATTAGAGAATTTAGGCACAGGTTCTATCTATCCATCTTTATTAGCATTCTTTTCAAATTGGCCAGAATTATTCGAGCAAGGTCGAGTTAAATTCGTTAAAACACCGGTTTGGATTTGTCAGAAAGGTAAAGATCAAAAATGGTTCTATACTTCAGAAGAATATGAAGAAGTTAAAGATGATCTCAAAGGCTGGAGTGCCCGATATATCAAAGGGCTAGGAAGTCTGGAAATGAATGAGTATGAGCGAGTTATTAATGATCCGCATTTTGATGTAGTCAAATTACCAGAATTGTGGAAAGATAAATTCGAAATGTTGATGGGTAACGATCCACAATTACGTAAAGATTGGATGACAGCTTAAGGAGCCAAATATGAATATTATTATTGAAGTTGTAGCAACAAATTTAGCTTCTGGTCATATTTCAACTAGTCAACAACATGTTAAAATCGATCTTATCGACGAAACACAATATATTAATCTAGTCAATGAACTTAAAACTTCGGAAAGCTTTAAACCTAAAAAGTACGGTGATATTTTAATTATTAGAAATATTATTTGTATTAAGTAAATTAATATCCGGTGCATAACCTGCACCGAGTCCTTTTTATCTAAAATGGAAATTCATCATGTCTAACTTCAAAAAATACCCTAGCCTAGAAAACCACACTAACGCCAAATTTATTGAAAAATGTTTTGAGCATATCATTAACGTTGGTCCGCAAATCAGTGATGCCGTAGAGTTTGTTGCACGAGAAAAAATCCACGGTACTAATTTTTCTATTATCATTACAAAAGACGCTATTACTCCGGCAAAACGATCTGGTGAAATTAAACCAGCAGAAAAATTCTTTGGTTATGAAGATTTAATGGCTGACCTTGATTTTGTATTAAAAAAGGTCCAAAAAGATTTAAACGAAAATCTACCAGAGTTTAAATCACTTCAGATCTTTGGTGAATATGCCGGCCCAGGAATCCAAAAAGAAGTTAATTATGGCGACATTAAATCATTATACGTATTTGATGTTTACTTTGACTGCGAATCCGCTGGGATTTCTCATGGCTGGTGGCCTGATAGTGATGTACAAACATTTTGTTCTCGTTATGGATTAAAAATCGCTCCATTAATTGCTCGAGGCCCTTTGACACAGTTATTAAAACTTCCTGTGGAATTCGAATCTGTAGTGCCTACTTTGACTTGGCAAAATATGTACTTTGAACATAAACAACTTCCGTCTGCAGGCAACCCGGCAGAAGGTTTAGTTATTAAACCAAATCAACCGATGTTCTTACATGGTGGAAGCCGTTTAGCTATTAAATACAAAACCGATGCATTTAAAGAAAAGAGTAAAGGTAAGCTTCCAAAAATTCCTACACCTCTTCCTCCAGAAGATTTAGCTCTTTTAGAGCAATTCAACGAATTTGTTACATGGAACCGAGTATCAAATGTTATTTCTCATATTGGTGAAGTGACTTCAAAGGACTTCGGCAAAGTTCTTGGGCTTACTATGCGAGATATTTTTGTTGAAGCCGAACGTGAAGGTATTGTACTCAATAATGCCCAACAACCTAGTAAGTTTAAAGCAGAATTGCAGAAATTGGTCCAAGCAGAAATTCGCACTAAATGGTTAGAAGTTATTTCATAAAATATTTACATGGTGATGAAGTTATTATATAATAGCTTCATCACTTCAATTACTGTTTAAGGAAATTATATGAAAGGTAAACGTAATCCTGTTGCAAAAGCCGTTAGAACTCCGGCATTCAAACTTCAAGTTGTTGAAGATAAAACACAATACAAACGAAAAGACAAATTTAAAAAGGACCTACGGGTCCTTTTTTAGTTTTTATTTAAAATAATGATGTACATTTAAATTGTCCGATAGTATAATGAATCATCGAATACAACGAGTAAATTAACATGTCAGCTAAGTCAAGTATAAAATTATCTAGAAAAACGATAAAGGATATTATCAAACATATTAAAGAATATGATATGCTAAATCATGAGTTCAATATGTTTTCTTATACCGCCTGTGTGTTCGGGAAGTATATACGTGACACTAAATCATCTTCGGTAAACGGATTCAATTGTAAAGAGTATACAGAAGAATACTTTGGGTTTAGAAGTATGTTATTGGAAGAAGATTTAAGTAATGAGAAATATAAACGAGTTGTAGAAATCTTGTTTAGTACTGTTGACGGTGGCACAGTAAAAGGATCGCTTTGGATCAAACGTGCAAAAATTGTCAGAAAACTGTTAAAAGAGTATTTGGAGGAATTGAAATGACTACATCGGATATGATTCTAATTAGAAAATCGTTAAAAACTATTATTAACTTTATCAAAGACCAAGATATGTTGGACCATATATTTGATATGCAATTATACAAATATGATGTTCTAGGACAATACATTAGTTATACTCGACACAGAATGCCTAACAGTATTTTATGGTCTAACACGTTTTACGAGTTATTTAAAATTAAAGCCTCTGAAGACCATGGCAATGGATTAGGATCGACCGTCATTGAGTTATTTGGTACATATAACGGGCAGTTTATTAAAGGCAAAATTTGGATTGAACACGCAAAGGCTATCAGAAAGATTTTAAAGAAGCGTATCAAAGCCCAAAATAGTGTAAATTAATTATTTACATCCGCAAAAGGCGTGGTATAATAATCACATACCAAATGAACAATGACTTGAGGAAATTAAAATGATTTGTGAAACTGGTGTTTATACAGCAATAGATATTATTAGTAAAGAAGGTGTACAATCATGAAAATGCATATTGAGAATGAAGTTATTCTTGGAAATACCGGCGAATCAAAATCATTTACGATTTCTGCATCAGCTAAAGCGTTTCAAATTTTATCTAGCGGTATCTATAAACACAAAATCCGTGCTATTGTGCGAGAAGTTATTTGTAATGCTAATGATGCTCATATTTTTGGAAAAACTTCTGAAAAGTTTATCATCACGTCACCGACAGTATTAAATTTACAGTTTATTGTTAGAGATTTTGGTCCCGGGCTTTCTCACGAAGATATGACAGAAGTGTACACTCGTTATTTCGAGTCTACTAAAGCTGACTGTAATGAACAGACCGGAGCTTTTGGCTTAGGCGCTAAATCGCCATTTGCTTATACAGACACATTTACAGTTGCGTCATACTATGAAGGCCAATGTACAATTTATAATGCTATGGTAGCTAATGGCCAACCGTCATTGGTCAAAATATACAGTGGGCCGTTTGAAGACGGCGACCGCAGTGGTATTGAAGTTACTGTACCGGTAAAAGAAACAGATGTCGCTAAATGGCAGCAAGAAATTTCTACAATGCTGTTGCCATTTGATAAATCTAAATACGAATTAAAGAATCTTTCGACAGCAGTAGGTTCATTGGCAGATGACCCAAATTATTCTACGGACTGGTATAGTGCATCTTCTAATTCACATTATAAGAACGGCATCTTTGCCATCTATGGAAATATTGTATATCCACTTGATGGAACTCCGGGATTAAAGGCCGAATGGCTCAGAGGTAAGCATAATGCATTAATGTTCCATTTTCCGTTAGGAACTCTTTTGCCACAGCCTAGCCGTGAAGAACTCCAAATGGATGAATTCACTATTAAAAATATTTGTGATCGAGTTAATAGTGTTAACAACAAAATGATGACGGATGATATCAAACATCTAAAATCTATTACTAATATTCGTGAACTTCTTCGAAAAATCCATTCGATGCATTCTAATCAATATCATATTCTCGAACGGTCTAATGTAGAATTTAACGGCAAAACGTTAAGTCAAATTAACAAAACCTTAAATCTGCAGCACATAGAGCCATATTATAGAGGATTTGGCTGTCGCGTATATCAAATTGGTGAGAGTGCCAACAGATTAAAAACGGTTGTAACGGCATCTCGGTATTCCTATACGAAAGCATCACAAGTAGAATTAATTAGCTTATTTGGGTATAATGTTAAAAAGGCTATTGTGATTATCAATGATTTAGATAATCAATCTAAGCTTCATTATTCTATGAAAGGGCTAGTACATAGTGGGTTATGGCAAGAACGTACACTTGTTACAGTTGTATCAGAAACGGTTATCGATGATGCTTTGCCAGAAATTCAAGCTGTAATGGCAGGCGATGAAGTAGTGGTGTATAAGACATCAGAAATGGAAGATATTCGAAAACTTGTACCAGGTTATATTAAAGTGAAGGTTGCACGTAATAGTGCAAGACCGTCGACTCCTAATGTAATTACGCATACCTGGGATGCTAATAGAAATATGTATATTTCTCAAAGCCGACGTTGCTCTACCGATGAGATAGCCGAATTGACCGGTTATGTAATGGGTGTAAACTCGGGCATTAATATGGTCCCATCATTAGGTTTTTCTAATGTTTTTAATATTCAATTTTCTACTATCTCTTCTGTGTTGTCAAAGTACACTAAAGAGCCAATCCACCAAGTCAAAAAGACAACATTTAACCGAATTGTTAAAAACAAAAATGTTAAATGTGCTTTTGAAAAGTTTTCTCAAATAATTGAAGATTTAGTAAATTCTATTGACACGTTTAAAGTCGAATACGACGAAGTATTTGTTAAAAATATTTTAGCTCATGAAGAATTTACTAAATTAAAAGAATATCTAAATCTTGGATGGACGCCAAAAGAACGAATGTTGAGTTCGTTGATAGATACGATAGCTATTGTATCCGGGCTACCAGGTGACCATACATTAGTAAAAACTATACAAAAATATGACGGTAAACGCCTAGAAGCTACGAATCTTCATGGTGAACGATTGCGAGAATTTGAAACAACAAATCCTATGGCAAATTTCGTTTTATACCGTATCCGTACATTGGAAGAACCTATGCTTTCTGATATTAAAAATGGCATTAAACTACCTTAATGGTAGTTTACATCAAATACGAATAGTGGTATAATAAGTTAAATCTTAAGGAGATTAATATGAAATTAAGTCACAACGAAATAAATAAGGCAATTATTTTACACTTAAGCGGGGTGTCATATGCCAGCATTGCTAGAACATTTGGCTGTTCTTCTGATACGGTTAGATATCATATCAAAAAGAACCAAGGCCGTCTAGATATGTTTACTATGTTAGATGACGGCAAAATGGCTTTACGAAATCCTAGTGTAAAATTGGAAATTGAGAACGATTTAATCACATTTGACATTATTGAAACCGGTGATCCAAAAGATGGTATTATTTATTGTGAGAGCGCCTACAAATATACAGGCAATAGCCCATTGGGTGCTAAAGAAGCAGCGGAAACGGAAGCTTGGGCTTTTTGCGACGGTGACATCGGGGCATTAAAAACACTAATTGTAGGAAAGGTGATCAAACGCGAAACACGATACGGTGCGGAATATTCTGGCGAACCTGGCTCTGGATTTGTGTATACCATTGAGCTTAAGCCTGCGGATGTACCACCTGCTTTAAATGGTATTGCCGAGAAAAAAGAAGCACCAGTACCAATTTGGAATGCTTCGAACCGTTTTATTTCAATTACCGTAGGTCGTAAAACATACAATGCGGATTCAAGCCATTCTAATTTTAAACAAGCCCTTAATGCTCTTATCGAATCGGATTTCGATACTGCAATTGGCTTAATTAATCCAGAACAAGGTATTATCCAATACACTCACGGAAATATTGAAGTCAAAGATTATGAATTATACTATAAAGGCCTCCATTTAAAGAACGGGCTGACTTCACGTATTGTCGATTCAATGTATTCCGGTGTCAGCTATGACCGTTACGCTAATTTCTTAGAAAAATTAATGGAAAATCCATCAAATAAAGCTATTAACCGTTTGTTTGATTTCTTAGAAGCTAATGATATCGAAATCACAGATGAAGGTAATTTTATTGCATGGAAAAAGATTCGATCAAATTATCGAGATATAAGAACCAATACATTTGACAATAGCCCTGGTACTACGGTGTCTATGGCACGAAATATGGTTGATGAAGATGATGAGCAGACGTGTTCACACGGACTCCATGTTTGTTCTAAATCATATTTGGCATACTTTGGTGGATCGTCTGATGTTCGAATAGTTAGAGTACTTGTAGATCCTAAAAATGTAGTTTCTATTCCGCTGGATTACGGTAATGCTAAAATGCGTACATGTGAATACACGGTACTCGATGAAGTATATGATTACTAAATTATAACTAAAAATGGGCCTTTTGGTCCATTTGAGATTATGTGATGATTAAAAATAAAGCTATACAACACCTTGCTAGCATTCCACCAAAAATTTTATCAGTTTCTGATTTGACTGTTAAGACGAAAGCCAAAGTCCAAGAAACAACAATGTATGCAATGGAACACAACGATGAGACCGATGTCAAACTAGTTTTATCCAGATGTATTATTGCAATTTTAGCAGAGCAATATGTTGCGGAACATATGAACGGGGCCGTTATGCATGGCGAAGAAACTCCGGATGATCCGTGGACATATGCATTTGATGTAGTTTCTGGCCCAGAGTATTATGGACAACGAATAGAGGTCAAAACGCATCAGTCAGATTCTAAATACATTACTGTTAAAACTATGACGACTTCAGAATCCGGTATTAATTTAGTGCCATTTTTAGAATCGAACATAGCGGATCTGATTATCATATTTGATACAACAGAAATTGAGCGTCATAAATGGCTATTTACAGCACGTGTTATAGCTGATCAACTAGGTATACAGCAAATTATAACCAAATCTAATTTTTCTGGGCATTATCTTAATACATATCTTAAACCATATGTAAAAGAAAATTTTAATATTTTTTGCTATAATTAGTTTACATGTCAATATTTTTATGGTATAATTGGTATATCTTAAACGGAGTAATGAAATGAATAAAAAATCAACATTGAATCTTTCTGATTTGAAATTGTGCAAGGCGCAACATATCGCTCGAATGACAGCAACAGGAAAGTTATTTGAACCACATACTACTGAGCCGCCGGTATCAGACTTAGCGGCAATTGGATTTTATTTCTTTGTCCATGCTAAGCGTGCAACAACCTATGCCAGATATTACGTTGGGCGCCAACGTTCTAAATCTGGTCTTAAAAATATTGTTTCGCAAATCCAACTTAAGCGTTCGACTACTGGCGAAATCCTTGTCGAAACATTAGAAGCCTTTGATATTTATTTTGTAAGTTTAGATAAAATGAAGGCATTAACAAATGGCTTTGGCAAAGGTAAGTTTGCATTGAAATTTACTCGCCAACATGCTGCAGAATTCCAAAACCTAGAAGAAATGAACCGTATGCTAAATGACAACTTTAAGTTTTTAGCTCAAAAATATTAATGCGTATTGCATTAAATGATAGATTGTAATTTTAAAATCAAATGACTTATTAGGAGTTTAAATGAATAACGTAAACCGTGAATTGACCGACATTATCGACAATGAAGCATTGGCTTATGCCATGTATACAATCGAAAACCGGGCAATTCCTAATATGATTGATGGATTTAAACCGGTGCATCGATTTATGATTTATCGAGCATTGGAAATGTCAAAAGGCAATAAAGATAAATTTCATAAATTAGCATCGGTTGCCGGTGGTGTAGCGGATGCCGGGTATCATCACGGCGAAAACTCAGCCCAAGAAGCCGGCGCATTAATGGCTAACACATGGAATAATAACTTTCCATTTTTAGATGGCCAAGGTAACTTTGGAACTCGATTAGTACAGCAAGCAGCGGCATCGCGTTATATTTTCTGTCGAATTTCTGATAATTTTCGAAAAGTGTATAAAGATGCCGAAATTGCACCTGCACATGAAGATGTTGAACATTTGCCGCCTAAGTTTTATTTGCCTGTTATTCCTACTGTTCTATTGAATGGCGTTAGCGGTATTGCTACTGGTTATTCTACAAAAATTCTTCCGCATTGTATGCAAAGTGTAATTGCATCCACTATGGCTGCATTAGCAAAAGAAGAAATTAATGAACCGGAAGTTAAATTTCCTGAGTTTTCTGGTGAAATCCGTTTAGTAGAAAAAGGCAAATATGAACTTCATGGTGTATATGAAGTCAAAACGCCAGCACAGATTTATATCAGTGATGTTCCTCCACAATTTGATCGTGCGAAATATGTTGAAAAGGTTTTAGATCCGTTGGAAGATGCTGGTTTAATTTCATATGATGACGATTGTTCTAAAACTGGTTTTGGCTTTAAAGTCAAGTTTCGGAAGGACTATAAACTTCCTGCTGATCCATTTGAAGCCGACGAAAAGATTAAACGCGATTTTAAATTAATCGAACGAGTGTCTCAAAATATTGTTGTCATTGATGAAGCAGGCAAACTACGAGAATTTGATTCTTGCGCACCGTTAATTGAACAATTTGTCAAAGTTAGATTAGAGTTTATTAATCAACGAATTGGCTTTATGGTCAAAAAATATGATGCTGCATTTAAATTGGCAATTGCAAAAGCTATTTTTATTAAAGAAGTTAATGCAAACAATATTGTGATTAAAGGCAAGACCAAGGCGGCACTAAAAGAAGAATTGTCATCAACTTCAGTTTTCGTAGGATTTGAAGATCAACTTGTGTCAATGAACATTTATCATATGACCGATGATGAAGTAGAAACTTTAAAAACGCGAGCTAAAGAGGCTAAGGCTCAATTAGATTATTGGATGGGTACTACGGCAGAAGTTGAGTATTTAAACGATCTTAAAGAATTAGCGTCTATTTGATCATTTAAAAATCTATTAGACGGTTGATACTGTTTATTTTTGGATAACTTGGTATATAATGCTTTTATTGAAATATTGGAACTAATGATGAATAAATTATTTTACTATGCTAAAGCATTTGTGGCTTTAGGCCTTTGTACGGAAGAAAGTTCTGATGTTTTTGTAAAAGCTAATACCGATGTTATCACAGAATTAGAACGGCTGTATAAACTTGGATTTTTGGAAATCCCGAACGAAAGACCAAATGCATATAATACTATGTTTGAACTATCATTGATAGATGAATCATATGACAAATATTGTATATCGATTTTAGGATTAGACATTGTAGACACAGCAGTCAAATTTTATGTTGAAGATAACGAAGAGTTATTTAAAACTAATTATAAAGGCGCAAAGAAACGTGATATTTCTTCAGAAATGGATAGTGTTAAAGATTATACACTAGAATGTCTACAAGAATATAATATTGAAATTAAAAATGTTACCGAAGATCGAAGCAATTATATTATTGCATTTACAAAACGGTTCAATGGTATAAAAACTATTGAAATTAAAAACGCAATGGAAATTCGACTTGTAATTCGAAAACCATCTAAAGACTTGTTGGATAGCTTGGTTAATATAGGAATGAAATACCGGGAAGGCCCTTCTCAGACATATTTCGATATGCCGAGAACTACCGATAATGTTAAATTAATTGTTGACATTATTTCTGAATATTATAAAGGTTAATTGGAGAACACTATGACTAACACTAACTTAAAAGATACACTAGGCGATATTTGTGCAGTGGTCTCACTTCTTATTAAATTCGGATCTGATGATATTTTAGAAAACCGTCCATTATTTATTGCGTTCTTAAACGAACTTGGCATTACTATTAATAACAAAAAAGTGACGCTTGCGTCACTTAATGATTTAACTCTTGATGTGACCACTCGCGAAAAGAAAGAAATCATCCAAGAATTTTTAGTTGGCCATGAGCCAATCAATCGTAAATTAACAATGGTTTTAAATAATCCACGATTGGTTTAATTATCTAGCACGTCCTATAGCCCGAGCAGCTTGGTTGCAAATAGAATCAAGTTGTTTTCGGGCTTTAGGGGGTTTATTGATCCAATACATAGTTACGGTTCCAGAATAGATGTTATCTAAGTTATAGTACGGACACGAGTACATATACGAAACTTTTTTATTATCATCCGTTGTTGGGAGATACGCAAACTCGCTATTAGAATCAAATGATTGGCCAGCCAAATGTGATTGGTATTCATTTGATGTTTTATCAATAGGATATCCACCTAAATTTTTTGGATCTACTGAATCAGGAATCTTTCCTTCATAAACTTCTAAATCAACAAAATAGTTTAAATTTTTAGGTCTAAAAACGTATACGGCAGAAAAATCTGCACCTGATGCAATATGAACGAATTGAAGTTGTTCTTGTATAGTTGAATCGAATTTTTTATCTCGTTCAAGTTGAAGTGCTTGTGCGTAATTTTCATATGATGCTTCTTTATATGCTTGGGATATTGCATCGCCTTTTACCCAAATCATAAGCATTATGAATAGTACTATTAACACCATTACACGTGAGGCCAAAACCTTACCTGTGGCATTATCTTTGAAAAGTCTGTCAAGGAGCCCAAAAAGTAAGTCAAATATAGGTAATGAGGCCTTTTGTTCTTTTTCTGGACTATCGGATTTAGGTTTTTCGGTAGTCATGAGTTGTCAATTTATTAATATAATAACAGTATTTATACAAAGAAAGGACACCGAAGTGTCCTTTAATTTATTGTGTTTGTCTATTGTAAATACGTATAGTTTGCGTGTTTACAAGGTTGGTTAGCGCTGAGTCCGAATACGTTTTTATTAGATAGTCAAACCAAGAATTTCGTCCAGCACCTGACCCGTCATACAAGTAATTTTCATTTAAATTACCGGCATTACCTGTACAAGTAGGTGTAACGGTTGTAATCATAGTGGATGCGCTATATGTTTGCTCAACCCCGGATATTATTTGCTGTCTAGAGAATGGCATATCGGCAGCAGCCACTGCGTGAACAGTCCAATAAAAACTAGGTATATTACACAAAAACTTAAATCTTAGCTGGTTTTGCTGACTTGCGACATAACTTACGAAGCTGAAATATACATAAGCATAACTTTTGCCACGTAAATCAGAATAGCTTATCATTTGGCCTGCTTGTTTATTTGCCATAGCTAGAACTTTTGGGTGTTCTAGCGTCATGTTGGTGGCATTTGGCTCTTGGATCTCCTGTCTAATCATATCCATAGACAGGATGCCAGTTGACGGAAGCGTCATTATTTGTTCTCCAATTTTTCTAATCTATTATTAAGATCTTTAATAGTCTCAACAAGTAAACCTACCAATCCTTGGTAATTTACACTCATGGTATTCATTTCATCATCAGCTATTTTAACTGCTTCAGGCATTGCGGCAAATACATCTTGCGCAATTAGACCCACATGTCTAGTTTCTTTATCATCTACATCATTACGGGTATATGTAACACCATTAAGTTTATTTAAACGAGTAATAGGATTATCAATGGCTTTAATATTTTCTTTTAGGCGTTTATCGGAAAACGCGGTTACATCACCACTAGCGGTCAATGATTGACAAGTAATAGAGCCTGTAGCAGCAAGTGAACTAGTCCACATTCCATATGTTGTAACAAACCCGCTAACAGCAGTTAATTGTCCGTTGTACGTGTTATTACCGGAATTTCTTAGATACGTTGCATCTAAAGTTGATACGGCATTTTTAGTGCTTAGAATATTATAAGTCCCGTTAGGATCAGTCAACAAGGCAGCACTAGCATCACTACATCTCAACGAGAGAGCTCTATTGGTATTACTAAGTGTCATATACCCACTAGCATTTATTTGTAGCCCATCTTCACCGTTGATCATATAACGTTGTGCGTACATCCAAGTTGCGCTAGTAATATCACCCTTTGAATATATTCCATTTGTTGGGACTTTTGACCAATCAGAATATGAATCTGAAGATAATAAACCACCTGCAGCCAAACCTCTAGCCGAACCAGAACCGGTCAATATCTGCATTTGCGGATTTGATGTAAACAACTGGCCATTGGTTATTGTCAAACTTCCAGAAATACTAACAGTCGAGGAGAATGTTGCGGCATTATTAACACTTAAAGTACCGCTTACTGATGTGCCGGCCAGGTAAGTTACACCCGTCACGCTCAACGTAGTCCCAACGGCAATACCATTTGTGGTTGTCAACGTAGATGCTGACATTGAACCTGCGCTAAATGTTGGAGAATACAATGTTCCTAGGATATTTAATTGACCACCTGATGTACCAAGCCATCCGCCAGACATAAATCTAAAGTCTTCTACCGGACGAGAATCACTACCACCGATGGCAATATACGCACCGGAACTCGACCAAGTATTAGATCCACGCCATGCACCAATTGAAACTTGTGTCACGTAACCACTTGAAACCGTTGATACAGAACCGTGAATGAACGGGACATACCCGGTTGCATTTAGTGGGGCTGCAATGCTTGGTACTAAAATAGCTGCGGTTGAACCAGTTCCTAAATTAGCTAATGTATCCGTATATGTACCTTGTCTAGTTTGGAACTGTGATGAAGCTAAACTAACCGTAGATGGGTTAATAACCATTATATCCGTATTAGAACTTGTGTTATAAAATCTATAAACACCACCATATTGGCCAAAAATAGTTCTATCTGATCCGTCTTTACCGATATCAATGTAGTGAGCAGTACTTGTTGGAGCAGAAATCATACCGGTAGTTGTGATTAAATTTGCACCTTGGATATTACCAGTGGTAATTAAATAGCCAGTCCCGTAGTAATTGGCATAGTTATATTGTGTAGTTCCATCATGTCTCCAAACCAAATTTGTAGCATCTTTAGTAATACCAAAGCCTTGAGTATCAGTAGAACCACCACGAATATTACCAATTTGCCATTCTGTTGCATACCAGTTAAATGATAGTGCATGCATGATAGCACCGGTACCAGATGTTGGTGAATTTGTAGTAATGGAGCCGGCTTTGTTGATTTTAAACCGTAATGGAGAACTTTCTCCACCAGTAACAGAGAATGTAGTAGTTCCTTGAACATTATTAACACCTAAAGGCGTAACAATATTCAAATATTGATTTAATGTAGAAGTATTACCGTCTGTGGCAAAATTAACAATAGTTTTTGAATTTTTTGCATCCCAAATAGTCAAGTCACCACTAGTGGCATTAACGGCTAATGCAATTGTTCTAGCAGAATTTCCTAGAGTTAATTGAGCTGTTGATGCATCTGCCGTTTGGACAACTACCTGTGCAACACCGCTGGTTTTTGCCAAATTAATATTTTCGGTAAATGTCTGATCACTAGGATTTAAGAATGCTAATTCTCGCCAAGCGGTCCAAGCGGTATTATAAAATCTTCGGATCCATGTACGATTAGAATCGTAAGCAGTGAATGTTTGTTTCCAACCTGCGCTTCGTTCGATAAACAAAGAGTATGCACTCGCATACGGTAAATTTGACTGAGTTTTTGCGTCCGCATCACTAGGGCAATAATATAAACCAGGAGTTCTGTAGTTATTCAAATCCGCACTAGCAGGTATAACTTCAGAATAATTAGCGTTTACGCTAATATTAGCTGTACCATCAAATGCAACGTTATTGATAGTTCTTGCAGTTTGAAGTTTAGTTGCAGTTGCAGAGTTACCAGTACTGTCAGAATCAATATATGCAATAGTTTTAGGAGTTCCCCACGTACTAGCACCGAAATCTGCCAAGTAATGCTGGATACTCATTGATCCTTTGTTAAAGAACAACCCATTAACACGACCGCCTGTTGCATCACCGTAGGTATTTAACGAAAGGAAGTCACCGTATGTTGTGTTAGCAGTTGAAACTAATCCACCAGAAGTTGTAAAATATACACCTAATGCTTTGTTTGTTACATTGTTAGGTTTTAAAACACGTAAATCACTTGATAGTACATCTTGTGTAGCAGGTGTAGAAATATTACTGGTACCATCGAATGAAACTGTATTGATTGTACGAGCAGTCTGTAAACGAGTTGTTGTATCCGCATTACCGGTTAATGGTCCTACTACTCGTGCAAATGTTGCTACGCCGTCGGCAGAAATTGATGCAACGTTGGTAGCGGTAGCGCTACCGTTAAGATATTTGAAAATCCATCCACGCTTAGATCCACTTGTAGTTGTAAAGTATGTTGCATAATCGCCGGATACATCGCCATGATTACCAAAAGTACTAGTTAACGCAAATGCCATACCATAAGATGGGATACCTACTTGTGTAATATATCCACCGTAAAGTGATAAGCCTACGCCTGCGCCAGCATTATGATTAACACCTAAACCCCCGGTAGCGGCAGTTGTACCTGTCGATAAAATATTACCAGTTGTGCTTAGAGATCCGTTAGTAATAATGTTGCCATTTACTGTTCCGCCAAGTCCAAAACCTAAGTCAATAATATTAGTACCATCAGTTGTATAAATCGTTCTATCGGTGTAGTTGATAGCGATTTCGCCGGCAGTAATAAGGGATGTAGTTGGCTTAGCACCGGCCGTACCCGATCTTAAAAATTTTATTCTGTTGATATTAGCATCTATAGCCATGATCTTTCCTTAATAAGTGCCATAATCTAAAATAACACCGCGTTGAACTACTTGACCCAATTGAGGAACTTGCGTAGAACTTGTGGCTAAATTAGAAGAAATAAAGTTTGGTGCAGTTAAATTACCGGTCATAGTATCGCCGGCTCTAAGAACACGTGTATTTGCATTAGAGTTAGCAGATGTTACTGCGCCATCAACATAATCTTTACGAGTCGCATGTGATGGCTGCGTTGGCGTCAATCCAACTAAAACATTACTTGCAACTGTTATCGAACCTGTATTTTGGATGTCACCGGTTCTTGTATTAATAACAACTGTTCTTGTATTTGTATTTGTGCAATAAAACCCTACGCCATACCAAGATGTAATATCAATATTTGCTGTCGATAACGTCGCACTATCTCCGTTACCTGTAGCTATACCACCGCCGGCAACAGAAGATGTTCCGGCATACGATATTAAATTAATGCCTTTATTGAAAATAACATTGCCATTATATGTTCCACCGCTTGCTTTAGAAACGAAGTCGTTGTCCGTTGCTTGTGGCTTATCGTTTTCAGAATATACTTTAAATGTTTTATATAAAAGGGTATTTCCGGTAGGATATAACGGGAAATTACCTTGGGTCCATACAAGTGTACCACCTATTGTTGTGCCGGCTTTTAAGTCTGCCATGATTAAAACTCCAATTATTAAAATTATTTATACAACAAAAGGGCTCGAATGAGCCCAATTATTATGTTTTAGGTGGTGTACCGGAATCGCCTTCTGTTATACCTACAATATTTACAATATTTGTAGCAGAAGTAGAATTAATTTTTAATTCCATTAAGTGATTATCAGTTTGACTTTCAATGAAGCCACCAGATTTAATACCATTTACGCCAATAATAGCCCTAGAATTCGCTTTATTAGGATTTCTAGAAACTTCGGTAAAAACAACATTTTTAACTGAAGAAAGACCAGTTATGGCGTCATTTCTAGGATATCTTGAAACCACAATTGTGAATCCGTCTGTGTTGGCAGGCATTGTAGAATACCCGATAGCATTTTTGTATGATGTACCTGTTACTTCTAGAACTGTTGTAGCATCAAGAAGAGTAGTCCCGGAATACCATCTAAGGTTAATTCTTGTTTTCATGCTGGCATCAAGCATACTTTGCGATTGAAGCAAGTCACCGGCAAGCATGACTGTTGCGCCATCGGTTAATCCGTAATCAGCCGTTTTTAATATAGCAGAATCAGATAAGTATCGTTTGTATTCATATCCTGTAGTTGTAGAATATTCCGTAAGATCATAAACAACTCTTTTTGGGAACCCAAGAACACCAATATCATTAACTTCGTCCGCTATTGCTACGTAATTAGCTGTACCAAGTTCGTTTCCATCGGAAAAAATTGCAGCTTCTGCAATAATTTTCTTTCTAGATGGCATATAAAAGCCCACGTATCCGCAAGAATAATTGTTACACATAAATGCGCCTGGCCAATTTACCGATCCGGCGGCAGCGAACCAATCATCTACAACCTGGGATGATTTGATACCGTTTGTTGTGTATAAAACAATTAACTTATTCGTTTGGGCATTCATAGCATTAACGAATCCTGTGTTAATTGACGAAGAATTGTCTGATGATAAAACATACGAAGTTATTACAGGTGTTGCACCAATACTAGCTAAACTTCGTACATTTATCGCATTATTTGCAGGATTTCCTACTGCAACTCCGTTTCGTTTAAAGTACCCGGCTGGTGAGTACAATGTACCGCCAGCGAGTTCATATTTCCACGAAACCGAATCAGCTTCGGAATAAACATCAGCTTCAATAGTCGTCTGTTTAAATCCAGCCATAAATGTTTCGGTTGACATTGTAACTCCTTATTCTACCCAGTCAAATCGTACAGTTTTGTTAACCGTGTCAGCATAAATTCTCAATGGTCCTACTTGAATCCAGTCACGAATTCTAAGAGAAGAAAATACTGATCCGTTATCAGACATTGCACCAATATCTCTAGCGGTTGGCGGATTGTTTGATGTGTACATACGACCCCATCCATCCCATTTAGATGTGCTAGGATTCCATTGGCGAGTCCAGAATGTTTGGGCCATATGTCCGGCAACAGATGAATTTGCTGCGGTTGGGCGTGGAGCCCAAATTTGATATGTACCTGTTCCGTCAGTAGCCGAGCAACCAGTTTGGGTTAATGTACCAGGGCCTTTAAATTCATCGTAGTGATCGATGTATCCTGTAGGCAAACCTGTTTCTGCATTAATTTCTGCAACACCTACAACGTAACCAGGAAGTAAGTTATAAATGCTTGAAGATACAATACTAGAAGTCCATGAACCAAAGTTAGTAGATGTAGGGATATTTGATGGTGCTGCGACTGTTTCACTAATATTTGCTACCATTGGCGCAGAACTAGTTAAACGACCGGTCATAGTATCGCCGTCTTTTCTAACATAAGTTTTGTTAGATTCTGTTACAAGATTTTTAGTAGTTATCATTGTGTATGATGAACCGCTTGCTTCTGTAACTAAAACTGTATCAGCCGCAGCAGATTTTAATACCAATTGTTTAGTAGTGTTACCTACAGCAATATTGTTGCCAAAACTTTCTAATGCTACAGCGTTAATATCATTTAATTTGAATCCTGAAGCCGAGTTAACAAAACTATTAAACCATGCTGCACCAGCAGCATTAATAGAAGCAACATTGCCATTTGACGCGGTCGAATCTGTAGGATACTTGAATACCCAACCACGTAATGAATCAGAATTAGTTGTAAAATATGTAGCGTGAGAACCAGTTACATATCCATGTGTCCCAAACTTAGCAGTAGTTCCCATTGCCATACCGTATGTTGGCAGACCAATACCCGATTGATCGTAAGCGGCACCAAATAGAGAAATACCACGACCATCTCCTGCAGTTGATGTTATCGCAATGCCGCTAGTACCAGTAATATATGTAGAAGATGCGATATTACCACTTGCAGTAATTGTGGTAGCAATAGTTGGTTGAGTTAACGTTAAAGCTCCATTAACCGTTTGCGCGATATCTCTACGAATAAATTGTAAACTATCTAATCCATCTAAAAGATCGGAATCAACCGCTTTTGCTTTCAATGGCAAATAGTTTGCTAATACACGGTTTAATTCGTATGGCGATACTGCATAACCAACTTGGGTGTACAACGAAAGATCTTGTGTAGATCCAGATGTATCATTACCAACAAATGTAATAGTGCCAGAAGATGTTCGCAATGTGCCACGTAAAGTAGTTGTACCTTGCCATGTTGTATCAACTTGGATAGCATTGATTAATGAACTTGGAACTACTGCTTTATTTGTAACTGTGCCCGCTACAACTTCTGCATTTGTTGCTACAGCAATAATACCTTCAGCAGTTGTAGTTGCCTTTTTGGCTTGTAAAGTTGCCGGTGTAACAATTTTTGTAGTTACTGTACCAGCATCGACTTCGGCCTGAGTCGCAAGGGTAGTTGTACCCCTTTGAGTAGTTGTAGCATCTAAAATATTAAATGTTATACCATCCCAAAGGTTACCTGTTTGTGTTAACCCGGCTGCTGCAGTAACAGTTGTACGAGCCACTCGACTAAAGAATGTTTTAATTTTTGCCGGTTCTGAAATTAAGCTAGCGGTACCTGCATCAAACTCTGTTTGGGTTGCATATCTTGCTAAACCTGTTAATGTTTCACTAGATGCACGCCCAGATAATTTTTTAGGAGTAATAAATCTAAAATCGTCTGTGCCGGCATTTGTTTCTGCTTGTGTAGCGATTTCAGTAAATCCTATACGATCTTCTGTTGCAGTTTTGGTGTGTAATGCCGCAGGTGTAACTGCTAATGGATATAATGCTCCGGCATCAGTCCCTGCAATAGTTTCTGCAGATGTTGCTAAGTATACTACACCTAAACCGTTAACTGTTGATTTGAACTCACGTAAAGTTTTTGGAGTAACAATATTAGAATAATCAGCAAAATTATAGATGTATGTACCAGCTAAGTCACGTGGATTATTAACACCATCTGGTACTGGTGCAACACCACCACTTGTAACTACCGGTGCAACACCAGCAAGAGTCGGAGTAGCTCGACGTGCATCTAATTTAAGTGATGTGATAATTCTAGAATCATCGGTATTGCTATTTGTTTCTGCTTGGGTAGCAATTTCTGCTAGTCCACGCATAACTTCTGTAGCTTGTTTTTGATCTAGCTTTTTAGGAGTTACAAATACATCATCTAAATATGCTGCATTGTCAGATGTTAACTGATTTTCTGCTTTAGTAGAAATTCTAGCGATACCACGACGTGTTTCTGTAGCAGTTTTATTTGCTAATGTTTCTGCAGTAATAACAGCCTCTTTTGACGGAGCATCTATATTTTCCCAGTTCAAATTCGCCTGAGTTTGAGTTGCTAATGCCGCTACACCTAAACGGGCTCTGGTGGCATCTGAAGTAGGGTCAACACGTTCTAACATCGGAGCGTTATGAACGACCATCCATTGTTTAATAGAACCCATATCAACATAGGCAAATGTAATGATAGGTGGATAATCACTAGTACCGTTAAATGTTAATTGTGTACTAGTTACCCATGAAGAAGATGGCGGATAACTTGAGCGTTTAGGGAATTGCAGCAAGTTCTTATCTGTAAGAATTTTATCAGTTCCAGATGGAACGATATTTACAGTTTGATTAAGGCGCATATAATTTAATGCAATAGTAATCTGATCACCGGGTTCAACATTTTGCGGAAGTGTCAATTTAATCGTAGACACTGTGGTATTATCTGTGCCTACAACAGAAACGGTCTCATTAGGGAATAACAATGAATCCGAATTTACTGTACGAAGTCGATCTGTAACATCCGAGTCATATAATACCCAAGTAGCAATTGTAGAATTATACAAAAAGTACCCAGACAATGAGCGTTGGATTGTTTTTGTATGCTGACCTTGGGTCATAATGCTGGTATTATTATCAAATGAATTCAAAACTAGATTATAATACGGGGTCGTTACTGCATCCATACCTACAAAATGGATAATGTCTCCATTATTTGCATTTTTAGGGAATGTCAAAGTAATAGGCTTTTGCTGATCGTATTGGCGAACAATAGTTTCACCGGCTTGGATTTGTGCAGTCGCGCCACCTTTAATGTATCGCCCTAAATCCGCTTCAGAACCATTATATAGATTCCATAATTTGTTTACATATACAAAAACCCATTCTGAATACGGAATAGTCATTTGGGCTTGGGTTAAGCGGTTACCTTTATCAAAAATAGATTGAAGACCGGCTTTAACAATTACATCAACGTAACCTGTTTGGCCACCAATATCTTTTACAATAATGTTGTCACCTTCTTGCGCATTTGACGGTAAAGTTAATGTTACCGCATTACCTTGAGCAGTATCTACAGTAATATAATCACCAACTTTTAATTGTGCTGCGCCGGCATCAACAGGATACCATTTTGGGTCTGTACGAACAGGGCGCCAATATCCTTCATTGAATGTGCCGGATGGTGATGGTACAACTGATCTAGAAATCCATAATCTATCATTATACATGACAATGAACCCTTCAGCATAACCACGGGTTGGATCATAGATTTGAGTTGTATTTTCTTGAATGAGATACCCAACGTTAACGCCATCCGTAAGAACAGCTTTATTGGCCATCGCCATATTGATGACCTTTTCACCGGCTGCATCTAGCCCGTATGAAGCACGGAAACTTGTTTTTATTTCAGACATGTGAGTTCCTTTATATTATATTCTTTATTTATATTAAGCATTCCAAATTATAGAAATTGGTTAAAAAATAGACGTTCAAACACTAAAATATAAAGCAAATTCAATGCTTTTTAATTTTTTGGTTTATTATACATATAATGGGTTCACCCCTTAGTTCCATTCAATACCTAAGCTAAGGGATAGAAGATATACGTGACGCAGTCACGCGGGTCGTTAGACCCGTTTTTGATGCTATAAAATATTTTAGTATATGATATATTTATTGAGTTTTACTTACGGAGTTAAAGTATATGAGTTTAGATCATTTTTATGGTGATACTAATGGTGCAGTTATTATCGATTTGTCACAAATTGCGCTAGCAACAGCTGCGGTAGCATACGGTGATGAGCCTGGTAAGAAATTTACGGTTCCATTGGTTAGACAACTGATTTTATCGACATTAAAACATAATGCTTTAAAATTTAAAAGTGAAGGATATGAAAAAGTTATTATTGCAGTAGATAATGCCCGGTACGGGTACTGGCGTCGCCAGGAACAAGATTATTATAAGCGCAATCGTGCAATTTCTCGTGAAGAAAATGCTAATCAATTTGATTGGGAAGGATACTTCAACGGTCTAAATGAAGTTGTCACTGAATTAGAACAAAACATGCCCTATACATTAATTAATGTTAAACATTGTGAAGCCGATGACGTTATTGCTGTTTTAACAAAACATCTTAGTGAAATGGATTGGAAAGTTAGAATTATTTCGTCGGATGGCGACTTTACACAACTCCATAAGTATAAAAATGTTGACCAATATTCTCCTGTACAGAAAAAATTTGTCAGTATCAAAACAGGTTCACCTGCGGAAGATTGCCTTACTAAAGTTTTAAAGGGCGACAGAAAAGATAATGTTGCTTCTATTAAAGTTCGTGGAGATTTTTATCTTTGCGATTTAGGTGTGCGAACACCATCAACATCAGCATCATTTATTAATGATATGGTAGGTAAGTCAGACGACGAAATTTTTGAAGTCTTTAAAGATGATGTAATGACAAAACTTCTGGCCAAAAAGCCCGGTAAGAAATGGATCGAAACAGAACTAAAAACATTTTTAACCGAAGGTGTAGAAGAGTTATTAGAAAATGAATCTACCGAAGCTTTGGCTGATATGGTTATAAAACAACGTATAAAATATAATCTTATTACATTATATGGTATGGATGAGGACAAAGTTTCTGGTATTATTGAACGGAATACTATTGAAACTCTTGGCGAGCTATTGGCAAAAATTCGAATGAAACGATTCATCGAAAATCGTGTTTTAATTGACTTTGATTATATTCGAACAGATATTCGAGAAAATATTTTAGAAGCATATAGAACTGTTGTACCAGCACCACGTGGTAAAATGTATCCATACTTTGTTAAATCTGGGCTAACTAAATTAATTCCAGAAATTGCAAACTTTTAATTGCTTAACATTTAAAATGTTATAATAAATCATACCAAATTAAAGAGGTTAATGAAATGGCTAAATCAAACGTTGAATTTAATGTACAACTTCATGGCGATCAATTAGAGCATAGCGTAAAAGAATGTTCGGATCATCTAGCAATCATCACCGGTGCTCAAGAAGCTATTCGAGAAATTCGTAAAGCTGCTCACGAAGAATTAGGTGTAGATGGTAAAGAATTTAACAAAATTCTTCAAATTTATCACAAAGACCAACGTGAAAAATTCGAAAACGAATCAGAAGAGATTTTGGAAAAATATGATGCAATCTTTGGAAAATAAAGAAGCCGAAAAACAACCTACCGTTTCCTTATCTAAGCAAGAAATTGCTGTCGAGATTGAACAACTGATAGAAGAACATCATCTATCAGTTTTAGAAGCGGTAACATGGTGGATGGAAGAACGCAGTATCCCAGAATCACAGTTTTCTAGATTTATTCCGGAACCTGTAATTGAACAACTCAAAGCTGAAGTTATTGAAGATCGAGTTCTTAAACCTTCAATAACTAAAGAAAACACCCATTCGTCATTGGACTTTTTATATGGTTAGGCTATTGTTGCCGCCTAATAATAGCATTAAAATTAATGGTAAAAGTGTTTATAATTTATATCTCCAGTTAAAAAATCATTTTAACGGTAGACGAGATGTAATTAAATCCAATTGGAATATGTCGGTATCTGATGCCGCATATTCCAAGCGTAAAGACAAGATGTTCTTTGAGCGTCTTGCCGATAAGTTCACTTTAAAGGAATTGAGTTTAATTTTTATAAGTAATCTATTGGCTAACCAAGATGCATGGATCGGCGAAATATCCGATTCTGACCCTGTCAATTTTTATCAAACTTATTTGGCTAGACTTAAACAAGTAATGACTCGTTATGACGATGACGTCAAAAACATTTATTACTTTTCTAAGAAAATTGATATAAGTGCTTTACGAGATGTGTTTTATTATGACTCATCTAAAGGTTCTTCATATATTTTCAAATTGCTTCAAAGTGGAATTATATCATTTGAAACTTTTATTATGCTCGATAGTTTTCTTGGCATTATTGAAGATCATGATAAATACGATAGTATTATCTGGTCTAGTTATTCTACTAGATTGAAAGCCTATCGAAAAATATTTATCGTAGATAAAGAAATAGCCATAACTCGTTTTAATGCTTCGATTAAGGCCGCCAAGTTTTAAGTTATAAATAAAGTGTATCATTGCTTTGAAATCATTGATATATAATAATTGTATAACTTATGTTAATTTAGATGTACAAATTAACATAAGAGCTGTAAACCATGGCAATAAATTAACTTTTTAGAGGAATGATTATGCAAAGTTTTAATGAAATTCATCGTCAACATTTAATTAATAAAGCTAATGAATTGTTAGATCGTGCTGATTTATTAGTTGCTCGTATCATTAGTAATGCTCAAATTGCCAAAACACAAAAGTCATCAAGAATGTAGCTTTATTCATTCTTCGAAACTCTCATCAACAACTGTTAAAAACTTTTAAAATCTGTAAACAACTGTTAAAAACTGTAAAGGAAATAAATTATGTTTCAACGTAAAGACCCTGCTCAATTAGCCGCTCAATTAGAAAAAATCAAAGGTGGCAATTCTTTCTCTGAATCTGATTCAAAAGAATGGAAGTTGGCATTAGATAACGCCAAAAATGGTACCGCTGTTATTCGTTTCTTACCTGGTAAAACCGAAAATGATTTACCGTTTATTAAATTGATTAACCACGGCGCTCAAATTGGTCCAAAATGGTATATCGAAAATTGCCCGTCAACACTTGGTAATGATCATTTCGATGACTGCCCTGTTTGTAAATATATTAAAGAAAATGATTTGTTTAACACAGACAATGCATTGTATCAAAAACTTAAACGTAAAACTTCATACTGGGCTAATATCTTAGTTGTTAAAGACCCGGCTAATCCAGACAATGAAGGTAAAGTGTTTAAATATCGCTTCGGCCAAAAAGTTATGGATAAAATCTTATCTATGATTGAAGTGGATCCAGCGATGGGTGAAGAACCAGTTGATGTAACATGTGTTTTCACTGGTGCTAATTTTAGTTTAAAAGTTAAACAAGTTGGTGGATTCAGTAACTATGATGAATCTAAATTCCAAAAACAAACTAAAATCGCAGGTATTGATGATCCGGCATTCCAAGAAAAACTTGCATCGGAAATGTCTGATATCGCCGCTATTGCTGCTCCAGACCAATTTAATGACTTCGCTAAAAATGAAGAATCATTTAAACGAGTTATGGGTACAGCTGCTTTAGGTGGAACTGCTGCTCAAGCATCACGTCAAGCCGACGAAATTGCTAGTCAATTAGATGAATTTAGTGCAAGTATGGCAGAGTTTAGTGCTGAGCCTACAGAAACAAATGAATCGGTAAAAATTGAACAAGCGCCGTCACAAGCAGCCGATGACTTAAAATCGCTTTTAGACGATCTATAATCTAAAATAAATTTTTAAAAAGAGAGGACTTCGGTCCTCTCTTTTGCATTTACAACTACCCAAATCTGTGGTATAATAGATATTAATTTATAAAAAGAGATTATTATGGATACTTTAGAATCGCGACATGATATAGTGACGGCACTAAAAAGCGGAATTGTTGAACGTAAATTCGATGAGTCCGTATTGAATTCTATGGACGCCGATGATCAATTTGCTGGATTGATTTGGTATGTATGCAAATTGGATTCAAATTATAATATGTTCAAGGTCGAATCGCATATGATTTTGACATTAGCTATATTTTTGAAGTCAACCCACTATGTTGATATAGATTTTAATGAAAACATAATTAGTATAAAAACAGACTCTTGCTCATTTTGTACAAAATGGAAAACACCTAATGGCTTATTATCATTTTTATACCTAGTACGAGAATACACTAAGTATTGCGAAGATGATTCGTATTTTTATGATGACTTTAGACAAGCCACTAGAGCAATAACGGATCATCTTAGTGAGGATCATGACCCTAGACAGACCTGGCGAGATATTATTAAATTATCTAAAGACTTCTTTAAAACCACGAAATATTTGGAATAATCGGTATACTATTCATTATGAATAGTATATAATAGCCGTATCAACTCAAGATTAATGGAACTGAAATGATTCAATTAGTATTCGCTCACAATAAAGGCGCGTTTGGAACCGAATCCGGCATGCCTTGGCCACATATCAAAAAGGATATGCAAGAATTCGCTAAAACCACCAAAGATACTGTAATGGTGATGGGAGCTAAAACATTTGCTTCATTTGATCGCAAATTGTCTGGTCGCCTACATTATGTAGTGTATGATCCATCAAGAGAAAAGCCAGTCACAAAAAATGGCGAAGTAGCCGATCATTACATTCCAACGGATTGGCTAAAAACGTATTTGTTGACGATTCAAGAATCCCCAACAATGTACTCTGTTATCGGTGGAGTTAATCTTCTTGAACAAGCCATTGATTTTGCAGATCGTATTGTGTATACATCCATCATGTATAAGGGTACAAAAAATGAATTTGACGTTACGGCTGAACTCTCTTCAGGGTTTTTGTATAAAATTGATACTTTCTCAAATACTACTGAAGAGCACTATTACCGAATTGATGAAAATTGTTCAATTCTACAAACGGTTAAGGACAAGTATGAATATTATCGATAAGATTTTAAAGCAATTGGGCACTAAGAATGCCGAAATTAAAGTGAATTTAGATCCAGACGGCAAATTTGTTGTTGGGTTATATATCAATGACTGCCCTATAAGTTCTATTACTAGCTGTGAAACAGTAGAAGAAGGCCTTTTAGGATTGTGTAATCAACTTGCATACCGTGAAGTTAGAAATTTAATTGATAAAATTATTAGAGCTTAATTTAAATTGAGTTATAATATTGTTAAAGTTTTAGGAAATAAAGTTAATGAACATCGCTAAAAATATCTTACGTGCATTTAAAAATGAAGAATTGGCTAATATTAATATCCAATATTGTTCTGTAGATAATGAATTTACTGTGCAGTTATCATTTAAAAACGAAAATGGCACGTCGATTTATTCTGAAACCGATGAAAATCTTACCACCGCAATTGGGCTTATTGCAAACAAGGTATACGATTTAAAAGGAGCTATTTAATGCAGCAATATCATGATTTGTTAAAACGCATTATTACCGAAGGTGACGTAGTAGATACAGAACGTACAGGTACAGGTACAATTTCTTTATTTGGTGAACAGTTGTCATTTGATATTAGCGAAAAGTTTCCTGCCGTTACTACTAAGAAATTAGCATGGAAAGGAGTTGTATCAGAACTTATTTGGTTCTTGCGAGGCTCTTCTAATGTAAATGATCTTCGTGCAATTCTTCATGGTGAGACTAACCGAATAAACTATGAAAAGAAAACCATTTGGGATGCAAATTACGAAAACCAAGCAAAAGGTTTAGGGTACACCGATGGCGAAATGGGCGACATCTATGGTGTTCAATGGCGTAACTTCGGCAAAGAAACCTTACTAGTTGAACGAGAAAATTCTAAGGTTGCTTATAATGACGAATATCCTATTAGTGGCGTTGACCAAGTTAGAATGGTATTAACAGAAGCAAAAAATAATCCTAGTTCTCGACGATTAATCGTTTCGGCATGGAATCCTAAAGTAGTTTGGACATATTCAGATTCAAACATCACGGTCAACCCAGCAGCATTGCCGCCGTGCCATATGTTGTATCAATTGCGAATAACTAATGGTCATCTTGACTTACTCTGGTTCCAACGAAGTGTAGATTCATTCTTAGGCTTGCCGTTTAACATTGCTTCATACGCATTATTACTTCATATCTTTGCCAGAATTCTTGGATTAAAACCTAGAAAATTAATTGGGTCTCTTGGCGATGCTCATGTATACAAAAATCATGTTGACCAAGTTACAGAACAACTAAGTCGAGACGAATTCGAATTGCCAACAGTATGGATTAATCCTAAATTAAAGACTCTAGAAGATTTCGAAAATGCATGTGTAGATGATTTTAAATTAATTGACTATATTTCGCACAGTACAATTAAGGCAGAAATGGCGGTATAACGTATTGTTATTAAAGCATATTTTTAAAAGAAATTTATGTTAAAATGACTTAAAATCCTTTATCGAGTAAAATATCTATAAATAATTTTACTCGATAAAATAATTGATCGAAGTTGTTAACTTCCAATTATTTTTAGTACTAATTAATTTAAGCAGGAATTTATACAAAGTGATTAAGACGATTATTAAGCGAAACGGTGAAAAACAAGCATTTGATGCAAGTAAACTAAACGGATGGGGTATTTGGGCTTCGCAGAATCTCCATTCAAATGTTGATTGGATTGATGCGGTTCTTCATGTCGTTTCGACATCTCCTGAAGAAACAACTACAACCGAGTTACAAAATACATTAATCAATTATTGTTTATCTAAGCCGTCATGGGCATACAACCAAATGGCCGGGCGATTATATATTAGCTTATTGTACAAACAGATTTACAATGACCAAATTCCTACTATTAGAACAGTGTTCAAAAAACTTGTTAAAGCCGGAATTATGGATAAAGCATTTTTTAATGCATTTTCATATAAAGATTACGAAGAATTAAACAAAATTATTGATCATAGCCGAGATTTAGGTCTTGCACATTACCAAATCAAACAGTCAATGGAAAAATATTCATTGAAGGATCGTGTAGATGAGATTTATTACGAGACTCCACAATTTTCTATGATGCGAGTTGCTATGCGCATGTGTATGAATAAAGGTAAAGGTGCTTCTCGTATTGCTCGTATCAAACGTCATTATGATGGATATTCTAGTGATCGTAACAATGTGCCAACACCATATTATACGAATTCTGGAACATCTTCATCAGGATTTTTATCATGTTGTTTACATACAAATACTGATACATTAGGATCACTTGCTGCCGCCAATCATATTTCGTACATGATGACTGCCGCATCCGCTGGTATTGGTTCTAAGAGTTATACACGAGCATCCGGTGATAAAGTTCGTGGTGGTACTATCACACATGCAGGACGTATCAATTACAACCGTGCAGAAGTTGCAATGATTAATGCAAACATGCAAAATGGACGTGGTGGATCCGAAAATCAGTTTTTTGACTGTATTGACAAAGAATCACTTGTTATTATTCCTATGAAAAATCCTATGACGCCTCTTGCTCGTCAAGTGCGTGGTCTTGATTATTCATTCTGTTTTAATGAGTTTTTTGCTAATTATGCAGCAAAAAGTCTAGAATATTGCCTGTTTTCATTTAAAGACCACCCAGAGTTATTTGATGGCCTATGCGATAAAGACCCTACAAAATACGAAGCAATGTATAAAGCCGCAGTTGATGGACCTTCAAGTCGTCTTTCGATTAATGCCCGTACGCTTCTTAATAGAACATTAACTCAAAGTCTAGAAGTTGGTCAAATGTATACGACCAATTTGACTGAGTTAAATCGCCATACGCCATTTTTAGAACCTATTCGTCAATCAAATTTATGCCAAGAAATTGCATTGGTTACTAAACCATATAAGTCAGTGATCGAATTGTATAAAGATACTTATGACGAAGGCGATGGTGAAGTTGCAACATGTGCAATTGCCGGAATTTCTTACGGTAAAATCAATTCTCTCGAAGAGAACAAAGAAGCTGCATGGGTTGCTTTGGATATGATCCACACAGCAATCACAGAAACAAGCTATCCATTCAAACAAGTAGAATTTACTTCTAAAGCTCGTATGTCAGCCGGAGTTGGTATTGTAGACTTGGCCCATCTTATGGCTAAAGAAGGTAAAAAATATTCTACTCAAGAAGGCAGAGACTTTATTCACCAAGTTGCTGAACGCCACTATTGGTACTTATTAGAAGCTTCTCTAGAATTATCTAAAGAATTTGGTAATGCACCGTGGATGCACAAAACCGCTTGGCCTGATGGTTGGTTACCTATTGATACTTATCGCAAATCAGTAGATGAATTGGTTACTGTCCCCAATCAATTTGATTGGGAAGAAATGAGAGCTAGAATTAAAGCTAATGGCGGTCATGCATTCTCGGTATTAGCAGCTCATATGCCAGCCGAAAGCTCATCTATCAAATCAGGTACAACCAATGGTGTATATCCAGTACGTGATATCGATTTGAAGAAAGGCAATGATACATTATCGTATGCATACGTTGTACCAGATTCTGATACATTGCGAGATGATTACGAAATGGCCTTTAGCATTGATGTAGAAGATCTTATTAAAGACTATGCAATCATTCAAAAATGGACAGATCAAACAATCTCTGCTGATTTGTACTATGCCGTTCAAGGAACAACCAAAGTTAAGTCTCATGATTTATTACGTGGATTCTTTGGAATGGTTAAGTATGGTGTACCTACACGTTATTATCTAAATAGCCTCACTGGTAAAGGAAAATCATTGTCCGATACGGAAGTATTGGTCAACGATGAGTACGGAGTTAGTGATGGTGAATGTGCTGGATGTAAGTTATGATAAATTGGGCTTCGGCCCAATTGCTTTCAGTTTAACATATTATAATAATTTTAGAGGTATAACATATGATTTTTAATATTAACAAAACAGTTGAAGAGTATTCAAATGTAACCCTTTTTGGAAATTCCGATGAAGGTGTTGCACTTGTAGATACAATTAATCGCCGATTCGATAAAATCTGGGATTTGTATAAAGAAATGAAGGTTTTGGATTGGTCAGAAGATGAATTCGATCATTCTCAAACGTTGATTGATTTTAAGAAAGTTCATAGTGATGTTTCTGATATCATGATTGAACAGTTGGCATTCCAATGGGAAACCGATTCGGTTGCAACACAGGTTCCATTTGCACTAATTAGTCCATATAAACCTTGTTCGGAAATTATTGCAGCAGAACTTCGTATCAATGACAATGAAACGATTCATAGTGCCACATATTCAGAAATTGTTAAAATGTCTTTTGAGGATCCAAAAGAAGTCCTTAAGACTATGACGAATCTTCGCCATACACATGAACTTTTAGGTGTTGTTGGACGAGTTTTAGCTGACTTACAGAAAAAATCAGCAGCATTAAATTACTTTGGTCCTGATCATTTTACTGATCTAGAAAAAGTTGAACACATGCTGTTATTTTATTTTGTTATGTATATTATTGAACGACTTCAGTTCATGTCATCATTCGGCGTAACATTTACTATTTGCCAATCTGGTGTTTTCCAATCAATCGGTAATGCTATCAAAAAGATTTGCCAAGATGAATTTGAAGTTCATTGTGAGTATCGTTTGGAAGTCATTAAACAAATTTTATCGACTCCTGAAGGAAAACTTGCATTTGAAAACTTACGTCCTTTAATGATTGAAGTTTTAGTTGATGTAATTAATGCCCAACAAAAATTCTCAAATGACATTTTCCGCAATGGAACTCGTTCTATTACTGGTTTAAATTCTGATCTATTGTTCAAATGGGCATTATACAATGCGGGCCCTATTGCTACAAACTTTGGCTTTACAGAAGACGAGATTGGATTTGAATTGCCGAAAGACAATCCATTACCACATATGGACAACTGGATTGACATAAATAAATCTCAACAAGCAAACCAAGAAACAAATAACACAGCGTACAAAGTCAACGTTATTGATTATAACGATGCAACAGTAATTTATAACTTTTAAGGAAAATAAAATGTTTACAGTATATAGCCGTCAAGATTGTGCAAACTGCGTCAAAGCTAAAGTTCTTTTAGAGCTAAAAAATCAAGAATTCGAAGTTAAGATGGAGGAAGAAGACTTCACATTAGCGGAATTAAAAGAATTAGTTCCAAATGTTCGAAGTTTTCCTGTAGTTTTTAATGACGGCGTACTGGTAGGAAGTTTACCACAATTGACAAATCTTTTGAAAACTGTTTAATCTTGATTAAAACCAAGAGGGCTTAGCCCTCTTTTAGGAGGCACAATGAACGAACTGTATAATGACTTAATTGCACTTGTAGAAAAAGGTTCATACACTAAATTTTTCTACAAAGACTTTGTTACTCCGTTTGGCACTAATGTTCGTATTTTTACATATAACTATGCTTCATATGAAGATTGGTTAAAGCCAAACGCATTAGAATCTCGCGGCATCATGTTTGAAATGGATGGCGAAGAACCTGTTCGTATCATGAGTCGCCCTATGCAAAAGTTCTTTAACTTAAATGAGAATCCATTTACTATTGATCTTGATCTTTCTAAAATTTTGTATGGTACAACCAAAGAAGATGGCTCATTGATTTCTACATATGAAGATAATGGGACTCTTCGAACCAAATCAAAATCTTCTATTTTTTCGACTCAAGCAGTAGAATCTCATCAAGTGTTATTGGATTACAATAACAAAGAGTTATATGACCGATGTCTTGAACTAGCAAAAGATGGATTCACTTGTAACTTTGAATACGTTGCGCCAAACAATCGAATTGTTATCGAATACTCTCAAAAGGACTTAGTTCTTTTAAACGTTCGAGAAAATAATACTGGCGAATATGTTTCTTATGAAGAATTACGAAAAGACCCGGTCCTAAGAAAATATCTTGTCGGTCGATTTGTTTTCAATTCCGAAAACCCAGAAGAAACAATCAATGATATTATTGCCACAGAAGGTATTGAAGGCTACGTATTCGTTATGGAAGACGATACGGTATTCAAATTAAAAACAGATTGGTATAAATCTCTCCACGCTGTCAAGGATACACTAAACAATAATGAAGCTTTATTCATGACTGTTGTTGGCGGTGCATCAGATGATTTAAAAACCATGTTTAATGATGAAGCATCAATAACTAAAATCGATGCATTCGAACGAGTATTCTTTAAATACTTGACCGATTCATTATTAGAGTTGAATAAATTTTATGCAGAATTTAGAGGCAAAGATAGAAAAACATTTGCAATAAATTCACAAGAACGATTTAAACTAATGGGCCGCTTCGAGCTATTTGGTATTTCTATGCAGCAATTCACCGGAGCGTTGGATGCGGATGACATCGTCGGAGCTATTAATGAAGTATTCTTAAAGAATTCTTCAAAATATGTCCCTAGTGAATACATTAATGTTGTAGTGAGCGAAATTTAATGATGGTACTCTTGGTTGTGATAATATGCTTAATGCTACGAAAGATAGTCCTATTGCAATCTGTAGTAGATAATGCTAAAATAGAGTTATTTGTAGCTAAGAGTACAATAATTGGCCTTAGGACTGATTTAAAAAATAGTGGTGAGCCTAAGATAGTATACATTAATGTTGAACCGTGCACATTACGTGGGTTCGATAAATTTAAATTGTAAAATAATGCGAATAAAGTGTTTACTTTATTCGCATTATTGTTTATAATAGCCTCATACTAAATTGAAATGAAGGAATTATTATGAAACACACGGCATATACTCTAACAGCAGAAGTTTTAACAGAAATTTATGGCGACTCGGCTGATTGGTGTAGCGTTTTTAAAAATGGTAAACGCGTTGGCTATTTTGCTGATCTTCGTAAAGAATATTTGAAAACTCAAGCGCTTTGCGACAAAAAGGAAAAGCAGAAATTCCACGCTGACTTATTAAAAAATGATAGTATCAAAGATGCCAAAAAATATTTTGAAGAAAATATTAAAAATGGCGAAGTGTTTATTAACCGAACACAGCCAAATGTTCATATAAATGGATGTAAATGTTACATTATTTGTGGCCCAACGGAATATATCCAATTGGGGATTATGCATTCTGAATTAACTTTTGATGAAATGCAGCAAATTGCCGGCATTGAAGGACGTCCTTCTACGTCTAAACGCCATATCTTGTTTGATGCATTAAAATATGATCAAGCGCGTGACCTAATTAACTTACTTTGTGGAAAATAATATGATTACACTATTTGATATTGCTGACCTTTATGCAAACTATCTGTTTGATGAAGATATTGACAATCCTAGATCATTCGGCCAAGTTATGGTAGCGAAGTTCGGTGATAAAGTAGAAAAACTTCCTATTGGCATCATTAACGGGACTTCTGAAGATGCGTATGCATACGTCATCAAGCATATTGAAGATGGCATCTTAAAATTATGAGTGTATTAGTTCTAGCTTGCTTAGATGACCACCATCATTTATTGGTTACTTCTTCTGGATTTGATTATAATGAAGACGAGTTTAAGTTTTATACAATCAATGGATTATGGCATGGCTCATTTTGCGACGGACACATCTCAATAGATGGCACTATTGATTTTACTAAAGAATATATTCCGTTTAAAATCAATGGATATAGCGAATTGCCGACTATATTTAAGGTATGGGTATCGGATTTAAAAGCTCCTTGTGATTTGGTATATAATACTATTGAACACTATAAAGAGTTATTACACCATGAAGTGTATTAAGGACCACACATGAAAAAGACTGTAATTTTAACAATTGGTGCTCCTGGATCAGGAAAATCCACATGGGCCGAGCAACAAGCTAAAGACCCTAAAACGTTTATTGTTTGTCGCGATAATTTGCGCCAAATGATGTTCGGTGGAGAGTACAAATATTCGAGAGCAAAAGAACAAGCGGTTACCGCTCATGTCAAACAGGCACTCGAACAATTCTTGGAACAAGATCATTTTGAAACAATGATTATCGCAGATACCAACCTAAATGAAACAACTCGCAATGGTTACAAAACGATTGTTGACGCAAAGAATGCCCGCATCAGAGCATCCGGTGTTAAAATGATGGGTGTATCACTTGTAACTAAAACATTTGAAGTACCATGGATTGAGCTAGAAAAACGTAACCAAAAACGTGGTGACAAAGCTGTTCCAAAAGACGTTTTGCGATCTATGTATTTGAAAATGCGTAAGTATACAGAATCGCATGTACAATACGAACCGGATGATCAACTGCCGAAGGCCGTCATTTTTGATTTAGATGGGACCTTGGCTGATAATAACCATCGAGGCGCATTCGAATATGAAAAATTGGTAAATGATACTCCAATTGAATTCGTTAAAAATCTAGCAGTGATGTATCATAAACAAGGCTATCGAATCATTTGTGTAAGTGGCAGAAATTCTGGAAATGAACAAGCTAATAACAAGTTCCGGGAACTAACAAGTCAATGGTTAATTGGTAATAATATCCCATTCCATGGGTTATATATGCGAGCCCATAATGATTTTCGAAAAGACGATATTGTTAAGGAAGAAATCTTTTGGGAACATATTGCACCTAAATATAACGTTGAAGTAGCTGTAGATGATCGTGACCAAGTAGTGGAAATGTGGAGACGAATCGGCGTAAATTGTTTACAATGTAACTTTGGAGAATTTTAATGTTAGGATTAGCCGCGGCAATTGTTATAGTAGTATGGGCCACATTTGTTACTATAACTACAATAAGCTTTGCTTCAAACCCGTTTGAAGAATTAAAGCCTCGCGCAATAGAGGCATTACAAGACGGCGGATTCGCAGTTGTGTGTGTACTAGTGCCTATTGTATTGATTTTTGTACCAGTAGCATTAGCCTACAAATTATTAACAGGAGTTTAATATGACAACATTATTAGTAAAATCATTAATAACCGCATACGATTTCAATGACAATCGAAACATTTATCATAACTCTGCCGAAGTTATGGAGACTGTCAGAAGCGAATTAGATATAGAACAACTCGTAAGTGATACCGGCAGTGATGCAGTCGTTATCGGCAGACGTTTAGGTAGTTATTTGACAGGATTCATTTTTAGTGATTCAACGGAACGATTTGAGGATGCCGATTTTATCACAACTTCACGTATAACTTCATATGAACCTATTGACTCAGATCTCGCTGTGGTTGATACTGCAAACTCCAGATATTTACTCATTATAATTTGTTAAATAAATTAACTTTGGTATGATTATGGTATATAATAGTCATACCAAGTAAACCAGGGTTATCTATGCCAAATCATTTTGTAACAATACCACAAACAATTGAGTTGCCATCCACAAAACTTGCAGAAATTACTATTCGCGCTATGAATGATATTTTAGGTGAATATCGTGCCATTGATGGAATTCTTTATGAACGAGTCGAATATCGTCGAACGTATAAATGGGAAGAACGTAGTCAAACCACTTTATCCGAGGTGCAATGGCAAACGATTAAAGCGGCATCGCTAGTTATTGCAAATATTGAAAATGCTTTAGGTGTAAAAATATGAAATCAAGCACGTTAATGCAAATTGCATATCTCGTATCTCAAGAATCAAAATGTGTATCTTGGAAAGTTGGCGCAGTTATTGCAAAAAACGGTAGAATTATTTCTACTGGATATAATGGATCGCCAAGCGGTGGTATTAATTGTTGTGATCACGCTAAAGACGAAAATTGGTTATCACCAAGATACACTTCAGTTCCACCGCATAATAACCGTATGGTTTTAAAATCCGAGTGCAGAGCAGACCATTCATCTTGGAGTAAATTAAATGAAATTCATGCTGAGCTTAATGCCATTTTATACGCAGCTAAAAACGGCACATCTATTGATGGTGCAACAATGTACGTCACTCTTAGCCCGTGCTCGGAATGTGCAAAAGCTATTGCCAATTCCGGAATAAAGCAATTAGTGTATTCTGAGTTATACGACAAAAATGAACCAGGATGGCAGGAAATCTTATTGAGTGCTGGGATTACTGTATATTCAATAAACAAAATGAATTTAAAGAATCTCGACTGGACGTATATCAACAATTATTGTGGAGAGTAAAATGAACGTTTTATTAACAGAAACCGATAAAATTAAATTTCGTGAATACCTTAAAGTCGTTCTTTCGGCCGGTGTCCATGAAGTAGTTTTCGAAAAGAAAAATGGCGAAATTCGAGTGCTAAAGGCAACACGCGATCCTCGTTCAATTTTAACAGAATACACTTCTGGTACTCGCCAAATTGCCGAAAGCACAGATAAACTTAGTGTGTATGATACTACTAGCAAATCATGGAAGTCCTTTTCATTTAGTGGGCTTATTGGTGTAGATGGTATAAATATCAATACATTATTAACAAAAGCTCAAATTATTATTGAAGGATAAATCATGTCAAAAGAAATCGTTGCATTAGGTGAATATGTAGTATTAAAGGCAGTAGCGCGTTCTGCAGGTACAGAAATCACTTCTCCGTCAGGTATTGTGATCGGGATTCGTGAACAAGGCGAAATTCCTAAAATTTGCGAAATCTTTGCTTTAGGGCCTAATGTACCAAAAGGTTTATTCGAAATTGGTGATAGCTGCCCATTTCCACTAGGCGAAAAATTAAATGTGCCACACCCCGATGTAGCATACGGAACAGCTAAAGAAAAAGATTTAGATGAAAAATATATTACGTGCCATTATCGTAATATTGCATGTGTCTATAAATAATCAATTTTAAACATTTTATAAATATCCTTATAACTAACATAAGGATCTATAAAATGGACCAATCAAAAATACAATCAATTTTAAATATCCAGCGCCAAGCATGGTCAAAAGGCCATGATAACTATGGCGCTGAAATTGATATCTGGGCCTCAGCAATCCATTTCTTGCAGAGTTTTAAACATTTGAACCCTGCCCAAAAGAATTTGCTAACAAAAGTAGAAGCAATGGACGAAACCAAATATGCTAAACGGTTATGTTCAAAAGCAAACAAATCAATTAGACATTTCATAGTGACATTAAAATGATTACATTTAAATCTCTTTTCGAAGATGCTAGAGATGCCGGATATCCGCATGAGTTGTATACTCCTAGGAGTTTAGGCGAAAAAGATTATCGATTTGTAAAGATAAATTCTGGCCGTGAAGTCGGATCTGAAGTTCTTAAGTTTGACGGTACTCCTATTAAAGGAAGTGTCATCCTTCAAAACACGGACCAAGTTTTTCAATATACGCATATAGAAAAAGAAGAAAGCGAATATCATTTCGAATCAGTGGAAATGTATAGAGATTTATGGAATTCTATACATATTCCTATAAATAATGCACAGAGTTAGGAAAGTAAATGAAAACATTTAATCAAATTCTTGAAGAATCAAAAGTCGCATTAAACAAAGGTCGCTCGGCAACACCTAAACAATTGAGCCGCGAGTTAATTGCAGCCAATTCACAACGTGAACCGGGTATGAGTTGTATTAGCGAATCTGGTAAAGAGCTTAAAGACTTTATCATTTTAGAAGCATCGAATACCCATCTCAAACTTATTAAAATGTCCGAGTCTGGGTTTTTTGTAAATGAGTACTCTGCATTTGGTGATGGGTGTCAGAGTGTACTGATCAATGAATCTGATTTAAAATATTTCAAATAAAAAGGAGCCTTTTGGCTCCTTTTTGCATTTAATTATTTACAACGGTAGAAATCTGTAGTATAATACTTCTAATATCAAAATACGATGGATTTAATATGGAATTAGATATTAATAGCAATAGGCCAGGCGCAGCAGGATATTTAAGTAATTTAACTAAAAAGCCTTTCTTAATGGATGGGCACTTTTTTGCTTCTATTGAAGGATTTCTGCAAGGCTTAAAAGCGCAGGACATCGAAGAGCAAGCTCAAATTTTTGAAATGCACGGTCCTTTTGCAAAGCAAGTTGGACGTCTATATTCTGTTAAAAATGATACATTATATTATATCGGTAAGCCATTTAATAGACATAGCGAATTTTATCAGAATCTTTTACGGACTGCATATACAACTTGTTTTTCTCAAAATGAGAAAATGCAAGAATATTTGTATCAAACACGCCATATGACTCTGACTCATAAAATCGGCAAATCGGATCCATTTGACACTATTTTAACCGAAAAAGAGTTTATTACTCAATTGGACAATTTACGTAAAGACCACGCACTTTCATTGGAACTTTTATATGGTGAGCATAGTGAAGACTAAAGGCCCTAAAACATCAACATGCGATTTGATTATTGAGTACTTTCATGCAAAGAATGTCGTCACAAAATGTTCTATTAAAGATATTATTGAACGACGCGCAGAAACAAATACTTATGATAAGTTGTTACTAACATGTCTTGAACAGTCTATTACCCAAATGAAAGCATATCAACATTTTTTAGAAAATGTTGGTACAATTACACTATCACATTCGGATATTGGTGACTTTAAATGAGTAGTATTATTTTTACTGTTTTAAATCTTATCGGCAAGGATGATTCAACAAATGCTAAATTGGCAATTTTGAAAACATATGAAGATAATGATTTGTTAAAACGTGTATATAAAATGGCATATCACCCACGATTGCAATACGGAATCAAGAAAATTCCGCATTATGATCAAGTTGATAGTTCTGGAACATTAGAAGATGCATTAGATTATTTAGAATTCACGTTATCGCCACGGAAATTGACTGGTCGAGCAGCTATTTCCAAATTAGTTGAAATTCTAGAGCGTTTATCTAGCGATGACGCAGAAGTTCTAAAATTAATTATTAAACGTGATCTTAACTGTGGTGCTTCTAGCACATTAGCTAATAAAGTTTGGAAAAATTTAATTCCAAAACAACCGCAAATGCTAGCATCATCTATGAGCGAACAGGCAATAGCTAACATTACATTCCCGGCAATGGCCCAGTTAAAAGCGGATGGCGCTCGATGTTTTGCAGAAATCCGAGGTGATACTTTAGACGACGTCAAATTGCTTTCCCGAGCCGGCAATGAATATTTGAACTTAGATATGGTAAAATCTGAGCTCATTTCAATGACCGCTGCATACCGTGGTGTCCATGGACCATGTATGGTTGATGGTGAACTGGTTTACTTTGCATCTAAAGCTACCGGCAATCAAGCAGTTGGTATCGAATGGATGATGAATAATGAAGAAGTTACAGGTACCGCAATTGTTACTTCTGATAAAGAAACCAAACCTGTAGTGGCCTTGCGTTCTGAATCAAACGGCATCGCGAATAAATCACTTAAAGGAACTATTACTAAACAAGAATCTTCTGCAATGAGTTTCCAAGTTTGGGATGTTGTTCCGCTTAAAGTGATTTACGATAATGAACAATCGTTAACGTATAGTAAACGGTTTGAACAATTGACAGAAATGGCCAATAAATCTAAACGAATTATCGTAATTGAAAATGAGCTTGTTGAAGATATTGACGAAGCCAAAGCGATTTATAAATCGTATGTGAGTCAAGGGCTTGAGGGTATTATTCTTAAAAATACTTTTGGGTTATGGGAAAATAAACGTTCTAAAAATCAAGTCAAATTCAAAGAAGAGATTACAGTAGATCTTCGAATTGTAGATATCCAAGAACATAGTAAAGATATGGGCAAACTTGGTGCAGTTCACCTAGCAAGTGATGATAACTTAATTAAAGTTCGTTGTGGGTCTGGGTTTACTGATACCAATACCCGAAAAGATGGTAAAATACTTGTCAACATTCCAATGTCAGAACGCGATGAGTTGAACCGAGAAAAATTATGGTTAAATGCGGATGAGCTTATTGGTTCAATCGTAGAAATTAAATGTAATGGATACATCACGGCAGCTGGTCGTAAAGATTCCGTAAGTTTATTTTTACCGGTAATTACAAGCATCCGTTATGATAAAACAGATACGAATGCATTAGCAGATATTTTCCCAGCAGCATTAAATGAATTAGAGGTTTAAATGACAACAGTATTATATGAAACAATTGCATACTCGCCGAATGCATCAACTCAAGGTGTATCTATTTCTACAGAACAAGTCGAATTCCCATCAGAAAGGGTGGCTGAACGATTTATTGAATCTATTATTAATGAAGAAAATTTGGGTGACGTCAAAGTATATCGACGAGCCAAATTACTTCCAGGATAATAAAAATGGGACTCGATTGAGTCCCATTTTGGTGTTTATACTAATCTACTCGCAACATTCATATTTGGATTAGTTGTACTTTTAATAATATCAACTGTTGTATCTTCCATCCATTCTTTTGCAGCTGCTTCACTCACAGCACCAACAGATACGCTTCTATATGCAAATGTCATATCAAACACAGAAATTTGATTATTATCTTCATAAGAAATCTGTGGACCTCCTATAATCACAGGAACACACCCAGTAAAAACGTATGCGGTATGAGGATATCCATTACGATTGTGCAAATTTATTTGAATATCTGCTTCTACATCGACAGGAAGTGCTCTAAGACCGTTAATTGGATTTTCTACTGCATTTACCCAATCGTTCATAGCTCGCCAATTAGCTGCTTCTGAATCCATCCTAAACGTAATAACCAATGGTTCAAAGTCTCTTCCCATCAACTTAATGTTAGGAGCATTATGTAATCTGTCCATTTCAAAATTAATATGATTGTCTGGAATTTTACATGATTGGACCATTAGTCCCGAAGTAGGAAATGCCGAATTAAAATAATCTAATAAAAATGTACCTACCGGCAAAGCGCCGAGTAGTGATTGTACTACTCGGCTTGTCATTGCACCTAAAAGCACCGTGCTTACTCCTGCCTTTCTTACAATTTTCTGAGTACCAATTGTAATTACAGAAACTAAAGCATTTTGGATATTTTCGTTTGTTACACCCAATGAATTAAGTGTTGATTTAATTGTATCCGAATTGCTAGAAGATAATGTGCTTAGATATGTTTGTGATTTTGACGATGGTTTTGTGGCAAAATGCATAGAAAACATATTTGTTCTTTGGAAATCCATATTTGCCACTTGGCTATTGAACTCTTCTAATGTCAACGCCAATGCAGTATTTGTCATAGTATGTCTTCTCCATAAACTGACGCTCTATTGAGTGTAAGAATTTCTCTAAATGTAATCTCTAATACAAATGACGACGGCATATTTGGTGCAATCGCAAGGCCATTAAAATTACCATCAGATGCTTTATCAAAACGAATATTAGATATTTGTGCCGGGCCAAATATATCTGAAAGGCCGTCAAAATTAGATGTAGTACCAAAATTTTGAATAAACCATACAGTTGGGTTAGATACAACAATAACATTAGACAAGAATGATGTAACTGATTCCATTACAGTCTTTTGTGTAGTTGTACCCGTAGCATCATTAATAGGTTTTATGATTTTAGTTCTATATGCTTTGTCAATTTGGTCTTTAATGCTTTTAGCGAATTGTGAATTGCCGGTCATACCATAAGAATAAAAATTAAAGATCTCATAGATTTTTAAAATTTGCATAAGATCTTCAGCTGAACGAGGTGTCAAGTCCCATGTATAAGTTTTAGTTCTATTGTCTGCACCCGCATACATTGATCGGGATGTGTTGTAGATCTGTTCACCATAATCCGCCATTACACCTTTTGTTGCTGCATCAATTGCACCAAACACAGCCGTAGATGCGATATTTGATAAAATACCTGTTGCTGTACCATTACCACGTGTGATCAACGATTCACCAACATCGTTAAATTTGTGAGATGTTGTATCATTATCCGATTTTGAACGTGGCATCAAAATATTGGCCACTGGTTCTTTAGTAGTGGTATTCGTACTATTTTTTGCGTTGTTCGTTACTGTTTGAAGGGCCGTTTTTGCCTTTTGAACCGTTTTTAAGATTTTTGATGCCGATTGTTGAGCGGTTCTCATAGCACGTAAATCCGGTGTAGTTCTAGAAGCGTATTCGTATGCAGTAAATAATAATCCATTTTGATATGTTTGGCCAACTTCTACATTATCAGCAGTATCCACCGAGGCCGCTCGCTCGGCAGGATACTGGGCCGTCATTACCTTTGTTTTCACTTCTTTCGATTGCTGACTTTGGCCGGCAGCAATAATACTGCCGGCTTGTTCAAGAAATCCACCAGAAGATGTGAGTTCTTTAACTTGCATAATAATTCCTTAATTTACACCAGTTGCTTTATACACACCAGGTGCTCTAGTATTTGTAACAGGAGTTTGGACATTTACACTTCTGCTGTTTTTGATAATATTAGTTGTTATGGCAGCAGGTGTAGTCAAAATCGCTCCAGCTGTGGCAGCAGCACCTTTAACGGCATCTACGGCTTTGATTGCTTTTGCTTTTATTGTGTCTAAACTAGAACCAGATGTCTCTGGACTCACACTAGCCTGTTTTCCTACATTATTTATTTGATTTTGAAGCTCTGCTTTAACATTAGGTGCATTATCAAGAGCAGGGTTATTGACTGCGGTAACCGCTTCTTGCTTTAAGTCATTTATACGCTTAGCCGATGCCGGATCTTTTGGATCTAAACGGGCAGTAATAGTTTTATATCTATCGATTGCATTTCTTGCTTCATTACCTGCAGCAACAACTTGAACTTGTTGGTCATAAGGCAAAGCTTGGCGTTGTGCTTTATCTTTCTTTTCTGCTTCAATTTGACCATATTCGTCTTTGGAAATATATCCCATTTCGTAATTTGCTTTATCAGGAAGCCATGATTTAGTTTTCCAAGATGTAGGTGTCCGACCACTTCCTTTTTCATCTTCAATTTGCTGCTTAGCTAATTTGGTTTGATTATCTTTTGACATAGATCCTTTAGTACCATTTGACCAATCTTGTAGCCCAGAAGCTTCAATGCGCTTAGCCATATCTTTGAAGCCAAGTGCACCAAGGACAGTTGATAACAATTTTGCAACAGATCTACTAAAAACACCGTCTAATGCCATGATTCCGTCTTTGAGACTTCTACCCACTGCACCGGCCAATCCGGCTAAATTGCCTTCTTTCCACATTTTCTTCATTTCATCTAATGACCCTTCCATTATATCAAATGAGTTTTTCATATCTACCCATGAAGCGGCCCAATCTTTTAATTCGGTCCACCATTGAACTAAAACGGTTTTTAAGTCTTCGATTTTTGCTAAAATCAAGTCGCCATACTTTTGCCATAACGCTTGAAGAACATCAAGAGCAATAATAATACCTAGTATTGCTGCTGCAATCATGGCGCCTTTAGCAGCTTCTGTTATAGAAGTTTTGAATAAAAATGAAGATATTTTATCTGCGAAGCCGGTGATTTTGCCAAAGCCAGTTTTAACAGCAGTTGTTACCGCATCGACTGCAGTAATCACTGGATTAGTTCCTGATGGGGCGCCTTTAACTTGGTTCGGCTGATCTAACAATCCTTCAGAAGGTTTTGGTTCTTGTTTAACCACTTCAACTGCAGCTGATTTAGGTGTTTCTACTTCGCCCATTTTACGTTTTTGTAAAATTTCCGATGTTGTATCTTTTGCAACATCAGGTTTTTCTATTGTAGAATCATTTGCCGCTGTGTATTTCTCTTTTAATTGATTAGACAATGTTGTCAATTTAGAAGAAATTTCTTTGGTGTTAGTCGCTGTTGCAAATGCACTATCGTTAGCAGCTTCGCCTTGTTGTATTAATGTTTCTTGATTACCTATTTCGGCATCATTTGCACCATTCAAAGGAATATCAAATGTCTTTGGGTCATCTTTAGGCACAGGCGGTGGAGAAGTTCTAGTTTTTTCTAGAGCTTCTACCATTTGTGAAACCTTTGTATTTTGCGGCACATCTTGACTATCATTGGCGGCCGGTTGAGTTGGCGCCTGACGTCTCAACGTTGCCGGAATACGTTGTAACTTATCCATTAAAGAACTCCAAAACATCATTTATACCGGCAATAATACCGTTATGAGTTTTAATTGAAATTGTATTTGTAATATCATTTGCCCAATTAATAACAAATGGTGGCAAATCTAAAAAATCAGGAATTTTGATTTTTTCGTCTAGGTGTTTAACGTATACACAGCAGTTTTTAAGCATTAAATCCACTGATCCGTCAATAGTTTCGACATCCGGAGATTTAAATTTAAACTCGTAATCACCAATATTAAATTTAAGTTTTTGGCTAATATACACATCATCTAATGTATATGTAACGTTATCCACAATAACTTTATCTTTAGAACGCCCATTAAAAGCTAATATGTGTAAACAAAGCAAATCACGCTCAGCGACAGATAAGTTAGGCTGCACAAAATTTAAAAGTTTCTTTAAATTAGCACTTGGTGATAAATTTTCATCAAATAACATTTTGTGCTTTAGCCCAAGCATAGGAACGCTTACTTCTTTATTATTAATTGTTACTTTTTTAACAATTGGCTTAATGTCTAAATGAATTGTGTCCATATTATGCTCCGGCACTGTACCCGTAACGAGTACGATATAATGTATATGTTAAATTATCTTTGCTATTTGGTTGTACACTCTTTTGGATAAAATCGGATACCCATTGTGATCCATTATAAATTGCAATATGCCCGTATTTAGATCCCAATGGAGTATTAGTACGCTGGAATATTGCAATGTCGCCTTTTCGTACATTTGTTACATTTTGTCCTACAGCCAACCATCCCATATTAACTAACTTAGGGGCCATTTCATTAGCATTGCCTAAGCCGCCGGCAAAATAATTATTCAACTGGGCTGCTTGTAATGCTTTACGAACATATAACGCACATTTACCTGTTGCTTTACGACCTTGTGCATTGCGCGTAACAACAGTTGCCATTATATCTAAATCCCATTGGGCGCCTTTTCTATCGCCGGATGCTTCCGGGACAGTTGTATCAGAAGGTGGTGTAATGTTCTCAATTTCGTTTTTGATTTTTTCGATTTCTACCGGAACAATGTCTTTACCATTTGTAAACATGTAAAGGTGAGTTTCTGATGCATTATTAGAAATAACATGGATGACTTCGTCTACATAAAAATCAGTTCTAAATTGACCTTTAGTATCACCAAAATTAATTTTTGTACCTGGGGTTATTGTAAAATCACCAGAGGTTTTACAAGTAGCGTATCCGTCATATTGAGCCATTGTCAACAATCTAAATGCTTCTTCATAACCATTTCGGTATGTCATTTCAGAATAGCCGCCGGATCTACTGACCACAATAGTATTTGTACCTTCACCTACAGAAATTCTTTGGATTTCTTTATCGTTAAACGAATGGGCATATACAGTAACATTTTCTAAAGGATTACGAACATTTCGATTTGTTTTAGCTTCCCAAACGAAATCCCATACTAATGGATATTTCATATCTTGGACGTATGAGCCAATTTGTGCAGGATCACCTACCACCATTACTTTTGGGTCTTTGTCAATAATAGATTTATAATCAGATATGTTAATCCCGTTAACATCTTCCCAAACAAAAGCATGAGTTTCTGATTCAACAGCTAAACCAACTTCGCGAATATATTCCATGTAGTCAGTCAATGTTCCGATCCAAGCAACGCGAGGGCAATACACATTAATGCCATCAACCGCTGGCATGATTTCTGTTCTGTTAGAGTATAATGATTTTACCATTGTTTGAATAGTTTCTGTGCCATTTGCAAAGAATGCTCTTGAGAATTTAACATTTTCCACTTCATGCAACGGCGCAAGGTTAAAGGCAAGGATGTTGTCACCTTTTTCATCCACCGAAACAGAAGTATCTTTACAGCCATAAAACCGGCTTACTACATTTTTAGTATTGGCGTTTGCCATTGATATTTGGACAATTTGCTCACCACTTAACTTTGCATGGAGATTTTTAGAATCATAAAATTGTAAAATACCTTCATTTCTACCATATAGCCCGTCACGCAGAGTCAATGTGGTAAATGTTACCGAAAGGTCAAGATGTCTATTTTCTGTCCACGCATCATAATCTTCATAAAGCCTAATATCGATATTAGGAAATCCAGGGCGTTGTTGGGTTGTCATTTTTTAGAATCCTTTTCAATTAGAGATAATGCAATACTTCTTTCTGCCGGCAGCATTTCCATAATTGCTCTTTGATCATAGCCATTTTTAATTAAAATACTATTGATCTCATAAAATGGAAATACTTCATCCGGGTTTATTAGAAGTTTGAAAATAGAAAATAGATTATCATATACTAATTTTTGTGTGTCACAGCATTTTACGGTTAATTCAAAATGAATTGGCTTTAAAGACTTAACAATAGTTTCAAATTTATTAATATCTATCAAATCAATAATGCTATCTTTTGTAGATTGGTCCAATGTTTCCCAAGCGTATTCTTCATTTTCGTGGACTACCGTTTCTATATTGTCCAAAATTAATTGTTCAAACGATTTCTGATCAATTTCCGGGAATTTGAATCTTAGTGTAACGGAATCCGAAAGTTTTATTTCTGGAGCTTTTAATGGGGGCTGGGATATATTAAATAATCGTTTTTGTGATTTGCCACAAATAGGGCATTTAAACACAATAGGTATTTTTGTTTTACCGATGGACCCGGTAAAGACATTTAGGAATATATATTGTTGCCAAGTTTTAGGAAAACTAGGAAAGTATTCTTCAGCCAATTCATTGACTATATCCGCCTGTTCATCTTCATCTTTAGTTTCCATGTCATTACGTATGAGTAAAAAATCTCTATAGTCTTTTACAAGAAACGGTGAGAATCGATGAAGTCCATCAGGCAATTTGCATCTAATGATATTTGCCATACAGTTTGTACTCTTATCTATTTTTAATTTATTTATAAATAAATTAAACTCCTTTTAAGGATAGACAAATGTTTGAGAAAAAATTTAAAGTCAAATTAAATGACGGATTTGTTGATTGCAAAACATACTCATTAAGAGAGTATCTGGCGATTTCAATAGCCAAAACCAATGCTTCGTCATCACCATTAAAAGAAGCATATTCTAATTTGATTAAAAATAGTACAAATGGTAAAGATTTTGCTAAGCATGATGCAGAGCTAATTTTGATTAATTTATTGGCTAATAGTGAGAACGAAGATACGCCAACCCAAGAATTTACATGTACTTGTGGTGAGTCACATAAAGTTAAAATCAATGTTAAAAATGCATATGTTGATTACGGTGACTCGAATTTAGCTAAATTTTATCCATTTAAAAAATTTAAAATAGAGCTACAATGGCCAAAATTATGGGATGACGATGATATCCCTGGAATGATTGCAAAGTCTATTAAAGCAATTTATGTAGGTACCGAGCGCCTTACTATTGACGATTTATCGGATGTAGAAATTACTGACTTATACTCGGCTATAAGTGAAGATGATATTAATAATATCAAAAAAATACTATTAGCACCTAAACCTATATTACCGGTGGCCATTAACTGCCCACACTGTGGTAAATCACATGTGCATGTAATATCTGGGTTTAAAGAGTTTTTAGAGGTTTTATAATGCAAACTATTAACGAAATGTATAAAGACATTTCGCCAGAATTAACCATGGCTTGGAATAAAGATGTTGCTTCAGCTGTTGGGTCACGAGCGGTCAAAAACTCATTGATAGGAATTATTATGACTAAAAAGGGGACTCGACCTTTTGATCCTGATTTTGGTTGCAATATTACAGACAGCTTGTTTGAAAATATGACGCCATTGACTGCAAGTACAGTAGAAAAAAGCATAACATCTGCTGTTAGAACATATGAGCCTAGAATTGTTAGACTTAATGTCGATGTTAATGCAGACTATGATAGAAACTCTGTCATAGTAACAATTACGTTTAGCATTTTAGATAATCCAGATACATTAGAACAGCTTAAATTAGAGCTTAATGGATCCGTTACTTGATCAAAAAATAGACGTCTAAACGTGTATATTTATACAGCACCCGTGCTTTCAAAAATAATGATGTATTATACATATAATGGGTTCACCCCTTAGTTCCATTCAATACCTAAGCTAAGGGATAGAAGAGGTTTTAAATGTATTAGATATATTGAATGTATAATATAGTAAATTTAAATAATAGTAATATGTGGCTTCGCCACTGGTGCGAAGCACCATAATAAAGGATATCCGTATGGAAAATACAATTTGTGTTGTTTGTAAACAACCTATAGATTCAGCATTAGTAGTTAAAACAGAAAAAGGTCCTGTTCATCCTGGGCCATGTCTACAGCATATTGAACAATTGCCAGTAGTCGAAAATAGCAATGATATTATTACAGAGACGGAATTATTGCTTTAAAAACTATTTACATTAAATTTCTAACATGATAGAATAGCTTTTATCAACAATCAAATGGTAATTAAAATGCCTAAAGTAACTTCTTTCGATTCAACTAAAGTGACATTGACTTGCGATGTGCGTACAGTACTCAATGCATCTGAACGATGGGTTGTTCAATTTGTTGGGTCACCTGGTTTTATTTTTAATGGTATAGAAGAACGTAATGTTCATTATGTTTGCCCATATCGTAAATTTGATTGGGGTTGGGGCGTAGACCCATGGCGCGAGCGCCTATTAGTTAAATCATTTGATTTTGATCGTGGTGTTGTTACCGTATATGCAATTTCAAAAGACGTAGAATCATACATTGAGTTTTACGTAGACACAAAGGAGTACAAATAATGATCTTTCCTACAGACGACCAATATCGTGAAATTGCAAATGAGCTTCAAGATTGCCAAGAATCTTATGGTGCACATGGCAAAAAGGGCGCTCTTCGATCTATTGTTGAAGAACTAGGATTTGATACAGATATTGTAGAATCGCAGAATTTTACTGATGCTTTAGAACAATATGCATTTCTTTGTGAGAACTGCGACATTTGGAAGGATCCTTATGTTAGAATCCATAATCAAATTGCTTCTATGACAGTTTGTGAAGACTGTGATGAACTGCTTATGTAGTAGATACTAAAATGGGACTCAATTGAGTCCCATTTTTTTATTTTAAAAAGTCAACGTCTTTTATTACATAATCAAATTGCTCTTGGCCATATCGTTCAAGTCTATCAATTCCATGCTTTAAACAGTAATTGACATTTACTCGTCGTTTTATACCTTGGGATTCTTTGGTTATTGACATATCGTCTACCAAATCCCATACTGTTGCAGTACTTTTTGTTTTATGCTTTCTAAGTACACGTCCAATAGTTTGAAGCACAATAACTTTAGATTTTACGCCGTGAGCAAAAATGACATGGTGAAGATTTTTTACAGAAATACCTGTAGAAAATACACCGTATGATGCAATGATAATTACACCCGATTGTTCTTCAGCCATTTTCTTAAGAAATGTTCGTTGTTCTGGGGAAATTTCCCCAGAAACATAATACACTTTTTCATATCCCAATTCTTTAATACTATTGAGAATTTGTTTGCCGTGTTCTATGTGTTTAAACATAACAAAGACGTTTTCATTTCGTTTGCCTAATGTGACCGCCAAACGAGATATCCATGCTGTTCTTTTGTTCAAAGATGTAATAAATTTTATTTCTGTTGCATAGTCTGTGTTAGAAATAGCTGTGGATACTTTTTCTGGATATTTTAGCATAAGCACATTAATTTTTAGCTTAGCTATTTGTCCTTCTTCCATCAAATCTTTGGTTTTTACTGGATTATAAATTCCACCAAATAAGCCAACATATTGCATTAAATTGGCTTTACCATCTCTCAATGACCCAGACAATCCTATTTTGTATTCGCAATATGTTAGTTTATTAATAATGGTAGAAATAGATTTACCAATAGCTAAATGCATTTCGTCGCATAAAAGCATACCAAATTGATTGAACCAATCTTTAGATTTTTTGATAGCAGATTGCCATGTTGATACAACAACACGTTGGTGCTTTTGCGCTTTGCCCGCCATAACTTCAGCAATCTCATCAGGCTCAAAAAGACCATAATCCACAAAATCGTCTTTCATTTGAGTCACTAATGAAACTGTTGGAACTAAAATTAATACTGATTTATCAGAATGTTCTAATGTAAATTTAGTTAATAGTGCTTGGATCATTGATTTACCGGCAGATGTCGGCAAATTAAGAATTCGACGTTTATTGGTTAACGATTCATATACCGCATCTAATTGATACCAATATGGGTAAATTTCATTACCGCCAGAATAATATTTTTTAGAGTCGACCCATGCGGTCAATTCGTCACGTGTTATAGTATTTTTATGCGCAATATCATTGTGGATAGAAATTGACAACATATTACTTGATGCGTATTTGCATAATGCATCCAAAAGGCCGAATGGTAAAAGATCATCTGTGTTAAGTAATTTTACTTTACCATCCCAGTCGCCATACATAAATTTTGGTGAAAACTGATATCCTTCTGCATAAAATGCAAAATGGTCTCTTAGTTCAAAAATTAGCCCTTTAGATTTTGTGGCAATTTTTACATAACTATAATCATAAAAGTGTACATTAATATCGCTCATATCGTAAATTACCAACAACTTGATATAGTTATTTATAAATAAGATAATACAACATTCCTTTGTGAGACTATTATGATAGATACAAACTACATCGAAGAGATTAAACAACTTGACATTAGAGAATCTAAAGAAAAGCTGGCTAAATATGCAGAACAATTTGACATTCAATTAAAGAAAACAAAATCGTTTGACAATATGGTATCAGACCTTTCTGATAAATTAACAGAATTAGCCAATGAGCCTTTACCTGAAGATCAAGGCGGCATGTCAATTTCCGAATTGATGGATGCAGAACAAGATAATTTGTTAGAAGAAAAACTAGAAGCCGAAAAACCAAAAGAAGACTTAGTTGAAGAAGTCGTCAAACAACCAAAAGAACCAGAAATTGTCGATCAGATCGAAGGCATAGAAGAAAATACTGCGCAAGAAGTACAATATGAATTGCCTAAAGAATTTTCTCCGGTGTTTTCGCTGATAGGCCCAACACCAGGATTTTATACACTTCAGTGGTGGATTTACGCATGGATTCTAGAAAATGAGAATTGGAAAGAAATCCCAGAAAGTTTTCCACGTGGCCAAGCAAACATTGATGTCATTAAAAGTCTAATTTACTACATTAAACGGGATGGAAGCGTAGTAGTTAGAGAAACAAGAAATTCCCGATTTGTTACACTGACCTAAAACCCTTTTTAAAAAGGATAGTTGATGAATATAACCAAAGTAGAATTCCGACCATGGATACCAACTAGTAGATATCCAAAATTTTCTACACAATACTTATCGGTGCTGTTTACAGTCACCGGTTTGGACCCAGTTCCAATGTACTATTCATATTGGTACGTTCAATACAAGAACGGAGTGCAATACGGCAAACCTCTAAAAGGTCAAATGTATCGCCCATCGCAAACATCAACAACTTCCGGTATACTTTCAGCATTTATGGATTATACCGACCAAGACACTTGTCACTTTAGAGTGTATCAAGAAGATCCAACACTAAATCCTTCTGCGGAATGGGTTGTCACAGATACGGTTAAGTTCTTGGATATAATCGCTATTACCGATGCACCTATTTTCCAATTGGTACCGGCTAGTGATATCAATCTTAATTATGATTCTATGACAATAATGCCTAGATCAACAACCTGGGATAGTTTGACAAATTATTATTCAATAGAGACTATTAAGATATACGAGGAAGAAACCGGATTTGTTCTTTTTGATGATACTATTGGCCAAGAACAATTAGTTGGCAATGCTCAAATAACATTAAATTATATGTCTATTCCGCCTGACCACCACAAATTAAAAACTGTGTTGGCAGAACTAAAAATTAAAAATTTATTAGATGCTTCTGATGTACATACGCTAACATCATATTTAGGACATGACATTAGATACATCGGTAATGACATTAGTGAAATAACTTCGTATAATCCATTTGTTACCGCATTGGGTAATCCTACGTTAAAATATCCTAGTTCGACATTGCAAACTCAAATGAACTATTACGGGACTATTACATCATCACCATTAATTAATACGATTTATACAGAAACTAATCCTGCGTACTCATGGTATCCTGCTGATGCGGCGTATAACGCACCTACGGCATATACTTCTTATATTAATGGAACAACGGACTATCAACTAAACACCTCATCAAATTTATCTTTTGACTTAAATGATGAAAGCACAAATGCCGAAACACACATTTCTAATTTGGCTGCTAGTGAAGAAGTTAAACCAGGGGATTTAGTAAAACGAAATGTTGTGTTGAGTAATCCATATGGGCATGTAGATTCAATTGATTTACCTACAATGACGGCGGTGAATTGTACGATTAATCAATTGCCTAAAAGCACGTTTCCTATTTTATCAATGCCACCACTTGATGTCTCTAAACCGTATTACGACTTAAAGTTATATGACCCAGCTACGATAACAGATGATTTTATATTATTTGGAACATTCCAAGGTCCAGCGGGCCGTCCTGTTTATATCGGTAATGGCGTAGTTAGATATATCCAAGACTTATCAACAGTATTAAATAATCCATTTCAATATTATGTTTCATCACCTGCTAAATGGTATGTTAACAAAAATTTAGTTGAAGCGTATTATGAACCTCAAATGATGAGTGAAATCTACGTTGCGCCATTGATTAAAACAGGCGGCGAGAAAATTACAATTTCTACGGTATCAGAAATTGCAGCAGGAGAAAAAATAGAAATTATTTCTAATGTTGAAAACGCCATCATTGAGCAAGTAGCGAGTGTGGACTATGTTTGGAAAAAGGATGGTGTTGTTTTAACTAATCAAGTAGGCAATACCCTAACAATTGATAGTGCATCCGCCGACAATAATGGTACTTATACCGTTGATTACACAATGTGGCCGGCAACTCCACATGCAACCGATTCCTTTATAAAAATCACGTCAAACCCATTTGTGCTAGATGTCCCAACAGAAAATGAATTAACAATGTCTGTATTAGTTGATAATCCTTCTGCAACATTGGGAAGTTCTGTAGTAATAATGGGTTCTGTTACAATACCTACAAACACAATTTCTAAATGTGTATTAATGCATGGAACGACCGTTGTAGAAGAATGGGGTAAAGCATTAACGTATTCTCACACCATTGCTAGTGTTACTGAAGCGGATTTAGGTGCATATCATTTTGAAGTAACGTACACAGATGGTCCTGCAACAAGAACATATATCTCGGAGATTGTTACCGTTTCGTTATCGGCTAATCCTAATATATCATTTACGGTTAGTACAATAATTGTTCCTGTGGCTGAAGGTAGTTCTACCGCATTATTAGGAACTGTAAATGCTACTAATCCTACATCCGGCATAGTATATGAGTATCAATGGTATAAAGATGGCGCAGGAATTGTTGGTGCAACTAATAAAGATTTATACATTACCAATGCATCATATGCAAATGATAGTGGATCGTATAAATTAAGTGTTACCGCATCGGCTACTGGATTTTCTGCAACTACAAAACAAACTATTGCTAAAACACTGGTGGTTAAACGAAATCCGCATTTGTCATTAAAAATAATACCGGAATCGTTTGTTGTGGCTGATGGTAAGGCCAATACAATATACTTTTCATTTGTTTCTGATTACCATCCGATAAACTTGTCATGGGAATGGTATGCCAACGGGGTTAAACTTGACGGGTTATCTAATGCATCAATTATAAATCCTGTTGATGTTGGTGACACAATTTATTATGTTATTGCAAAATCAACCGATGAACAATACATAAATGATTATGTCCAAAGTAATATTGTCAATATTAAGGGTGTTACCGCAGTAGAAGACTTGACGTTGGCATTAGATGGCCCAAATGCTGCAAAATTAGGAGATAGAGTTACTTTCCATGCTGATTTATCTTTAACAGACAGTACACGTGATTCTAACACTTTGGATGTTGATAACTACACGTATGAATGGTATCGTGGAACTACAATATTAGGAACCGGTGCTTCTATTCGTGTTTATGCCGCTAAAGATGCTGGTGGTACTTATACGTATAAGATATTCTCGAAAATCGATCCAACGATAAGTAGAGTTTCGCCTGCTCACGTGTTTACTGTAGCTGATGTTACACCAATAGATGTTAAATTACCCGCAAATCAAATCTACAAAACAGGCACATCTATTAATATTGTTTCTACTGTAACTCCTTCTGAAGGCGCTACATATCAATGGTATAAAAATGGAGCCGAAGTTGTAGGTCAAACCAACAAAAACTTTACAAAGGCCAATTCTGAGCCATCCGATACCGGATCGTATACGTTAAAAGTCACTATTTCTGGTGATTCAAATGTATCTAGCCCGTGTATTGTTACCGTTAGTGATAATCCTACTCCACAACCACCAGTGTCGGATGACGTGTACATACACGATTTAAGACCTGGGCGCGATAGAGGATTCTTATGGATGGGGTGGTGGATTCTTGATGAGATCCAACGTGCTAAAAATGATGGCTTTAATTGGATCGCTGATCCGACTAATGCTAGATTTGAATACCCTAGAGTTCTTGTAGCGTTATCTAAAAATGTTAATACATGGGAAGATATAGAGATTCAAGAATCTAGAAATGGGTATATCTTATTGTTATCCGAATTGAAATAAAAAATGGGACTCAATTGAGTCCCATTTTTGTATCTATTAATTTACTGTTGCTGGTAGTTTTAAACCTAAGTACATAGACATTTGTGATTGGCCTACAAAATTATCAAGATCTGTAGAATCGATTACACGTGCTTGGTCGTCAGTTAAACCCATTGTGTACGGATTAACGGAAAGAGCATAACGGACCATTAATGCAACATGTGGTTGTAATGATTCATAATCATTAATAACTGTAAATGCACCAATATGTTCTTCTGGATCACCTTCTTCATAAACCGAATATGGAGCATAGAATAATGAACCGACTAATTCATTGTCGCCGTAATAATCTTTAACACCTGCAATAACATATTCTACAGGGCTATTATTATCTACATAAACGACAAGACCATTTTTAAGAACACCATAAGCAGCTAAAGGCTGGTCATCATGTTGTTTCATCCATCCAGAAGAAGCAAGTAAAGCTGCTGCGCGTGAAGATGCTAAAACATACGTAGCCGAATATGAAGTATTGCGTTGAATATACGCAACCATTTCACAAATATAGTAATATAAACTTCTTCCTTGTACATAGCTAGAATCGGTAGAAGTTGATAAATCTAAATAGCCATTTGTAGTCACGCCATCTAGAGTAAATCGTTTAGAGACAGTAATCAATGATTGCATAATGTCTTTATTGATTTCTTCGGCCATTTGTGTAGCTAACATATCTTCGATAGTTGATGGTGCATCAAATCCAGCTGATTCCATGTCTTGTGCTAATTCTACCGTTAATTCTGTTTTGAACTTACGAGATTTTACATCGGCATTCCATCTATTTACCTGGAATTTAGCATCAGTAATATTTGGTTTTGCAGCTTCAAATTTTGATGTAACCGCTGCATTAGACATTGTTCTAACAGAATTAGTTGCCAATGCGATAAGCATCATATCATCGACTGTTGTACCACCGCCAGAAAATGGAGAAGCAACAAGAGATTTAAACGTTACAGAGTTGTAGATAAACATACCATCTTTAGCAATACTGCCGGCATTACCTGTAGTCAAAACCGGTAAAGTGGCACGTTCAACTTCTGAGATTTCACCAGAAAAAGTAGAACCGCTTGCGAATGATAATTGGCCATCAGCATTTAGATATTTTACACCAAATAATGCTGCAACAGGTTGAGATGTTCTTTGAACTGCTACTAAATCTTGATAGACCATTTTAGTAGTTGCACGGGTTAAAGCCAATAGTGATGGCCGGCCCACTGAGTTGTCACTGGTAACAACTGACTCGTTAATTAATTTCGAAATATATTTTTGTTTCATTGTTTTTCCTTGATCATAGAAAATACATACGTATATACTTTATTTAAACATACAAAAAAGGAGAGCGAAAGCTCTCCTTTTTAAAAGTAATTACGTATTAGAGACCTTTTACGAATACTTTACGGAAGTAACCGTTTTTACCGGCACTGTTTTCAACTGTAGGCATAGCAGAGCTAATGCGTTTATTACCAGCTGGTGCTTGTGCATAAGTGTCGGCAAATGGGTTGATTGCAACACCATAACGTGTTTTGAAGCCCATCACTGGTTGGAAGTTAGCAGGGTTAGCACCTTTAAGCGGAGTCAAAGGAACATATGGAAGGTAGTAAATACCAGCATCCAATGGACTAGAACCTTTAAAACCTACTGTGAAGTAATCTTGGCGAGCATATTGGTCAACATATACTTTATAACGACCACCAAGCATACCAGCAAATGTTGCTTTAGATGTATCGTAATTCATGCCAGATGCAAGACCTTGAGCAGCATAGCTAACACGTTCATCAACTTGAGCCAATGCCATTACAACATTACGAGAAGCGATGATGAAGTTACCAATACCACGACCTGTTTGACGTTGAATTTCACCAGCTTCTTTATCAATTTGGATCAATAACGCTTTGTAAGATTCGCCGGCCCAACGAGCACCTTTAATATCTACTGGATCTTGAAGATCAAACACACCAGCTTTAGTACCAGGAGTACGTGTGAAGCCTGTTTTACCGATTTGAGCTGAGTAGTTAATTAAGTCGATAATTTCGCGGTTGATTTCGAGCATAATTTCTGTAGCAAGAATTCCTGCAAGCTCGGCATCAGCATCCATGTTATGAACAGCACGTAAATCTTGAGCTAATTCGATAGAGTATTGAGCTTTCAATTGACGTGATTTAACTTCAACTGCATTTTTGTCAATACGGAAACCCATTTCGTTCCATGGATTATTTTGTGAACCGTTGAAGCCTTCTTGAAGCTCGGCAGCTGATGTAGCCATACCTTCGCCAATTTCTGCAAGTGTACCAGCATCCATTTGTTTGATAACTTCAGCAGCTAACAAATCAGCAGTAGTTGCAGTAGCATCAATTGTCACAGCAGTGATTGCTTGAAGATACGCACGACCAGTTTGTGGGAAGTCAAAAACTTTAATATCACCAATTGCTAATACATCACCAGCAGCTAGTTCATCAAATTTTTGTACTGCGCCTTGGCCAGAGAACATTGTATCAGGAGCATACATTGGGTGGAAAGCTTCTTTAGCACCGGCAGCGATAGGATCAGAACCGTATACAGAACGTAAAGAGAACACCTGACCGGTAGGACCAGAAAGTGGTTGTACACCAGCAATGTCAAATGCGATAAGGTTAGGATAAGCACGACGTACCATACCCATTACAGCAGGCCCAATTTGCGTTACAGCGCCTGAAGTTTGACCAGCTGCGATATTAGTAGCATCATAACCGTGATCACCACCAATTTCTGCTTCGTTTAAGAAACTACCAAATGCTTTTACAATTGAAGGATCTTGGTAATCTTGGCTAGAAAAATCTTTTTCTTGGTTTTCGAAGATTGTTGATAATACTTTGTGTTTGCTTTCATCAATTTGTGGAAGTGATGGATCAGTAAGCAAAGGAGTCCATTTTTCTAATAATTCTTGTTGTGTTAAGATAGTTGACATATTTTTTGTACCTGTGGATTAATTAAAACGTTTCGCTGCAGCGAGGTATTTGTTTACAGAAGTTGCTTCTGGTGTAGATGGTTGTTCAACTGACTCTACAACGTAGTTAAGACCAGCAGCATCGTTATTATTATTTATTTCGCTTTCTACAAGCGGCTTTTCTTCTTTAGCGCCTTTAGCCATTTCTACAATAGCGGTTAATTTAGTGCTAAATTGATCGTTGAAGCGAAGTCCTTCGATTAAGTTACTAACTTTTTCTTTTTGGCTTTCGGTTAAATCGCGTGTTGCTTCATTTACAGCGTTTGAACGTTCTAAACTTTCTAAACGAGCTTTAGTTTCGTTAAGTGCAGTAAAGAGTTTAACATTTTCTTGTTTTTCTTCTTGGAGCTCAGATTCGTATTCTGCAACAACATCAACTGATCCTTCAGGAAGTTCAACATTATGTTCAACAACTAATGTTTTTAAGCCAGCAAACATAGATTCAAATAGGTCTGCTTTAATACCACGATCTACAGCAAGTTTGTTTTCGGCAAGCCATTCTTTTGACGTATATTCGAAGAATTTTTCTGCAGCTTCTACGAGTTTCTTTTCAGATTCTTTAGAGCGTTCGTCAACTTCTTCTTTAACTTTTTCGTCGGCTTTTTCGGCGATCAAATTAATGTGTGCTTCAGCAAGTTGTGCTGCTTTAACTTTTACGGCTTGCTCAAATACAGTAGAGAAATTCTGTTTCATGTCGGCAGAAAGATCAACTGATTCAAAAATACCGTCTAATTCTACAGAAACTTCAATATCTTGAGCTTCCTTAATTAATACATCTTTCAGCATTTTAATGTCCTGTTTTAATATAATTTTATTTATAACGCTTTTAAATTCGAAATTAACGAACCAAAAGCGGAATCAGCGTTTTGATTTCTGACAACTGTCTCCTCATTTACGCTTTCGTCAATTCTAATAGGTGTCACCCATGCATCCGGTGCACTAGGACCCCATACTACATCAACACCGACAGTAAGGTTATACCCTTCTTGTACAATGTTGTATCCTTTGCCTGAATCTTTTATAGATCCGAGACCTCTACTAGAGACACCAGGCTTCCAGCCGGCTCTAATATTTGCAGCAAGTTTATCACCTGGCCCGTTATCACCTTCGATAACTCTAGCACGACCATAAACATTGTTACCTTTCCACCACATATCTTCAATAATGATAGCGGCTAAATTAGGGTCAACATATGCTCTAGGCGGATGATTTAGTTCCCCAAGAGCTTGACTTGATTTAACTTGTTCATTTAAGTACTTATCAATAGCTTTTTCTAAAATTCGCTTAGGGTATAACCGTCTATTCCGATTAACCACATCAGCTTGCAAAAAAATACCTTCGATATACAGACCTGGAGCTAAATTTTTATTATTAGATTTGGCTTCTTGAAGACCCGTATTTAATTGAACATCATTAATTTCTGTCGATTGACCCCAATGTTCTATTAACAATTGAGGTTCTTCATTCATTAGTCTAATCCGTACATTTTACGTTTGGCTTTTGCTTTTTTGGCTTTTTTCTGCGCTTTAATTCCAATAGTAGGATTTGCACGTTTTGTTTTTGCCGCTTTACGAGCAATTTGTCTGCGAGCTGATTTTGATAATCCGGTTGTTTGGAATGCTTGGCGTTGACGAGTTTTTAAATCTTTAGTTTTTGTTAACTCACCTTTAGCATTAACGTGTTTGACCATAAATTCATTTAAAGGCATATTTTCGCAAATAGATCCAATAGCAATTGACATTGTTGGATTAACTGCGGCCATATTTTCTATTAATGTTTTGATCTCATCGGCTTCAAAAATGCCAGATAATTGGTCAAATTTTGCTTGTGCTTCTGGCAAAAGAGATGAAATTTCGTCAAGACCAATTGGGGCCTCGATAACAATATTCATTATTCTTTGTCCTTATCCTTAGATTTAATTAAAGTGATGCCGTCTTTGTCTTCACCTGATTCATCATCTTTTTCGTCGTCCTTTTCATCGGCTTCGTCATCGTCAGATGAATCACCTGATTCGTCATCAGACTCATCTTCTTCATCTTCTTCAGGTTCTTCACCTTCAATCATGATGCTTTTGGCAATTTTTAAACGTTCTTCTTTTAGAATTGACCCAACTTTATCTGTCATTGCTTCATAAAAGCATTGTTTAAATTTTACGATATCGTTGGCAACAATGGCATTAAGTAAATCGCTCATTATATGTCCTCTGGTTCTGGTGGGTTGTATATTTTATCAGAAAGTTCTTCATCAATGAGCTTTCTTTCCGCGTCGATTTCTTCATCCGACATACGTAAATAATCTTTCATTGCGGTATGGTTAGAGATATATTTTCCAATATATGGTTCTACCAATGCCAACGCATTTACTCGACGTTCCATTATTTCTATCTCCTTCATTTCGGAGTAATAAGAATTTTTATGGAACAATACTTTAATATTATTTAGTTGGTCATTCCACTCGTCTTCAGAAATAATTCGTTTTAACATCAAATTTGATTTTAATGGGCTTAACAAAATTTCTTCAAATTTGTGCTGAAGCTCATTAATGAATTTAGAAAAATTGAGTTCGTCTCTAGAAATAGCACTAGACATATCAAATGTTGTTTGGTTTTGCTCATCAGGAATTCTTGATAATGGGACACGTAAAGCCATATATAATGCTTTTCTAAAATATAAAATGTCATCCATTTCATTCATTCCCGACATTCCGGGAAGTGTATCTACTTCGGTTACTGCTTTACCATCACGTCGTTGTAACCAATAATCTTCGGTTAATGCCATCATTGACTGTTGATTTTTTACTTTACCGGTAGATGCATCATACGAAATTCTATTTCTATGCGAATTCATAATGTTTTGCATGTGTTGTGCCGCCTTTCTAGAAGGCATATTTCCGGTGTCGATGTAAAAAACACGTCTATCTGGTGAACGTGTGATACGATAAATCATCATCGCATCTTCTAAAAGTTTTAATTGGTTAGCTGGCTTAATAGCTCTATGCAAATAACCAATAATATTTTTACCACAGCAATCGATTAAGCCAGAATGGGCATAAATCATGGCACTATGTGGAATTTTTATTTTTGTGCCGGCTGCAAATGTTTGGGAACCACATTGGTATGCTTCGTCTTTAGAGTCATAAATGAAATATTCTTTATACCCATTGACTATTTTTACGCCATTTTCTACTTTAGTATCTAGTTCTCGAATAAATTGAACATTTCGCGGATCTAAACGTCTAACTTCCAAAATGCCGTTTTTAGGACGACTTGGATTAATAATTTTATGAAAGTATATACGAGAATCGACGTACCAACGTTTAAAGTGGTCAGAACCTTTTCTTTGGAAATTCAAAAGATTTAATACTTCAGAAAATTCATCTAGGATTCTATCTTTAATATTTTGCGAAAACTCTGTGCTATCTAAATCTAGTGTAACAACATCGTAATCATCTTCGTAAACAATGGCATCAGAAACAATTTCCTGTACTGCATTATCTACTTCATAATTATTTAACGCGCTTCTATACGTGTTAATTAATTCTTTGGTATTTGTTGCCGTTAAATCTTGGGTCCCATACATTTGTTGGAACACACCATTATATAACGATGAATCAATTTCGGTAGCGCCATCATCTAGTTTAGGGGCCGTAAACGATTCGACTTTGTCAGTAAGTGTTTGTTTAAATTCTGCGTCGTCAACTTTCTGCCAGTAGGCGAACATCTTCAAACCGCTTGCATCTAGCATAGGTATCTCCTACAGATTTCCGATTGATATAGGTTTATTTATACCAATCGGAATGTTAGTTATAGCCAATAATCTAAAGCAAAAGTTGTTTCGAATGTTTCGATTTCTGAATTAGTATCCCAATCCAATTGAACTTCACCTACAACTGTAGGCCATAGACCGTAAATTGTGTATGATTTAGAAATTGTTACACCATCACGAGCATATTGATGAATAACTGCTGTCTTTTTGTAATCAGCAGGCGTTGCACCAGTAATTTCGGCACCTTGACCATGACATAAATTTTGCCAATCTAAAATAGCTTGACGAGATTCATGCTTGTCATCAGAATAAACTGTAACTGACCAATCGTCAAATGTACGGTCACCGGCAACATTTAATTTTCTGTTTTGGAAGCCTACTGCGATTTTGTCAACGTTTGCTGGTGGCATTGCTGCCGCTTTGCATTTGAATGTAAAATTTTGGCCTAAGTAAGGGATTTCGACTAAAAACAAGTTTGGTCGTGCAAAGTCGCCTGATTCAAAGGCGCGTAATAAATCGGTAATTTCCATTATGGAATAATCTCCGTTATAAGTTTATCTCTTTTGGCATTATTTTCTTCCACGTAATAAATTGTAGGTTATCTATATTGCCAATGATTTCTGGTGGAATATTATTATCATCTCTATCTCAATAGGCTCTCTATATTTTAATATTTATAGAGAGCCATTATGATTATTGACGACCAATGATTTCGTCGAAGTTTGCACCTGTTGCAGTAGCAACAAAGTTCAACGTGATGTAATTAATGGACCTTGCCGGTTTTATATAAAATGAAGCAATAAATTCATTACGGTCAATAACCGCAGGTGTGTTATTAGTTTCATCACATACAACAAGGAAATCGTACACACCACCTAAAGATTTGATGCCGGACAAATATTGAGTAGTTGTCATACGGAATGAACTACGCTCAAATGCATCATTGATTTCAAATAATGTTGCTTTAGATGATTTACCGATATTTTTCTTAAGCATATTGAATAAACGACGAACGTTGATACGGTCAAATGGTGTTGGAACCTTTGTTGCAGTTTTATCACCAAATAAAATGAATCCATCACCACCGGTAGAACCAATTACCGGATTGATTGCATCTTGATACAAACGATCTCGTTGTGATTTCACCGGCTCAATAGCAAACTTGATTACATTTAATACTTGACCACGGTTATAACCAGCAGGTGACATCCAAGGTTGAGCAATGTCATCGGTTCTAGCACATAATCCTGCCATATCAGCCGCTAATGGAACCCAGCGATTGACATCGTTATACTTGTCATATTGGTACTTGTAGTTACCATCGATTGCAGCATAAGTAGAACTGATGTTCATATTATTGTCAGTATATGTGTCCGTACCTTCGCGCCATCCAATAAGATTATCAATAGCACGAGTTAATCCGATATTAACAATAGTTTCGCGTGGCGGAGAAAGCCATGCTAAGCAATCTCGGCGATCGTCAGCAATAGAAACAATATGTTTTTGTACTGTTGATGCAGTTTCAAGAGATTCACCTGCACATGATCCAGCGATCATAAGGTTAACTTCAATAGCTTCAGGATCAGCAAATTTGTCCCAGCCTTGCATCAAATCACCAGCAGTAACTGCTTCATTAGCAGAAAGACCACCATTAAGATTGATAACACCACTGAATCCTTTAGGGAAGTTTAATGACGTAGCAAAAATGTAATTACTTGACCCACGAGAGAAATAGTCATCAATAAAAATATTGCTTCCGTAAATATCCTTTTCGCCTTGTTTGGTTGATACAACATATGATTCTACAACCTCGCCATTTTTACGAACGATAAATGCATATTGATCATCGGTTTGAGGGCCATAACCAAATACGGCTTTAGCTACAGATGATTGAGTTCCACCATTAGGGTATACTGTTAATACAGGTGAACCCTTGTCATAATCGACTTTAGAAACGATTTCAACTTGTAGTTGGTCACCAGTTTCACCTGGATATAACGCTACAACACCCGGCATACCATATTTTTTGATAGATGTTTGGAATGCTGTTGCATTGATTTTGTTGATAGAATTATCAGGATCTGTTAATAGAATACCAGAATCTACTTCGATACCGCCAGAAATACTAACTGCACCAGAAATACCAGAAGCAGTTGATACAATTGTCGCTGTCCATGAATCGCTTAGAGCTGGATATTGGCCAATTGATTTTGCGTATGCTGTGATTTTAGCAGTAGGAATAAAAATTCCTGTGATTTTACCATCTTTATCAACCGACGTTACTTTACCGCCATCTTCGATTGTGGTAGTTGTATATTTAACAACAACTTTGTCGCCAACTGCATAGTTTGATCCAGGTGCAGAAATAACGAATTTTACATTACCTGCAACAGGACTAGAATTCTTTGCAGCTGCCTCATTAACTACACGAACAAGACGCAAATCATTACCATATTGCAAAAAGTTTGATGCTGACATAAAATAATCAGCCGTAATGTTGTTTGGCATTCCAAATAAGTTGACCAATTCAACTTCATTTGTTACTTGGATAACTTGGAATGCTGGACCCCATTGGAATTTACCAGCCATAGCTGCACGTCCAGTGGCGTTTTGTACAATTGTACTTTGTGTGGTATTTTCCTTAGTTTCAATACCTGGAGATAATAAAGCCATTTCGACTCCCATTTATTTCTTTTCAATATTTATATAAACGAAATTCCTGACGAATGTTCGACAGTATCCATAGAATCAATAATTACCACTGGAGCATAATCATCATTCATATCTTCTAATTCTCTTCTAAAAATATCGGAGGCCAATCTATGGTCATCCCTATTAATAAATTCAGAAAATTTTTGTTGTGTTGACAACCATGCAAATATTACTAGACTCATAACGCAGTCATCATGGAACCCATCTTCAGCTGCCCAAGAAACTCCGTGTTCTATAAACGTTCTCAATTCGTGGATAGTTGCTTTATGGTTTAGCTTCAACTTGTCTTTTTCTATTAAGTCTTTTAGCACAGAACAGCCTACGGCTTTAGTTCTTTTACTTTGCTTCATACCTAAATCGTTGAAGTTGTCACAAATGACGCCCTCATATTCGAGGTCCATATATAAGGTTTTTGCTATCGATACACCGGTGCTATTCAATTCAATATAAATTGGAGCATTGTTGTACTCTACCAAATGGGTCAAAATTATATCAGGAAGAATAAGATGTGATATAGTATTACTATGTAACACTGCAACTTGTTCCCACTGTTCATCTGTAACATCAATTATGTTTAATGAGTGATAATCTTGACCACGACCTTCTGCTGCATCAAGTGTAGCTATATATCGTCTATCTGGTTGTGGTTCTTTGTATTTATAAAAATTTGTATCGTCATTTATTACATTAGCCCAAGATAAAATTGCTAACTTCATTCCGGAGATTAATGTACCTTGACCACCAGCGAATACACCAACATGTTCTTGTCTGAATTGTTCTACTGAAGATGAACCGATAGCTCTATACGAGAATTCCCATCCATCATCAAAAATATCTTTTTCGTTATATAAACGTTCTTTTACCGCATTCCATTCCGATTCGTATGGTTTAAACCCAGATTTGCCGTCAATTGCTGCGGTCCAAATATCATAGAAGTGGTTCATACCATTTGGGGTAGTCGTAATAATAATTTTAGAATGACGACCTGAAGAAATTACAGGTTGGATTGCCAGCCATGCATCGTTAAAATTTGGAATAAACGCACATTCGTCGATGTAAATTAATGAGAACGAGTTACCACGAACAGCATCTGGCGATGCGGCATAAGCTGAGATTGCTGAGCCATTATCTAATTGTATAGAGCCTTTATTCCATTCGATAATACCTGGTTGTAAGAAATCTGGTAGCAATTCTATCGCTTGTTTTGTTCTTAACAAAACTTCAGCAGACATAGATCCTTTATGAGCTAAGATACCTATATTTTTGTCTTTATTAAAACATGCAAACCATGCTAAAAATATAGCTACTACAGTTGTTTTACCTAGCTGACGAGATAATTTAGAAACCGACATACGATTTTCAGCCATTATCGTCAACATATCTTTTTGGTAATCACGTAATTGGACCTTAATAGTACCATGGTCAATATGTGTGATAGCACAATAAGTTTCGGCAAAGTATACGATATTGTCGCGACATTTTTTCCATTCGTCGACCATTTCACTGGTCCAAGCGATTTTTATATTTGCCCGTTTTAAGTTAGGTAATCCTAAGTATCGAGTGCGTCTATTGTTACGATCTTTAAATGTTCTAAACTGGTCTTTATCTTCGCCTTGGAGTTTAATTTTTACCATTGGATTAAGGCGTTCATAATCACTATACTTTTCGGGATACCATTTATTATCCCAATTTGATTTTATAAATTTTATGCCATTTTCTACTTTTGTTTCTAATAGATCAGGATGTAGAATAGTCATAGAGTGGGCATTTAAAGGATGCTCTTTTAGTAATTTATCGTTATCTATTATCATTATTATTTATCCAATAGGATACAGTTGTATCCTATTTTACTGTTCATCAACTACAGATGCTAATTTAGTTTCAAATGCATCACCGATTTGGTCCATTAATTCAGTAGGACCTCCTAAAAACACTTGAGCATTATTGATATTGACTTGGCCCGCTGTTGGCGTTTTAGCTGCCAATGTTGTCTCATTTGTTATATCTTTCATCTCTTTATGGAGCTTTAGAATTTCTTTATTCGTTGTGGTCATTTGGCCCATTAACGTGGCAAAAACTTCCATATGTCTAGGGCTATCGGCATTCTTTGCTGTCTCTAAAAATATTTTAGCTGCATCCATCAGCATTTGTTGCTGATGGTGCATATTTTTACGTACAACCGAATAATCCGATTCTAAATCTGGTGCTCTATTTTCTGGGTGGCTATCAACATCTACTAGTTCTAATGGCTTATACACAATAATATCTTCGCCGTCTGTACCGGGTAATGCAGTAACATCTAATAATTCGCTAAGAAAATCGCTACTCATGTGTTAGTCCTCGGATGTGGTGGCTCTGGCGCGACTGGAATAGGAATTCCTGCAGAAGTCGTTTGAATATATGAGCCGTCCCAGTCGTCTTTATCGACATCTACTGGTGTTACTTGTGTATCTACAGACTCAAATACACCGTCATGACCCAGTTCTTTTTCATTTGCAAAAAAGTCCAAATAAATTGTCCTAATTTCACCTTTTATTTCTGCAACAGGTGGATATAACCAGCCATTGACTTCAAAAACCATATTTGTTTCTAGCCGTCTGCGAGTAGTTCTATCTGTTTCTAGTTGATTATCCAATGATACAGTTTGTAAAACGACACGGATATTGCGGTCAAATTGGATATCATTACCAAACAACTCTTTCATTTGTGTCGAAAAATGAGGTTGGAAGTATGGCCAAATTTGTTCGATTATTTGGAACATGTCATCTTGATGCCTTGTATAAATCCCTAGTTCAAAAATAAGTTTGACTGGAACCGGGTTATACTGGGAAACAAGAGATGATGAACCTGGCGGATTAGCCAATGTTCTATTAGTTATATTTGTTTTATATTGAGCATTATAGATTATATCAACTAGGCTTAAACATAGTCTCGGTAAAATAGTTTCTACCTTAGCAACTGGGCCATTATTGTTGACCGATGTTATTTTATCTAACTTTTCGGCAAATCTTTCTTTTGATGCAAACGTAATAGGAACTTTAATAAGTTCAATTTTGTCTTCATCTCGTTTTCTCAATACTTGAACATGGGAGAATAAATCTCCCATAAGAACACAATAGCGCCTAATAGAGGAATTGTACCATTGTCCAAACATTTATTTCTCCTTGCGATTAAACGCTATTAATATTATTTATCAATCGTCCATGAAGTTATCAAATGGCCCAGAATCGGATCCATCTATTCCTCTATTGTTTATAACAACATAAGGTTCAATAACTTCTTCAGCAATTTTTTCTATAGCATCAGTTTCGACATATTGTGGGACACTAATGTCATGGATATCATTTAATGCTTTAACTGGACTAAGATCTAATTCGTCAAATTCAGGAATATTGATGCCATCATTTATTTGAAGCACTGGATTAATTTCTTCACCAGAGTAAATAAATTTCTTGGCTGTTATTTTACGCATAGCATTGGAACCAACTTGATAGAAAGGCGTGTAAGGTTCTACCCATACGATTTCGAATAAAGATTTATCCATTTCGAAATAAAATAAATCGCCTTCCTTGGGTTCTTGGCCATTTACTTGGTGTTTGAACAAGTTAGGATTTATCGTTATAGTAACTTCGTCATCAACTTGCATACCAAACTTACTAAAAAATGTTCCAGAACCTTCATAGCTTTCAAATGAGTCCAAATATGCAGCGAATTTCCAGGTTTTATTGAATTTTCTACTAGGATCTTCGCCAAACAATTCGTCTTTATTAACATATTCACTTGGCATATAATAGCAAGCAACTCCACGCATTTGTATACTTTCTGCAACTAATACATCTTGGAGCGTTTGGACATTTTCATAACTATAGAAGTTAACATACGGGTTAAGGATTTCTGTGGCATTTGTTTTGTCATACCCATCACCATTTTCCAATGTTGCAAATAATGAGCTATCAAATGTAGTAGACATAATTACCCCATTAATATTCCAGGAGGAGAAGCCAATAAATCGAGTTCATCTCTAAGTTTTTCTATTTCCGCTCTAGCTTCTTCTATTAATCGGACGCCATCAACTGTTGTACCGCCGGCCAATTGAAGACCTTGGTGTTTAGCTAAAATTGAACCATTTAGTTCTTTAACCAATGCTGTAGCGTAATCTTTAACCCATCTATTGTTAAAGGCACCTTGCTTATGGCCTTGGTTATCTCCAGCATAATATCCGCCAACTGATTTAGGAGCATAGTTATATTGGTCAGAAATTGTCCAAGGATTTTGATCTCCTTGTGCATATCCATAACCAGCATATGAGCCAACCATCGGATTGGTATCAACAAATGACTTTACCCAAACTTCTAAAAATATTAGGTCACCTTTATTAAAGTTGCCCGATAATTTAAGTTGACCGGTATCATCGTTAAACCAGAAATCAGGAACTGGATTAAACATATTCTGAAGAATAGTCCAATATTGCATGATTGTAGTGTAATAGCTTAAATTGGCGCCATACGCACTAGGCCCAAATGATTGTGCTGCAGAACAGCCGTTAACACCAGCCATGCCTAAAATGAAATCAGATGCCCATGGATATGTCGCACTGCCATCCATAGTAAGCAAGAGGCCTGTGTTACCTCTAATTATTTGGGTAACTGCAAAAATGTTTTCATCACTAAGATCAAACACACCATTTTTATATTTTTCGTCATCACCGATATATACGGCCATATATGTTTTATTTAGGCCATTATAATGGTATTCGCCGTATAATTCTAAAGCACGTTGAATACACTGGTATACTTGGGCTTCTGTGACTTCAATTTTAATGATTGGAGCACCTAGACGCATCAAAATATAATCTTTTAATTGTTTAGGCGTTTTTGGTTGATTGAACATAAAATCCTCTCAAGGGCCGTTAGGCCCTTTTATTAAATGCTACGGATAAAGTTAGCAATAACTTTTCTAGCTCTAGTAACACCTTCTGTTGATAATCCAGCAGAAGTAGTAAATGTAGTATAGTTCTTTTGATTTATTCCTAAAAGATTGTTTGAATCCAAAACCGGTAAAGCAAATATTGCTCCAACATCTTTGATGGCTTTAGTAAAATCGGCTGCACTATTAGAATTTGCATTTAATGATGGGTATGTAACAGTTGAACTGCCAAATGCATTATAATATCTAACGCCGGTAGTAAGAATAACTTTATTAGTAGGGCTAGCAGAAGTTACACTCGAAAGTAATTTGTACAATTCACTATAGAATGTAGGTGTTCCGGCATAGCCATCAACTGCATCAGCTATTGTACCTAATGTTGTGTTAAACAAATAATCATATGTTCCTGTATTAATTACAATAATATTTGATGTAATTGCAGAACTATAATTAGAGTTAGACGTTATTGTTGCAACTCCGGCAGTAGCTTTAACATCATTTAATCCTATTCGCATACCAGTGTCAACAATAATATTTGATGAGGTAACAGTGGTTGTTGCATCACCTAAAACTGAAACAGTTTGGTCTTTGTAGATCTGTGCGTTAAGCAATTGCATAACAATAGGTGTAATTGAATTTTGGGTGTTCAAAATAGAATTAGTAGCAGCAAATAGACCGGCTTGTTCAATTGGTGAAGCACCGGCAGGATTACCATAAATAGCTTTTTCGTGCTTATCTACTTCACCTTGGAGACCAGTTGTGCTAGTTCCTAGAATTACTTGGATATCCTGGACGGTAGCAAATGTGCTCACTTGATCCGCTTCGATTAATATTATGCGTCCTAATGCTGATCCAGCTGGTGAAGGTGTTTCTGATGTACCTAAAGCAACTTTAAGATCCTTGATCTCTTTTTGTAGGCCATTTGCATCAGATGTTCCTATTGTAGTAGTCAACCCATCAACTTTTGCATTTGTATCATTGAGCTTTTTTGTTAACCCGGTGTTAGGATCAGAGATCTCCAACGATAATGCGTTAACTGTATTGGCTAATCCATTTGTTGAATTTATTTGAGTGTCCAATAACTCAATTGCAGTTTCATTCGCAGTAACCGAATCAACTAATTTACCAGGACCAATATCTTCACGAATTTTTGCTATGTCAGTATCTGTGCTGGCGGCGCCAGTTTCAAGTGCAGTTAAACGAGTATACACAGGAGTAATGGTTGCACCTGCAGGAGTAGGACCCAATTCCGTACGAATTTGAGATAGATCTTTATGGATTTGAGTAAAATTGCCATCAGTTAATTCATCTATAATTAATGTGATGGCATCTTCATTTGCAGATGTTTGGCGTCCAATTGTATCAACTTGGTAAATTAACCCAGTACTTTGGTTCCCAGGAAGACTCTGGCCGTTAATATCAAAATCTTGTTTATTACCAATTTCTGTTTTAATGAATAATAAATCATCGAAAATATTATTTGGTCCACTTTCTGGTTTATGTGCACCTACCAATGAAGTTAAATTACCAACAGTTGTATCTAAATTGTCAATACGGTGAGTCAGTACAACGATCAAATCATTAATGGAATTTATATCGTCAGAATGCTTATTCACCAAATCGATTAACTCGGATGTTGCAGCGTCACCTAACATTTCAATAAGTTCTGCTAACTTTGCATTATTTACCTCAAAGTCAGCATTGATAAAATCAAAATGTTCGGCTAAGTATTTTATATTTTCTTGAAGTTGAACACCAACTTTATTGAGGTTGCCGTCATGCCCAAATCTAGATTCTGCACCTTCAAGAAGTTCACCATTTTTTATCCATGATAAACGTTGTTGACCTTCCACTTCCGGTAATCCGTCAATATATGGAAGTTGTGATAAAGTATTTCCTGTCATTACGCGACCCTTATGATATATTTTACTTGATTTTCTGATGCAGAAGAATTATTTTTAACCACTGTTACAGTGATATTTCCGTTGTAGCCAATACGATTTGTACCTGAACGGCTCCATGCATTGATGTTAATTCCCTTTGCCGTTCTCCCAAACCCAAATGCTTCATGTGTTGCTTCTAGTGTTATTTGAATTCCATATGAACTCGTATTTGTAAGATCAACATCACTTGGTACATTTAATGGAATTTGGACCGTATTTCTATCTGATGAAGAAATATATTGTGTTTGTGAACAAATAACATAAGTTGAACCAGCACCAGCAATAGTTGGTCTATTAAAAATAGTCCCATTACCGCCAAAGTTGTATCCTATAACAGCAAACAACGCAGCTCTATTTGTTGTAGATTCTGTGCCGCCATCACACAATGCCCAAATACCAGAAGAAGGTAATGTACTAGAAGGCCATTGAACAATTGTCCCAATAGGTGTATATTTGTTAATAGATGATGCATCTACTACAACATTGCCAGCTTGAGTAATTGTTCCGGTTGCAGTGATATTTGAATTTACTGTAAGTGCGCCGGTCATTGTTCCGCCAGTTGTTGCCAACACATTTGCATCATATGATAACACACTACCGGCAGCACCACTACCAACAACTTTTGTCAATTTTGTTGTACCAAAATCGGTTGTTGTTGCTATAAATGTTTTGAAGCCTTTAGCGGAAATATACAAGCTATCGTCTGTTCCTAAATTAGCTTGAGCTAATGTAGCCGCTTGGACAATTCCTCGACGTGATGTATTTCCGGTCAAATTTGCCAATGTGTATGGTGAAACAGCAAACCCATCACGTAATGTACCTTGTGTAACTTGGCCAATTGTTGCCAATTGAACAGTTCCTGATGCGCTTTCTGTAGCGCCCGTGTATGAAGGAATTTGCGATGTTGCAGCAGCAATTGCTTGTTTAACTTTTAATGGAGTCATTGCTGTAGTGTCGTCTGTACCAGCAGCTGCAGCAGCGGCGGTTGATAACTTAAGAACACCTGTTGCAGTTTCCGAAGCAAGACGATTAGCCCAATACCAGTCTAATGTGTACTTTAATGATGAAGGCACAATTCCTTTTGCCGTATTAGTACCGGCTTGTGCTTCTGCATTTGTAGCTAAAAATAAGATACCTTTAACTGTTGTGGTAGCATCGGGATATGCCAATCTAGCTGTTAATGTAGCTGGTGTAACTGCCTTTGTTGTGTCAACACCGGCTAAAACTTCTGCTTGAGACGCAATTAGAATAACGCCAGGTGCAGTTGTAGTAGCGTATGACGTAGGAGAGGTCATCGCTAATGCATCTTGCACATTGGTTACAGTAGAAGGATAATTTGTGCCTGATGGATTAAAGACGTTATACTTAGACTGATCGGATATATGTTTGTACGTATTATTTAAAGGTGTGACAGCCATTAGTATTATGCCTCGCGTTTAAAGTAATAAAATAATGTAGGTGCTGATGCGCCATCTAATGTAATAGTTTGTGTACCAACACGGCTCCATACCCCATAACCAGATTTGGCAGGAGAAATAGTAGTTTGTACAACTTTAACGCTATACTGCACTGTTTGGTCTAATACATGTGTTTGGAAATCGTTATATTTTATTTGTAAAATATCTAATGTTGCGCCAAATATTACGTTATTAATGACTTTACCGGCAGACTTAGCTAATTCAAGTTGTAGCTTTACTTTACCTGCAACTTCTTCGCCGGTGTCACCAACAAGAACAGTTGTAGGGAACCCATAAAAATTAAATTGAATAGGGTCACCGGTCAATTTAGAAGGATCTTTGATTTGACCGGTGAATTTAAATTCGTCAATTTGACTAGTGCCGGCCGGCGAAATACCGTCAACATTAGAAATTATGGTATTTAAAGGCAACGTGTACAATGCAGGCATATCATCAATTGCCGCTTGGACATTAGGGTAATTTACGCCTACTGCGGTTTGATTAATTGTAAGTGAACCATACGGTTGGTTATTGCCTACTAAAATGCTGCCTGGTTTTAGAGCGAACTCGTGATGACTTGCATCACGAGAATAATTTTGTGAGAGTGTAAGATTTTTACTCATTATGCTATCCTTTTCCAACGATATACAGTTACATATGGCGGCACAATTGACATGCTTGTAGGAGGTGTGTGCGAAGCATTTGTTTTCGCTTGCTCTTCTCGATACTTATAATATGCAGGTCCGATATCGCTAGGATCAAATTGACAACCACCGATGATGATAGGACCATCAGAATCTGCAACAAGAACTTTTTCATCTGTATGCATAGCCGGTAAATTATCATTGGTCAATGTAATAATTCGATTACCACCTGTACCACCAGCGGTTGCAGTTGGATTGCCATTACTATCGATATCATTATTATTTAATCCAAATAAAGTATCTTTAGTATCGCTTGTCCATCCGGCGAGAAATTGTTTCTCTGCAAATAGTACCCAAACACCAAAACCCATATATGTTGATGGGTTGTTAGGGTTGTCTCCATTTTCATAAATCGTTCCTACCGGCATAAGGAGATCGAAAATATCATAAGGAGTTTTGACATCTACTTGGGTTAATCCTAATGGTTCAACATTTGGCCATCTAGGTTTATTGTAATCGGTATAACGAATGGCACCAGAAAGATAAACGGTAGAACCTTTTTGGATATACACTTTATCAGTTTCTTCCAAAATATCATCAATTTCCATTGTTGTACCAATGTCATTGTTGTACCATTTGACCGTGATTACATCGCCATGTTCGAATAGTTTATCAAATTCTACGCTAATAATTGCACCAGTATCCGGATTAGTAGTAAACACGTAATCGGTATTAGATGCAATCCATCGACCACCTAAAGCTGTACAATCGGTTTGATCTTTGGCGGATGCGCCTTCACAACGGAACATTGGAAGCCCAGCTTTACCAGCTTCATTTAAAATGACACCATTGACATAAACTTCAAATGTGTCCGGATTAATTAATCCGGTATTTGAATTAGGAGTATATCCAAGCTGTTCTACTGTTATCGAATGTAGTGTCGATAAATCGGAAACAAGGACTGATCCGGCAACAGATGTGTCATTCGTTTTAGTTTTGTCTAAGACCATACAATCTAGACGGTTGTACGTTGAGCGCCATTGTGCAATACCATCAAGATATGTGACTACCATTACGGTATCACCTTTTACTGCCGGATCACGAAGGCGGATACTATTGCCGTCTAATTTAACGATTGATGCTCCTGTACCAGGAGATCCGTAATCAGAGTTATCAGTAAAGTCTGTGCCGTAATATAATAAGTTACCGCGATGGTAAACATGTGTATTTACTAAATTGTAGCCGTTGTCACCGAAAATATTAAGGAAATCCGTTTGGCCATCATCGCATAAAAATTCTTTCTTAAGAACAGTTGCAATGTCGCCATTAGAGATTTTATTCAATAATTTATTTGCTAAAAATTCCCAGCGTCCAGGTGCACAATAAACTAACTCTAAATCGGTCAAATTCGTATTGAATAATTTAGAAGCACTACTACCCTTAAGCGTGTCGCCATTAGCAGGTTTAACTGTTACAGGGTTAGTTTGCCATGTACTAAAGGTGTCTCTAATACGAATAACCTTATTATAATCGGCAACGCTTCCTTTAGGAAGATTTACTTGAAGGCGAGCACTTGATGTGTTGATTGCGTATGATTTACCGAATGCTGCATTTAGTACATTACTAGTACTAGAAGAAATAGTCTCCCATGCTCCGGCAGGATATGGCACAGTGCCATCCCCTAGTTCATCATATAATTCAGTAAAGTTGTTATTGATTTTTAGGCCGCCTTCACGCAAATAATCACCTGTGCCATCATCTACAACATTACCTACATTTAAATTTTCTTTCATTATGCTGATCCAACTCGTTGTGTTGCAATACTCTTAACAGATAATCGCATGTTTGCATATTTGGTGGTGGCAACTAAGTTAACCATATCACCAGTACCTATTTCATATTTAATAGTTACGATTTCGTCATCTTCATTTGCATTGCCAATTTTCATAACTGCAAATTCGGTATCAATAACATTTTTTAAACGCTTATCTATAAGAATATTAGTTTCGGATTGTCTTTGAATGGTCGAGTCCGCAGTCATTGCAGTAATCAACAGCTTTATAGAATTATATTCGGACATATGAGCTAGAGGAATTCTAGTTTCTCCGGTGATAGGAGTAAGTTTTGTGGTCTCTACTGGTGTTTCTTTTGATCCAAACATTGAGCTAATAGAATAATTCCAAACAGGAACATTGCTTTCGTTGGAAATACACCAGCACTCAACACGACAATACGGTTGCGTAATTGTTAGGCCGCCTTGTATACCGGCAAATGAGCCGCCAGATGCTTGAATAACTATAGGACGTGATGTAGAACATGTACCGTTACTGTTTATAAAAAATACTGCTTCACCTGGTTTTCCAGCCGACAAAATAGGATTTGCTGCACCATTTGTAGTGTCGATATCCCACATTGACCCCATAGGTAATGGAGTTCTAAAATCATATGCAGTAACTTTTTGATAATAACCGGTCCCGTGAATAGTTTGATTACCTACTGCTGTGTTTGTTTCGTAATAGCGTTGGTCACCGAATGAGTTATAAATGGCATCCATGTTTGAGTTGATTTTATTACCACCATCAAATAAGATATCACCCGTTGAAGCATTACCAATTTCACCAACATCAATTTGTGTTTTTGGTTCTTGATTGAACATTCCAAATCCTCTTATAGTTTTTATATATTTATATGCAAAAAGGGCCCAATTGGGCCCTTTAGTTAGAACTCGAAGTAGATCGTGACTTCTTCGGTCTGATCCATTGATCGAATAATAGGAGGTCTATTTTCAATATAAATCATTTCTCCAGAATGTCTATCTAAACCAGTTTTAGAATAATTGTCTTTGATGGCTTTGACATTTGGATCTGTAGGATTAACCTTAGCTTCTAATGGGTTCATGATAATAGAAATTTGTCTAAAACCTTTATTACCAAGAACTGATGCTTCGGGAAAATATACAGAGTCCAAATACGCTTTAAACCGCATTGTTACCGCTTTAATTCTAAAGATCAAATTGTAGTCATTTTGCTGCCATGTTAAATTGTTTGAGTAACCCCATCGAGCAGGATCGGCTTCGATTTCATCCGGCCACGGCACAACAATATATTCATTCGTACAGCGGTTAATTGATACATCCGGTGGAATCTCATATAAGTATTCCCATAAGTATCCATCACCTGTGTCTACCATTCCTTCAGTATCACCACGACCACTAGGTGCAATATAACTTTCAACAGAAGGCGTCCATTTACCGCCTAGCATATTACATTCAACTTTAGTTGTAATTGATGTAATAGAACACATACCTGTATCCGGAACATCAACAACACGATACACTAACCAACCTTCTGCGCCAGGTGCTCTATTAGTAGGCATAGTATTTGTTACAACTAAATCGCCAACTCGAAATGTTCTAGAATCTGGATAACGAGTGTCGCCCCAGTCTTTACGTGGAACGACTGCATCTAAATATGTTCTTTGAATTTTAACAGCGCCAAGCATATTTGTCCAAATATCTTCAATGCCTTGTGGCGTTTCCGACGGATATGGCGGAGCAAAGCCCGGATCATTTTCTAACGTTGACCAAGGTGTGTCTCGACCAAATGTCAAATAAATGGTATTTTGGTCGGCAGAATCGCCGACCAAATTATAGTAATTCATTAATTTTTCTGTTCTGAACTTGGACGTAATCCTAGCACGATACACTTCTGGGCTTGAATCAGCCATTAGTTTTCTCCAATTTTAACTTGCGTTGGGTCTACCGGATCTCTAGGAAGTCCTATATTATCTTTAAGACGTTGATCTACCAAATCTCTATATTTGGAGAATGTAACAGCAGATTGATCAAATAATGGGCTCATTGGACGACGGCGTTGATCAGCATTTAATCCATAATATAACCCAGGATTGTCTGCCATATAATCAGGACGTAGAGGAAATGGCTCATTGGCATTAGGTGCTTCTAAGTAAATGGGTTCACCTGTAGTAACATCGTGATCAATCTGACCATCAGGACCAAATTTAGCAACTCGGTCAGGGTATACAGATGGAAGCCCTGCATCCCAACGATATGTCTTTAATTTATTTATGATAGTTTCTACATGCTTCATGCTTAAACCGGCATTAATAAACATTGTGATCAATGTTATACCTACAAAGCCAAAACCTACAGGATGGACAAATCTTAACACGTCATCACGATACCTAGCAGAAGGCAATGCTGATTTAATTTTCATAACATAATATGCTCTACCACGATTGATGTACTCAATTGTATTAGATGACATATCTTTACCACGAACACCTTGAACAATAATACCATCAAAATTGGTTTTTTCAGATCTAATTTCTTGTCCAGCAATAAATCGTCCTAGCAAATTATGAATTGTTAATTTCCATTGCAATTTGCCTTTGTTATAGTGACGTTCGATATATGTCACATTGGATCTACCGGTGGCGGTATAGACAGTTCGACCAGCTAAGTCATCGGTGATATTATCGGATTCCACAATAATGTCATACTCAAGGCCATTACCAGATTCAATGTCGATTTCGACATCTTCGTTATACAATACCTTAAACAAAAACTTATATGAATCTTCAATACCTTTAGTAGAGTAGAAATCATTTTTACGTGCTTCAAAGAATCTAGAAACCAAATCGCGTTTTGTTTTGTTTAAATAAATGTTGCGTTTATATACCTCAGACCACATATACTCCCATGAGTGTTCCTCTTTGGGAAATTTGTCTCTAATTAAATTAACCAAGTTGTTATAAGAAGTCCCATACCCATCAGAAATATATTGAAGATAATATTGACAAAATTTTTCAAAATTTGAATCCTCTAAAAGGTAGCTATCAGGAATCATTTTGGTCAAGAATGGACGCAAATCGGGATTGTTGTATCCATAACCATCATCCGGAGTCCAGTTTTCTTCTCTGACTTGGTCTTGCATGTATGCTTTCAAAAAGACATTTGTTGGCTTCCATACTATTCGAACACTATCTTTTACTCGATAATTGAATTCGTAGTATCCGACAAGTTCACCAGATGATTTATAAAAAATTATACCACTAGCGTATTGGGTGAAATTATCAAACGCAATATTAGGGAAATACACAGTGCAATCGCCTAATTTCCAAACTTCTTTCATAAATCTATTAGGAGAAGTTACCGGATATGGATCAATAGAATATTCATGCGTGATATCAGAATATACCATTACAACTTTGTTTGATGTATTAACCCAGCAACGTGTACCAGAATTTGTACATTTAGAGAAAAATGGTTCTGCATAATACCGCATACGACCAGGTGCCCAGTTATCCCAGCCATTAAAACTATTGGCTCTAAACGACATCATCAAATAGTGTTTATCATGGATCCATTGTTGGACATATTCTTCACGAACAGCATTTGTAACGAATTCAGGATATTTGGTCGGTAATTCTGTATCTTCAATAATATTTTCACTTAACACTTTATAGTTGCTTGATGATATAAAAATTTCTTTATCATCGCATGACATGTTGGTATAGCCGAGTTCAATACGACGACGTTCCTCTTCAGTGTTACCGAATACACGAGTCCATTTTCCTGTATCATGGTCCTCTAAAATATAAACACCTTTATCAAGTGAATCAACAATATTTGCGTTATTGTGCGGTGACATTTTTTCTTGTTTAACTTCACCAATGACCAATGCAAATATTCGTCCTTCAACCGAGTCCATTTTCCAAACTACTGCTTTAGGATTATTGGTTATTCTTTGTACACCTGGCTCAAATAATTTTTCACCAAATGTAGATGAAGATGGATCTGTGTCAATTGGAGCATTACGAGTTTTCGCATATCTAACCACATCTCGTGCAACAACATAAACATAGTCATCATTACAGGTGATTGCTTCTGCAATTTGAGAAATTTCTGCAGGCAAACGTGCATAGGTACCAAAAATATTTACGTCAAAACCTAATTGGAGTGTATCGCCTATTTTGGCAAATGTAACATCATCAGATGAGAATCTGACTTCATCCGATGACCAACGAACATCCGTTGATTTACGACCGTAAAATATTCTATCCCAGCCAAGAACATAATTTGTTGTATCTGATTGATAGAACACAGTTTTTGATAATGGCCAACCAACTCGGTCATTCATTAATTTAACTGCACGCCAAGTTTGACCTTTATCATTTGATACCTTTACAAGATTTTGCCAACGTTCAAATAAGTACAATACGCCATCATCTTCCATAAGATACATACGATCCAAATCTCGACAAATTGTAGTAATATCGCCTTGGATTTCGTGGTATTCGTTTTCTTTGATGATATAATTGCTCATTTGGCTAATATGAGTATACGCATCCGAATACGTATAAGATTCATTAGTTAAAGCGGCTTTGATAACATCGGTATTGAAATTAACATAGTTATTATTGCCTTTAATAAATTTTTCGTTAATAAAATTTTTATTAAGAGTCAATTCGTTCATTACTTCAAATGTGTAAGCATTTTGTTCGAATGTTTCAAATTCTTCTGTCTCTTCCCAATCAGACTGGTCAAAATCTTCTGCGGCAACGGCTATACGAAATTTGTAATATGTAGATGGTGACAAGTCAGACGAAAACCAAGAATTATTAGCAGTGTAGCCTAGAGAGATCCAGGCTATAGGACCTGAATCTCGTGTTTTGGCCATTTCTACCAAATAATAAAAGTTGTCACCGATATCATCCCAAGTTAATTGCATGCTATTAGCAGATAATTTACTAATAGCAAGACTTGTGATTGGTGGTGCCTTTATACTCATTGTGTAACTGCCTCTAATGTAATAGTTGTATATTGCGGTCTAAGATCATTTTCAAACACAATCAAAGAACCATCGCGTGTAAAGATATTATCAGTTGATGGCGTCGCACTTAACTCAATCTGTTGTACTTCAAATCTGTCAGATGTAACATCAAGAGCAGCTAAATTCCAATAGATATAATCGGAAATATAATCCACATCACCTACAGCATAGTAAATGCGCTGTGCACCAGTTGGCTCACGAACAAAATCAGAACCGGTATATGGCGCTATATGTGAAGAAATATCGCCAGGAACAAATGGACCAATAAGCATCTTGCCTTTATTGTTACTATCTTTAAATGTTGATACTAGTTTAACCATATATGAGTCGGCTGTAGCATCTGCCGGGATAAATGGGAACTCGTTTGATTCAATAGATGCAGAAGTTATAGCATTGTTAAATTTAACACCGGATTCAGCAGTAACAAAGAAGTTTTGGATTTCTCTGACTAATTGAATAGTAGCTGATGAACCAATAATTGAGTGGTCAGCATTATCAATAAATGTCAACATTTTTGATTTTGCAAATGATTTATTGAACAGCTCAACATCTTCGATATAATACCGATCGATTTGATCAATTATTTTTGATTGGAGCCATTGCTCTGATTCTTGCAGCTTATTAATAGCATAAGTGACTTTAATATCATGCTTAATAAACAAATAATTTGGAGAAATAACTGATGGGGTAATCGGTGCTAAATTGTATTCTTTCAAATACGTTTGGATATCTTCACGTTGCACAGCGGTCAAATATAAACCACTTTTTGGCTTAATTGCAATGAATGCATAACCAGGCTTATCAGAATCCGTATATGTTTGGATTGCTTGAACAATAGAGCCAAATCTCTCAGAAACAAATGAATCATAATCGCTAGCGGTAACACAACGCATTTGTGCTTCACGTTTAACTGCTGCCATTTCACGAATACGTTCTTTATCTTCTCTATTACCGCCGCCATCCGCACCGACATAATCTGGGTCATCGTTATAATTTTCAATAATTTGATTTACAGTAATGTATTGTAACGTATCAGCATATGTGAAGTCGGTAGCGCCATTTGCTTTTTCTCCATCGGTACGAATATATTCTACCGCAATTGATGAATTTTGTACAGGCTTTAGGCCACCAATATAATTAGCATATAAGGCACCAGTAGTTGTAGAGATAGACTGTTCGCCTTCACCAAAATAAATTTGAGTGAATCCATCAACAGTTTCTCGGATGTAATAAATCGTTGATGTAGAACCGGCTTTAACCATTGAATTGTGGGTCCAATTTGTCCATTCTGCACCATCGACGAATACTCTAATGTGATTTCTATCAATATTGTCATCCCTGATTATAATAGGGTCTGTTTGATCGAAGATAAATTCGCTTCGAACAATACGTCCTTGGGCTAAACTAACAATTGGCCAATATTCATTTTCCAAATCTCTAACAGCAACAACATCTTCAGTAACAACAAATGGATATGGATCTGCCGAAGTTTCTCGTGCATACGCTAGAAATTTAGTACCACGTGGAATTTTTACATTAGTGGGGTTTACCGAGTTAGATACTCGTAATTGGATAGACGTTCCGGCAGCTGACATACTTGATGGCAAGTATGAATTATCCTGGGCCGCTTGGACAATAGATGACCTTAAATTAGCTGTTCTCAAAAATGATTCGTAAATCGCAGTGTTTGAGAATTGTTGGATGTATAGAGTGTTATATGCCAATAAATCTAAAAGTACATTTATACGTGCTCCAGAAAAGTCATAGTCAATAAACTCTTTTTGCCCAGATAACCAATTTGTTAAAGCAGTTTTGATTTCTTGGAATGTTGCACCAACGAAAACATCTGGGATTGCATTAACGGTTCGTTGTAGTTGACCATTAACATATTGGGCTGTTGTAGTTGTTGCCATAAATGCCTCTTAATTTGAAAATAATTTTGGACTACCTTGTGCAACGGCATCGCCATCGGTTAATGAATCACCTACTCTAACAACGGCTTTGCCACCAACAAAAAATTTAGTGCTTGTTGCAATACATTGACCTACTGGTGTATGTCCATGATTGTTGGCTAAATCACCATTAACTAAAACAGCTACGCCACCAACGAAAAATTTGGTCTGAGACGAATTTATATTGGTTGGTTTATACGGCCCATGGCCTGTTGTTAAAGCTTGGTTATATGAAACCGATGTCATTTTATCACCTTACATAATTTAAGAATTGTTGTTTGAAGGTATCCCAATTTCCTTGCACAGGTTGAACATAGTCTTTAGTTATATTTATTGAAGCCATTGTGGCATCAGTATATGTTAACTTAACTTTTACATTGAAATTTTTAAGCATAACTTGTGGTGCAGTAAACGAGTATAGATCTGCTGTGCCTTTAGATGGCAAGCTAGCAAATGAATCCGCTGTGCCATATTCTATGCCTTTTCTATATTTTAATGAGCCTGGGTCTAATTTAAAAAGATTAGAAAATGTACCGCTAAAAGTTGGACCACTAACTATTATGGAAGATGGAAAATCAGTAGAAATAATTTCTAGACTAACAAGAGTTTCTGTTGCATCTAAGTTACTTGTGAAAGTAAAAGAGCTCGATGAGCCCTCTACTATAGTTGTCAGTGTGGAATTTTCTGGTAATATTGAAGCCATTAGATCACGTTGAACCTTGGTGTTGTCCAATTGACAGTACCTGAAGTAACATTATACGTTCCACCGACGGTCATATTATAATTACCAGAAACTTTAGTTGTAGCATTTCCGCTAACTTCAATATTTGCATCGCCGGCAACAATAATTTTTAAAGCACCCGAAACTTTAATAGTTCCATCACCTGTAATTTCTTTAACTTCATTTCCGCTAACGGTTAATGTGTTATTTCCTTCAATTTGTCTAACAACATCAGCAAAGTTAATATAAGTTTCTTTACCACCAACATTGACTTTATATTGACCGCTTGTGAGCGAATTTCTATCCCCACCGGCTAATGTGTACAAATCTCCTGTACATTTATCGGTTTTTCTTCCATCTGGTGCAACTTCGACATATGAACCTGTTGGATGCCATTGCCTATATCGTTCCTGTCCTGGTGTGTTGTCAAATTCTTGTGTATGACCACCTTCGGTAACCAATGCTTGTACATAAGGATATGTGCCCATATATGAGCTATTAGGTTCTTCAAATAATGTCAATGTATCTTCTTGGACAAATGGTTCACTGAGATCTTCAGAAATACCATCAGAAACCAAGTCAATATTATAGTCCGGATAAATTTCGTCATCATTTGGATCATAAGGATTAAAGCTAGAATCCGTATCGGATATTGCTACTGCGGCTTTAAGCATTTTTCCTACTGGTTTTCTAGGAATAATACCGTATGCACCCATGTTGCCATTTTTGATAACTAAACAAATACGATTAGCTCGGCCTGGTGTTTGTCTTGCCCATTTGGAAGTTTTTAGTGCGGCAGCGGCAGCATCAAAACTACCAGCACCCATGAGCCCTAATGCTGTTTTAAATTTGGCTAGACCACCTGTTCCCATTTGGAATGCCATATTTTCTAAAGCCATTTGTCGAGAACGATTCATTTTTACATAAACCGGCCCGATAGTTCTGTTTTTTCTAATTTCTGCCTGGGTTCGACCCAAATCTGATGTGAATAACTTAGAAATATCTGCTTGGGAAATAGTAGAACCGACCGAATGCCCAAGGACAGCAGAAAGCTGTCTAAGAATTAAATTCATGTCTCGAGTTTTTCTGTAGATTACTAAATGACCAATACCTACAGTTGGATATCCTAAGCTATCCCAATACACATAGTTTCTTACTCCTTCATCACCACGAAGCATTTTTTCTATAGTAAAGTTAGGTGCATCATCAGGCCCAGAAATATCAGCACCACCAGGCCAAAGTCCAGTAACACCATTAGCATTTTGAGAACCATTTGAGCTAGCAGAATCACCATAAGCTCCGCCTGCATTAAGAGCGGATCCGTCAGGTCCTGCATAATCAGGATATTGTCCTGACGGATCCGAGAAGCCTTCTTCGCTATTAGGAATAACAACTTGGTTGCCAGAATAAGAACCTAAAACAAGCCCATTGGTTTTATATTTGTCTAACCAAATACCAAAAACGCCGGAACCAGGCAAAAGTCCCGTTACTGCGCCAGATACGCCCGCTACAGCAGGAGTTGTGACAGGAAGCAACACGGACATCCACGGTAAATCTTCAACCGGAATACCAGAAAACTCACCTTGAATCCTAGAAAATGGATGGACACCAACTGCTCTAACCCGTACGCGCCCTTGTTGTAGAGGATCTAATCGATCTTCCACAACGCCAACAAACCATTTTACATCATCACTCTGTAGTCTCATTTACATTACGTTCCATTTCTTTGATAAGATCAGAAATAAAATTATCCATATCTGATGGAGAAATAATTTTTATTTCACGTTTCTTTTCGTTTTCATTGAGTGCATCTTCATACGCAGTAACTGCGGCTAGAGCACCATTGTATTGTGGATATAAACGATTTTTATCATTTTTATCATACCAAATTCCAGGCTCGTCTTGATACCAAGTTAAATTGTAGTACCGTTCACCTTTGATATCGACATGGTAAACTACTACTTCTTCAGGATTTTCGTATATTTGGGCAACAGACTCATAACAGGCTTCTTGTGTTTTTATCCAATCGTGATACGGATCGTAAACGTCATTTGCCATTGTTAGTGCCCAATAAAGCTGAGTATTATTATATAACTCATATGATAATACTTCAGGCCTTGGAGCTCCTTGAATGTAATATGTGATTAAATTATATCCAGCAGCAACCTTTTTAAAATATGACGTGTAATCCTTGAAGATGTTAGTCAAAAGAACTTCACTGGCATTCACATTTATTGTTTTCGCTGTATAATAAATTGGGTCGTAATAAGAATTAAGCATTCTATCCTCATTTATAAATACTTTTAATATTAATATTTATATAGGATGTACTATGGCCTATAGCGGTAAATTCATACCAAAAAATAAAAATAAATACAAAGGTCATGTAGACAAAATAACGTATAGGTCTACATGGGAAAAGTTTTATATGGAATTTTTAGACAAAGACGAACGGATAAAATATTGGGCATCCGAAGAAGCTGTCATTTCGTATTTTTCCAATGCAGACGGCAAGAAACGAAGATATTTTATGGACTTTTGGTTCAAAGACCAAAGTGGTCAAGAATTTTTTGTAGAAGTTAAACCTAAAAAAGAAACGATGGCACCTGTTCCTCCTGCCAAATTAACGGCTTCTGCTAGGAAACGATATATATCTGAAGCATACACATATCAAGTTAATTTAGATAAATGGAAAGCTGCTAAAGAGCTTGCCGACAAGCGAAATATTATTTTTAGAGTTTTGACCGAAGATGGTTTAAGAGCTCTTGGGATGAGGATTTAATAGATGAGTATTTTTCAAATAGATGAAGCGGCCGATTTGGCTTCTAAAGCACCTATATCTAGACAAGAAGCTACATGGGTATCAATTGGCATTGAATGGTTAGAAGCTAAAGCAAATGGCAGTACAGCTAAACAGTTTGCTTTAGACAAAAATATAAATTACGGGACATTTACTAAAAGTATTTCTCGTTATAAATCAAAAATTCAATTGGCGTATGATGCTAAAATTGCAAAATCTAAAGGTGGAGCAGAAAAACTATCTAGACGAGAAAAAGAAGCTGTTATTATTAATAGCTTTAGACAGTCAATGAGAGAAAAAATCAGAAATGAAGGTGCGGCAGTAAACAATAAATCCGAAAAATGGTTTAAAGATACATTGGCTAAAGGTGTCCGAGGACACACAGTTGTTAGACCTAGTCCAGGCAGAATTTATGCTTTTATATATGACGCAAAACATAAAGATACTTTACCGTTTTGGGATAAATATCCACTAATTATATTTTTAGATGTTGTACAGTCAAAAGTGTCAAAAACGACACTATTCCATGGATTAAATCTTCATTATATTCCACCTAAAGCACGTCAACAATTTTTAGAAGAATTATTAAAAAAATATTCTAGTACTACAGAAATTTCAAATAGCACTAAATTAAAAATTGATTGGTCAAAAGTTAAAGGATTTAGTGGTGCGGACCAAATGATTAAAGCATATTTGCCAGCTCACGTTAAAGGTAAATTTGTTGAAATTAAACCAAGTGATTGGGCTAATGTTGTTATGATGCCACTTCAACAATTCCAAAGCAAAGGTAAAAGATTTGGTGCTAATAAAGTGTGGAAACGATAAATCTTATTTTATACTTCTAATACAATTAATATCGGGACTCCGTCCCGCACGTCTTCGACGTGAATTTAGAACTTTTAATATTATATTATCTAATACATCTAAAACCTCTTCTATCCCTTAGCTTAGGTATTGAATGGAACTAAGGGGTGAACCCATTATATGTATATTACACTACTTTTTTAAACAGCACTAGATTGCTATTAATTTTATGTTCCAATCGATCATTTTTTAACCAAGGACAGCCAAATGGCATTATTTAACCAAACAAATATTACAAACTTTGTGCTGGACATTCCCGATGCAGATATAACATCTGCGTTTAAGCTAAACGTTCAATCAGCACTTATACCTGGAATATCAATCCCAGTCACAAATTCACCTTTAGGCACTAAAGGCCTTGGGCGCGCTAATATTCCGGGTTCTACATTTGAATTTGACCCATTAGTCGTTAGGGTATTAATCGACGAAAATTTGGATGCTTGGACTCAAGTATATCAGTGGATGCTATCTCTAAACAATTATATAACTCACGAAAATAATGGTTGGGCTGAAGGCACATTGCCGGAATTTATTACACTTCATGTATTGAGTAATGATAAGTCAAAAATCCTTCAATCATTTCATTATTATGGAGCTTGGCCAAGCCAAATATCTGATTTAGAATATAATTTTACTGAAGAAAGCGATCCTGCACCATTTGTGACAGTAACTTTCCAATACAGATATTTTGCTGTTGAGAAAAATGGTAGTATAATTATATCACGTCCTTCTATTAACGAGACAATTGATAGAGGAAAAACTCACACCGTTTAAAAGGTAGACTATGAAATTAATTGCAATAGTAGGTAAGAAACGGTCCGGAAAAACTACCGCGGCCGAAATTATCAAATCCGAATGCCCCAAAACATGTCTATATGCATTAGCAGCCCCTTTAAAGTCAGCATTAGCTTGCGGGATAAAAACCATAGGCACAGATATCACTTATGCAGATATTGATGGAAAAACAGAATTTGATCGTGAAGCTTCATTGAACATCACTAACGAACAAGCAATTCAAGTTTTAGATTTGGCTATTAGCTGGTTAAATTATTTTTCACCGGTCCGCATTAATGCATATTCGGCAGTAGATATAATTAAAGACTACGATGGCGAATGGTCAATCAGAAAATTAATGCAAGCATTAGGAACCGATTTTGTTGTCAATAAAGTAGACAAGCACTACTGGAACAAGATGATGATGGTAGAATATTTTAATGCTAAAGATACAACTGATAATTTTGTTATCACGGATATTCGCCAACAACATGAAATCGACACTGCACGAGATTTGGGTGCAAAAATTATTTTTATCGAACGTGATGATATAAATAAAAACATAATTGATCAACACATTACTGAACACGGTTTAGAACGTCTTGAATCAGAAATTTTAATCAAAAACGATGGATCTATTGAAGATCTAAAACGCAAATTATTAGAGGTAATATAACATGTCTACGCAAGAACAAAAAACTCCTGAACAATTAGTAATCGAAACCAAAGCTAAATTGTTCGATGCAATCGAAGCAAACTCAAATCTTGCTTCACAAGTTAATGAGCTATCCGGTGCTCTTCAAAAAATCGTTGAAGTTTTAGGATTAACCGGTACAGATGGTAAAGTAACTTTAGATGAAGTTGTAAGCGCAGTTGAATCATTAGCAACTCAACCAGTAGAAACTGATGAAGTTTAATGAAGTAGGTAAAGGCACGTACGCAGCAGTAAAATTTAGTGATACCACATTAGATTTTTTAGAGGAGTTGCAAAACAAATTGCAACTCTTCGATCCTGTTCCACGTGATAAATTGCATTCTACAATATGCTTTTCTCGCGTCAAAATCAATTATATGCCTATAACTGAAAAAATGCCTATTGGAACACCGGCTGCATTAGGTGTTTTTGAACACAATAACAAACGTGCATTGGTTCTAATTTTAGATTCAAGTTATTTGAACATGCGTCATGAATATGCAATGATTTTAGGTGCTACTTACGATTTTCCAGAGTATAAACCGCATATTACATTATCATATGATATCGGTGCTCTTAAAATTTTAGATACGGCTTTAGACAAATCTAAAGTATTAGAAATGGCATCAGAATATGTCGAAGATCTAGACTTAGATTGGTCACCTAAAAAATAATTTAAAAAGCAGTGTACACCATTATATTTGTGTGTTAATATAGCTTTATCAACAAACAAATGAGCAAATTATCATGAAACCTTTAACAATTAAATCTTTATTGGTTCTTAGAAATTCAACTTTAGTATTATCGTTGTTAATTATAGCTATGACGACATTGTTAGGGTTCATGTTAACAAACCCAGAAATTAAATACTTAGCATTTTTAAGTATTAAAATTTTTGCTAGCTCAGCGATTTTAGCAGTACTCCATTACTATGCAAGTAATGGTCTTAATTCAAGTTTAAATTAAAGGAAAACATCATGGCTACTCGTTTATCTCTTACAGTAAGCAAAAAAGTTAATCAAAACACATCTGTTAGCCGTTTTGTTCTAGATGCAGGAAAAATTATTGGTCTTGCAGAATATACTAATGGTTTAGTATCGGTATCATTCATTGCTCGAAATGGTCAAGTTGTTTCAACAATTGTAGACGAATCTTATGACACAATTACTGATGCTATCGAACTTTCGGATTACGAAAACTCTGTTAAGCTTGGCTTAGTTGATTTAGAATAATTACCTCTAGGTTACCTCTTTAATGAGGTAACTTTTTAATAAGTTCGGAGTGTAGCTAAATGGTTAAGCTTGCGCCTGATACTGGAGCATAACTGGCCTGTAAACCCGGTTGATATTGGTTCGAATCCAGTCTCTTCGTTCTTATTAAAAAGTTACTTAAAGGAGTTGGATAATGGCTATCCTAGAACGAGATTTATCTGTATCTGGAAATTGTAGTTTCGATGTTGAATTTGATGGAGATATTCTTGTAGTCAAGACAGTGTATGACGATGAGCAATATGAGCCAGAAGAAACATCATTTGACACTAAAGAATCTCGAGCATTATACGAGCTCTTGAAATCCAAGTTTGAATAATTAAGTCATCTTAAGTGCATATAGCTCAACGGTAGAGCAGAGACCTCTAAAATCTTTTTGTATCGGTTCGAATCCGATTATGCACACCAATTTTTGACTCTGGTGAGACGGTTCTGCTCTGGGTAGTATATGGTTCGATTCCATTGAAAGAATGGTTCACGTAATTCCGCACGGAACTAAGAGGTTCGATTCCTCTAATATTTTTAATAGCCAAGGAACTTAAAATGAAACATTAGATCTGCAAAAAGTGCATAGATAAAACTTCAAATAGAAGCATTTATGGAATTTTTAATGGTGAAGGAAAAGTAATGCGATTTACATTTTCTAAATCATTAGCTAAATTTTTGTGTACTTATGACGAATCATACACATACAAAAAATTAAGGTTTAAAGTCGAAGACCACGCCAGTGAATCATCTGCAGGTTGTGTTTTCGCTATAGTTTCATACACCGGAGCTGTTTTGAGAATGGCGACGACATATGAGCAAGCTAAAGTTTTGTGTGATGATAATTATAGATTTGTTTTCGAAGCTAAAATTAAATTGAAATGAGAAAATTATGAGTTTAATATTTAAAGTTGTCGATAATGATTGTAAAGGTGAATTAGGAACCGGAACAATTTATGAAGCGGAATATGATAATGGTTCAATTAAAACTATGTTAAGATGGACGGCTCTTGATGAGTTGAACAAAACTGAAGTGTACAAAAAATTTCTAGAATGTAGAAATGATTGGGCCAATCATAAAAATGAAATATTAAAATGTAATGATGCTGCTGTCAAGCAAGCAAAAGAGGATAACCTCAAATCGGAATTCAATTCATACATGTTTTCGGATGCCGAGATTGAGTGTATAAATAATATTATAGAACAACATCCTAAAGAAATAGAACAATACAAGTTGTCAAATTTACAAAAGGTTATCAATCCATTGATCGGAAAATTGATAAAAACTGTTAATGCTAAACCGCATATTATCGTGGCAAAATTAATAGAGCTTATTAATTCTAAATAACCATCAACTGGGCCTCAAGCTTAAGTGGTATAAGCACCCCGCTCATAACGGGAAGATACGGGATTCGAATTCCTGGAGGCCCACCAAGACATTGCAAAGTTCAAAATAGGAAAAATATATGACTACTATCGCACGAGCACTAGTAACAATCAAACGTTCTAAAAATCTATTCATTGAAGCACTTCGTGATTCTGTGTTTAGCGGTGTTATTCGAAATGGTGTTGAAATCAGCACTGGTTTAAAAACCAAAGAATTCTCCGAGAAATCACATACCGCATTACAATCGATTAATGATCGTTTGGACACCGAATTTAAACTCCGTTGTCAAATTAATCGTGCCAATTTTGAGACAAAAATTAAAATTGGTGATCAAGAAATGTCTATTAACGATGCATTGACATATCGTACGCATATTCTACCGAATCTTCGTGCCTTACATCAACGCCTCGTTAAGGACCTGAGCGCATCTCGTTCGTCATTTAGTACATTAGAACGTGAATTTGACGCCAAATTCTCTAAAGCTTCTTCTGATGATGAGCTTAAGACTTTGCTCGAAAAACGGGAACGCCCATCAATTTTTGATATTCAACAACAAATTGATGTGTTAAAAGAGAAAATTGACTTTTTCGATTTAGAATTTGATGCCATCCTAACAGAAAACAATCCAATCATCACGATTGGATAATTTCATGTTATAAATAAAATTAGAATTACCGTTATCAAAAACTACAGAGGGTCCGGTATTACCTGAAATACCACTCTTTATATAGAACTTATTGCTGTGCAGTGGCACGGCGACTGGCTAAAGATTAAAGCTAATAGGTCAAAGATCAAAGTTTTTATTTAGCAAAGATTAAGTTTTATAGTTTAGATTTTTTAAATCTTGTCACAAAAGGTTTTAACTCGTTATGTTCCTGACAAGTGTTAACGGTAGTGATTTAAGCCGATCTAGCTCAATTGGTAGAGCAATCGCCTTGTAAGCGATAGGTTGAGTGTTCGAGTCACTCGATCGGCACCATATTTCTGGCGATAGTTAAACTGGACATAACCTTAGCCTTCTAAGCTTTTATTCCCAGTTCGAGTCTGGGTCGCCGGACCAATTATAAATAATAAGAATTAAACAAATTAAGGAGTTGGTTGGGTTGTTGGTCAAACCCATCGGACTGTAAATCCGACGCTTCGGCTATCTAGGTTCGAATCCTAGCAACTCCACCACATATGTGCATTGATAGCTTAAATAGTAAAGCAGCGGAAAAGTCGTTGATTTGGAGATGCAAGCGCTCCCTTTGTACACCAAATTTTGAGGATATTATTATGAGTCGTACAATTAAAGGTTCTAAACAAACTGGTCAAGAGTTTTGGTCTAAACGTCCTTGTTCTAAGCTTGGAGTTGGTCCAATCATTAAAAATATGACACACCGTGTTGAGCGTCGTATCAAAAAAGATATCGTTCGCAACGAATTATGTGAACAACCAGGAAAGTACAGATGAAATGGATTAGACGTAATCCAGCAAATGTTGATTATATCGACAAATATTTAAAGTAACAATGCTCTTATCGTCTAGATGGACAGGACGTCAGCCTTTCACGTTGAAAACGAGAGTTCGATCCTCTCTAAGAGTACCAATTTAATGTGGACCATAGTGTAATGGTTAGCACCGCGATTTGTGATGTCGTTAGTCTCAGTTCAAGTCTGTGTGGTCCAACCAATAAAAAGAACATCTTGCATACATTTGTCAATTTATATCGTGTATGCCACTAAGCTTTCCTGCGTTGACAACAGGTTTAAGAACATATTAGGCGACCCGTCATAGTGCTAAGCCATTTGCTGGTATGTTCATCCGATTTTATTCCTCAGTAACTCAGTTGGTAGAGTAGCGGACTGTTAATCCGTTTGTCACATGTTCGAGCCATGTCTGAGGAGCCAAATGTTAGCAATTGATTCAATTCGGGTGCCTTACGAAACTTTAATACGTTTTGGAGCTATCCTAACATCTATTCTAAAACATAATCGCTTATAGGTATAGTTATGAATAAATATAAAATTAAAGATTTAAACGGTGATATTCAAACATATAAAAATAGACTAGAGACCTTTGTTGAATCCCAGATTAAACCCATACCTAAACATTTTAGTAGAGAACAATCGCTTTACGAGTTTAGACAAATATGGTGCTTAACTCCTAGACAACAAGGTAAAACAACTAGTCTTGCAGCAATGTTTGATCACAAAACAGACATTTATGTTGGGTATAATTATCACACTGTTGATAGTTTCAAAGACAGATTGTTTGTGTTTAACAAAAGTCTTGATTTTAGATATTCATTACTTAAAGCAGATAATGTGAATCATCTCCGTGGTATATTAAAAGATACAAAACGTGTTTTTATTGACGTTGGCGGGCCTTTCTGTTTAGAAAAACCAGAAATTCTTAAACTCATTAAAAATAAAATTAAACAGTTTGAAGCTTTTACAAATGAAGATGTTGTTTATATAATTGTTTAAAAGGTGTCTCACTACCTAAAAGGTGAACGAAATATTTTGGAAAGTCAAGCCGACGGCAGGCGACGGCAACTGACTTGAAATCAGTCGAGTGTAAAAGCCTTGAGAGTTCGATCCTCTCACTTTCCGCCATCTACGGGTTGAGCATTAATGTTCTAGACATTATATGAGTCCTATGTCTCGTGTTAAATATATCGAGTCAACCCTCCATACAACTATAGCTCAGCTGGTAGAGCAATGGACCGATAATCCATGTGTCGATGGTTCAAATCCATCTAGTTGTACCATCTTTTATCTCTCATTAGGGCAGTCTGGTAGCCTACTTCTTTTGGAAAGAAGATGTCCCTGGTTCAAATCCAGGATGGGAGACCATTTTAAAACAATAAAAAGGTCTAAGTGTAGAAATACACTTCTTAAGACTTGGTGAACTTACCGCCAAGCTGTTGTTATAGTTCAACAGATCAAAAACTAACAATTGTCGCATGGTGTAACGGTTAGCACATCAGAATTTGACTCTGATGGTAAAGGTTCGATTCCTTTTGTGACTTCCAATTTTATCGCGATATGGTGTAAAGGCTGCACATAGGGCTCATAACCCAAAGGTTCCAGTTCGAGTCTGGATTTCGCTACCAAATTATAGGTCTTTCGTATAGAGGTATTACTACGGGCTCCAACCCCGTCAACGAGTGTTCGATTCACTCAGGGCCTGCCATTATTTCTTTAGCTAAAAGAACTTTATCCATAAAGCGCATAACATCATAACTCATATAATTAATATAAATTGCTAAAGAATAAATAATATTAATCTTTAAAGGTAAATTATTATGACTACAATTTTTGAATCTGTTTATGGCTATCCGGCTAATATTGTTGACACATTGTCTGAAAAAGACTTGAGCTATTTAGGTTTTACTAATGGCGACAAAGTTCTTGTAGAAAATGTTGAAACTAAAGAAGTTACACCTATGCGAGTTTTAGGCTATCGATTTATTAGCGAATCTAAATCTTATAGCAAATCATCATATCTTTGGGAATCATATTCTGATATCTACAAATCAGTTAAAGCCGAAGATAAACAAAAACTTGCCGATCCTTCGTTGGAATCTTTAGCAGAATGCGCTGAAGCATTGATTGCCGAAAAGGTGTTAAAACCTACAGAAACAATCCCAGCGGTTATTTTGTACAATGAAAAGTCACGAGAGTTAAATAGATCTACAGTGGTTTACGAATCAGAAAATGGCCTAATGGCATTAAACAAAGGACTAGTTACTTTAACCAAACACGGAAAGTGAACTGAACAGGCGTTCGGCTCTGCCTGCTAAGCAAGAGGACCGGTATTAACGGTTGTGTTTCGACTACACCTCTTTCCGCCATATATGGGACATTATTTAATGTCCCATTTTTGCGTAAAAACAGTTTACTTTCAATTTTTGCTATATTATAATCGCTATATACAAAATAAGGAATATACTTATGAAACCTTTAATCATCGCATTAATAGCAATATGTTTTACTGGATGTGCATCGGAACAACATATTACTCCTAAAGAGCCTACAATGCAATATGGCGTAGACTTAAATAATTACCCGACAGTCAATACGAATTTTGACTTACAATTTGATCATGATTATGATATGGTAGAAAAATACGGCTCAGTTGCGTATAAAGCAATTGGCGCATGTTATTCAAAGTATCTACATGAATTGGATGGTATTGACACCTCTACAGAATACGGCGCAACAGTTCAAGACGAAATGGTTGCAAAGGTTAATAAATGTACAGAAGAAACATTATCGGTATACCCGGTCATCCCAGAAAATGAACGAGTTAAAATAAAGCATAATGAAATTGAATCTGACGATATTTCCGACATGCCCGTAGCGCCGTATGACAAAAATGACCCTCGTTATAAAGAACTGTTAGAAACTTGTACAGAAAACAACTCTGTTATTCCGGATGAAACAAATCGCAAAGAAGCCGTAGAATTTTGTATTAGCAAGAGTATGTGAAATGAATAAACCATCACGATACAAACTGCACAAGGCAAAAGATTTAAATATGTTTATAGACGATTATAAAAATGCTATCAATATGTATTTCAAATCTATTGGTAAGCCAACTATCGAATGGACAACGTTATCGAAATTGGCAGATAAAGGATATTATTACTCGGTCTACATGAGAGTAACCTCAGATTATAACATGATAAACAATAAGGTCTCGGTGTTTTTGACAGCCAAGGCGCGAAACACATTATCATACTACACATCTTTAAACCCTAAAAAGTTTACAGAAAAATTCTCTAAGCCATTTAAGCCATAAGGAACCGCTATGTTTGCAGCAATATCATTAATGACAGAATCTTCGGATAGATACACATTTTTAATAGAACATAACGATACAATTGAAGATATTTTATCTCAGCTATATGATCGTTTAGGCGATGAGTTAGCATATGTTTGTGATCGAGATATTGAGTTAGAACACGGTTCTAATATAGATGAATCTGAATACCGAGACAAATTGGAATTGCTTATCAACAAAGTTTACGAAGATACCCACTAAAAGGACACGCCATGCTACTAATTATTATTTTAATTCTAACGCTTTTATGCTGGGGCTTACTTGCATGGACAGAGTTGTCGCAGACTTACTCATCAATCCGATTTGCAAAACACTTTTTGGAATATGAGATCAAAGAAGAGATTCCATTGACCGGTGAGCTACGAGTAAATTTGGTAAATGAACGGTTCACTAAAATCTCATTGTTTTATTTTTGGGGTTTAAAAGTCCAAGACGGAAAATTAGTAGACGGCTTTACTGGCAGAGATTTAACTAAACTTGCCTCTACAGTATATCAAATGGCTTACCGGCGCTATCTTCGTAGAATAAAATAAACCAAGCTGCGTTCCACTTATAAATATTTTTATCTAAGGTATTATGTAAAGTGGAACGATGTTTTATTACACTTACAAGACCGTTAACTCTGTTAACGGCCATTTTTATATAGGGGTCCACAAGACATCTAATCTAAATGATGGGTATCTGGGCTCCGGTACAGTTTTAAAAAGGGCAGTCAAAAAGTACGGTAGATCAAATTTTAAAAAGGAAATATTAAAATTCCATGAGTCTCAAGACGAAATGTATGCATACGAAAAGGAAATCGTGACCGATACCGTGGTTAATGACAAAACATCATATAATCTTAAACTTGGTGGTGAAGGCGGCTTTGACTTTGTCAACTTAACGAATACAGAAGAGTTCATCTTAGAACGTAATCGTAAGGCATCCAAAATATTCCAAGAAAAACTAAAGGACCCGGAATTCTACAAGTTTTGGCATAGTAGAATGATGGATGGAAGAAAAAATAAAAAAGGGAACAATTAATTGTTCCCTTTTTTGCTATTATGGTATATAATGTCCATACGTTAACTAATAGGACTTTTTATGAACAGTAACGCATAGATGTTATAAATACTTATATTAACTTATCATTAGAAGGATGCGCATAGCGTAAATGAAAGAGAGCTAGAAATAGCAGGAGAAATCTTATGAAACACCTAAAATTGCTAATACTGGCAATTATTTTAACTATATCGCCCATGACGTATGCTAAACAAGAGTTTAGCGATACGCAAATAAAAAATATGCAAAGTGCATACAAATATGGTTCATCAAAACCATTGAAATTTAGTGGGTCACGATTAGACTTTGGATATGTAATGGCTGCAATAATTTGGCAAGAAACATCTGCCGGTATTAATTGTAATTCTAACCGCCATGCTAAAGGCCATTACCAAAATCTAATAACAACTGTTCAATCACGTATGAAACAAGACGGAGTAACGAAATCTAGAGATCAAGTGGCAAAGGAGTTAAAAAACCCTAATGTATCCGCATATTGGGCGAGAGTCGAAATGCAAAATTGGTTACAAGTTCATAATGGTAACTTAAGCAAAGCTTTGGCATCATATAACGCTGGGTGGGCATATTCTAAAGGAGCGGGATATTCTAGAAGTGTCTTGCTAAAAGCAAACTACCTTAAATCAAATAACATTTTAAAGGTCGAATAATGAAGTTTATAAAACTCATTGTTGTGATGGGTGCTTTAATAGCACCTATGCTTTCAATAGCTGCATCTACAACCGAAACACGCACCAACAAAACTGCATCTAATGTATGTCTAAACAATGCAGAGTGTGCAGATTTGGTATCCATTCAATTAACAGGAATGTACTACTCGGGTTTAAACGAACCTAATAGTGTCACAATAGGCACGTATATTAATAGAAAATCAAAAGAATTACATAATTTTTGTGACAAAGCTTCTGATAAAAAAGTCTGCGAAAGCTACAAAAATCAATTAATGATTCAATACATAACAGGACTTTTAGATAGATGAAATTCAAGGCGATGATCCTTTCTCTACTATTATTAGTAAGCCCGTTAGCACTTAGCTGGGATAAGTTGTCACCGTCACTTTTTGCAATATATGGGACTAAAATCGCCGCATCTTCACCAAAGTACCCATTACAGCCTTTTGCCGAAATCGTGTATGATGAAGATTCGGATTCATTCGGAATCTCATTTATAAACAATAAAGGCCAAAGGAATATGTTACGCTATGGCATTTTTAACATGCGTACATGCGGCATTGACACCAAAGGTGCTATTTCAGGCACTCTTATGGTAGATATTCCATCAAGGGATCAGCTATACAAATTATTCCAGGATTGCAAACGACCTATATTCTTACGAATTTGGGACACGTCTAATGATCATGTCACTTATAAATTTGAAAATGCAGGTCCCCTACCAGAGCAAAAATAATGAAAATAACAAGCATTCTCCTGGTTGCATTATTGATTGTGACCGGGATTGGGATATACAATATCCCTTTAATTAAAACAAAAAGTTACGAAAGAGAAGTTGACGCATTAGCATTCTCCTATAGAGTTTATAGCTCTAGTGTATGCCCAAATAGAACTATATTAAAAAATATTAGAGATGAATATGAAAGCACTGTTTCTAAAAGCAATGTTACTAAAATTGCTTGGATAAACAATAATTTTGATTCATATTTTATGAGCGCTTGCCTTGAGTTAAATCCTCATAGAGGAGACTATAAATGAAGTATTTTTTACTTGTATTTTCTACTTTGATTATATCACAGGCGTCAATGGCTGAATCGGATAAATCAGGGTTTAACAATTATGTTGAAGGTGCACTAGAGGTGTATTCTCAGTTTAAACGCCCTAGCAAAGAAGAATCGGAAAAGTTCTACTCGTTTCTAAAGACTAAATGGAATAATACCGATTGCTCAAAGGCTTGCTCTAAAGCTGGATATGCTATAGGCCAACAATATGCCAAAGAACAAAATATTGAAATTAAGTCAAAGCAAGATGTACAATCGCCCAAATAGTATAGTATAATTCAATTTTCTACAGTTAATGTAAGACCTTTAAAAGGAATATTTTATGCAAATCGACAAAACATCATGGCATTACACAATCCAAAAATCATTCTTTAGACAGTTTGAATCATCAATTCCCGATAATTTATGTTCTTATGTTAGACAACTGATTCCACGCCTTGGCGCAGCTGCATTCGCTATGACATTTACGGTTTTTGTTCTTGGGTATGCCGCTTGGGGAACCGGTATTGGCGCCATTGGGCTAGCTAATGCTTTAGGCTCAAATACACTTTTATTGGCTTCTAACGCCGACAAAATTGGCTTTGTTCTACTTCCATTATTGGCTGGTATTCTAACTTTAGCTATCGTTTTTGGTATTACTTTAGGTGCTGTAGCCGGTAGCTTTGTTCTAATAGAACGTATTTTGGGATTCACACGATCAAAAAATATTATGGTATCAAAATACGTATCTGAAAAGGTAGAATCATCTGATAACGTGCTGCTTAAATATATTAGTACAAAACATAAAAACATTTGTACTAAATTAACATTTAAGTAAGGAAATACGCATGGCTATTGGTATGCAAACATTAAAACACACCAAATATTATTGGGTAGGAAGTGATAGAGTTCAATTCAAAGCGGAAACCGGAACGAGTTCGTTATTCAAAATCGCTGTTGCAAAATTTATCTTTCCGGATGGGCATGTAGCCACGGTATCAACGATACCTTTTAAAACCACACTAGATTATTCTGAGCCGCTTTCGTTTTCTGTTGAATATTTTAACGGGATTTGGAAAGCCGATCTAAGAGAGTCGATTTAATAAAAAGGAGCCTTTTGGCTCCTTTTTTGCATTTAATAGTTTACATATAGATATTAATGGTATATTATAGGTTCTATAAACAGTTGAGAGTAATATTATGAGCGTACTTGTTATGAAAAGCGTATTTGGTTCTACATTGTATGGAACGGATACACCAGAAAGTGATATGGACTATAAAGGCATTTATTTGCCGGATTCTAAGTCTATTCTTTTGGGGACAGCAAAGGATCATTATTCTGAAAATACTGCGAGTCAACACGTAAAGAATACATCAAATGACGTCGACATTACGATGTATTCACTAAAATATTTTATGGAAATGGCAATGAAAGGCGAGACCTTTACCATTGATATGATCCATACGCCTAGTGAACTAATTGTTGATTACGACTATATTGACCCATGGGATTTCATTTATAAAAATCGTAGTCGTTTGTATACAACCGATATGAAAGCATATTTGCAGTATGTCAAAACCCAGGCTGCTCGCTATGGAATTAAAGGTAGCAAAGTTGCATCATTGAAACTAGTATGGAATGCCGTCAAAGACCTACAAGAAAGTTATACGATGTCATTAGAAGAATTAATGAAAACTGAGGACTTATTTACTGCACCAAAACATGTTTCATTGACTAAATCCGTTAAACTTTCGGATGTAACGAGTAAGCTTCCGGTGACAGATCATTGTTTCTTCACCGAGTGCAAAAAGACCGGATTTAAATTTTATTCGGTAAATGGTTCTAAATACCAATTGTCCATTTCGTTAACGGAATTTAAGCATAAAATCAAAGCGGCATGGGAGAAATCAGGTGAACGAGCTAGATTAGCCGAACGGAATGAAGGAATTGACTGGAAAGCTTTGCACCATGTTGTGCGTGGCAGTATGCAATTATTAGAAATCTACTCTACTGGTGATTTGAAATATCCGTTGGCTCATAGAAATGTCTTGTTGGATATTAAGCAAGGTAAACTCCAATATAAAGCTGTTTCGGAATTAATTGAAGATCTTATTTCCGACGTTGATAAAGCTGCTGAAACTGCTGGCAAAAACGGTATGCGCAAAGAAGTAGATAGAGACTTTTGGAACGCTTTTGTAATTCACGAATATAAGGATCTTATAAATGGTAAGCATGGCCGAGTTTAAACCTAAAGGATATGTTTTTATTTTAGCAAAAATGCGATTCGCTAAAATAGTTTCGGTTAGAGAAAAAGGTAATTTGTTGACGTTGTGGGTCAAATGTGATGGACAAGAATTTCCTATGCATACCATAAAGGGCTCAAACACGTTTAATTTAAAACTAGGTATTCCAACAACATCCTTAGTCGTTAAAGCAGAAACATTAGTAAATATATTCGCATTATTAGTATTAATTGTATTGGTGCTAAATTATTTTTCGTAATACCTAAAATAATAGTATACATACAAAAGTAACTGTAGTATAATGGCTCTATCAAATCAAACTGATATATTGAGTAAATTATTATGGCTACAGTTACAATCACTAAAGGTAAATTCAGAAACAACGAAATCTCTGGAACTTTTAATCTTTTGAATACTTGGTTCCCTACAGAAGTTTCTCCTTCTGAATCTCATCTTGGTAACGGTAAAGTAATCGTTGAGTTAAATGGAAAACCTAAAGGAATTTGGGTTTTCCACGGTGATTACACAATTGAAGGTTATACTCCTAGCTTCCAACTTCCTGTAGAATCTAAACCAACCGAAACAATTGAAGAAATCCAAGCTAGAATTTCTAAAAGATTTGGTGTGATGGATTTTATGACTTCAGGACTAATTAATGGTAATATTCGTTCATTGATAATTTCTGGAGCTCCTGGTATTGGTAAAACTTATACACTTAATAGAGACCTTCAAGAAGCACATGATGACGGACAAATCGAGTATTCATTGATTAACGGTAAAATGTCACCTATCGGAATGTACTGCAAATTATATGAATGCAGTTCTAAAGGAAGTGTATTGGTTTTAGATGATGTTGACGTATTTTCTTCTGAAGATGCACTTAATTTGTTAAAAGCTGCTTTAGATACATCAGAAGTTCGAAAAGTATGTTGGTCAACAGCTTCATCATATCTTGAAGAAAAAGAAATTCCACAAGAATTCGAATTCGAAGGAACTATCGTTTTTATTACAAATACCGATATGGACCGAGAAATTGAACGTGGATCTAAATTAGCTCCGCATCTTGATGCACTATTATCTCGTTCTGTGTATCTTGATTTAGGTGTTCACACAAATGAAGAAATTATGGTTCGTGTTGAAGATGTTATAAAAAATACTGATATGATGGCTAAAGCTGGGTTATCGATTTACCAAACTGCCGCAGTATTAGATTGGATGAAAGATAATGTTACACGTCTACGTAATGTATCATTACGTACAGCGTTATATCTAGCTAGTTTTGTAAAAACTGATGAAGCAAATTGGAAAGAAATCGCTGAAGTTACTCAACTTCGTTAATTCTCAAGGTCCTAATCGATTTGATTAGGACCTTTATTTAAATGGAGAACCTCATGAAATTAGCAGTTATTCGAAAAGAAACGTATTCGTCGGATCTAAAAAGTTTCACTGAAGATTGGAGTTTTGTAGAAAATGGAAAATCTAAACATGAAGTGGAAGTCGAAAACTTGGCGGTTAAACCAATCATAGTTCGAGATATTGTAAACGGTACATTCGGGAATATCCCTGATGTCTATAAATGGACAAATCGCCCAGAGAAAATTGTCAAAGGCACAACGATAATTAAGAAGAATTATACGGTGTTATAATGATTAGTCCTTATGATGAAGAAATAGAAAAATTCTTCGATAGAGTATCGAAGTCAAAAGAAACTATTTGTCGCCATATTTTGAACACGTATGGATATCCACACGGTATCGAAATTTTCGAACAAGCAAATAAAACGACATGGGTACTAGGCAATGATATTATCGCATCTATAGATATTGTGTATGAAGACTTAGAATTTAAAATAATTTCTAAGTTAATGAATTAATAAGGAATTATTATGGCCGAGCACATCTTGACTATTAAAGGCAATACCGATGAAGACTATTTCTGGTCGGACCCAACCATAGATGCCGATTGGTGGCCTGAAGAAGATTACTATGCGAATTCATGGGATGATGACGATTGGCCTGAACTCACACCTCAAATGCTTCAAGATGAAGATGATTGGTATCGTGAAATGCGTGAAGATCAACTGTTTGATATTCAATTGAGTCAAAATGTCCCATGGTCAAAGGTTCGTGGATTCATTGAAGATGCGAAAGGTTGGAAATCATATGATACTAAAAATGGCGGCCGTAATAAACGAGAACCGGATCGCAAAAAATTTGCACATTGGCATGGGTTCGTAGTCGAGATGAATAACATTGAACGAATTATTGCATCAATGGCTAAGCCTTATGCAACTTCAAGCGATATTGTCAAGAAAATTAAAGCAAATCCAAAATACAAACATTGCGCCATATATCGCGCTGCCGCTGGCTATACTATTAGCGATTTGCAGAATCCGGATATTTGGTGGTGGAACCATAACAAGCGTTTACGAAAATTCGATCCAATCAGTGGCCAGGTTTGGCTAAAATCCGAGTCACAGAAATACCTAGGAGAGCATTATGACTAATTTCGTCTTAACCATAAAAGGCGATACAAACGATGCTGATTATATCACTGCATCAAATGTAATCAATGATGACGATACATTAGAATTACCGATATTTGTAGATAGCGCCGGTGTAAAATATACGACCATGCAGCGTTATACAGAACTAGAATTCATTCAGGCCTTGGCCAAAGTTTTAAAAATGACTCGTAAAACAAGACATAATTGGACTCGATTTGAATATGATCACAACGATGACGCGGTCAGAGAAACCATTGGTATGCTTGCTAAAGAGATATACAATATTGATATTACATCTCTTGATAAAGATGAAGATTCAGATGAGCAAGAATTTTACAAACTTGCATTTGAATCTATCCGAGAGTATGTACAAGAATATCTTCCAGTTGGCGAGTATGGTATCCATACTATTTCTAGCATATCATATTGCCCAGCAAATCAACGCGTAGTATTGTTATAATAATTTAAAAAGGCAGTTTACTATAAACTGCCTTTTGTGTATAATAAGCTTATCGAATACGGAGAACTAATATGAGTGGTTATCACGTTACACAAATCAAAAAATCTGGAATTCTTAGCCCATATAAGCTAGTTGAAGAGACAATTGAATTCGTGGATGCATTAGCATCCGGTAATAAGATTATGGCACTAGTGGAATTATCCGATTTGTATGGAATGGTTAAGTTAATGGCAAATCAGCTTGATGCGACTATCGAGGATATTGCCATTATGTCCAATACTACTACAAATGCATTTAGTGATAATACCCGTCAATCCTTTGGTAGTGCAGAAGATTGGCTGCGTTGGATTGTAACAACCGCATCGGATTATACTACACATCGTGCTTGGACATCATTTAGCGTACTCGGTGATTTTTATATTGTGTACACTGCAGATTCTTATGCACCGGCTGTTAACACAGGTGCATTGCCGGCTAATCGTACGTATATTATTGAACCATTAATTGGATCTATTACTTCCGGTGGTAATATTATTGAACCTGGTCAACTAAGACATCACAGAAATCAAATCGTTTCATGTCCTAAAGGAACAATTATTAGAATATCTTCTACAATGATTGCCGGACTAGGTACTTTGTCAAAAATTCATCAAAATGAATTCAACACACTTGTGTCAAATCTTAAAGAAACATTAAAGGTAGATTAAAATGTTAGACTTTGCGAAATTAATTAAAGATAGTCAAACCAAAAAGGCATCAGAATCAAAAATTAAAGAGATTTTTGAAGAAGCTGAACGAGAAATCGCAAATAAAATCGAAGATCGCCCATTCCAAGATTCATGGGACTACACATATAAAGGTTCTGGCAATTCAGATGAACTACGTGGTTTGTACGAAAACATGTTAAATTATACGCATTTGACCCAAATGGCATTTAGTTATACAGGTGCCTGGGAAAGAACAGCTTGCATTATTTTTGAAATTAGAGCAAAAGATGTATTTGAGAGTATACAATAAGCCAAATGTGTGGTATAATAGTAAAGTATTAAACAATAGGTAAATATGAAATGATGCTAGTGGATCCAAGATTTGAAATAAATCTTCCAATGCTTATTAAGGCAATTGATTACTATACAAAGTTAGGATATCGACCAATTACTGCCAGCCAATGCGTTGACAAAGATGTTATTGATTTAACTTTGCCTGAAGGCCGAGAAGCAAAACCGCACATTGACGGTACATATTACGTAGGCAGCGCAGAACAGAGTTTCTATCAGTTGATCAAGAATTATTCATCGGTTGGAGCATCTATGGCCCCAACTGGTAAGTTCATGATGCTTACGCCGTGCCAACGAGATGAACATCCGGATGACTCACATCTCGAGATTTTCTTAAAACTTGAGCTAATATCATTTGAGGCGGAAGAGTCAATTGTCGATGACGCTAAATATTTCTTTAGATCTCAAGGATTAGATATATCAATTGTAAAATATACATCACAAACCGATATCGAATGCAATGGTATAGAAATCGGCTCATATGGTTCTAGAGAAATAGGCAATACTACTGTATTTTATGGGACTGGACTGGCCTTGCCGAGAATAAGTTATGCAATGTCAAAAGGAAAATCGAAATGATGGATTTTAATAAACTTGTCCTAGATTGTCGCGCAGCAGATGAGCATATTGAAAAGGCAAAACAAATATTTACATACGCTGAATCAAAAATTGCTGAAATGATTAAAGCAGATCCATTTGCTAAATCATGGAGTTATAATTATCGAACCAACAATGCACAGACTTTAAAAAAGCTATATGATTCTATTTTTGCGCATAAGGCATTGACAATGCTATCATTTACTTATACACCCGGACGAGAACTTGCTCCTACCGTTTATAGCCCAGCAGCAATAATCTTTGAATTTGAGGAGCCTAAAAATGGACATTGATACTAAAACAAATGATTTGATGGAATTTATTAAAACATCTCAAGAACAACAAGTTTCCGGAGACCGTATTATTTCTATATTTGAACATGCGTATTCAGCAATTTTTGAATACGTTAAAGCTTCTCCGTTTTCTACTCGTTGGAAGTATCGAGTTGCATTTAAACGAGGCCAAGAAACAGAAATGGCACTCGTTTATGCAAAAATGATGGAATTTAAATATTTAACGCCGCTTGATATCGAAATAGTATATCCGGATCCTAGAACATTAGACGCGCCGTATATTGTATTAACGTTTTCTAACCCGGCAATCAGTGAGTAAAAATACATGAATCGTAATGAATTTAAAGACCGATTAACGAAATCGATTAAAAACGTGTATATGAAGTATAATGGCAATTTTGATTCATCAAATAAATTCAAATGGATCGCACAAATTAGTACGGTATTGCAACGAGACATTTACGACAATAGTTCAATTGAACATTTGTTGATAAATGAATTGTCCAAGCAGGTGGAATCTCACCAAAAAGTTATTCCTAACGCGTCCGTCCTGATCACTCGACTTCTAAAAAGTCGTTGGGCACAGATGGTATTAATCCATACAAAAATGGCAGAATTCGGCAAAATTGTTAAGTCATCTGGGATGACATATACTATCCAAGGCATCAAAGATGCATCAAAAGCAAAGGATGATGCACTTTTAGAGTTTATTACTAGTGAACTTTTGGATTTATACATTATGGCAGAGCGACATGATTATGATACACAAGCTCCAGGAAGATGGCTCAGGTTTAATAAAGGCGACCGATCGTTAAGTCACCATTATGTGGCAAATAAAGCGGTAACCGTTGTCCAATCTTCTGCAACCGATAAAGTTATTCTTTCGTTTATTACTCATCCGGTTATGTACAGAAAATGTAATGCGGTTTTCGAATTGCTACGTCTATCTGATTATATAGACATAGAACGAAAATCTGATTACGAAATCATTATTGGATTTAATGATAACGATAAACATACACCTAAATTGGCTAAGTCACCATTATTTTTTGATAATCCTTTATTAGATAAAATAGAATCTATCACCAAATCATTATCCGATGTTAGGTCTAAACTTGTTGAACTAGAGGGCAAACGTGTTAAGTTACTGGCATCGGAAACTCGATTAAATGATCGCCTAGAAATTTTAAATTCTGCTAAAAATATTTTAGGAGAATAGTTTACTTTTAATATTTTTTTGTGTATAATAGTCATATCAAATCGATATTTGATAAATACATTTAATCAAGGATACAATTTATGTCAACAACTTATTTAAATCCAGTAGAACTTGCGGTTAACGATGTTATTTCATTTACTAGCCTTGGACGTCGTAATATTAATCTGTTAGCTAAACGGTATCCTATTCTTTTAACCGACACAACATTTGAGATTGAATCTGTTAAAACTGCATACGCAGAAGATGAGCATACAGAACTATTAGAACATACAATTGGTGCAACAAAACTCAAATGTACTAAAACAGGCCAAGTTGTTGAATTGGAAGAAGATGATCCATTCTGGGCATTCTTCACAGAACATACGCCACACTTTTTTAATAAACAATAAGAGGTAATTATGAAGGTAGGAAATATCATCACATTTACTGATGCATTTTTCTCACCTGGTGTTAATACTAAATTGCTAGATTTTTTCCCGGAGCTTTCTCCGGGAAATTCGTATGAAATTCTAGCAGTAAAAACAGAATCATCAGGTGATACAGGTGCAACCTTTATCAGATGTGTACAAACACAAGAAGTATTTGACATTTATGAACAAGCCGAAAACGCCGACGCATATTGGTGTTTTGTACTTGAAAGTGATCCATCGGAATTTGAGGTCATCAATGATTAGAATCATGCCTAGTGTAGGCGATACTATACTTATTAACGCTGTATATTTCGATCACAATATATTATTCTCTCAATATTTTGAATCTCTTAAACCGGCAACGCCATATTTTATTGAAAGCTTGGCATTCTTAGAAGGCGATTCTACAGTGTGGGGCATCGATAAATTAAAAGATGCTGAGACCGGAGAAATAATCGATATTTCTACCGTTCCGGAATTATCCGGGTTTTGGTGTCTTTTGGATGCAAATGACTCATACCGAGTCATTCCGACGGATTAAATAATATTATCATCATTTGGTAATATTATTATGCTATTAGTCGGTAAACAATTCGAAGAAGAAAAATATAGGTTATACGAGCTCCAAAATGGAAAATGTTTACTATGCAAACGTGATCTAAATCCAGAAGTAGGCTCTAATCATTTAGATCATGACCACGAATTGAATGGCCCTAAAGCAGGACGAATTCGTGGTTTATTATGCCCATTTTGTAATGCTTTAGAAGGCCAAATACTCCACAAGTTCAATTCTTCTGGCCTTAAATCTAGAGATATAGCAATCCAAGACTGGCTAATTTCTTTAACAGAATATTATTCTAAAGATACATCTGAAAATAAAATCCATCCTGTGTTCATTAGAGATAAAACTAAGCAGTTTACAAATCTTTCTAAAGATGATATGATTATCGAGTACACTAAAGTTGGCGGTGTATATACTTCTGGAATGAAGAAACAGGATATGGTTAAGCTATATTCTAAATTATTAAGAAAAATGCTAAAGTGAGAAAATTATGAACATTGAGATTTATGGTATAGAAGAAGAAACATACAAATGTCCGGGCTGTGATATGGTCAAGCGTATGCTAAACGAAGCGGGTCTAGGGTTCACATTCAAACGAATAGTTAAACTAAACGAAAAAGGTTTTCCGGAACGCGATGAAGTCCTCTTCAAGGAATTAAATCGTAAAATTCCTGTATCAAGAATGGTCTTACCATATATTTTTATCAATGGTCAGCAAATACGATTTTCGGACTTTAAAGCCATGATGGAATCTAAATTTGGAATTTAATGGGGCAGAGCCCCATTTTTTTTGTTTACGCATTACTAAAATAGCAGTATAATTGTATTTTTACGACGAGAAATATTATGATTGATTTATACGATTTGAAACCAGGAACGTACAACATTCTTGGGACTAAACTAATTAGCAAAGGTATTTTTATTCGAAAAACCGTGGCTAAAGAATATCCAATTGGTGCTATTATTGTAGTAGAGCTAGTCAATGACCATAAGGGTCTAGTTTTAGTCAATAATGCAGAAGAAACTGTAACCCATGCCACTATTTCTGGGCCTACTAGTATTCCAGATTTATACTTGTTCCCAAAAGAAACACCTAAACGAATTATTGCTGAACTTCTATTTAAGTGCGATAGATTAGAATATGTTGAATAGATATAAATATTTTATATGCTTCATGGTCTTAAGTTTATAATTATCATAAGGAGAATATTATGTCAGAAACCCGAAATGATTATGTTGATAACAAAAAGCTTTATGAAGCTATCAAAACCTGGAAAGACGAGTGTAGACTCGCCGGCACTGTAGTTAAACAAAACGATGATATTGGTCGAGCAATTATGCTAATATCAAGTGGACTTTCTAAATATTTTAAATTTTCTGGATATACACCTGCCTGGAAAGAAGAAATGATTGGTGACGGCGTTGAGGCTGCAATTAAAGGATTAATCAACTTCGACGAGACTCGTTTTAATAATCCACATGCATATATTACTATGATTTGTTTTAATGCTTTCGTTCAACGGATCAAAAAGGAACGTAAACAAACAGCAGTAAAATATAGCTTTTTTATCCATAATGTGTATGACTCGCGTGACCCGGAAATGGCATCAATTGCAGATGAAAACTTTATCCAGGATATCTACGATAAAATGACACAATACGAAACTTCTACTAAGGCAAAACAAAAAGATGATAAGTCTGGTGAAGTAAATTTATTGGAATTTATGTATGGAGAGACAACTTGATCTTACTCACCTATTAAATGAAGATTGTCACAACACAATAAATGATGATGTAAACATAATTTTTTATACATCTGATACGGCTTGGGATTATTCGTTCAATTTAGATGATTCTGGGCTATCTCTAGTAATTAAGCAGGAATAAATTATGGAAACCAATATCGAACAAAAATTCATTGAAGCTGAATCTCAATGGGAACATGAAGTTGAAGAATATTTAGAAGATGAATCAAATGGCGGTCTAGCTGATGAATTTGATGCTGAAGAATATCAACGAAAAATCGAATTAGATGCTCGTAAACAAGCTGATAAACTTATCAAAGCCAATAAACGAGAACTTGATCGACTAAAGACCCATGCCGGGAAATGCTTAGAAGAAAATAATTTTGAAGGCTATTCATACGCCATTAAAAAATTACGTAAATTCTATCGTCAACCATACAATGACGATTTGATTAAATCCATGTGGAATTCTTCACGAGGAGCATTGTTTGATATTTGTAAATCAATTTCAGCCGAGTTAAATGCTAACAAAAAATAATTTTATGGGACTCAATTGAGTCCCTTTTTTGCTTTTTAAAATATGGATTAAAATGTATTAAATCGTATTAGAGATATTGAAATGAAGCTTTTAAAATTAGGTGACTTGCATATAGGTGTAAAGCAAGATGATCCATGGGTACAAAATATCCAATTAGACGGAATTCGCCAAGCAATAAAATTGTCAAAGGAATTAGGGATAACTAGTTGGCTGCAAGCAGGTGATTGGTTCGATGTTCGTAAGGCGATTACGCATAAAACTATGGAATTCAATCGGCTAATTTGTACAGAAATTGCAGAAGCCGGGATTACCGTTTACGTTATTGTTGGTAATCACGATGCTACATTTAAAAACAAATTAAGTCCTAATGCCTGTTCGGAGCTTTTGACACAATTTAAAAATTTTGTTGTAATAGATTCTCCGACAACACTTACATTTGACGGTGTAGATATTGATATGATACCATGGATTTGTGATGACAATTCTGACCTTATCCATTCATTTATTAAATCATCAAAATCACCTTATTGTCTTGGTCACTTTGAGTTAGATGGGTTTTATTTCTATAAAGGTATGAAATCTCATGGTTCCGATCCGGCGTTCTTAGTAAAGTATAAACAAGTTTGGTCCGGCCATTTCCATACAATTTCCGAAAATCGTCATATTAAATTTATTGGAACACCTTGGACATTAACTGCTGGCGATGAAAACGACGAGCGTGGATTTTGGGTCTTCGATACAAAAACCCACGAATCAACATTCATTTCTAATGAGACCATGTGGCATAGACGAATCATATTCCCGTCATCTATTAATCCTGAGTTGTATAGAAATCTTTCAGTTCGGTTGGTGGTAACAAAAGTCAATGCGGACTTGGCAAAAGTCGAAACTGCATTAGAATCGGTTGTCCATGAGCTTAAAGTTATCAACAAAGTCGATAAAACTGTTGAAGAAGTCGAAGAAGAGAATGATGAGTTAAAATCGCTACCGGAATTAATCGACGAATACATTTCTGCTTTGCCCGATTTAACAAGTGAAGAAGTTGAATTGACCCAATCACTTTCTAAAATGTTATATTTAGAGGCGTCGAAATGAATATTGTAGGTTATACCACTCGGACCTCTAGGCCGTTCGATCTTGTTATTTTTAAAACAGAAACCGGCGAAGTTATCGCAGTTCAATCAGAAATTCCTAATAATGATCGTATAACTTTGTCAGGAAAAGAAAGCCCATATAAATTTACATTGGGCGAATTGGCAAAATATGCAAGAAAGGCTATTAGAGCAATATATGAGCCAGTGTCAATTGTACAAATTCTCCATTGTAGAGGCGTTGGCGGCAACTCATATGAAGTTATAACTAATAGGTACAAGACCGTTGACATTTTGTCAGATAAAAATAATGAAGAGTATTTACATATTTCTTCATTGGTCAGGCGTTCAAAGGGCCTTTTAAAATTTGGCACGCCTGAAGAACTTTCCGAAGTAAGCGAATACCTGAGATCACGAGGTTTATTATGAGTAACGTATTATTTTTGGGCGATCTCCATGCAGGCCATAAATCTATTGCAAAATATAGAACGCAATTTAAATCAGAAGATGAGCATTTCCAATATGTTAAAAATGAATATTTTAAACGTGTGACGAAGCGTGACAAATGCTTCTTTATGGGCGATGCCGTTTTTAGTCTAGATAGAGCAAAAGAAATCAAAGACTGGCCTGGCCAAAAAGTTCTTATTTGCGGTAATCATGATACGGATTCTCTTGACATGAAGCAGTTGTGTGATGTATTTGATGAGGTGTATGCATTACTAAAATATAAAGAATTTTGGCTATCACATGCACCAATGCATCCTGACGAACTTAGAGGTAAAGTGAATATCCATGGCCATGTGCATTATCAGTCTATTAATGACCCAAGATATTTTAACGCGTCATTAGAAAATATTGACTATAAGCCAATCTCGCTTTTCGAAATTAGAGAGATAATGAATCGTAGACAATTGGAATCAAAATGAAAACATTTAAACTCAATCGCGTAAAGTACAAAAATATTATGTCGGTAGGTGATTCACCAATTGACATTGAGCTGTCGGCTGTCCATAAAACACTAATTACCGGTACTAATGGTGCTGGTAAATCAACTATGCTTGAAGCAATAACATTTGCACTATTCGGTAAGTCATTTCGTGATATTAAGAAAGGGCAACTTCTTAATACGGATACGAAGAAAAATCTTTTGGTAGAACTATGGTTAGACTATAATAATAGTACATACTATATCAAACGTGGTATAAAACCAAATGTGTTTGAAGTCTTAAAGGACGACGAGCCTTTGGATGTGGCCGCATCGTCTAAAGATTTCCAAACAGAATTTGAGCAAATGATCGGTATGAATTATAATTCATATAAGCAAGTCGTTGTTCTAGGGACAGCAGGATATACACCATTTATGGGTTTAACAGCTGCAAATAGACGAAAATTAGTTGAAGATTTGCTGGACGTTACTGTTTTGGCTGATATGGACAAACTTAACAAAGCGGCAGTCAAAGATATCAATACATCGGTATCTCTAATTGATCAATCTATTAATCATACCCAAACACAGATCGAGACCCACCTGAATTACGCCGAACGTCAACGAAAATTGTCTGGTGATAACATAGGCCGATTAGAAGCAATGAAACAAGTTGCTTTGGATGAAATTGCTAAAATAAAAGCCAACAATAAAGTGTTAAATGATAAAATATTATCGGTTGATGTTGGCGAAGACGTTTCTGAAGAATCTCATAATTCTCATAGATTAGTAGTACAATCAGAAGGCGAATTAAACCAAACTGTTAGAGTGTTGACGTTATACCAAAAAGGTGGCTCATGTCCAACATGCTTGCAACAACTTTCAGATGAGTCTTTGGTTAATAAAATCGAAGAATCCAGAGCAAGACTAGAAGCAGAGCATTCTAGATTAAAGGACTTGCACGCGGATATACATTCTCGGAAAGTAGCACATCTAAACGCAAAAGAAGAAATTAGAAAATACGAAAATCAAATTGCTACAAATCGCCAATTAGCAGTACAGCAAGTTGACCGAATAGGTACAATCAATTCGGCATTGGCCGAGGCATCCAAAGAATTTGTTGACAATTCTGAAGAAATCTCAATGTTAAAAGATACATTAAACGATAGTATTTCCAAAAAGTCAGAGTTGGTTATGGAAAAGCATCGTCGATCTTTAATAAATGAAATGCTAAAGGATAGCGGGATAAAGGGTTCTATTATTAAACGGTACCTTCCCATTTTTAATAAACAAATCAATCATTATCTAAATCTTTTAGAAGCAGACTATTCATTCGAATTAAACGAAGAGTTTAATGAAACTATAAAATCTCGTGGTAAAGAAGATTTTTCATACACATCGTTTTCTCAAGGAGAAAAAGGTCGAATTGATTTGGCGCTAATGTTTACTTGGCGAGACATTGCCGAAAAACTTTCTGGTGTTAAAATATCCTGTCTATTCTTAGACGAGATTTATGACTCGGCGATGGATGCACAAGGTGCAAAGAATATTTCATCGGTGCTCAATACGATGCCAGAAGCTAATATATTCATTATTAGCCATAGAGATCATAATCCAGAAGATTACGGACAATGGTTACGTATGCGAAAAGTTGGTCGATTTACAACAATGGAGGCAAACAAATGAAGCTAAAAACATTAATTAAACATCTAACGAAATTATCCGAAAACCACCCAGAAACACTTAATTATGACGTGGTGTACTCTGCAGATGATGAAGGTAATTTCGTAGACGTAATTCGATTCACACCAACAGTACAATGCTGGTCAAAATCTGAACGTATGTTTGATTCTGACGGTAAAAAAGTTGTATGCATTAATTAAAGAGGTATATAATGGACGTATTCAATGATTTAGAGACTTATCCTGAATTAAAGACATGGACATTAATCAATCTTTACTCAAATGAAGAAAATTTAGTAACAGATGCAATGTTACTAAAGGCCTTCTCTGAAGAAGAGATTAATAAGATCAAAGCCGGTAGAAACGCCGCATGGTTATTAATAGAAAATAATTAATAACCAAATGCTTTAAATTAAGTTTAGTATTATATTCACATACCAAATGTTATCAAGGTAAATATTATGATTTTTAAAGACATCACTGTTAATGACTTGCAACCTAAACATTCACGTGGAGAATCTGCTGATAATCGAGTTCGTAAAGCCTGGGCTCTTCAAATGCCTGATGAAGTTAAAGCGAAATTTAGTGGATTCCCTCAATCAGTTAAAGCCCAATTATATAAATCGTTTGATACGGAAGTCCATGATATTTGGACAAGCATGTTAGTTAAATTAAACAAACACGCAAAAGATAATGGTGCAAAAACAGTACGAGTTAATGGATTTAGCCGTCTTGAAGAAAGTTTCTGTAAAGATACTGATTTAATCTTAATCGAAGCTGCACAAGTTTTTATTGAACGTTTTGCAAATCGCGAAGCTAACAACGCATAATTGGAGCCAATATGAAATTTTCTAAAACACTTATCTCGACATTAAAAAACTTTTCTACAATTAATACCGGCATTTATCTTAAACCAGGTAAAATTATTACAACTCGATCTGCATCTGGTGGTACTTATGCCGAAGTTGAATTGCCAGATGGTGAAGAAATTCCATTCGACGTTGCAATTTATGATTTGAACTCATTCTTAAGTATTTTAGCTGCATCTGGCGAAGATAGTGAAGTTACAGTAGATAATGATATTATCATTAAGGGTGATCGAACAGAAATTAATTGGCCGTCATGTGATCCGTCTGCGGTAGTTCATCCAAAAAATCGAATTAAGTTCCCGGAACCCCAAGTTGAATTTAATATTTCTGGTGATGATTATAACCAAATTATCAAAATCTCTCGTGGTCTTGGTGCTGATGTAATTACATTTACTAATACAAATAGCCATGTAGTTGTTAACGCATACAAACAATCTGTTGATACAAATCTCAAAAAACCATTATCATCTTTTGAAGTTTCGGAATATTCTGATACTAAAGACTTTAATTTTATTATCCATTTAGTGAATTTGAAGTTACGTCCAGATAATTATCGTGTTAAGCTTTGGGCCAATGGGGATATGTTTGCGGTACGATTTGAAAATGATTATTCCGCGTATGTTATTAGTGTAGAAGATGGTTCCGAACACAACTTTTAATAATAGGGCTTCGGCCCTACAACCTTTAATGATTTTGGAGAAATAATTATGTTATCTATTGACCCTCGTGCATCTATTTTCGAATTGAAATACCGTCCAACAACAGTTGAAGAATGTATTCTTCCCAAAGCGGATAAAGATATTTTTCTAGCTCTTGTCAAAAAAGGCAAAATTCCTAACTTGATTCTTCAATCTAATTCTCCTGGTACAGGTAAAACTACTGTTGCAACGGCATTATGTAATGACATCAATGCAGAATATATCTTTGTAAATGGATCTGGGTGTGGTATTGATTTTATCAAAAATGAATTAGTTCGATTTGCATCTTCAAAATCAATTGATGGTAAACCAAAAGTTATCGTGTTAGACGAGTTTGACCGTCCACAATTAGCAGAAGCACAGCGGTATCTTCGTTCATTTATGGATACGTATGGTAAAAATTGCTCAATTATTATTACTGCAAATAATCTAGATGGCATTCTTAAACCACTTCGTTCTCGCGCAAATGTGATCAAATTTGGAACAGCAACTGCCGATGATGCAATTAGTATGAAACGCGATATGATTCGTCGCTGCATCAAAATTTGCGAAAACGAAAATATTCGAATTGATAACCTACAAGTTATTGCGGCATTGGTCAATAAAAACTTCCCTGACTTACGAAAATCGGTCAACATGTTGGACCATTATTCAGCTCAAGGTGTTATTGATGACGGCATCTTATCTATGGTGATGGAAGACCGTGGATCTATTGAAGACGTTATCAATGCTTTAGGCGGAAATGGCCAAAATCCAGATTTTGCAGAACTTAGAAAACTTGCAACAAAATATGCACCTGACTATCCGTTCTTTATCGAGAAATTGTTATCCGAGTTATATACTCGAGTTAATAAAATATCGATTCTGCGAATGTACGAAATCGTAGGTGAAAATAATCAAATGCACGGTTTAGCGGCTAACGTCGAAATCCACATGATGTTGATGTTTATCCAACTTCTTAAAGAAATGAAGTGGAATTAATTATATACATTGATAAAGCTATTTGATATAATAGCTTTATCAAATCGATATTTAAACTTTATGAGGAAATTAATATGAAAACATTAAATGTGCCGATTACTGCTGAGCTGGCTAAAGAGTTGACAAAAACGGCTATTGATAACCAGCTAAAAGTTCGAATAATTCGAATTCGCGAAATAATTTTTAGTCATATAAGCGAAGCCATTGAAGAAGGACTTTATACGGCAAAAATAGATTTTATCGAACATTTAACAAAACCTGTTCGTTCCGATATTAATACATATTTTCAACAATTAGGTTATAAAGTCGTTTTCGGTACGACTAGCCATTCAAATTTGGGTGAGTTGACATCGGTAGTTTTTATTTCATGGAGTGCACAATGAGCGATTTTATGACAGCATATAGTGCTAACCATTTAGCAAAACAACGGTCGTATTCATTGATATTTGATATTGATGCCAAAATAAAATCGGCATCAACGAATGGTATGATGTCGTGTACTGTATTAATAGAAGCTAATTCTGGTATTGTGAGTTCAATAAAACAGACGTTCGAATCTCGTGGATTTGTAGTTACTATTTTAAACCAACTACCTAAACTAACGGCAATCAAATTGGAATGGGTAAACGTATGATTTGTTTATTTGGCGATGATGAAGAAGTTTTATCAGAAAATGACATTGCATGGAAATCTCAAAATTGGGATGCAGTTAAATTAATTGCGGACTCATTTAAAGAAAAGCCGGAAGCAGATCTATTCAAAATCCTTAATAACATTAATGTGTCTAAAACAGAAATGAGTGTTGCTCAATTTTCCGATTACTCAAAGTTTATGATTGATTCAATGTTGAGTAGACATATCGATTGCATTCCGGCTGTGTATACCGCAAATACGGTTCTTCAAGGATTACCCGATCAAGCTCATTTTAATTATTTGTGTTTGAGCGTGCCGTATGGTCGTCGATTTTCAAAATCTTTAAAGTTAGATGAAAATTTTAAAGATCAGTACATCATTAAGTTGATTATGGCCTTTTATAAAGTCAATTCAAATACCGCGTATGATTACCGAAAATTATTGGAGCATAAAGGAAATTTAAATAAATTTCTTAAAGATGCAAAAGCATTGGCAACTGACGACTTTTTAAAGTCTATTACCAAAAATCCTAAAGAAATTAAAGAGTTGAAATTATTATGATGATCCCTATTAAACTTACTACATCAGAAGATTTTCTAAAAATCAAAGAAACTTTAACACGAATGGGTATTGCAAACCAACGTGATAAAATATTATATCAGTCTTGTCACATCTTAAAGAAACAAGATCCATTAAGTGGTTATCCACAATATTATATTGTCCACTTTAAAGACATGATGAAGCTAGATGGAAAAGTTGTCGATATTAGTCCTGAAGATATCCAACGTACAGTCTCTATTGCAAAGACGCTAGAAGCTTGGGGAATGTGTGAAGTGGAATATTCTAGTGAAGAATATCCTGTAACAAATAACTTCCGAGTTATTAAAGCTGCACAGAAACAAGATTGGGTACTAAAATCAAAATATATTGTTGGCGGCGCATGAACCGTATAATTTTTGTAGATGCCATTGTAAAGATATGTATGGTTGTGATCATTGCAGGAATGGTTGCATGCGTATTAAAAATGTTATAACTTCAAAAGACCCTTTATGGGTCTTTTGTGCTATTTAAATCTTTGTAATATAATTAATTGAAATTAATGAGGAAATTTTATGAGTAAGTTTTATCTGGTTGTAGAAAAATACGGTGACTTGATTAAAGAACGTTATATTGAAGATGGCGTAGAAAAACAGCGTGAAGTTGTGTATCAACCGACAATGTTTACACATGTTCAACCTGGTTTTGATACAAAATATTCTGACATTTACGGCAAGCCATGTATGCCAAAGCGTTTCCGTACAATTAAAGAAGCAAATGAATGGATCCAAAAATCTTCTGGTATTACAGAAGTTCTTGGGCAAGATGACTTTAGATTAGCGTACATTGCCGACACGTATAAAGAAAAAGAAATCACATATTCTCGTGATGCAATCCGTGTTGCAAACTGTGACATTGAGGTGACAGCTGCCGAATTCCCAGATCCACAATTTGCTAAGTATGAAATCGATGCAATCACGCATTACGATTCTATCGAAGATAAGTATTTTGTTTTTGATTTGTTGAATTCTGCTTATGGGCGTGTAACGAAATGGGACAAGAAATTAGCTGCACTTCCAAAAGAACAGGGTGGCGATGAAGTAGATCAAGAAATTTTAGACAAAGTCGTGTATTTTTCATTCGAAACTGAAAAAGAAATGTTAGTGGAATACGTTAGATTCTGGAAAGAGCATCCGCCGGTTATTTTCACCGGATGGAACGTAGAAGGATTCGATATTCCGTACATTATTAATCGAATCAAAAATACGTTAGGTCCATCATTTGCTAATCAAATAAGCCCTTTTAATCGAATCACATCTAAAGTTATTCAAAACATTTATGGTGATAAAGAAATCTTTACCATTTCTGGAATCCAAATTTTAGATTATTTGGACTTATATAAAAAGTTCTCATTTACAACGCAACCAACATATAAGTTAGATTATATCGCGGAATACGAAGTTAAGATGAACAAATTGGAATATGATGGCCCAATTAATAAACTTCGTGGGTTGAATCATCAACGGTATATTTCGTATAACATTATCGATGTACACTGTGTGCAAATGATTGATAAGAAACGTGGATTTATTAATCTATCTATTTCTATGGCGTATTACGCTAAGATGAATATTCAATCGGTTATGAGTCCTGTAAAAACTTGGGATGCCATTATTTTTAACTCATTAAAGGCTGATAATCTTGTTATGCCTGAAGTTAAATCTCACGTTAAAACCCCGTACGTTGGTGCGTATGTCAAAGTACCTAAACCTGGTGCATACAAATATGTTTTATCATTCGACGTAACATCTCTATACCCATCGATCATTCGACAGGTTAATATTAGCCCAGAAACTATTGCAGGACAATCTGTGCCGGCACCATTGATGGATTATATTACGAAAACAGCTCCAAAGATTTCTGATGAATTTAGTTGTTCTCCTAGTGGAATGATGTATTCTAAAGACAAGCAAGGAATTATTCCTAAAGAAATTGCAAAAGTATTCTTCCAACGTAAAGAATGGAAGGCCAAGATGATGGCAGCTAAACGTAATTCGGAAGTTATTAAAAAGATTCTAGAATCTAAATAATTTGTTTACTTTATAAGAGGTTATTGATATAATAACCTCATAATCTAATGGAAGATACATATGTCAAACTTAAATATATTTTCACCTATTATCGATTCACGGGCCACTCGTTCTGCAGATGCACGCATTGTTCACGGTGCTGTAACCATTACATTTAAATCCGGTACTGTTAAAATTGATGCTGATATTAGTACTTATGGCCGAGAGTCAAATCGTGTTATCTTTATTGGAATCGAAAATATCATTCACAAGTACGTATTCGAGCCAATTAATTCGATGACATTAACTAAAATATCAAATGAGATTTTACCGTTAACATCGGCAGTACGGATGTTCTAATTGCTTTAATTTGGGCCCTTTTGGGCCCATTGCTGCATTTGAACGTCTATTTTTTGATCAATTTTTTGAAAGCATTCTATTGCTTTCAAAAAAGTTAGTGTAATATACATATAATGGGTTCACCCCTTAGTCCCTTCAGATATCTATCTACGGGCTAGACAGTTTGTTCTAGATGTATTAGATATTATAACAGTAGAAGTTCTAAATGTCACGTCGAAGACGTGCGGGACGCAGTCCCGATATTAATTGTATTTGATAATTTAACGGAGATTGGTATGAAGTACAACGGTAATCAAGTTAATAATATTAACGACGGTATTTTTAAAATATCCGAAATTGAATCAGAATTCGTTGTAGAATGGATGGATCATGTAGCAGAAGCATTTAAAGCTCCTCGTTATATTGGATTTTTTAGTGCTTTTACTATGGTAAAAGATAATGTACAAAAGACGATTCGTGCGAAGCACTCCACGTTGGATAACGTGGAAAAAATAATGACTTCTGTGCGAACTTCGGTACAAGCTGATCTAAATATTAATGCCATATTTAGACAGGCCGCGCAGGAAATTGGACTATGAGTTTTAATCCTAGTTCGCCATTTACCAATGAGCAGTTAGAATTGCTCAAAAAATATTTTTCATCAAAAGGTAAACCAAAATGAACATTTTTAAACAAATTGAACACGCTTGGGAAGAACACGAAACATTAGCTAAACGTGTTGAATTGATATATCGTATTATCATAGGTCTTGGTGTATGTGTTCCACTACTATTCATCTGCGGCTTTATCTGCGGATGTGTAATGTTTAAAAATCCTATTGAAGCAGGCACTGCAACTGTTGATGGAATGTTTTAAACTAAATGTTAACATTGGAGCCATTAGGCTCCATTTGTGCTTTTAACTGTTTACTTTCTTTTGATTATTTGATATTATAGATTTATCAACTAATGAGTATTAAATTATGAAACAAAATTCTTTAACACGAGCCATTCAGGATTCAACTCCTATTAACTCTAATGCGAATACGATGGATACTATTTTATTTGATGCAATTGAACGTCAGTTTAATGAGGTGTTTGGACCTTCTTCTAAATGTACACTCGGTGGGTTTTGGGACCCTGAACCGGTCAGCATTTCTGATCAAAACATTGCGTTTCCTATTATCGAACGACTTCGTCATGATTTAGATATACACGATAAATGTTTCAAACATGTTCTAGATATCATCGCATCCGGGTGTAATAATGTTTAAATTATTCAGGCTATTTACTTGTAAACACGCCAGCCGGCGCGAAGAACTTATCCATTATTGGGATCGTTGGTCAGAAAGTGTTAATGGCAGTGTGACACAAAGCAATGCATATAAATGTTCCATTAGATATACCACATGTCTAGAGTGTGGAACAAAATCACGCGAAAGATTTGAAAGTTATCCTCCTATAGCTGGTAAAAATGTTTATAATGGACGAATAAAGTAGTCCTTTGGATGTTTACTTTATTTTCTACGTATGGTATAATAGAAACTACAAAATGATGATGGAATTATTATGAATATATTTTTACTTGATTCTGATATCGATACATGCGCTAGATATCATGGTAACAAGCACGTAGTCAAAATGATAACTGAATACAATCAGTTACTTTCTACAGCTTGCCATGTGTTCGGTTTGGATACTACAGGTCTTTACAAAAAGACCCATGTACATCATCCTAGTGCAGTTTGGGTCCGGGAATCACGTGAAAACTTCGAATTCTTATTAAACTTAAACATTGCATTACTCTCAGAATACACATATCGTTACGGTAAAGTTCATGCTGGAGCTCGATTAATCCCATTATTTATAGACTTATTGGACAAAATTCCTGTAGGCACTGGCACTAGGACTACTTTTGTAGCTGTTCTTCCTGGTCAACCTGTCGATAAGTCTAAATCCGATTTGGGTGTTATTAGCTCGTATAGGAATCTTTATATAAACGAAAAACGTAATTTAGCAGAATGGAAAAATAGGAATCAACCATGGTGGTTCAAATGAGCAAATCTAAATCGTTAGCCGAACAATGGCTAGAAGGAATTTATTCTCCAAAAGAGCCGTTAGAATTTACAATGGCCCAAACACAACCCAAAGTTTGTCAATCACCGGTTGACAAATATACTAGTGGCATAGAAGTAGTTAGAGATAAACTTATGTTGGATAAAAAATATATAGATGTGTTAAACACTAAGTTAGATAAAGAAGTATTTGATTTGACGTATAACGAATATTGCCAGCGATTCAGCCGAGCAGATTATGAAGATGAAATTTATGAAACTCGCCTTCGTTTAGCACTTTTGTTAGAAATCGTCAAAGACATGGGTGCCATGGATCAAATTGAACATATCCGATACGGATATCTTAACGTTAAAGTAGATTTAACAAAATAATTCTATTGCGATACCTTTAATATATTATAATTAAAGGTATCTAATTAATACTTGGAGAAATTATGCAGTTGAATTTTTTTGAAGACCTTAGTGAAGATGATATTGAATATCTAAAGACACTAAGTAAAGATGAATTGACTTTGCTTTTAGCTCAATCGGACGATTGTATCGTATTAGGCGACACGAATCAGATTAACCGAAAACTTCTTATTAACTCATTATATGGATGTCTAGGTACAATTTATTTTCGTTTTTACGATCTTAGAAATGCTGAAGCGATTACAATGTTCGGCCAATTGGTACTGCAATGGACCGAACGTAAAATCAATGCATATCTAGATAATATGTGTGGAACGTCCGATCATCCATACGTCATTTATGGCGATACGGATTCGTTATATATTGAATTATCTCCGCTTATTGACAAAGTTGGCATTGATCGCTTTAACAGTACAGAAAAACTCGTAGACTTCTTGGATGCCGTGGGTTCTAAGAAGATCGAACCGGTAATTATGGAGGGTTTTAAAGAATTAGCCGAATATCTAAACAGTTATGAACAATTAATGTTCATGGATAGAGAAGCAATTGCTTGTCCACCTCTAGGTTCTAATGGTATTGGCGGATTCTGGAAAGCTAAGAAACGATATGCACTTAATGTGTACGATATGGAAGGCACACGTTATGCCGAACCGCATCTAAAAATCATGGGTATCGAAACACAGTCTTCTTCTACACCTAAAGCAGTCCAAGATGCATTGTATGAATCTATTCGTATCATGTTACAAGAAGGTGAAGCTCCACTTCAAAAATATTATAAGAAGTTTGAGCAAGAATTCAGAGAGCTTGATTACAAAGTTATTGCAGGCGTTAAAACTGCAAATAATATTGCAAAATACGACGATAACGGATTCCCTGGATTAAAATGCCCATCACATGTCCGAGGTGTTTTAACATATCGTCGAGCGGTCAAATCATTCGAAAATATGCCGGATATATCTGAAGGTGACAAAGTTATGGTTCTTCCATTAAAAGCCGGCAATATCTTTGGTGATAAAATGATTGCTTGGCAATCTGGCACGGAATTACCAAAAGAAATTCGAGCTAGTGTTTTACAACATGTCGATATTCCTTTAATGTTTGAAAAGGCATTTAAGAAGCCACTGTCAGGTATGTGTGATGCAAATGGTCTGCAATTTGAAAAACGGGCATCATTAGCAGATCTTTTTGGAATTTAATTTTATAGGGAAGTGTACACTTCCCTATTTTTGTTATATAATATAATCATTAAATTATGATGAGGAAATAAATATGCCATGCCAGCACATTGAAGTTAATTCAGATTCGGTCAGTTCTAGTACAACTACATTTATTTGTAAATATTGTGGTCATGTATCTATTATCGATTCGTCTGCACGTATAAAGTATATAGACGAGAAGGCTGTAGACCCTATTAGTCAATTGCCGCAAAAGCTTAATACTTCGATAGAATATGCACGTTGTGATCTTTGGATTAGAGGTCTTTTAGCAGAACGTCAACGGGGCTCATCGATTGCCGGCAGTGTTGTAATTGCAGACAAATTACTATTAGCATTTGATGAGAGATTTATCAAATCATAAACATTTTGAGAGGCTATTATGTCTTTAATACTTATCCCTATTTTATTGTTAGTTCTAAACTTTTGGCCATTAATGATGTGCCTACACTACAAAACTGGTGCGCTATCTACTATATCTACTTTAGTTCTATGCGCTCTTGGAATTGGATCATTTGGTGCATTATCGTTTATAGCATTTTTAATTGCTGCCATTTCAGTAGGTCTGTATAACACGGTTAAATCTACAATGGTATTTTGTGCATTGGTAGTTTTAGGATCAGCATTTGGTATTGCCGAATTATCGTTTTGGTTAAATTCAATAGGTGCCGTATGAAAAGTTTAATAGCTTTAGGATGTTTAGTATTGGCTTCTGCAGCTCATTCGATGACATTTAATGATTGCCCCAGAGAATGGTCAGCGCAGAAATGTATGTATCAAGTACACAATTCTACACCGGTTGATACAAGTTATCGTGTGCAAATGCAAAAAGATATCAATAAAGCTGTAGAAATTAACAAAACCGGCGAAGCTTCTATTAAACGAAACAATGGAATCGACGTTGCGGAATTAACCAGAGCTATTTGTCAACAAACAGCTATTGTAGATACAAGAAAACGGTACGGATATATTAAATCGTCATCGTATTCTAAAATCTACGGTGAATGTTTACGATTGAACGGCTTATCATATTAAGGATTTAACATGGATCTTGACTCATTGCCAGATGGCGCTTACACGCCGCGCCCAGAAGTTATTGTTAGCGCAGCTAACTCGTATATTAATATTTCTACCGGTGAACGAATGGTTATCCCTAGTGTCCGACATTATGATAATCGCATGCGGGACATTATAGAGTCAATGGAGTCAATCTTAGATATGGACTCTGAAATCCAAGGATTCGTAACCAGCAAATATAGATTCTTGACACGAGAAGAAGCATGGAAACTTGCTATAACGACATCACAAATTATATGTCGTGTAGGTGGAGATTCGGCTAATGGCGGAAGATTATTTTCCGAAAACATTTACTAAAAGTATTGTACTTGTAATACATACTATGGTATAATTTTACTATTGATTAAGAGACTTTGATATGAAAATTAATAATGTAAATACAGCTTTAACTACTGCAGACGATTTGATCCGTGGTATTGAACATTTAAAAAATTCTATTGTTGCCAAAGCTGATGATTTTGAAGAAATTATTGAAACTTTGGCAGCTGCAGCATGGCTTAATGAATCATATAGTCGTCGGATCATTATTACAGGCGTAGGTAAAAATTCTAATCTAGCTACCAAAGCATCAGAATCATTTGCGAGCCTTGGTATCCCTTCAATGTATCTAAATACTTGTCACTATTCTCACGGTGATGCCGGGTTCATTGGGCCTAATGATATTGTAGTCCATATTTCTCGTTCTGGTAAGACCCAAGAAATGCAGTTTATGGCTAACCATCTTAAAACTATTCGACCTAATGTTGTCCAAGTTTTATTACATTGTAATTCTACATTATCAAATGATCACCAGAAACCATTTGATCTTGTATTTGGTGTCGACCACATTAAAGAATGCGATGAGAACCAATTGGCGCCAACTACATCAACAACTGTGCTATTGGCTTTGCTAGATATTATTGCAATTAATTTATCTTCACGAATTGGTTTTAAACGCCAAGATTTTTATGCATACCATCCTGGTGGTTCATTGGGTGAACAACTCAAAGCAGAAAAATAATAGCAATGTACTTTAATGTTGGGCTGTGGTATAATCAGTATATCACAGCTTCTTAGGAATTATCAAAATATGAAAAAAGTAGTTATTCTTGGTGCAGGACTCGCGACACGGTTATATCCGATAACGCATCATATTCCTAAAGTATTGGTGAACTATAAACAGCACACGATTCTTCATCATTTACATTCGACGTACAAAAAACTTGGTGCTCAAGAAATCATTGTAGTAGTGCATAGCAAATTTGCAAACCAAGTTCGCGCATATTCGAAATTGTTTAATCTTGATATTGTTGTAGAAACAGTTGATGAAGCGTATGGATCAGCATACGCGATTTCTCGTATCGGGGATCTCATTAATGGCCATAATGTTGTGTTTAATTGGTGTGACGTTATACCGACATTTAATTCGTTCTCGTGGGACAACAATAATATCTATACATTTGGCACCGAATGTCGATATAATTTTGACGGAAATGAATTAAAAGAAACCGGCGGCACCGGTGGAAATGTAGTTGGAATTTATCAATATAACAATTTCTTTATTGAGACATTTGACGACAAAGATGAAGCAAATGAATATTTTAAAGGCCGTGATTTTGTTGAATTGCTTGATGCAGCTGATTCGGTTTACAATGATGAGCTAATAGATCTTATAGATTTGGGAGATAAACCAAAGCTCCAAACAGCTCACAAAACCAGAGAATTAAATCGTGAATTTAATTCTGTTACTTTTTCTAGAGATGTGGTTTATAAAACTGCGCTTAACGAAAAAGGACGTGAACTTCAAGTTGAAGAACTATCATGGTATGATCATGTTGATAGTCCTGCATTACCGAATATTATTAGCCGTAGAAATACTCCTGCATTATGTTCATTTAAAATGGAACGAATTTATGGCAAACCAATGTTTGAGGTTTATAAACCAGAACTATTGCCAGAAATTCTAGAAACATTAAAATTCCCGGAAACTGACTGCACAGTCATGTTTGCAACCAAAGCACGCGATTACAAATACGAAGTTATTGATAAAGTTTTAGCTCGATGTTCGGAAATTCAAAGTGTTATTGATTCTTTTGGCAAAATTCGCTTTGTCAACGGAACTCGTATTGGGCGTTTAAAACCTATGTTAACACAAGCGTATGCTCATTTGATTCATGAAGCTGCAAACAATAATTACCACATTATTCATGGCGACCCAAACTTTAGTAATTTGATGCTTGACAAATCCGGTGTTAGATTGATCGATCCACGAGGATATTTTGGGAAGACTAAATTATTCGGACCTAGAATTTATGATGAAGCGAAGGTGCTTTATGCATTAAGTGGCTATGATGAATTTAATTCTGATCCTATGTGGGGTGGTCTATCAATTGATGGGCCTAGTGCAACAGTCAAAATCAACGAACTAGATAGTTTTTATAATCCAAATTTTAATGAATTTCATCGTATTTGGGTAGGGGTTATTTGGATCGCCTTAGCAGGTTATTTCAAAAATAATCCATTAAAATCGGTAAGTGCATATTATTATGGGATGTATTTGTTAACAAAAACGCTTAACACAGCCGGTCGACGTCTTCGTAATGGTGAAGTTTCTCAGGATACCGATCTTGTCGTATCGGTTCTAAAGACAAAAAATCCAGGTAAATGGTTATTGACAGATTTAGAAACAGGTCAAAAATACCGCCCTAATGCTCATCCTGTACAAGTTCTAGATTGGGAGTTAATAAATGAACCTTAATAATTTAGTAGATATTGTTTTATGGAGTTTTATACTTTCCCTAATAATTACAGTCATTTTAATGCTTATTGTAATGTGTGTTATTATGTATAAGTATTTAGGGCCAATCATAGGATTACCATGAGTAAAACGTTTTGTTTTGATATTGATTCAACTATTACCATTTGGAATTCTAATCGGGACTACGAAAATTTCGTAGCCGATAAGGATATAGTAAATAAAATTAATACGTTATATGATGATGGCCATAAAATTGTTCTATTTACTGCAAGAGGGATGACCTCTTGCGGCCCAGACAAGATTTCTGCCGAAATCGTGCCGCCATTACTGATTAATCTAGAAAAAATTGGATTAAAATATCATGAGCTAATAACTCATAAACCTAGTTACGACTGGATAATAGACGATAAAGCAATGAATCCTCAAGAATTTAAAGACGCTTTCAATTCTGATGAGTTATTATTAAAGAAACCATACACCCCGGAGATATCATGAGTAAGTATATCAATACAAATTCATTTGAAGATGCATTTATTGAACTAAATCGATATGTTGTCAACAATTATGAATTTTTGACTGATTCTAGAATTGGCAAGTGTCTAGAGGTTGGATCAATTTTGGTAGAAGTCCAATTCCCAGAAATCGGCGCAGTTTTCAAAAATAAATCCATTAATCGAATTGACTATGCGTATGCAGAAAAATTCTGGGAGTTTATGATTAGCGGTGGAACCGATGCGGCTGAAGCATTTAAAGAATATCCTAATGTTGCAAAATTCATTTCTAAACCGAAATCGGATGTGTTGCCGGACAATTTTAATACATTTTACGGACCGCGAATTACCGCTCAACTCCCGGCAATTATTAATGAATTAAAAACAAAAGAAAATTCCCGTCGGGCAGTAATTCAAATTCTTCAAGAACAAGATCAAGTCCTTTTAGATTCGGATGAATCATTAGAATATCCGTGCACAGATTCAATCACATATTATATTAGAAATGGTGTGTTGTTTGCCCATTGTCATATGCGTTCTCAAAACTGTGCGGTTGTCATGCAACTTGATTTTTATCTGCAACATAAATTAATGGAACTTATTGCAAAAGAGTGTAATGTCGAAGTTGGGACTTATTCGCATTCTATTGTATCGGCTCATGTATTTGAGCGTGATGTTGACTATGTAAATTCATTTATAAAGGATTGATTATGAAAAAGTTAATAGTTCCCATTTTTTCTATGCGTTCATATGACGACAATGGGTATACTGTTTTAAAGGATGGCAATTTTCAATTGCATCTTCATCGCGCGTCAGATGAAGATATTATTGTAGTCCCACGTAATATTGTTGATGAAGCGGAATTGGTCAAACTATTTCCAAATAAAAAATTCGTTACAATGGAATACGGTATTAATGCATTAGCCACACGAGAGAAATTTTGGTCAGAATTAAATCTAGAAATTGTATATTCATTATTCCATAGTAATAATTGTGATGTTTTAGTAACGGATATTACCGGGTATAGTGGCAAATTACCAGTCATTTTTAATTTTAATATTACTTCCGACCCAGAGAACCCGCGAGATTACATTGATAAATTTTTAGGACATGATGTACTAAGTGTCAATAAATCTATTCGCACTTATGTTCTTAACAGAGGCCAAAAAGAAGTATTAATTGCAAATGGCGCGAATCCAAGCAAAATCATTGTTTGTCAACGAGTTATCAACCCATATATTTTGGAATCATACGTTCGAGACTTAGATCCGTTATATTTGGGCCATAATACAATATTCTTCCCGTTTAGAATTTCGGACAAGTGCTACAAATTTGATCTTGTAGTTAATGAGTCAATGAAAAAATACGGTGGAGCAGTATTCATTACTGATCCGAACGATTCATTTGATCGCGAAAAGTATAGTGACCTGGCAATAATCCACCGTATGAAGCTATCAAAAGTAGATTTCTATCGAGTATTGTTAGGGCAACCCAAGATCGTATACCACGAAAACCCAGAAAAAGTTTTCCATCCTGGTCTAGCTGAATTGATTTATTTTAATGCTAACATAATTTGTGAATATAATTTACCTAACATATGTGATCTTATTATTAATCCAGGTGAAGATACATGGCAAAAATTATTTTAGTTGAAGGACCAGATAACGCAGGAAAAACTACTTTTATCCAAGGCTTAGAAAGCCTTGGAATGAAGTTAATTAGATTTCCTAAAAAGACCAGTGAAGGGCGTTTTACTTGTTTGACACGTAACGAAGTAGCTATCTTCGAAACAATGCTGAATTATCTAGACGATAATTACGTATACATTCTTGATCGTGGGTGTTTAAGTAACATTGTGTACGAAAGCGTTCTTAGAGGAAAACGAACCGGAATATACATGGATGACTTTAAGCGTCTTGCTGACAATAATAAAGTTCTTGTAGTTGGCCTTACACGTAATAAGCTTGAAGATGATTTTGCAGATGATTTGATTGCAATTTCGGAAGATCAGTTTAATAAGGTTGTTGATGAGTTCGAAAAATTATATAAAGCTCTTTGGATTACGCCATACAAAATTCTTGAGCATGATGTGTATAATGGTGTAGTTGAAGCTAAACCGTTTGACCAAGTAATAGCTGATTTAAAAATCAAAGAATTCATTGGAGCTAAAAATGACTAATGATCTAGATTTAGACTTAGATGTAGATGAGCTGGAAGCTGAGTCAAAAGGACAACAAGGGCAAGCTCTTTACGATAAATCTTTGGGTATTATCAAAGATGCTATGAAGGACGTTAAGCAAGAAATTTTGATTAAATTGGAAGATGGTACTGATCACATTGTATACATTACCGAAATCCAAATCTCTGGTAACGGTGTATCATACGGGTTTAGCACTCCTAGTGAAGATAGAAAGGTTGAGTTGACCGTACACGTAGAAAAGATTCTACAAATGCAGTTGAACGACTTGATGTTTAAACGAAAGATGTTTTCATTTTAAGCAACAGGGCCATCTAGGCCCTTTGTAGTATAATATGATTAAACGAATAAGGGTAGATTATGATTGATATTATTTTAGGTCAACTTATAACCAATCAAGAGTATTTTGGTAAAGTATGGCCTTATATGAAAGACGAATATTTTGAACGTGGCCCTGCCCGAATTTTATTTGATTCTATTAAAAAGCATGTAGACAAGTATCATGGTGTGCCATCTAAAGTCGCATTGGATATGATAATCAACAATTCTAATCTAAACCAAACTGATTTTAAAGGAACTTCTGAGCTTTTAGAACGGCTAAAACTAGACAAAGAATCAAATGATTGGCTTGTCCCGGAAACCGAACAATACGTCAAAAATAGAGCAATGTATAATGCTACTATTAAAATTGTCCAAATTCAAACAAATGCAGAAAAGCCAATCTCACAACGTGATAAACGGTTACCAGATGTTGGTGCTATTCCGGATATTATGAAGGATGCATTAAGTGTTTGTTTCGATTCATCAATTGGTCATAATTGGATGGATGATTACGAAGCTCGTTGGTTATCTTATAAAAATAAAGCACGAAAAGTTCCATTTAAACTTAATATGCTTAATAAAATTACAAAGGGTGGCGTAGAAATTGGTACACTTAATATTTTATTGGCTGGCGTTAACGTTGGTAAATCATTAGGACTGTGTTCTTTGGCTGCAGATTATCTTCAAATGGGTAAAAATGTTCTGTACATTTCTATGGAAATGGCAGAAGAAGTTGTGGCCAAACGTATTGACGCAAACTTACTTGATGTTTCCATGGATGATATTGACGAAGAACGTATAACGTATGACGAATATAAATCCAAAATGGAACGTTGGAGAAAGGCAAACGTTTTAGGATCGTTATACATCAAACAATATCCTATCGGTGGTGCACACAACTTAACCTTTAAAGCATTATTAAATGAACTTAAACTCAAAAAGGGTTTTAAACCTGATGTAATTGTTGTCGATTATTTAGGGATTTGTGCATCATCTCGTATTAAAGTGTTTAGTGAAAATTCGTACACATTAGTAAAAGCTATTGCTGAAGAATTACGTGCGCTTGCTGTAGAAGAACAACTTCCTATTTGGACAGCCGCCCAAACAACTCGTGGTGGATGGGATAATTCCGATATCACAATGGGTGATATTGCTGAATCCGCCGGATTAAGTCATACAGCCGATTTTATTCTTGCTGTTATCGAGACTGAAGAATTGGCTCTTCAAGGTGTCCAGCTTATGAAGCAAATTAAATCTCGTTACGGGGATAAAATGGCTAATAATAAGTTTAATCTTTGTGTCAAAAAAGGCAATCAACGATGGTATGAAGTCGACGGGCCTAGTGCGCCAGTTATTCCGGAATCTATGATGTCTGAAGAAGTTATCATGAACTCATTTGTTGATCAGGCTAAAGATATTCCTATTACTGAAGAATCAGTCAAACTTCAGCATATGACTCAAATGGAAAAGGTTCACCGAGTTTCTGCTGCAACAAGGTCAGAATTAGATGAACTTGCAGATTCAATAAATTTTTAATAAAGCAGTTTACACAGAGCTATTATTGGTTTATAATAGCTCATATCAACCACCAAGGAAGAATTCCTATGAGTATCAAATATGTTGTTCCACCTATTTCTGTATTATCTACAAATCGCTATAAATGGCGCACCGAATCTTGGATCCCGGAAATTGTCGAGCTAGATGATAAAGCCACTCCTGAATTAGCTGCGCGTATCCAAGAATATATTGATGCCGGCAATGCATTTGACATTGAAGGCATTACAGTAGACCCGGAAACTCTAACTCCAGGGCAATTGGCCGAATGCTTTAACTTGACTGAAGCACAACATGCTATTTTAGTCGCTCGTGACGAAGCCCGAGATACATTAAGTAAATTGGTTGATGAGTTCGAATCAAAACTCGCAGAAGCCGAGTCCCTTGCCGATAAGCATAACTTGACGTTCAATATCTATCCAACGTACGGTATGGGTGGTCAATATAACGGCGAAGCCGGTGAATGGAATCCATCTAGTGAAAGCTGTTAATTTAAAGGAAATAACAATGAGCATTTCAATGTCAAATGATGAAGTATTGTGTTTTTCTGTCAAATCTGCTCCGGAAACAGATCGTTCGTATGAAGATGGTTGGAATGATTCTGGATGTTCATATGAAGACGAAGATTGGAACTCATCAACATGTTAACAAAATTTTGTTAAAGTAGTTTACATATGGCCATTATAGTATTATAATGGCCATATTGGTAATAATGAGGAAATAGATATGACCACCAATTATTTGAACAACTCTCATCATAAAGAATTATTTTCACTTGGCTTGCGACACATGGCTTCTGTTGACGTGTCATCTATACACGAGTTTATATCATACAAGTCACCGTTATATGATCTCATTCTCGGAACGAAAATTATCAATTTTATAAAAACCGAAATAAACACTCAAAAATATTTGTTATTTAAGCCTAAATCGATAAAAATGACAAATGGCGAAGTATTTAAAATCGTCAAAACAAGCAATACTTGGCTATGCGATAAGTATAAAGAATCTATTAACGTTAAATTTAAAGGTGGTCTATATGGCACCACAGATTGCGCGAATGATGGGTCATTCGTGACATGGTACATTCATTACCATTTATTTGTTTCTGATACAACCGACAAGTTCCAGTTGGAATTGGATAAATTGGTTTTAGAGTATCTCTCTACAATTATGCATATATGCTTGCAAGAGTTCCACAAAGAAATCGCTCCCGGACCCAAAGATCCTATGCAAAGTTCCAAAGAAGTTAAATGTCGTCAGATAACATTTGCGTATTGGGCTGCTAAAACTATTTCTAATGCTATTTTAGAAAATGGTTATGATAAACTCAAAATGTTAGCTTGGATGCCTGCTGCAAAGTGTGTAAAAAGTTTTGAAAATGTTTGTAATTTTTACAACAAAACAGATTACAATTACAGTGAATTGTATTATAATGATTCAACAACCAAAGCTGAACAGAAGGCAATGTTTGAAATCGTTAAAGCCGGATTGGGAATTTGAGGAAATAGTTATGAAACCATTAGTTATTGGATCTTATGCGTTGGCATGGCAGTTGGATAAATTAGGAATTCGTCACGATTTAAATCCAAACGATTTAGATATTATCGTTCGAGATTCAAGTGATTGCGATGACTTTATTACTAAGTTAGAAGAAGGCGAAGGAAAGGCTACATTAATTAAAACGGTCATCTCTGAAAAATTTTCTACAGTTACTAAGTGTGTTAAAGTAAACACAGGAATTGTTGAGATAACATATCCAACTTCTGATACTTGCACAACGGCGACACTATTAGATAAATCGGTTCTGTTTCCAGAATCTATGCCGTGCATTGTTGAGTGTTCTGTTGCACCCATTGAATTATTGTATTCTTTGAAAATGAGCCATCGATATCTTAAGAATTCACCGCATTTTCTTAAGACATTAAAAGCAGCAAAAATTCTTAGAAAATTGACATCAGATACGCATTACGATGTTGACTGGTATAACGCACGTGTTAAAGAGACATATAACTATGCACATCCGAAGTTGTCCGTCAACAAATCCGAATTCTTTAACTCAAACTTCAATTATATTTACGATCATGATACTATCCATGAAGCAGTAAAATTATTGGATAAACCGGCTTATACATTCTATATGGACGGCGATGCAGAAGTCAACTGCTCTAAAGAAAAGTTTTTTGCTTGCGAACGTGTAATTAGACTTCTAGGAGTTTTAGAAGAAACATATGTGTTGGCACTAGAGCGTTCTCAAATTCCTAATGAGTTTAATATTAATCCACGAAAAAGTTTTAATATTGCTCTTGAAAAAGTATGTACATCCATCACTAGTGGTTGGTTCCGAGAATATGCGTGGGACCACTATGAACAAATATCTGCAATGTATGATTCAGGATATGTGGATAAATTTAAACTTGCATTATCGCAAGGTATCGTTAAACCATTTAACAATCCGTCAATGAAATGAGGTTATTATGAAAATTGTAAATAAATTTAGTATTGAGCTGATGCCTATTTGTAATCAATTCGAAATTATCGGATTGGCTGCAGAAACATTAAATGTCGATATCCTAAAATTCAATGACGGTTCTATTCGAGTGACTATTCCGGCTCTAAACAACAATCGGTACATTAAACACGGCCTTTGTGAAATCTCTGCTTATGTTGAGAGTTTAGATGACTTAATGGTAATTGCCCAAATCAAAGATATCATTGAACGAAAATCTTTGGGCCAAGTGTTATTTAACCTAGAGCTTTTGGGGACAGCGTACACGCGTTACGATCGAGTAATGTTTGAAGACAAAATCGATGGGTTCGGCGCTAAAGTTTTTGCTGATTTTGTGAATTCTATCGGATTTAATTCAGTCACATTATACGATCCACATAGTGAAGTCATTTCATATTTGATTAAAAATACTACGGTAGTCAAACAGCAGCATTTATTAAATCATTTGATCTCTAATGAAAAATTTGGTATTATTTGTCCAGATAAAGGCGCTAAGAAAAAAGTAGATAGTACTAATATGCCTACGGTGTATTGTGATAAATCTAGAAACCCGGAAACAGGCAAAATCAACGGCATTATTGTATCATCTATCAGCGTCGGTAAAATTGACCGGTATGATAAGTTAATTGTAGTTGACGATATTTGTGAAGGCGGCGGAACTTTCCTTGGGCTTGCCGATTCGCTGACAATGTACGATTGCTTTAGTGAAAAAGAAATTTGTTTGTATGTCACACACGGTATCTTTTCGAATAATGCTATAGAAAAGTTACTCGAAAAATATTCTAAAATTTATGTGTACTTTTTAAAAGAAAGTGTATATAATAGCCTTACAGAACAACAACGCCTAAATGTTGTTTATTCTACTTTAATTCGAGATTAAGGAAATTCACATGCAAAATGTAGACACAAAGAACAGTTCAATGACGGCAGTCGAATTGGTTAACCGTGATTTATTTGTCGATACTGATAAAAATATTCCTGCGATTAATCCATTTTTATATTGGACGGACTCGTATAAAATTTCGCACATTTCGTTTGAAACTAAAGGTGTGACCGAAATTTATTCTAACTTTACCCCGCGATTTGACAAATATATGCAAGAATTGATGGGTGAATATTATGACAAACGATATGTAGTATTTGGTATTCAATGGTGCCTGCTTCGTCTTGACACTATGGCTCGCAAAGGGTTCTTTGAACGCCCGAAAGAAGAAGTTATTAACGAAATGAAGACGGTTCTAGGACCATACATTGGTCAAGAAAAATATGATCATTTTGAAAAACTCCATGATTTGGGTTATTTGCCTATCAAAGTCAAAGCACTAGATGAAGGTACAGTAGTTCCGGTAGGTGTTCCATTTTTAACAATCCGAAATACTCATCCCGACTTTGAATGGTTACCTAACTATCTAGAATCAGGCCTATCAACCGATATCTGGAAACAACTTACCGTAGCATCAGTTGGGCGGGTTTATAAGCTCATTTCTGACCGCTATGCCAAATTAACCTGCGACAATTTAGACACAGGATTCCAGAATCATGATTTTTCATTACGTGGTCAATCCGGATTCGAATCTGCTGCAATTAATGGAGTAGCATTTTTACTAAGTTCTAACGGCTCTGATAATATTCCTGCATTATGGGCTGCTAAAACATTCTATAATTCGGATAACTCTCAAGGTTTATTGGCAGCTTCAGTACCCGCAGGTGAACACTCTGTAACTACTTCAGGTATTTTGACAGAACAAGAACGTTGGAATTCTTGGACAAATACGACTAAGATTTCATTAGAAGAAGCCGAATTGTTATATGTTACCGATTTGTTGGAAAATAAATTCCAAACCGGCATTTTCTCGTATGTTGCCGATTCATTTGATTATTGGACGTTTGTTTCGAAATTATTGCCTAAGTTAAAAGACACGATCATGAAACGTGATGGCAAATTCGTTGTACGTGGTGATTCTGGTAACCCAGAACATGTGATTGCCGGTTATCGTACTCGATACTTTACATCAGAATATCTAAGTTTACTAGACGGGAAATTTTCACAAGCAGTAATCGCTGCCGCCAATGTAGGTTACGAAGCAATTTATATTGAAGGCGATGGATATTACAAAATCCTTAAAGAAACTTTATCTGGGCCTGGCTTAATCCGAATCACAGCCGTGGAAGCTAAAGGTACTATTGAAACCCTATATGATATTTTTGGTGGAACTGTAAATAGTAAGGGATATATCGAACTTGATCCTCATATCGGGATGATTTATGGTGATGGGATTACTGTGCAACGTTCACAAAGTATTTTGAATCGTTTGCGACAACGTGGATTTGCTTCATCTAATATTGTATTTGGTGTAGGATCGTATAGCCTCAATATGTTATCTCGGGACCATTTAGGGATGGCAATTAAAGCTACTAATACTATTGTAGACATCAATGGTAAAGATGTTGATAAACCAATCTTCAAAGACCCTAAAACCGATACATCTAAAAAATCCGCTAAAGGTCTGATGCAAGTGTTTAAACAAAGTGATGGTCAATTAAGCTTTAAAGATAATTGTACCCGAGAGGAAGAAGACAAAGGTCTCTTGACTACGGTTTATGAAAATAGTAATTTTTATAAATTAACCGATGTATTTGAAATCCGAGAAAAACTTTGGAAATAATTTGATATTTTAACAAAAGGCAGTTTACTATGAACTGCCTTTTGTGTATAATAGTTTTATCAAATCGATATAACATCTTGAGAAAATTATCATGAAACTAGCAAAACGAAATAACCAATCAGCAGAATATAAATCATTGCGTAATAAATCTGTATTTTCAATAGAAGGAAATCCTGAAGATGCAGAAAGAATTAAAGCTATTGACGAAGCAATCGGAAACGAAATCAAATGTTATGATGGTGCAAATAATGCATTAACATGGTATCATGAATGTTCCGATTGGTGTGCTGACTATGAAGAAGGTTATGGATGCTGCTGGATCATGGACCACGATGACGTAGACGAATTTAAAGCTCTTTGGAAAAAATACAAAAACATCGCATAAGCGATGTTCGCATCAAACTTGATAGGAAAGTTAAAAATGAATTTACAAGAAACGGGTGTTAGTTCAGTTAAGGCATTTAAGACAAATTTAACTGGTGCAAATGGATATAAGTTTGAATTCGGAGAGACGTATACTCACGAAGGAGAAGTTATACTTTGGAAATCTGGTTTTCACGCTTGTGAATATCCCCTAGATGTTTTGCGTCGTTATTCACCAATCACGAGTAGATTTGCTCTTGTTCGTCAATTAGATGGCATTACACGTACAGATCCTTCGGGAAATATGGCTCTTGATAGTACTGTGTGCAGCAAAAATATCAATATTGGCACTGAAGTAGATGTACAGTATTTGGTGATGCAATCTGCGACGTTTACGAAGTCTCGTTGCACAGCATTCAAAATGTTAGATGTTAGCAATTCTTCTAGTAATACAGAATACCGATCTCTCGGAAATTATACTATTGCACACTCTACGGGTATTGCCACTTCAACTACCGCTTCGGGTTATGGTTCAATTGCTGCAAATGCCGGCGCAAGATCATTTAGCCAAGTAGATGGTTCTACGGTTATTAGTTCAGTAACCGCCGATTACTCGGTGAGTGTAGCATGTGGCCCTAATGCGGTTTCGGCTGCAACCGGAGTTGGTTCTGGGAGTTATACTTCAGGTAGACGTTCACTTAGTGCAGTTACGGGAATCCGATCAATAAGTACAGCTCTTGGTTCTCAAACAATTTCGGCTGCAACTGGTTTATCGTGTGTATCTAGTGCATCCGGAGATCACGCTGCTAGTGTTACAACTAGTTCATCATGCAAGAGTACAGCATCCGGAAACAGTGCTGTTAGTTTAGCTGTCGGAATGGTAAGTTCAAGTGAAGTCACCAATTCTGTCAATGGAGTTGCTATCGGGACCGGCAAAAGTAATCGTGTTAAAGCCGGATTAGGATGCGCCATTGTTCTTGTACGTCGAAATTCGGATTACAATATCACTCATATTACTTCTGGCATCATTGGTGAAAACGGACTTAAACCGGATGTATGGTATGAGTTAAATAACACGGGTGAATTCGTAGAAGTTGAAAATACATATTTACAAAGCTAATTTAATGTAGTATAATGGTCCCATCAAATCAAATTGAGGAAATTAAAATGCTTATTAATAAATCTATTATACAAAGTTTACTAGTTTCTGCAGAAGACAGTGGAGAGATCTGGTTAGATGTAAATGGTTCTTCAAAACATTTTTATGTTTACTGTGAAGATTACAGTGTTATAACAGTAGAGTTTCGTGATATCAAAATTGCAATTGATACGGATACCGCAGAAATTGTCCGTATTAGTTTTGATAATCCGAAATCACTTAACTTTGATATTGCTGATATCATGAAAAATTTATGTCATGCTAACATACAGGTGGTAGGCTAATGAATCTAGATACCTTCTTCCCTACGGAACCTAAAGTATTTTATCACGGGTCATGTACCGAAGCAGGTATCGATTCTATTTTATTACCACCAGATGTTTCAAATACAATCTCTGAAAAGGGACGTAACAAAAACTTAAATCGAGTCTTCTTTACCGAAGACTTAGGTTTAGCAAAAATCTATGCCGGAAGAGCTAGTAAATCTATAGGTGGTGAACCTGTTTTATATCGTGTTGTAACACCTATAGATCCAATATGCATGAATGATGCCAAAGGTGCATCGGTATGGCATGCCGAATGGGCCTTTGCAGAATTAATTAACTAAGGATATATTATGAGCGATCTATTTAAAACCGCTTCTAGTTCTATTTTCAAAATGATACTTTCACACGAACCGGCAGAAGACCCTATTTCTGCATTTAATAGTTTGGTCGAAATGTTGGACTACACATACGGGACTTATGTACTTACACGGTACCACCACCCGGCCAATTCCAAGTCAACAGATAAAATTATTGATGTTGATATTGTATCCGATGGTGTAGGATTGAATATTGTTATTAAATCGTCTGCATACGGCAAATTGCGTGCTACAATTAATGATGTTGAGGACCTAGATGTAAATAATATTTCTGCCTTTTTCAAATTCAAATTGGAAGATAGCCCGGAGATTTTAGTTTCATTTTTAACCAAATATTTTGATCACTGGTCTTCTCCTGCTAAGTATTATCCTAATGCCGGCAAAGATTCGTTTAAACTCTATAACATTAAGCCTAAATTCGGACTGCATAGATACGGAAACGTTATTGTAGATTTTAAATCACGATTTACCGGAGATTCTACGGTATACGTATTGGTTGATGGCGAACTTCCTACATACAAAAGCATTGAAGTATCAAATATTGAAACTGTTATCGATTACATTAGAAAGGGTAGTATTAAAAATGGCGAACTACCAAAAGAGCCTATTGTTGCTATTCCTATTGAATCGGTTGAATCAGAATGGGTAGTTGAACATGTAAATAAATTGGCATTAGAATTTAGAAAAAGAGATAAAGAATTAACCAGCCATTTGGAATTAGTTTTACAAAAACATCAAATGTATGTTGATGCCGCAACACGTTTAGAAATGACACTCCCGTCACCAATCAGAAATTATGCGTCGTATCTAGCATTCATCAAAATGTTAAAGATACCGACATATTTTGATGACTATGAAGTAGAAAATTATTTACGATCAAAGGGTCTATATGGAAACTAATTCTATTGACAATGTTAAAACTTGTATCGTTAGAATGTATGAATCTTCAGGTAATGTACAATTTTTTGTACGATCGGTAAGAACTGATACAAGAGAAATTCTAGAATACAATTGTTTTCAAACAAAATACGGTAGAACCGAAGAACAATGTGTCAAAGATGCATTGTTTGCATCCATATTCCTATTAAAGTTCTTTGGACATACCAATGTTGACTTCATCGGATTTACAGAAGAAAACCGCAAAACAGTGGAATTAAATAAACGTTTTAGGAGATTTGTATGCATTCAGTAAATAGCATTTTTGATAAAATTATTGACTGGGAAAATCGTGTTCAAGAAGATTTTACGGACAATTATATGCATGATTGCATTGATTGGGAACAATGGACGGAATTTCTTATCAAAAACGGTTATGAAGAACGAGCAGCCCATATCAAATACCAAATGGATAAAGGTAACTCGTGTATTGATCAACAATTATTGTTTAATGTTAATCTATGCGAAGCTATTCCCGAAGAAGATGACGCAGAAGAGGCGGTATCATATTCCAGAGAGCGTGATAAATGGCACGAATTGTATGAAAAGGATGTTACGCTTTGGGCCAAGTATATTGTAGAAACGCCTCAAGAATTATTTGATTTCCTTGAATGGATTGATAAATATTTTAAAGGAGATTAATATGAGTATAGGTGGTTTAGCAAAAACTGTAGCAGATAGCGCATACGCGTATAGATTTATTAACCTTATCCAAAAGGATTTTACTGATTGGGATGCGTTTAAATTAGGGGTTATCGATAAATCTGGTCAAGTAATTAAACGCCCGAAAACAGACGAAGAAAAATCAGCATATACGCCATTTCATGCAGCGATTAGAGCATTAAAGCGAAAGCTTGCTATTATTCCCGGTGCACAAACATGGGTAGGTATATCTAGTGCTATTTCTGCAGTAGGATCACGAGTTGGCTTAAGCGAATCCGAAATCGAAATAGTTATGGAAAATATTAAGCCGCTATATGAAGATATGGTAGCAGGTGATGCTGGGTATAACGCAAAGAACATTGCAGCCGGAACAACTTCTGGAGATGTCGTTAATGCAGGCCCAGAAACGTTAAAGGCTAAGGTAAAGAAAAAGAAACTTAAAGATTTTCTGTAATTAAAGCAAGGCACTTCGGTGCCTTTTTTAGTTTATAATATATTTTATTTGAGTATAATATTATGTCTGATTGGATAGATGACGATTACGCTATACAATTATTTTCTACACTTAGAAATTTTAAACAAGTTAGTGCAATGCCTTTACGATTAAATGCATCTTGTCCGATTTGTGGTGATTCGCAAACAGATACATTCAAAGCACGATTTTGGTATTACTATTACCAAGGTACATCTATGGTGCATTGCTATAACTGTGATTTTTCATCAAGCTTTTCTAGATTTTTACACGAGCACGATGAAGATGCTTTTAAAGAATACCAATTGGAAAAGTTCAAAGAAAGCCGTTCCGAAAATAGACCTGTACCGACAGCCAAAAAAGTAGAAGCTCCTAAAGTATCAAAGATCGTAGAAAACTTGCCATATTCTGATAGACTGGATCGATTGCCCGAAGGCCATCCTATTATCAAATATGTTAAAGCCAGGATGATCCCAGAAGAAGCATTTAAAAAATTGTGGTTCACGTCAAAGTGGCAAGAATTGTGTAATTCTGTATCACCGGGAACCTTTACAAAGCCGGCCCAAGAACATAGACTGGTTATTCCAATTTTTAACAAAGCCGGAAAAATTGAATCTTTCCAAGGCCGAGCATTAAAAGAAAGTCGTGTTAAGTATATGACTATCAAAGCAGATGAGAACTCTACAAAAATCTATGGCCAAGAATCAATAGATGAATCTAAAGACTATGTACTCATTGTCGAAGGACCTATTGATAGTTTATTTCTTGATAATGCATTGGCAATCACTGGCGGTTCAATTAGTTTAGATGCTGTTCCGTATCCAGATAAAAGAATTTGGGTATTAGATAACGAGCCTAGACATAAAGATACGATTAAACGAATGAAGAGCTTGGTTGATGCTGGTGAAAAGGTATTATTCTGGGATTCTAGTAGGTTTTCTTCAAAAGATATAAATGATATGGTCAAAAATGAGCAAGCTACTAAAGCAGAGCTTATGGATTATATTTTAACCAATTACGATAGTGGCTTAATGGCCACAATTAAACTATCAGCATTTTCTAAGGTGAGCTATGACTAATCAAAACGATATTTTAAATCAATATATTGTATCAAAACAAGCTATTGATAAAAAGGCAAAAGAGCTAATGGCGACATTTGAAAATACCGATTTTTTCGGTGTTATCGCTTCAACTAAATCATCTTGGGCCGAAATTAGTGAAGATAAACACAACCCGGAAAATGTATTAATATGCCTCATGAATATGAAGGACACATTTGCTCAGGTAACATTTTCTATGAATCGGGAAAAGGTATTTGAAGATGACAATAGCTCATATGTCGTCAAGGCTTGGCTTGAAGCATCAAAAGAATATATTATGAATATCTTTATTTCTAAAGGCAAGCAATTCTTTAAGGAGTTTAAGCCAGAATATTTCGAATTCATTAAACTTCTTATTGACGGTTACCAAACAGCCCAAGAAACAAATATTGAAATAAACGAGTTGGTAAAACGAGCAGCGGCTTACCGTGTAAATGAAATGTCAAAATGAGTTTACATCTATTAAACGGTATGGTATAATCGACAAATACAAGGAGAAATCTTTATGATTTATAATTTAACATTATGGCACCGAATATTCATTTTATCGGCATTATGGGCAGTATTTTTCATACTTAGCACGTTAGTAAATGCATTGGCGGTTGAACTCGGGGTTTATTACACTATTTTTGCTATTTTAACAATTAGTTGGGTATCGCATGTATCTAAAGCACTCAAACTTATTGTATTCGGATTTTGCACATTTTTATGCGTAATGGTATCATCATTTATTTTTACTGACTATAACACAGTTGTAATTGTATTGATGTCTATTATCGCGCAATTATTTTATCTTGTGTTAGCAACAGTTAGCAAAGAACTATAAGGAATTCATCATGCGTGCAATTATCCATTTTAAAACCACGTCATCTGTAGAGTTAGAATTATTAGGTGCTGATATTAGAGATGCAAGACTCAATATTTCCGACGAAGGCGAATGGTGGTCTATGCCGCATGCCGGATCAGTCACCTTTGGCCTATCTGATATTGCATTCGAGACAGAAGAAAAACGTAACTGTATGTCCGATTTGTTATTCTATGGCGGTGTAGATTCTATAGAAATTTTTACCGAAACTAGTAAATTTGTCTTTAAGCATGTAGTATTCAATTCGTCCAGTACTTCAACACTTAATTGGAAAATACATTACGGTTTTTACACATCTCGTGTTGTTTAGGAATTTAAAATGACTAATTTATTTGAAACTCGTGAAGACATCAATACAAAGTTAAATGAGCAAGCAAGAATCGTTATTCGGGCAGCTCAACGTGCAATTAATAATCTTTCTAAAATTCATAATTCTGAATTGCTTCCGGGATTTATGGATTCGTCTAGTGGATTTGATGTGGAAGTGGTCGCATTTAATACGACCGAATGGATAAAAAATCCACATTATAAACCTGGTCTTTCGACAGAAGAATATTCGACACCTGCGAATATTGCAGTTGATGCTGGGGTTAGCATGCTACTGGTTAATGCGGCAATGTGTAATATTACTGCTACAGAAATCCAAGATCCTTACGATGACTGTGCAGGCGACCCAGAAACTTGGGAACTACGAATGATCCCACAACAATTGTTCCTTTATGGTTCATTTTCCGAAGTTGTAGAATTCTTTATTAAACGATACAAGAATGATATTGAACGTGAAAACCATGTCGTAAATCACAGTCGATGGTCGACACTATTTTACAATTACACCCCAGATGAATTGATTCGTTGTGCTAACGCAATGGTAGCTAATCCTGACGGTAATCACACCGATCGGTTAGATTTTGTAATAGAGAAAATGCAGGCCGCCAATGTTAACACGTAAACAAGTCGATATAATTCTTGAAGCATATTGTAGCCAAATAGGTCTTACATGCTCTAGTCTCCATGATGACGCGTTTTGTGTCCAAAATGCTAAAGGACACTGGTCATACATTTGGTACAATGGAGACGAAAATATCGTGTCCGATATGATCTCCGAAATCGAAGAGATGGTCAAACTTAAACAAGTAATTTACAATGGAGTGCACAATGTCAAAACGAGTTAAAGTAATTCCTCACAAAAAGGTTATTGAAGTTAAAGGTATTATAAAACGCTTCAATATGGATATTAATACTATTAACAACGAAATTGCTAGTATTAGTTCTAATCTATTATATACTGACTCTAAATTAGTGAGTCTTAATGCCCTCGAGCTCTGGGATTTAGTGAAAATCACTAGTAAGAAACGATCTAGACTCGAAAAATCATTGGCGGATTTTGAGCGTGTCAAGAGCAATCTTGTACAAAATCGGGAATTTTATATAGTTAAATGCCGGGAATTACGAAAGATACACAAGAGCCTCAAGTTTGCCGAAGAACATCTCAAACAAGCCAAATTAGGGAAATACGATGAGATATATGGGTGTGAACGTGGTCTAATCGAAAAAGCCACAACGCATGTCAAATTAATTACTCACCGTATAGACAATTTTAAAATTTAACGGCAACCGCAAACACTTAAATTGCTTTAAACCTTTTAATGATATTATAACCTTATCAAATAAACAACCCAACATATTGGAGAAACACATGGCACACTTTAATCAATGTTCACAACTTGTAGATGGTATCGATGCAGCTTGCGAATTAGCAACAGATATTAAATTAAATGGTGAACAACTACTTGATGAAATGTTAGGTATGCAAAAACGCCTACAAACTAAACTTGCAGCAGAAAAGCCAGAGATGAATTTGGATCCAAATAACATCGATACTGCCGGCAAAACAGTAGATTGGATGCGAACTCAATGGGATTGTATGAGTGATGAATTCCGTGAATTATTAACATCACTTGGTGGAATGAGCTCGGGAGAAAAAAATGCATCTGGTGTTTGGAAGGCTTGGAAGTCCAATAATCTTGAAAAACGAGCAACACTTATTAAAGACTTAAGTCCGGAAGATCAACTGGAAATCAAATTTGAATTGATTGATATCTGGCACTTCTTCTTAAACATGAACATTGCATTAGGCATGACATCGGATGAGATCTTTGAGTTGTATTATCTCAAAAATAAAGAAAACTTCGAACGTCAAAATCGAGGTTACTAATTTTAGAAATGGCACTCTTGCGAGTGCCATTGTTGTATCTAATTATCAGGAGTTCAGTATGAAATCGATATTTCCGTCAGAATCATTATTTTTTGAAGTGCCATTACCTTTAGCCGTAAAACAACACGAATACGTAGAATTATACAGAGGAATTGGCATAGATTATGAAGAAACCATTGTAAATAGAAAGGACCTCGCTGCAGAATTAATGAGTGGTTGGAGTATAACTCGTTTGTCAAAGGTAGCGCCTAAAGATGTTTACAAAAAGTGGAAAGCCACAATTGACTATTTGGAACGTAAATAATATGAAATCATATTCTCTTAACGAAATCATTGCAGAAATTAAACAAGAAGAATTATTAACCTTTAATAATCTTGAAGAACGGGTTCGTGCGAAGTTTCCTAACGCATCAGATGATAAAATTAAATTCGAAATGCGATGGGCTGCCCGAATGCAAATCCTAAATATTATCGGAAGCCAATATTCGGATAACGAACAATACCGTCTATTAAAAGAATACTTTATTCAAAAAATTGACGGTCAATATCTACGACTTCCTATCAACTGCAAATACCAGGCAAACTATCAACAATCCAAAGCACTTAAACGCCTACACAAAGAAGGGTTTATAAAAATGTTTCGTGCCAACAACTCGTTTGGATTTGGTATTAAACGAAATGGCTGGAAGCCTTATGGAACACATCAAACGTATTTGGCATTTAATGAACAAAACAGTTTACACAACGAAGTATGTAGTGTATAATAGTTCTATCAAATCATTAAGTATGAGGAAATTAGAATGATTATAGGTAAAGCCGTTCGTCATGGTAATAAAATTGAACAAGACTTTCCGTGTGTTAAACGTTGGCAGTCAACCGGTACGTATGCGTTATTTTCTTCGAGCTTCCAAGCGGTAATAATTTGTGTTGATCCTTCACACGAAGATGATTTTGTTGGGCAAGCTATCGATGACTGCAGCAACGAAAATTGGGAACGTGTCGATAATTTCGAAATTACTATTAGCTCAAATTGAGGAAATCATAATGGTATCAGTTTATCTTGTAGTTGCTCGTGAAGACGATTGGGAAACCTCGACAAAGATAGTCGGGTTATACGGTTCGATCGAAGAAGCCAAAGACGATTTGTCAAAACAATTTCGTGATATTCGCGAAGGACATCAAAATGAATTCTTATGGGAAAATAAAACGTATACACGTTTGGATTTAACCGCCATTGAATACCTTTATGGCGATGTTACCTCAAATAGCCTGGGTACACACCGGCACCAAATCGTAATATTGGAACAAAAGATCAACTTCCAACAAGTTTAATCAATAATTAAGAGAGCAAAGTTATGACAAGAATATTTAACGAAATCATCGGCGAAATAATGGTATCTGTTGTTAAAAGTGATGACGGCATTTACTTTGTGAGTTCTAATGGCCGTAAGTATGAATTAGTCCACGAACAAGATTGTTGTGAACATGTTTATATCGAAAGTGTTGTTGGCGATTTAAACGACCTTGTAGGTCAACCTATTTTGTTAGCAGAACGAGTAACACGCGATGATCCCGATGCCAGTGAATCGGCTACATGGACATTTATAAAATTTGCTACAATCAAAGGTTATGTAGATATTAGATTCCACGGCTCATCTAATGGATACTATAGTGAGACTGCCGATTTGTACGAAGTCGAGCAAGTACATAGCCAAATTTATGAAGATGATGAAATGAATACATATAAAGTTATTGTAGAAAATATTCGCGGCAAAATCATAGGAAATTCTAGCGTTGCAACCACCGATCGATCGCCAATATCAAACAGCGGATATATTAACGTAGACAAGTCTGGTGCCGTATGGTCGTTATACGATGATCCGATCTATAAAAGCATTTCTGTAGGTGAAACTCCAGCCCAATTAATTCTTACAAATGAAGAGCTCGAAACTCTATTTATAGCTTGTGATGAGCCTGTCTTAAAGAAAATTTCTAATATTACATATGTCATAGAATCTGTAGGTGGTGACGGTGCGTATTTCGGTGAATTCGATAATGTTATCGATGCAGCATCAGAATGCCAAAGGTTAAACGAAACCAGTAAATACACAGATTATGAAGTCAAAGTACAATTCGATGCGGATTGGGAGTAATGTATGGCTGACTTAGATGAAATAATCAAACGTAATAGTAATGTTCCGATCGAAGAGTTCTTTAAATTACTTCGAGATCCTGAAGTATTTGAAGCATTTCAAAATGATGTCGTAACATCGATAAATGAAGAACTCGTAGCCGAACTCAAACAATTAGATTTGAGGCAACCGAAATGATGATTCTTATATTATTAGCAATAGTGATAGCAATAATTATATTAAAGGCAGGAATTTAAATGGATACAGTAAAAGCAATTCAGTGGGATGGCACCGGTACATCATACGTAAAATGCTGCCAATTTATGGGTATGGATCTTGATTTAATTACTGCCAACTGGGCAGTAAATAAGAAAGAAATCTTGGTCCATAACATTGTATCGGATAACACGGTTCATGCCGGTGATTGGATTCTTGAAGCTTTGCCTGGCCGTTATTTCGTATTCTCCGATTATGAATACAAACTGTTTGTAGCTGATGATCCGGATGTAGAAGTTATTAATTGATAAATATACAAAGATGGCAAAGTTTGCCATCTATTTTATCATCAAGGACTCTATAATGGCGATTTCATTAACATTATCACCCCTTAACAATACATCAGAGTTAAAGACCACTGCCATGTATACGGCTACGATTACTGGCGCAAATGCAGGATCGACAACTACCTACGTTTGGACTGTAGATGGCGTGGTTCAACCTTCAACAGACAGCTCTATGCTTTATGTACCTACAACTGTAGGTGTAAAAGTTATTAAAGTAGTTTGTACAACTAAAGAAGACGGACAAGAAGATATTATAACTTCTGCTGAAACAAACAATACCATTGTACTAAAAACTATGACTGGCATTGTTACAAAAGCTTCAACAACTGCTACTACAATAACTATTGGTGAATCATATACAGCTACCGCAACTACTACTGGTGCACCAGCAGGTGCAACGTTTACGTATTCTTGGTCCAATGGCGATTCAGGTACAAGCACGACCAAGGTAACCACTACAAAAAGTGTTATCAACTTAACGTATACATTAGTAATTAAAGCCGAGGACTATCAAGATTACACTATTGTTTCTAATGTTCTTACATTTAATGTAATCAATAAAGTTATGTCTTTGTCGGCAGTAGTTTCTAGTAATACGCCGACTATTAACCAGGACCAATCGTATAATGCATCCGTAGCAGTTACAGGTCTGCCAACAGGAGCCAACGTAACGTATTCATGGACTACAGGCGAAACTACTCAATCGATAACCAAACCACAACATTTATCGGGATCAGTGTCCCTTAGATGTACTGTTAACGTTACTGCGACCGATTACGATAATGCTTCCACCACATCAAATACAATAACTATTACAATTAATAAAATAAAGGTCCCGAATTGCCTGGCATCATTTACCCTATCTAGTAATAGAGTTGTTCAAAATGCAACAGTTACTAGTAATTTGTCTAATAGCAAACCTACAGGTGCATCGGTTGCGGTTAAATGGTCGGATGGCCAAACTGTGATGGCTCCAGAGTTTAAGTATGCGGATGTGGGTACTTATCCTGTTAGTGTTACCGCTACATTCAGTCACCCGGATTATATGGATAATGTAATTACAACTCCTGTTCAAAACATTGTTGTGTACGAATTCGTGCCAGATTATTCCGATGTCCGGTATATTCATCCATTGCCATCTAGAGATTCATGCTTTATTTGGTGTGGCTACTGGGTAATAGATGAAATCGAATATGCGGTCGAAAACGGGATAAACTGGAAAGATCCGGATCCTACAGATCTAAAATACAAATTAGATTTGAGGACAATTGCAAAGATGGTACACGATTATGATAATATATCTATTCAGGAATCACGCAATGGATGGATTCTCGATAAAGATATAATCAATAAGGGTAAAATTTATTGGTGGTAACTTAAAATAAAAGGATACTTTGGTATCCTTTTGTGGTATAATAAACTTATGGAATTGGAGAGGTTTATGAATATATCAAATAAACAAAAGTTTGGGCTTGCTGTGCTGCCTTTATTGTTTGTATTTTTGGCTCACAATGAGTACAAATATTATACGGCAAACTATACACTGCAAAAAGAAATAGTCAGTAAAGGTATTGTTACCGACCGATATGATAACGTGTATTCTTGTGGAAATAAGAATCAAGATAAATGTTATGCTAGATATTTGGTAGTTAATGGCGAAGCAATTAAAGTTACCGACGATACATATCTTCGAACTCGTGTTCGAGATACGGTTACACTAACCGAAGATGTTGTCAAATTCGACAATACAAATCGTGAGATTTGGTACGATATCCATATGTGTCTTTTAGTAATAGATCTTTTTGCAATAGCCGGATTTTTAATTTTACTACTTCACTGGAAATTGTTTAAAGATGATTACAGAGAAGATTCATTTATTAAACACTTATTTGGGATGATGAAATGACAAATCAACAAAAAGCATTATGTATTGTAATAGTTCTTCTCGTAAGTATGTTTTCTTGTGCGGAATATACGTATTGGACAACTGATTATGATGCGACAACCACAACACATCTTGTGACAGGTAAAGTAGAAGATGCCCATGGAAAGGATTATCCGTGTGGATCTAAAGGGCGATACTCGTGTTTTGCCGGATATGTTGTGATCAACGGGAACAAATACGAAATAAACGAAGAAGCGTATAAAACAACTGATGTCGGCGATATTGTTTCTCTCAATAAAGTCGAATCGGTACCTGAAACATTTGGTCAAAAGATAGCATTTATTACCCATGTTTTGTTGGTGGTTATTATTTTGGTAGTTTTAGGCTTCTTTATTTTGTCGGGCACATGGTGGGCATTGTGCCATTCTAACACGACAAAATACATTGATTATTTAAAAGAATTGTAAAAAGCAGTTTTCTTTTCAAACAAAATGTAGTATAATTAATTTTTATCTTATTAATACATCAACCTAACATAGGAAATAAACCATGTCTAAATCAAAAGCTAAACCAGTTGTAGAAGTTAAACCTACTAAAGGACCAATCGGAAATACTGTTTCTGCACAAACGCTTTCTCTTAAACTTGGACTTATTCGAGCTAATAGAGTTCAAGGTAAATAATTCAAATGGCCTGTTTATGTAATTAAACAGGCCATATTTGCATATAGGAATATGAAATGAATATAGAAATTATTAAAGAATTGTTAAAAGCTTGGCAAATCCCTACAATGATACGATCTAAACACAAAGCATTTGATAAATCGTATCTTAGAGAATCATTTGAGTCATTTAAATACGTCCAAATTGAACTTATTTACAAAAGAAGTTCTGCTAATGTTTTTAGAGATATGTATAAATTGATTGAAGCTAATATTACGATGCCTGATGGCCAAAAGCTTTTTAAATTCAAATTAAATGGTTCCGAAAATAAAAATACTGAATACATCTGGGACCCAGAAATTCTTGATGTAAAATATACACAACTCAAATACGTGCCTATTGGCGAACTTATCGAATTAGGATACAGTGTATGAAATATGCAGGAATTGGATCGAGATCAGCAGGTATTGGGCCTTGCGAACTTTTACGAAAGATTGCTTATAACTTGGCCCAGAAAAATGTAGAATGCCACACCGGTGGTGCACTAGGTGCTGATAAAGCGTTTATTGACGGCACAGATATGGCCGGGAAAGAAGCACAACTCTGGTTGCCGTGGCAAGGTTACAACGGCTACACATCAGATACCCCAGAGCTTACTGATAAACACATTGAATTTACTAAAAAGTATCACCCAAAATGGGAGAGCTGTTCATCTGGTGCTAAAAAGATGCATGCTAGAAATGCTCAGATTCTTTTAGGAAATGAATTAACTGATCCTGTAGATTTCGTAGTTTGCTGGACACCTGATGGTAAACTGTCTGGTGGAACAGCTCAGGGTTTAAGAATTGCCATTGATTATGATATTCCTATCTTTAACCTTGGAAAAGGCCCCGGTACATTAACACGCTTAAAAGAGTTTTTAAAAACAAAAAGCATTAATATTTGATTTTTGTATTTACATTTGTTTAGTTCTAGATTATAATGTAATAGACCATTCTTAATGGGTGGTCTATTTTATTTACAAATCTTTTGCGTCCTTAATTGGTTTTTTATTTACTTTCTCACAAAAGCAAAGTATAATGTAATAGACACTTCCAAATGAGTGCTCTTTTTATTTTACTTTTTTAGCGACTCTGGTTAGGTTTTTATTTACTTTCTCATAAAAATAAATTATAATGTAATAGACACATTTGATCGTGTTCTTTTTATTTTACAAATCTTTTTGGGTCCTCGGCTGGTTTTTATTTACTTTCTCACAAAAGTAAAGTATAATGTAATAGACACTTTTGGTTGATATCAAATGTAAATTAAAAGCATAATTATTTCATAAAAGTGTTTACATTACAATGCATTAATAGTATAATGGTCTTACCAAATCGGTAATAACTGGAAATTTTAAAATGCGTCAATTTTTTACTACTAAAAAACACATTAATCCATTCCTCGGCCCTAAACTTCCTATCCATTTTTACACATCCGAAATCCCACCATTACCTTACATTTCCCATCCCGAAAATTACTATCTCGACTCAATCATTATCCCATTTGAAAACTATCATTTTCACTTCCGGCCCTACACCAAATCACTTTTCAAAATAACTCATTCTCAAACCCAAATTGAATACCCATTTTTCCAAAAACAAAACCTCACCCCATACTTAAATTTAATCAAATTCTTTAATTCACTATTTGATTAAAATTTAAACAAACCAAAGAATTAAATCAATTCTTTGGTTTACTTTTTAATTTAGATGCAGTATAATAGCTTTATCAAATCTAATAACAGATTTGAAATTGAGGAAAATATTATGGAAGCAACATATTTACAACTTACTAAACTTAAACAAAACCTTTTGGAAGAGTATAGTATTGAAGGCGAAATCGTTACAACTCGAGAATTGCCAAATGCCATCTTAGCAATTATTGCTGAGCGCCCTAAAGCTCTTGATGGGCACTTTGGCCCAACTTATCATTTAGTTGAAATGACTAGATCTGGTAATCTAGAAGTAAACTGGGAAGAAGATCAACCAGAAGATTTGGCTTCTTTAAGAAAATTTATTAATTTTATTTAAATAAAGTATTTACTTTTGATAAGGTTATTAGTATAATAGCCTTATCAAATCTA
>CAVJPU010000001.1:0-196170 GCA_963651445.1 bacterium | reverse complement strand
GAGTATGGGCCGTGTCTCAGTCCCATTGTGGCCGGTCATCCTCTCAGATCGGCTATGCATCCTCGCCTTGGTGGGCTGTTATCTCACCAACTAGCTAATGCACCGCAGGCTCATCCAAAGGCGAAGCCGAAGCTCCTTTCAAGCGGAGGAGATGCCTCCTCCGTAGTTATCCGGTATTAGCCAAGCTTTCGCTCGGGTATCCCAGACCTAAGGGCAGATTGCCTACGTGTTACTCACCCGTTCGCCACTCGGTGGAAGCAAGCTCCCACCTCGTTCGACTTGCATGTATTAGGCACGCCGCCAGCGTTCATCCTGAGCCAGGATCAAACTCTCAAAAAGTTTATATTCTGTTCAAATTATACTGGTTAAAATTCCTTAATGGATGTTGGTTAGAACATCCGGAATTGACGTTAGTGTTTGTTGTACATCTGTTCAGTTTTCAAAGATCGAATCGTTTACCTTTGTGACCTGAATTTCGCCTCAGGGGTAAACGCTTGCAATAGATTACGCTCATTGAGTGCATAGTGCAAGCACTTTTTGAACTTTTTTCTATAAAATACTGCGCCCTTATCGGTACGCAGTTGAATACTATACTCATCCAAGAGCCTTATTGCAATAGCCTATTTAAATATTTTTTAAAATATTCGTGCGTATGTATATGCGTGCGTTTACACATATACATATACAATGTTTGTATACGCACGCGCACGCATACTTATATATACGTAGGCACATAAAAAGCCCCGACGTGCGGGGCTAAGTAGGTATATATCCTATTTAAGCATGCCTTCGATGAGGCCTTTGTAGGAAGCTGGTTCCAAGGAAGCTCCACCGACTAAGGCGCCATCGATGTCCGGCATCGACATATAAGCCGAGACATTTTCTGGTTTGACCGATCCGCCATAGAGGATGCGGATTTCATCAGCAACGTTTCCGAAGAGTTCTTTAAGGACGTTGCGGATGTAGGCGATGGTGTCTTCGGCGATTTCTTTGGTCGCGGACTTACCGGTGCCGATGGCCCAAATTGGCTCATAAGCAACGACGATCTTCTTGGCATCTTCGGCAGTCAATCCAGCCAAGCCTTCTTTGATTTGGGTGGCAACCCATTCCTTGGTCTTGCCTTCTTCGAAGGTCTTTTCGGTTTCGCCGCAGCAATAGACCGGAGTCATATCGTTGGCTAACAAGGCCTTGATTTTGAGATTGCAGCAAGAGGAGGTTTCGCCGTTATATTCACGACGCTCGGAATGGCCAAGGATAACCCAGTTGATGCCGATTTCCTTGAGCATTGGGATAGAGATTTCGCCAGTGAAGGCGCCATGATCGTGTTCGTTGACGTTTTGAGCGGCCACAATGCAACGTGGGTCGATGTTCTCTTTGACGGTCTGTAAGCAGACAAAAGTCGGGGCAACGCCGACATCGATGCCGTTTTTAACGGCAAGATCCACCATCTCGGAAGAAACCAAGGCAAAGGCTTTGGCTTCGGATGGGGTTTTGTTCATTTTCCAATTTCCAAGCAATAATTTGGTACGCATTTTCGTTTCTCCTTATCTAAGGACATCCACACCTGGGAGATGTCCATCATTCTGAATCATTTCCAAGGAGGCTCCGCCACCGGTCGAAACGTGGCTGAAGTCAGCGGAATAGCCGAATTGCTTAACGGCTGAAGCGGAATCGCCGCCACCGCAGACGGTGAAGGCTTTGCCAGACAGATCCTTGATGACTTCGCAGACGGCTTTGGTACCATTTTGGAATTCTTTCTGTTCGAAGACACCCATTGGACCATTCCAGAAGACCATCTTGGCCTTGGAGATGACATCGGCGAACTTCTTAGCAGTCTTCGGGCCGATATCGACACCCTCGAAACCTTCTGGGATATTGCCTTCGCAGACGATGATCTTGCGTCCTTCAATTGGGTCGAAGGAATCGGTGCAGACAGCATCTTCCGGAAGAATTATTCTTCCGTTAGCCTTCTCTAAGCATTTCTTGGCATAATCGAGGGCTTCGTTATCTAAGAAGGACTTTCCGATTTCAACGCCTAAGGCTTTGCGGAAGGTATAAGACATCGCGCCACCGATGATGATGTAATCGCACTTGTTGAGCAAGGTATCGATGACCTGAATCTTATCGGTGACCTTCAAGCCACCTAAGATGGCGACGTATGGTCTGTCACTGTCCTTAACTTCGACGCAACGAGTGAGGTTTTCGACTTCCTTGAGCATCAAATAGCCAAGAGCGACTGGCTTGCCTTCCTTCTTAAGGATCTCTGGGACGCCATAAGTGGAAGCGTGGGCCCTATGAGCGGAACCGAAGGCATCCATGACGAAGACATCAGCCAAGGAAGCCCATTCGGCGGCCAAAGCTGGATCGTTCTTTTCTTCGCCCTTCTCGTAACGGGTATTCTGGGCTAAGAGGACTTCGCCGTTCTTTAAAGAAGAAACAGCGTTCTTCAAGGCTTCGCCTCTGGTGGCGTTCACGAAAGAAATCTTAATGCCTGGTAATAAGTTCTGAAGCTCATCGGCGACTGGTTTCATGTCGTTGGCGGCTTTCATGGCTTCGATCTTCTCTTGGTCTGGTTCTTTCCATTTGATCTTGCCAAGGTGGGACATCAATAAGACCTTGGCGCCTTTATCTAACAATTCCTTGATGGTAGGAAGGGCCGCTTTGATGCGGTTGTTGTCACGGATGACGCCGTTCTTCTGTGGGACGTTGAAATCAACGCGGACATAAACGACTTTTCCGGACAAATCTTTCAAATCTTTGATAGTTAACATATATTTGGCTCCTTTGGGGCTAGAAACACTATATCACTGCGCACGAAGATTTCCATTTGATGGAAATTGGATGCGGTTACAAAAAGAAAAAGGCAGCCTATTTTCAGGCTGTCTTTTATCCCTGCTATTTGAGGTACTTATCGACGATTTCGCTGATATCGGTCCAGCCAGAGGTTCCAGGTTCTTTCGGAGCTTCGGTTCCAAAAGTCATCTTGAAGCCACCGGAGACTTCGTAATGGATGTCTTCGTAGCCGACTTTCTTTCTGGTATCGATGCCATCGGTTCCAGGGAATGGGAGGGTGGTGTCTTCGTAGACATCGACGTCTTTCTTATCGCCATTCAAGGCAAAGACGGTGCCAACTCCCTTCAAGCCAGATTCGTTGAAGGTGACGGAGAATTCCAAGGAAGTGAAATTGACGTTGGCCAAGGCTTCGGTATAGGTCTCTCTTTCTTCGCCTTCTTCAACTGGATCCATCTCATCCAAGAAGGCAAGGAATTCGGCCTTGTTCAAGGAAGCGTAGATGGTGTAATCCCCATTGGCGTCCGCATAAGTGGTGAGCCAGCTCCAATTATCGACTTTGCCATCGATTTCAACGATGGCTTCATCGATTTCGTTGGTGATGGAAACGGAAGTGAAGATATCAAACCAGGATTCGATTTCGTCTTTGTAACCGGTCTTTTCCAAAGCGCTTTCGAAATCGGCTTTGGAGGCATAGTACTTATTCGCCATGATAAGCGAGATGACGGTACGATAGTTGCCTAATCCGACATAGTCGGCCAAATCATAAGCCGTATTGGCTAATTCTTTGTTAGTCGGGTCGATGTAGTAGGTTTTGTCCTTAATGTAAGAAGCAAATTTGACGTTGGATCTGTTTCTGGAAACCGAGCCATTGGCACCGGCGGTGTCATAATGGAGCTGACCGGCAGTCAATTCTAAAGAAGACTGACGTTGATCTTCGTTTCCGTCGTCCACCGTGGTCGTGCGATAATCGGCCGAGATGGTGTTGGCAACGATGTTCAAAGACTTCTCGCTGTCGGTATTCTCGATGCTGTTATGAATGCTTTCCTTGACCGAGAAAGAGAAATCCTTAGTGGATTCGATGTTGTAGGAAATGGCAGCGGCGGAAGTGGAAGCCTTCATGGCCTTTCCTAAGGTAGAAACGGCGGCATGTTTATCGACTACTTCGCCAGTTTGTGGTTCAAGCTCGCTGGTCTTATCTGGGGTTTTGTCATTGCAACCGAAAAGTGGTAAGGCTAAAAGCGATACCAAGAGTGCTTTTTTAAGGGTGTTTTTGTTCATATTTTGTCTCCTCCCTTAATTACGTCTTAATAGTCCTATCCGCAGGGGCGGATGTCAATATTTGACATCGTTTTTCTATGGATAAGAGAGAAAAAAGGCCCTCCGCAGAGAGCCTTATTTGATAGGTAGTCTACTCTTTTTATTTTTTCAAGAGTTTGCCATACAAACCAGCAAGACGGATGTACTGGCAGGTGAAGCTGTGCTCGTTATCATACCAAGCGACAACCTTGACGTGCTGGGCGCCAGTTGGATCTTCGACAATCATGGTAAGGGTGCTATCGAAGATGGAACCATAAGTGGTGCCGAGGATATCGGAAGAAACGATTTCTTCGTCATTGTATCCGAGAACGCCTTTGAGTTCGCCTTCAGAGGCTTCCTTCAAAGCAGCGTTGATTTCTTCGGCGGTGACCTTCTTCTTGAGGGTCAAAGTGCAGTCGCAGAGAGAACCGTCGGTGACTGGAACACGGATGGCATTGCCGTTGAGGGCGCCATTGAGTTCAGGAATGACTTTGCCGATGGCTTTGGCAGCACCGGTAGAAGTTGGGACAATGTTAGCGGCAGCGGCACGGCCACGACGGAGATCGCCTTTGGCAAGGTCGAGGATGGTCTGGTCGTTGGTATAGGCGTGGACAGTGGTCATAGTGCCACCCTGAACGCCGAATTTGTCGTTAAGGACCTTCATGACTGGGGCTAAGCAGTTGGTAGTGCAGGAAGCGCCAGAGATGATCTTGAGGTCAGCAGAGAGCTTATCGGTGTTGACGCCATAGACAAAGGTTGGGATGTCTTTGGAGCTGGATGGGGCAGAGATGATAACGCCCTTGGCGCCATTGTCGAGATGGACTTGGCCATCTTCTTTGGTCTTAAGACGTCCGGTGCATTCCAAGACGACGTCGACGCCGTAATCGGCCCATTTAAGATCGTGTGGGTCTTTCTGACCTAAGACAGGGATGGCTTTGCCCTGGAAGATGATGTTGTTCTTGATGAGTTTTCCGTTTTCATCTTTTTCGACTTCATAAGAGATTTCATCTTTGTGCCAGGAACCCTGGGTGGTGTCGTATTTCAAAAGATAAGAGAGGGTTTTCGCATCGACGAGATCGTTGATGGCGACAACTTCGAATCCGCCTTCCTCATAGGCGCGGCGGAAGGAAAGACGACCAATACGTCCGAATCCGTTGATAGCTAATTTAATTGACATGTGTTGTGTCCTCCTTGGATCAACGCTAATACTATAACAAATCCAATTTGTTAATAAAAAGCCCAGAGGCCATTTCTCTGGGCAAAAACCCCTGAAAGCGGTTTATTCGATAGGGACTATGCCCTTAAGAAGCTCTTCAAGGGTCACATCCAAGGCTTTGGCGATCTTCCAAAGGGTCTCGATGCTCGGATTCCTTTTCCCTCTTTCAAGGTCTGAAATGAAGGATAAGGCCAATCCAGACTCAATCGATAAAGCAAGTTGAGTTAAACCACGTTGCTTACGAAGGAAGGCGATTCTTTTTCCTAATTGCCAAAGGAGGGATAACTCATTCTCTTTCTTTTTCATAAAGCTCGTGAATTTCCCTGAATAAATGGTTTACGTTGGATTTGGAAACGGTTGTGTTGATTTCTTCCGATAAGAGTTCGGCAATCTCCGCCAAAGGCATCTCAGGATTTTCCAAACGGAGGCGGCAAGCAATCTCCGATTTTGGATTCTTTATCTTTGATAAGACTCCTTTTTCTTTGAGGAAGTTTATCTCTTCGACTTGCCTAGCTCCAGCCGACAAAGACTTGGAGAGATTGGCGGTGTCTAAGTTAATCAAACGATTGGTTACGTTTCTATAGTCTCTAGCCACGCGGACGTCTTCGTAATAGAAACAAGCGTTCTCCGCCCCGACAAAGATGAGGAAGTCGGCTATTTCCTCGGAAGACTTTAGATAAACGATGAAGCCATTTCTTCTTTTTGATACCTTCGGATGAAAGGAATGGGTTGGCGATTTCATCCAAATCTTCGCCAGCCATTTGGCATATTTCTCATCCTGGCATCTAATCTCAAGATGGTAGCTTCTACAACTTGGGTCATTGACCGAGCCAGCTGCTAAGAAAGCCCCACCCAAATAAGCGGAGATTTCGTCTTTGTAGAACGATTCATTGCTCTGCGAATCATCATCGAAAGGATTGAGGTTCAAATCATCGATGATCTTCTCGGAGTCTTCGACGATGACATGATAAACGACACGTTTTAGGAAGCCCGCCGAACGAGTGTATGAGAATCGAGCGGAAACACCATAAACGTCATGGATGCAAGCATACAAAGACTTGGCGATTGAAGCGATTGGCGAATCCAAAATGAGTCGGGTTTTGCCCTTAACGAAGCGGATATGACCATTCAATTTGATGAAGCTAGCCAAAAGAGCCCGCTTATCAGCGTCGGTTTTCTCTTTGCTGGCTATCTCTTCTTTGACGGAGGCCGCGAACGTCATCACTTGCTCTGGCATATTATTTCTTCAACCCATTCAAGTAACGAATGCAGGAGGTGGCGGCTGTCGCCCCTTCCCCTGCCGCGGTTACTACTTGTCGTAGTTTCTTATCCAAGATATCGCCGGCGGCGTACACGCCTTCCACCGATGTCTCTTGTTCAGAATTAGTTTTGATGAAGCCTTTGTTCATCTCTAAACCAAGGCTGGATAAAAAAGATGAGGCGGACTTTGGACCATTCAATGGGAATACCGCTTTGACATCGATATGTTCGTCATCCGCCAAAATAGAGGAGACTCTTAAATCTCCAACAATCTCTTTGAGAACGGAATGCTCTTTAATGGTCAAGTTGGCGATGTTTTTCAAAGACGTGAGGTTTTTATCGCTACCCTTAAGTTCGTCTGGGCAGATAAACAAAAGTTCAGAGGATAACGGAGCCAAATACAAGGCTTCTTGGATAGCCTCGTCCCCATTCCCATACACGGCCATTCTCTGGTTGGCAAAGAATCTTCCATCGCAAGTGGCGCAGTAACTAACACCTTTGCCTAAGAATTCCTTCTCACCTTTAATGGACGGAACGAAAGTGATTCCCGTGGCCACGATGACGGCTTTCGATTCATATGAATCCATGTCGGTCTTTGTGATGAAAACGCCACGATCTTTGGAAACGGACATGACGTTGCCATAGGTAACTTCAATACCTAATGCCGAAGCGGCATCAACGAAAAAAGAAGCCAATTCCATGCCAGAAACGGCCTTAAATCCAGGATAGTTCTCAATCTTTGGCAAAGTATTCAATCTTCCACCCGGTGCGTCTTTGTCGATGATGACGGATTTGTAAGCAGATCTGGCTAAATATGTTGCGGCGCTTAATCCAGCTGGGCCAGCACCAATGATAACAACGTCGGTCTTAACCATTTTTGGCCTCCTTTTTGGCTTTGATAGCCGCTTGGATATTCGGCCATAAGACCAGGAAGCCAATGGCGATGACAAAGATGCCAATCATCGCATAGATGGCAAAGCCATAGGAGTTGGAATATTCGTATTCCATATTAGTGATTTGTGGTATCCAGTTGCAGCCTCCCAAGAACAAAATCACGGAAGTTAGAACCAAAACGATTGATGCTGAAGTCAAAGCGACTTTGCCTTTCCGGTAGAACCCACCGACGATGAGGGCGATGCCGCCTAATAACATCAAAATCCAGGCTGATATATAAAAGGCGTATGAATTTTTGAACATCATATCGAATCCACTGATTGAGTTGATGTAATTGACTTCCGAAGAGGAGATAACCTCGCCAACCGATACGGATGGGGCAGCTAGTAAAGCCGTTCCGAGGATGGCTAAGCCGCCGCCGATAAGCGGTGCCACAAAACCTTTGGAGTTCTCTTTCTTGTTGTAGGCCATCAATTGGATGATGGCAATCATGCCGACACCGATGAGGATATACATCAACGAGTTGATGACCGACCAAGAGCCATCAGAGCCCATGTTGAATTCGCCATCACGAAGAGGTTCTAAGATGAAACGGACAATTCCGTACCAAATGAAGTAAGAAGCGGCAAGTTCTCCGCCTTTAAGCCATTTCTTCAAGCCATGACCAATGCCATAACGGATAATGAAATAACCAGCAAGGTTGATCATGCCCTCGATTAAGAACAAAGGGGTATAAATCTGTCCCGCTTCAAGAAGCATCGAGCCCGAATTGGAGACAGCCATCTGGTTAACAATCCAGGTTGGCAACCATTGCCAGCCATCGGCGACGTTAACGACCTGGCCATAGACCTCGCAGTTGAAGAAGTTGCCCCATCTGCCAATGGCTTGGGCGATGAGGATAGAAGGAATGCAAACATCCATCGCAAAGGACAATTTGACGTACTTCCTGCGGAATATCATGAATAAGATGCCAGCGAGAGCACCGAAAGCCGCACCGCCAAGGATGGTCAAACCGCCATCCCAAATGGCAAACACTTCAGTGAATGGCCTGCCTTTGAACATGCGATCCCAATTGCCAACGACATACCAGATACGTGCGCCGATGATGCCGCACGGGAAGGCGATGATGGCCATGTTATCCAAGATGTTGTGCTTATGGTATTTCACATAGAACTGACGATCGCAGACAAAATAAACGACAAAGACACCAGCCACGATAATCAAGCCATAGAAGGCCAGACGGAAGGTGCCATGAGTTTGGCCGACGCTATAGAGTTTTAAAGCCCCGTCAACAACGGTGATGCCGCATGGAAGTGGGTAGCTAAGATATGGAGCGAACCCCTCTCCAAAGACGATGAATCCAGCAAACAAAGGCAAGATAGCCGCCAAGCACATGATGGAGAAGAACTTTTTGGTTTTCGCTTCAATGGAAGATTCCCTATATCTAAAGGAGAAACCAGAGAATAAAGCCGAGGCCCCAAATCCGAAGAAGAATCCGCCTAAAGCTGACATTGCCATATGGCTGGCTCTCGCTTCGGTCCAGGTTAGGTTAGCCATGAAAGCCCCAATAAAGGCCAGCATGGCACCCACGCCAGAGGCAAAGATCAATCCGCCGATCAGCCACCAATCCTTTTTGCTTAGTTTGGTGATGATTTTGGTTTTGCAGATGTTTCTTTCGTAGATGATCTTATAGATTACGGAACCAAGGAAAATCAGAGTTCCAATGATTGCAAGCGCGATACCCATTATTTTCCTTCCTTTCTAAGCAGGGGCTTAAGATATTGCCCCGTATAGCTCTTTTTGTTTTCGGCGACTTCTTCCGGCGTTCCGGTCGCGACTAATTCGCCACCGTTATCTCCGCCTTCAGGTCCCAAGTCGATGATGTAGTCGGCGACTTTCACAACATCGAGATTATGCTCGATGACGATGACCGTGTCGCCATGATCGACCAAGGATTGAAGAACCTTGATAAGGCGATTGACGTCATCGCTGTGCAAGCCGGTTGTCGGTTCATCCAAGATGTAGACCGTTTTCCCAGTTGGCCTACGTTGCAATTCGTTGGCCAATTTGACTCTTTGGGCTTCACCGCCTGATAAGGTGGTAGCCGCTTGCCCTAATTTGACATATCCGAGACCTACATCATTTAAGGTCTTAATCGAATGATAAATCTTTGGCCTATTCTCGAAGAATTTAAGGGCATCTTCGATTCTCATATCAAGGACATCGTAGATGTTTTTGCCCTTATAGTAACAGGCTAGAGTTTCTTCATTATAACGATGTCCGTCGCATTCATCACATTTGACATAGACATCAGGCAAGAAGTTCATCGGAACGATCATCACACCAGCCCCACCGCACTTCTCGCAACGGCCGCCAGGGACATTGAAGGAGAATCTCGACTTATCGAAGCCTTTGGCTCTCGCTTCTTCGGTTTCGGCAAACAAGGCGCGGATGTCATCAAACACCTTGGTGTAAGTGGCAGGGTTACTTCTCGGAGTTCTTCCAATCGGTTCTTGGGTAATTTGAACCAATTTGTCGATATTGGATAGTCCTTCAATAGACTTGTATTTGCCTGGAATGATGTCGGGATCATCATTTAGCTTCTTTTGGATGGCTTTAGCCAAAGTCTCGTTGATTAACGAAGACTTGCCAGAACCTGAGACGCCGGTAACAACGATAAGTTTTCCTAAAGGAATTTCCACGTCAATGTTCTTGAGGTTATGGCATTGGGCTCCTTTGATAATGAGCTTCTTGCCATTTCCCTTGCGTCTTTCTTTCGGCACCTCAATCTTCTTTTCGCCCGAAAGGTATTTGCCAGTCACAGACTCTGGACAATTGATGATGTCTTGGACCGAACCAGTGGCAACGATGGTTCCACCATGAACGCCAGCACCTGGACCGATATCAACGATATAGTCCGCCGCACGCATGGTATCTTCGTCGTGTTCGACAACAATCAAAGTATTTCCCAAATCTCTCATTTCCTTAAGGGTGGTAATCAATTTATCGTTGTCGCGTTGGTGCAAACCGATAGAAGGTTCATCCAAAACATATAGAACACCGGTTAATTTGGAACCGATTTGAGTGGCTAAACGAATACGTTGGGCTTCGCCACCAGATAAGGTCATCGCCATACGGCTTAAAGTGAGATATTCCAATCCGACATCGGATAGGAATTGGGCCCTATTCTTGATTTCTTTCAAAACCAACGCAGCAATCTTCTTATCGTTCTCGCTCAAAGAGGCTTCAACCTCATCGATATATTTAAGCAAGTTCTTAATCGAAAGTTCGGTGACCTCGAAAATGTTCTTACCGTTAACTAGGACCGCCAAAGCTTGTTCGTTAAGTCTGGAGCCGTGGCAAGTCAGACATTCATCATCATGCATGAAAGATTCGTAATATTCACGCATCCAAGTCGAAGTGGTCGTGGCATACAAGCGTTCAATCTTACTTTTGATGCCTTCGATATAACCAGTCTTTCGCATCTGATTTCCGTTAACGGTCTTGAAAGTTCTGTTAATTTCTTCCTTGGAACCATTGAGAATGATGTCCTTTTGGTCGTCGGTTAAATCCTTCCATGGCTTATCGAGCGGAATCTTGTAGGTCTTGCAAAGGAAGACCATATCCTGCCATTCAATGCTGGTGGCGTTGATTATGGACTTATAGTAACGAATCGCCCCTTGAAGCATGGTTTTGTTTGGATCCGGTACCAATAAATCAACGGATACCGATTTATTTATGCCCAAACCCTTACAAGACGGGCAGGCACCTAAAATCGCATTGAACGAGAACAATCTCGGTTCCAATTTGGGAACGGAGAAGCCACATTCTGGGCAGGTATGATTGGAGGAAACAAGTTTTTCTCCTTTGTCGGTCAACAAGATAACCTCGCCATGGCCCCAGTCCAAGGCCAATTCGATATCTTCAAAACAACGGGATCTGGCTTCTGGTTTGACGATGATTCTATCAATAACGATGTCGATGTCATGGCGTTTGTTCTTATCTAAATCACCGACTTCTTCGAGTAAGGTAATTTGACCATCGATTCTGGCACGGACAAAGCCTTGGCTAACCAACTTCGTCAAGGTGTCCTTATGGGTACCTTTCTCGTGTTTGACAATCGGAGAAAGGATTTGAAGTTTGGTTCCGATTTCATAATTCATCGCCATGTCGGTGATTGCGCTCTTGGAGAACGAAACGATCGGTCTATGATGCTTTGGGCAATATGGAACGCCCACTCTAGCAAATAGCAGACGCAAGAAATCATAGATTTCCGTCACGGTTCCTACCGTTGAACGAGGGTTATGAGAAGTGGTCTTCTGATCGATGGAAATAGCAGGCGAAAGACCTTCGATGCTATCGACATCAGGCTTATCAACGCCTCCTAAAAATTGACGGGCGTAAGGAGAAAGGGATTCAACATAACGGCGTTGACCCTCGGCATAAATGGTATCGAACGCCAAGGTGGTTTTGCCCGATCCCGAAAGACCGGTGAAGACAGTCAAAGAATCCTTAGGGATCTCTAAGTTGATGTTCTTTAAGTTGTTCTCTCTCGCACCTTTGACGACGATGAATCTTTTGTTGTTCATACCCCGCTATTATAACGGGGTATTTTCATAACGCACGCAGAATGCTTCTTTTCGATGTCATTTCGGTGTGTCAAGACTATTCAAATTCAAAGGTTTGAACATCGACATATGGCGGAAGACGGTTCGCTCGCTCTTATTCAAAACTTTAGCCAAACGAGAAAGATTGAGCTTTTGCTTTTTGAACATCTTCATCATCAAAAGGCCTTTTAAGGTTTCGAATTGGCCATGGCGGAGATGAAGTTTATGGAGCCTGGCGAGGCAGGCATTCCACCGCTTTTCTTTTGCTTCCAAATCTTCACGAATTTTGTTCAATTCATTCAATAAAGATTCGCATATCAATTCCAAATATTCGTTGAGATCGAAGTTGAATTCCGAACGTTTGAAGGCAATAAAATATTTCTTTTTGTCACCGATGAATGAACTTGAGAATCTCGCTCCCAAGAATTCATAAATGGAATCCTTTAGATTTTGATAGACCAAATGTCTACCAATCAATCCGTTCATTTTTTGATACGGATGAACATATTCAAAGACGAAATGTTCAACCAAAGTCCCAATCAAAATATCTTCCTTCAAGAACTTCTCGCTTAGTTCTTTTAAAGAAGACATTCCGGCTTCAATGTCATCTTTGTTTTTGAATGGGGAACTCACCGAAAAACCCGCTTTAAGGGACAAATTTTTGATAGGTGTTGCCCTATTTTCGGTCACTAACGGCTTATTTTTAAGATAGAAAGCCTCCAGTCTCCTTAAGAATGGATAGCCATCCAATGAGCAAGAAGCCTTCACTTCTTCCACTAAGCAGGAATGTTCATATTCTTTCTTAATTGATGGGCCTAATCGATTGAGGGTCTTCTCAATTTCATAGAGGTTCTTATTTATTCCCTCTTTTAAGACCATCAATGATGGGCTGTAGGCGAAATAGAATTCCTTTCCGCCTAATGAAAAAAGACGAGCCCCGTTTAAAAGAGCCCGTCTTTTGCTTTCTTCGTGTTCCGAAGATATGAATGTAGATAGATAAGACATGCTTACCTCCTTTATGTTGAGATAAGCATATATCCAATTTCGTCAATTAAAAAAGCCCTGTTATTCGCAGGGCTTATATTGGTTAAGAATTAGAGACCGAATTTCTTAACGGCTTCCAAACGATCCTTGGCGTAGGCTTCGCACTTATTGAGCAAGGTCTCGGCTTCCTCTGGGTTGACGATTGGCAACTGAGCGAAACGAGTCTGATGCATCAAGAAGTCACGGAACTTGGACCAATCTGGATCCTTGCAATCCATCTCTAAGCCAGGTTTTCCTTCTTTGACCTTGCGTGGGTCATATCTGAAGGTCTGGAAGTAGCCGCATTCGACAGCTGCTTTCTCTTCGGCGATGGAATTGCTTAAGCCACCTTTGATACCATGGTTAATACATGGGCAGTAGCAGATGATTAAGGATGGACCATCATAGGATTCGGCTTCCTTAAGGGCTTGGATGGCCTTGACTGGGTTGGCGCCCAAGGCAATCTGAGCGACATAGACATGTCCATAGGACATAGCAAGCAAGGCAAGGTTCTTCTTGGCTTCTTTCTTGCCAGAAGCGGTGAACTTATTGATGGAACCGGTCTGTGAGGACTTAGAAGCCTGGCCGCCGGTGTTGGAATAAAGCTCGGTATCGAGGACCAAGACGTTAACGTCGGCTTCGTTGGCTAAGACGTGGTCTAATCCGCCATAACCGATATCGTAGGACCAGCCGTCACCGCCGACAATCCAAATGGACTTATCGACTAAGTCGCGTTCGTATTCAAGGAGTTCCTTGACGGCTTCGTTCTTGGAAGCTTTGACCGCAGCAATCAAACTAGCGGAGATGGAACGGATGAATTCACGGTTCTTGACGTTGGCGAGATACTGGTTAGCCAAATCCTTGAGTCCTTCTTCGACGTCATCAGCCTCGACGGCGGCGGATAAAATCCTGCAGATTTGGGTGAGTTTGTAGTCGGTTGCGATTCTCATGCCGAAGCCAAATTCAGCGTTGTCTTCGAATAAGGAGTTAGCCCAAGCTGGTCCATTGCCGTTGTTATCGCGGACGAATGGGGTAAGTGGGGTAGAACCGCAGTAGATGGAGGAGCAACCAGTCGCGTTAGCAACTAACATATCCTTGCCAAATAATTGGCTGGTTAAACGATAATATGGGGTTTCGCCACAGCCTGCGCAAGCGCCGGAGACTTCCATATATGGCATCAAGAAGCTGACGCCCTTAACGGTAGTGAGAGGATACTTATCGGCTTTATATTCGGTGTGCTTATAGAGATAATCAGCGCCTTCTTCCTGAGCGAACTGGGATTTGGCCTCGACCATCTTAAGGGCGAAGTGATCGTTTCCGAGTTTCTTGGCAGTCTGATTGCCTAAGCATTCGGAAACGCAAAGACCGCAACCGACGCAGTTCTTCGGAGAGACCTGGATACGATATTTAAGTCCGGCAACAGAAGGTCCGCCTAAGGCGTTCTTCAAATCGGACTTAACAATCTCTGGAGCGTTCTCAACTTCCTTTTCATTAAGTAAGAACGGACGAATGGTAGCGTGCGGGCAAACGAAGGCGCACTGGTTGCATTCGATACAATAAGCGGAATTCCACTGTGGGACCATAGCGGCGATTTCACGCTTGTCATAGAAGGTGACGTTCGGGTTCATGGTGCCAGAGTTCAATTCGAACTTACGGAAGGTGGAAGTCGGGATATCGTCGCCATCTAAGTTGCCGATGACGTTGTAATATTCATCGAAATATTCATCGCCGGTATCGGACTTTCTCCTAGCGATTGGAAGTTCAATCCACTTTGGATCAACCTTGATTTCCTTTAAGCCTTCAGCGCCGCCATCGATGGCCTTGTAGTTAAGATCGACGATAGCCTGACCTTTCTTGGCATAGGACTTAAGGGCGAATTTCTTCATCCACTTCTGAGCTTCAGCGTATGGCATGATTTGCTCGTTGAGTTTGAAGAAGGAACTCTGGAGGACGGTGTTGGTACGACGGCCCAATCCAATATCTTCGGCAATCTTATTCGCGTCGATGATATAGAATTTGGCTTTACGTTCGGCCAATAAATGTTTCATGCGGTTCGGCATGGAAGCGATTAAGGTCTTCTCATCCATGTCGGTATTGAGCAAGAAGGTTCCTCCTTCTTTGAGGTTATTGATGATATCGAAGCGGAAGATATAGGTGTCTAAGGAGCAGGAGATGAAGTCAGCGTTCTTAACATAGTATTCGGAGTGGATTGGGTCCTTACCGAAACGTAAGTGGGAACGGGTAACACCGCCAGACTTACGGGAGTCATACTGGAAGTAAGCCTGAGCATATTGATGGGTGGCATCGCCGATGATCTTGATGGAGCTCTTGTTGGCGGAAACCGTGCCATCGCTTCCTAAGCCATAGAATAAGCAAGAAGTGTAGTCATGATCGATGAAGAACTTGTCATCGACTGGTAAGGAGAGATGGGTAACATCGTCTTTGATGCCAATAGTGAAGGAATTCCAACGGTTTGGATTGTCTAAATGATCGAAGACCGCTTTGACATCCTTTGGCTGGGTATCCTTGGAAGATAAACCATAACGGCCACCTAAGACTTCGATATCGCCTCTGCCTTCTTGAGACAAAGCGACGACAACGTCGAGATAGAGAGGCTCACCAGTAGCGCCGGCTTCTTTGGTACGGTCTAAGACAGCGACCTGTTTGACACTGGCTGGAATGGCTTTGGATAAGAGTTTGGCGCTGAATGGACGATAAAGATGAACTTTCACCAAGCCAACTTTCTCGCCTTTGGCATTCAAGGCATCAACAACTTCGCCAGCAGTTTCGGTGATGGAACCCATGGCAACGATGACCTTGGTGGCATCTTTGGCGCCATAATAAACGAATGGGGCATATTCTCTGCCGGTCAAACGAGTGGCTTCGGCAAAGTATTTGGAAGCGTAATCAATGACGGCTTCGTGCTCTAAGTTCTGGGCTTCGCAAGCCTGGAAGTAAACGTCATCGTTCTCTGCGCCACCGCGAGTAACGGCGTGGGTATGTGGGTTGAGAGCCAATTTTCTAAACTTCTCGACCTTGTCCATAGGAAGCAATTTCTTCCATTCTTCCTTATCGACGAATTCGACGTTCTGGACTTCGTGGGAAGTACGGAAACCATCGAAGAAGTGAATGACTGGCAATGAGGAATCGATGGCGGTCAAATGGGCGACCGGGGCCAAGTCAGCGATTTCCTGGACGGAGCCAGAGCAGATCATGGTCGCGCCGGTTTGACGGCAAGCATAGATATCCTGATGGTCACCGAAAATGGATAACGCATGGTTGGCTAAGCTACGAGCCGAAACGTGCAAGACGGCTGGAAGTTCTTCGCCAACCCACTTGTAGATATTCGGGATCATGAGCAATAAGCCTTGCGAAGCGGTGTAGGTGGTGGCTAACGCGCCGCCCTGCAACGCACCGTGAACGGCACCAGAAGCACCAGCTTCGGATTGCATTTCAACGACTTTGACGGTCGAATTGAAGAAATTCTTTTCCTTCTTAGAGGCCATGACGTCGACCAATTCGGCCATTGGGGAGGATGGGGTAATCGGGAAGATCGCAGCAACCTCGGTAAAATAGTAACTTTCTTGTCCGGCTGCGGTATTTCCGTCAACCGATTGGAATGTTTTCTTGATTTCAGACATAATGAAAACCTTCTCCTTAATCGAGCAAAGTATACTCTCAAATTCTTCTTTCATAAAAGAAAGAACCGCTTACATTTGATATGCGTTTTTGGTATCAAAACCATAACGGGCAAATGTGAATTTCCATTCACCCACAAATCCGACAAATTATCGGCCAAAAGCCTTCTTAACAACAAAACTTAATAAATCGAACAACATTATGATCAAAACCGCAATCAAGGCGATGGCAAAGATTGGTGTCATGTCTCCGGGATTCATGGTTCGATAGTAATTTATGGCGGAACCTAATCCATAATTGGTGCTTCCGGTGATGATTTCAGCCATGATGGTCGTCTTGAAAGACAAGGCAAACGATGAAGCTAAACCCACCAAAACATACGGAAAAGCGATAGGAAGTCTAATCTTAAAGAAGTTATTGAGCTTATTGCTCGAATCCAAGCGCATAGCCATTTCAACTTGCTCTGGCAAGGAATTCATGCCGCCGACAAAAGCTTCATAAAGAATAGGAAACGAAAGCAATGTGGCAATGGCGATAGGTGCATAGTCGCTTCCCAAAAGAAGTAAGAACAAGAAGACAAAAGCTGCAGTAGGGGCGCTCTTAAGAACAACGAACAACGGTTTTAAGAACACCTGCAGTTTTTTGAATGTCCCAACGAAGAAACTAAGTATCAATGCGACCACAAAAGCAATCGCAAAGCCAATCAAAGTCCTTAATAAGGACATCCCAATGGATTTCCAAATATAGGAACCGCCAAGCAACTGCCCAAAGGTTTTAAAAGTGTCAATCGGATCAGGAAAAGTGAATCCACCATTCCCAATAGCCGCCGAGATAATCCACCAAAGGATAAAAACAAAAAAGATCCCGTACACGTACAGGCTGGTGTTATTTATTAGGATCTTTTTTAATTTTTTCATTGGCTTTAGTCGTGTTTGAAATAGACGCTATCGGTCGTGGAATCTTGACCCAAAGTATTCAAAAACGCATCGATATCCGACTTATTTACGTCAGCCCACTGGAATCCGATGCCAATGGTGTTCCCGTTCTGGAGGAGGTTCTTAATAATGGTTGTGTTACCGATCTTAGAGGCAACGGTTTCGGCCTCTAAGCCAGACTCTCTGATGGCCTCATCCAACTCGGATGGTTCATGCAATAAGTCTTCAACATCATCTTTGATTTCTCTTAAGAAGTTTCTAGCTTTTTTCTCATTGACGGAGTTGTTAACGAAGATTGAAGCTTGGGTGATTCGCTTGCCACCGCTCTTGGATTTATAAAGTTCTTGGATGTTGGAATAAATAGAGGCATTGGTGTTTTGTTGCAAAGCCACCGACAACACTGGCTGGGCCATCAAAACATAAGCGGCTTCCGCATTGGAATCCGACTCGTTCTTGCCAGAGATCAAGCATCTCGAGGCAGCGTTCACGTCCGCCACATAATGGATGTTTGTGTAATCCGCTCCGTAGACATATTTGAACAACAAATCAGGAATGTTATTTTGTTGGAAGACAACCACACAATCATCTTTGTCTAAGGTGTTGTTGGAATCATTCCCGGTCGAAGCAAGGAAGAAATTGCCAAAGGTAACCGTGGCCGCTAATTTATATGGGGCGTTGGTCTTTTGAATCATCTTTACACCTGCATTCGTCGGAAGAATGACAATATCTTTAGATCCGGCTTGGAAGTAAGAACTGACGGTTTGGGCATTGGAAATCTCGATGTTCTCATCTCCGAGATGCTCGTACATCGATAAGGCTGGGGCCCCACTCGGGCAAGCCACCGTCAAGGTCAGTTTCTCATTGTTCTCGCAGGAACATAGAAGCATTAATGGCAATAAGGCAAATACATACTTTTTCATAATAAATTTCCTCGTGGATATTATATGGGTATTCAATTATGATTAATGTGATATATGTCACAAATATTAGATACATTAGCCAAACAAGATCTATCCCTTTTCCAAGTAAAGAAAATAAAGAAAAACGAGGTGCTTTTCAGAGAAGGCGAATCCTGCAAAATGATAGGTATCCTCAAAGAAGGCTCTTTAGTCATTTCCTCATACACTTTCGAAGGTAAGGAAATCATCTTCAATTCCATCAAGACAGGCATGATGTTTGGAAACAATTTATTGTTTTCAAAAGAACCATATTACAAAGGCAATGTAACCGCCTTGATGGACTCCGAAATATATCTTATCAACGAGACCAATTTATTGGCCTTATGTGCCAGAAATAAATCTTTCATCAAAGAATATCTGTCGCTAACCGCCAACACGGCCATAAGTCTCAATGAACGCATCAAAATGCTATCTTTCAATTCATTGGAGGAAAGGTTCTCCTACGCCTTATTCTTGCATAATGGAATCCTTCCTTATAAATCCATCTCCGATCTAGCCAAAGAACTCAATGTCGAAAGAGAGACATTATCCAGATATATCTCCAAGCGAATATCCATTGGTTCTGTCCGCAAAGATAATCACCGATTGGTTGACTTATCTAAGAAATAAAAAAGCTGGCGATTGCCAGCTTTTCATTTTCAAGTGGTGATTCCTGAGGGACTCGAACCCGCGACCCGCTGATTAAGAGTCAGCTGCTCTACCAACTGAGCTAAGGAACCAACGCTTGGTTATTTTATACTTGCGTCTTTCATTTAGCAAGATAAAGAAAAGGAGCCGTGTGGCTCCCTTTCAATTTTATTTAAATTGCTTATTCAGCAACGGAAGCTTTGAGCTCGACGTTGCTTGGGCGAATCTGCTTTTTCATGTCAAGGGTGATGCTCTTAACCTTGGAAGCAAGGGTGATGGTGATGACTTCGCCGACGGTTTCACTGGTGGCACCGGTTGGAAGAGTGACATCACCGAAAGTGGAATAGCCAGAATCGCAAGTTAAAACGATACGATCGAAATCATTGGCGTGAGAGATGACAACGTTGTGACCAACATACCAACGGCAGGAAGAATAGGAGGATTTCCAGACATTGACATCATTGGTAGAGGTTCCTTTACGGACAGCAATGCTAACACCTTCAGTAGAGGTATAGCTGATGTATGGGTCAGTAGTTTCTTCAAGTTTGTTATTGATAACAACAGTGTCGTCCTTATTAAAGGAGAGGGCACCGACTTTGTTGTAGGTTACACCCTTAACAACAGTCATCGCAAATTCTGCCTTCTTGGTGGAATCGGCGGTAGAAGTGGCGGTGATGATAACAGAGCCTTCGGCAACACCAGTAACCTTACCGGAAGAGTTGACAGTGGCCTTGGATTCATCGCTGGAAGACCAGGTTAAGCCCTGATCGGCAGTGGCTGGTAAAACGGAAGCAGTTAAAGTTTTGCTGGCACCGGTCTCAACAGAAGCATCGCCAGTGAGAGAGACGGATTCAACGGCATCATAATGAGCGGTGACGTCGAAGATAGCCATATTGACGTTCTTAGCAGAGTTGTTGCCAACCATGTAGAAGGAGACGTCGTATTTGCAACCAGCATAGAGCTTGGTGCTTCTATTGGCTTCGGTAACGTTATTACCTGGGACATAGTAGTATGAAACGAGTTTCTTTTCGAAACCATCGATGGACCAGCCAGCATAGCCAGAAACGCTTTCAGCAGTAAGACCAGTGATCTTATAACGTTTGGAGTTGGTTGGAGACCAAGAAGCGGTGCCGGATTCAGCAGCAGAGGTGATATTCCAAGCGGCTTTGATATCGGCAGCGGTGATTTCGACTGGATCAGCCAAAACTGGAGCAGCCTTAGAAGTTGGAGCAGCGGTGACAGTGGCGCTCTTTAATTCATATAAGCCCCAATATCCTTCGCAAGTGGCGGAAACCAAGACGTGGTCGCCAACTTTGAATTCATCGGCTAAAGTGCCAAAGACATAGACGGAAGCCTTGCCATCGTCAAGAATCCATCCTTTGGATCCTTTCTGAGCAACGACACCAGAAACCTGGACGTCACCGACTTCGACATCGGAAATACCGCCATCGTAGACGGCAGGGGCAGTGGAAGAATTGTCATCTCCACCGTTAGAAGAACTTGCATCTGGTCCACAGGAAGCTAATCCCATTAAAACAGCAGCGGCAAGAGGTAATAGCATGATCTTACGATTCATTATTAAAATTTCTCCTCTCTATTACACCATATTTTGGCACGATGAAGAGCAAAAGAGAAATTATTTATTTAAAAAATAAAAAAGCGTCGACTTTCGACGCCTTCTTATCCTTGAAAATGTTATTTCTTCGGGAATTTCTCACGATCATCGAGGTAGGTGGTGTGCAACAAGTTCTCGGCGATGCCACCACATGGCTCGCCTAAGAAGTTATCATACAAAGCCTTGATGTCAGGATTATTATGAGATTGTCTGATGGTGGATCTCTCATCGATGGAGTAAAGGATATCTGCTCTCTTTTGGCAATACGTATCCAAAATATCAGGTGCTTCCTTACCCGCTAAGAGGTTTGGCTTAACAAATGGCTGACCACCGCCGTTGATACATCCTCCTGGGCAACCCATGACTTCGATGAAGGCATATGGGGATTTCCCAGCGCGGATTTCATCAAGCAATGGTTTGGCGTTTCTCATACCAGAGGTAATCGCGACCTTCAAGATAAGGCCATTGATGTCAATCTCAGCTTCCCTAACGCCTTGTAATCCACGGACGGAACTGAATTCAATCGGTCCATATTCCTTACCAGTCAAAGAATGGTAAGCGGTGCGCAAAGCCGCTTCCATAACCCCGCCGGTGACGCCAAAGATGACGCCAGCGCCAGAATATTGTCCCAATAAATCTTGGTCGAAGTCTTCTTCTGGAAGTTCGTCCCAAAGAAGTCCAGCTCTCTTGATGAGGACCGCTAATTCACGGGTAGTTAATACAGCATCGACGTCAGGAAGGTTTTCCACCGCCCTATTGGCTTTGCGCTTAGCTTCGCCCTTTTTGGCGATGCAAGGCATGATGGAAACGACGAAGATATCTTCCGGATTTAAGTTATGAGTCTTAGCAAAGTAACTCTTAATGATTGCCCCTTCCATCTCGTGAGGAGACTTGCAGGTCGAAACATTAGGAATCAAATCTTTATAGAACAATTCAAGATAGTTGATCCAGCCCGGAGAGCAGGAAGTAATCTGCGGCAAGACATCTTTGGATTTGATACGGTTAATCAATTCTTGAGATTCTTCCATGATGGTCAAGTCAGCGGCGAAGTTGGTGTCAAAGACTTTCTTGAAGCCCAAACGATGCAAAGCGGCCACCATTTTGCCAGTGCCGTTTTCTTCGCCAATCTTATGACCAAATTCTTCGGCGATGGCGGCTCTTACGGCCGGGGCGGTCTGAACAACCACGTATTTACCCGCCATGATGGCGTCATCGACCAAGCCAATCTCACGATGCTCGCTTAAAGCACCAGTCGGGCAGACTTCGATACATTGGCCGCACTGAATGCATGGAGATTTGGCAAACGAACGATTGAAGGCCGGACCGACAATCGCGTTGAATCCGCGATATTGGAAACCAAGGACGCCGATTCCTTGAGCCTTCTTGCAACGTTCGACGCAACGACCACAAAGAATGCACTTGCTGGTATCTCTGATAATGCCAGGAGCGACATCGTCATAATGGGTTTCGGTCTTGGAACCTTCGAATTGATGGTCACGGGCACCAACCAAATCAGCAACGTGCAACAATTCGCAACGTCCGTTCTTAACACAAGTTTGGCAATCCTTGGAATGGTTGCTTAAAAGCAATTCGACCGAGGTACGTCTGGCGTTGATGGCCTTTGGAGAGGAGATATGAATCTCAAATCCCTTCTCAGCTTGGCAATCGGTGACTGGATAGACGCAGCTAGCCACCAATTTGGAACCTACTGGTGAACGTAGTTCAACCAAGCAGACACGGCAGGAGGCCAGAGAATTCTCGCAGTCTTTCCAGAAGCATAAAGTTGGGATGTTATAACCAACCATACGGGCAGCGGCGAGAACCGATAAGTTAGAAGGAACACTATAGATACGACCTTCAATGTTGATATTTACGTTTTCCATAATCTCCCTCCTTAACGTTTCTCGATGGCATGGAAGAAGCAGTTTTCCATGCAAGCGCCGCACTTAAGGCACTTATTCTGATCGATGACATAAGCGACTTTGCCTGGGACGCCGCTGATGCATCCTGCCGGGCAATTGCGTGCGCACTTGGAGCACTTTTTGCACTTATCAGGATCGATATAGTATTGGATGAGTTTGTTGCAGACGTGGGCTGGACACTTCCTGTCTTTGACGTGAGCCTCATATTCTTTCGGGAAGTTGTTCATCGTCGATAAGATTGGATTGGCTGCGGTCTGACCTAATGCGCATAACGAACCATCTTTGATGACGGTCGCTAAGTATTTCATGTCTTTCAAGGTTTGTTCGGTCGCCGTTCCGTTGGTGACTTTCTGAAGCATTTCATAAAGTCTCTTGGTGCCGATACGGCATGGAGAACACTTACCGCAAGATTCGTGGCAGATGAAATCCATATAGAACAAAGCCACGTCGACCATGCAGTTATCTTCGTCCATAACGATGGCCCCGCCGGAGCCCATCATAGAACCTTTGGCAATCAAGGAATCATAATCGATAGGGACGTCTAGGTCTTTCTCAGTCAAGCATCCACCGGATGGACCACCGGTCTGGATGGCTTTGAAGTGCTTGTTATGCGGGATGCCTCCACCGATATCAAAAATCAAGGTACGCAAGGTGGTGCCCATCGGGACTTCAACCAAGCCAACGTTGTTGACTTTGCCACCCAAGGCGAAAACCTTGGTGCCTTTGCTTCCTTTGGTACCGATCGAAGCATATTTCTCCGCTCCTTCGCGGATGATGTATGGGACTTGGGATAAGGTTTCAACGTTGTTAACGCAAGTCGGTTTGCCCCAAAGGCCTTTGACGGCCGGGAATGGAGGACGAGGGCGCGGCATGCCACGCTTGCCTTCGATGGAATTAAGAAGCGCGGTTTCTTCGCCACAAACGAAGGCGCCGGCTCCTAATCTCAAATGAGCTCTGAAGCTAAAGTTGGTCCCTAAAATGTTGTCGCCTAATAAACCGACTTTTTCCATTTCTTTGATAGCGCCGTTTAAGCGTTCGACGGCGATAGGATATTCGGCACGGACATAGAAGTAACCTTCGTTAGCGCCGAAAGCATAGCCCGCAATCATCATGCCCTCGATGACTTGGAATGGGTTGCCTTCCAAAATGGAACGATCCATGAAAGCGCCTGGGTCACCTTCGTCGCCATTGCAAACGATGTATTTCTTATCGGATTGGACATTGGCGGCGAACTGCCATTTCCTTCCGGTCGGGAAACCCGCGCCACCTCTGCCACGAAGTCCGGAAGCCAAGACTTCGTCGATGACCTGCTGAGGAGTCATCTCGGTAAGGACTTTCTTTAGGGCTTTGAAGCCATCATAACCCAAGGATTCCTCCAAAGAATGCGGGTCAATGAGGGAACAGCCGTGCAAAGAAATACGAATCTGTTTCTTATAGAAGTTGATGTCGTCCTGACGTTGGACCTTCATATGGGTGGCAGGATCGACATAAAGAAGATTCTCGCAGACTTTGCCGCCGATAAGGTCTTCTTCGACGATTTGTTTGACGTCTTCTATTTTCACCGTGCGATACAAAGTATCTTCTGGATAAATCTTGACGAACGGGCCTTGGGAGCAGAAACCGAAGCAACCGACTTGGTTGATTTGAATCTTGTCTTCGAGGTTATGTTCTTTGATTTGTTTCTTCAATTCTTCAATAATTGGGCCGGAATCGTTGGCTAAACATCCCGTTCCGCCGCAAACCATGACGGCTCTCTTTCCGTCACCGCCGGCGATTTTCTTCTTGAAGGCCTCTTCGCAAGAGGCAGTGATTTTCTCTAACTGTTCAGGAGTTTTGATTGTCTTAATCATCTTCTTTCTCCTTATTACGGTATTCATCGATGATCTTATCGACCTGTTCTGGGGTTACTTTCGGATAGACCTTGCCGTTGATGGACATCGCTGGCGCTAAGGCGCAAGCCCCGATGCAACGGATGGCTTCGATGGTGAATAAGCCATCTTCGGTCGTCTCCCCAGATTGAATGCCTAATTTCTTAGTGAAGGCATCCAAAACGGCTTGGGAATTCTTGACGTAACAAGCGGTTCCCAAACAAATGCCAACGACGTATTTCCCTTTTGGTTTAAGGGAGAAGAAGGAATAGAAAGTGACGACCCCATAAATCTCGGCCACTGAAATGCCGGTCTTATCGGATACCACTTCCTGAACCTCTAAAGGAATGTAGCCATACTTTTTCTGTATGTCTGACAAAATCATCATGAGCGGAGAGGGCTCATTTGCGTAGGTATCGCAAATCTCTTCGATGCCCCTTCGCACGTCGGCGCGAATATTCATTAAAAGTCCTCCTGAAAATGAGTCAGCGACGAATTGAGGTAGATAGGATGTTTTTATTTTCTAGGTCTTTTTAGAGAATGGCAATAAGAAAACGCTTTTAGATAGCAAATTGCTATAGTCTTATCTTTTTTAATGAAAACCGCCTCCATTCAGGAAGCGGCTATTTTATTTCTTTTTCTTTTTCTTAGAAGGGGCTTTACGTTTGACGATTTCATTAGCCACCAGCTTTTGGAGGATTCTTAGATCCTTATCATCCAACACGGCCGAAGTATCGACCAATCCGCCAGCACCTGTCATCTTGGCGTAGATGAAGGACTGGATGGAACGATATTCCATGACTTCCTTCTTGGTCGCCACCACGCGTGGTTGCTTAGGTTGCTTGGCCTTTTCTTTTTCTAATTCGTTTATCCTTTCTTCCAACTGAGGCAACAAGGATTTCATATTCAAAGAAGAATCCATGAAAATCAAAGGATTAAATTCACTTAATTCTTCGCCTAAGACATCTGAATAGATTCCCAATTTGCGGGAAAGCATATCCAAAGAAAGGAATTTGTGTTTGTCTTGCTTGATAGCGGAATGAATCTTTTTGATCTTACTTAACGATAACTGGGCCATATAAATATTATATATCGATGAATTCTTATGTTTAACAGCGAAAAAAGGCCGCCGTGAAGCGACCTTTTATTCTCGTTAATCTATTAAGCACCTTTCGGGGTCATCGAGAAGTTATAGCTGACCTTAGCGGAGGCCTTGCCATAAGTGACGGTAGCGGTGAAGGTGACCAAGACTGCTTCTTCGCCGGCGGCAGGATATTTGCCCTTCCAGCTTTGATAGTCGTTAGTGGTATCATCGAACATCTCGTTATGAGACCAAGAGGAGGCACCAGCACCAGAGACAGCCCAGGTAACCTTGGTAAGGACGTAGCTAGAAACAATGTTTCCGGATTCATCTTTGACCTTGGCGGAAGCACTCATGGAATTAGCCAAGAACAAGGAAGTTCCATAGGAGAGCTTGTTGGTGCGGTTATGGTCGAAGGAAGAACCAGAGGTGTTGACAATGAGAGCATCGGCATTGGCGGCTTCCTTGACAATGACTTTATCGGAGGTAACGCCGTTTCCTCCGCAACCAGACATAAGCATTCCGGCAGCGGCGGCAAATAGACCTAAAGACTTATAGAATTTCATCTTATTTTTCCTTTCTCTTAGCTGATTCTGACAGCGTTTCCGATGGTCTTATCAAGTGTGAACGCCTGAATCTGATAATTGTCATAGTACATAGACAAGTAGGCTTTGAATTCCCAAACCTGACCGGCGGCGAAGTCTTTGTAAGAGAGGCCGCAGGAAGTATCCAAACGGACGTTGCAGACAACATTCTCGGATCCATCGAGGTAAGCGTAAATCGTGGTGGCGGTAACTAAGCCAGTAGTGGAACTGACGGTCTCACGATAATAGTTATTGACCTGAACTTCGTTGCCATCATCGTCAATGACGGTACCGGTGACGTTTCTGATCTTGACGCGGAGCTTGGTATAGTAGCCATAGTACTTGCTTAACTCATCATAAGTGGTCGGAGCAGTAGTTGGGACATACGGATCCATATCAGCACTTGGAGTAGTGGTGACATAAGTGGAATAAGCTTCATCAGTCGGTTTGATGGTGATGAACTTGTATTTGCCATAGTTAGCGGTGCTAACGTCGGTCAATTGGATATTGGCGGAAGTCTTCGGATATTTCGAAGCGCGGCAATAGAAGGAAACGACGTATCCAACTTTGATTTTGGAAGCCAACGCGGTGTTATAACCAGCGTAGACATACAAGCATTCGAGAGCGTCATCCTCGTCCTGATCGAGGTCGCGTTTTAAATCGCGGAGGACGAAGTTATCGCCCAACATACCGACGACTAAGCCAGTGACGTGGAGATAAGAACCGGAACCGCCTTCGGTGAAGTTGATACCGATTTCATCGAAATGGTGACGGACATAGTAGCAAGAGCAATCGATGATGGTGGTAGAGCCAACGAAATCAGGATCGGTCTGGCCATAGACACGGCCACCGCACTTGGTGCCTCTTTCTTCGGCGGCCAAGAAGTAATCAAGGTAGCCAAGAGAGGAATCAGAGAACAATTGGTTCTTGGAATAGCATTGCTCGACGCATTCGAGGTTATATAGTCTCCACTGATTCGGATGCAATTCATCGCTAGCGGAGGTCTTATACCAAACGAAGGCTAAGGCACGGCCACCGGAAGAGTCGACGGTGCCATAAGCATCAGCATCGCAGACTAAGCAGAAGTCCACCGCCTTCTCAAAGACATTGGCCATCCATCTGGAAGCCTTAACGCCCCAAGCTTCAACTTTAGCAGTCGATTCTGGGGTGTTGATAGCCATGAAACGGCATCTAAGATAAGTGCCATCAATCGTTCTGAAGTTGGCGGTGTCGCCATCGGTTACGCTGACCAAAGTGGCTTTGCCATAGTTAACACCGTGGGTGTTGGTGACATCGAAGTTAGTGGTAGCGTAAGTATCCTCATAGGCAAATTGCAATTTGTCAGTCTGAGGAGTGGTGTAAAGAGCATCGGTATCGGAGATGTCAGGGCAAGCATCCTCGTTGTTATCGCAACCAACGAGAGCGCCGCCAAGGAGACCCAAGCTAAGAGCGAGGGTCACTAATTTCTGTAACTTTTTCATCAGCGTACATATCCTTTCAAGTCAGAGTTGTTGTAGAAGTAATCCACAACGTCTTGCGCGCTCATATCCTTGCCGTTTTCATCGCCAATGAACAATAAGCCCATGGCCGAACCGACGGCAGTACGGATGGCAGAGGAACCAGAGAAGCCCGGATCGACGAACTTGGTCCAGTTTTCGCTATCCTTCATGTAATAGTCGGTGTTGACCTGAGCGACGTAATAATGCAAAGCCTGGGCGGTCGATGGTTTTTCCTCGGCAGTGGCTGGGTTATTACGCTTTAAGGCATCCTGATATTCTTCGGAGTTCTGAGCGTATTCGCAGGATGGATAGTAGGCGCTTCTGGAAGCGAATAAGCCATTCTGAGTCTTGCTTAAGTACTTAAGCAATTTCCAGGAAGCGACTCTCTGGGCGACGGTTCCGACGTCCATGAGAATGAGGTTGGTGCCCTGGGAGATGGCGTATTTGTGATCCGCATCCTTATATGGGAGCGGAGCAACGCCGACTTCGAAGGCATCGCCACTTGGGGCGCTGTTGGTGGCACCGGCGGAGGAGCCGATGGTCATAAGAGACTGCCAGTTCTTGAAGTAACTGGAGGAATATTTGGAGGTTCCGCCATATTCGGCCGGGATAGCCAAACGACAATTGTCATGAAGATTCTTCATGTAGGTTAAGCCATCGATGGTCTCTTGGGTATTAAAGGCCATATAACCACGTCTGGTATCGGAATCGAATTCGGTATAGGTTCCGCCCCACTGACGAATCGTGGTGATGAAGAAGTTCGCCTGGGAATCGTAAGTGAATGGGTGGAAACTAGAAGCTTCAACGGCGGAGAAGTTCAAAGCCGCGGTGACGCCGACTGGCAATTCGCTGGCTCTGTTATAAAGGTTGCCGTCACTTCCTAAAATCTTGCTATAAAGACCTTTGGATTCCATAAGGTTAAGGATGGCGGTCGAAACCGTGCCAACCTCTTCCCAGGTTTCAGGAACCTTGATGGCGGAGTTCTGAGCGGAAGCCCAATCGAAGAAGGTCTTGTTGTAATACATCAATTCGGTCGATTTGTTGAATGGAACGCCCAAGGTATAGAAGCCAGAGCCGTCTTCTTTCTTTTCGATCGATTGGTTTTCGACCATGTAGTCAGCATAGAAGTCGGAGATATTGAAATCATCGTCTCCATCGTTCTCGAAATAATAATCGAGACGGAGGATGGAGTCGTTATCGACGTAGCTGGCCATATGGTCAGGATAGGCGAGGGTGACGCCAGGGATTTTTCCCTTGCCAGCGCCTAAGGTGATAGCCTTCTGGAGGTTATCGTAGCCGCCTTTGCCTTCGAGTTCGACCTTGATGCCGGTCTCTTGAGTGAAGAGTTCAACAACTTCCTCAAGATAGCCAGCCATATCAGAGCCGAACGGGTGCCACATTTGGATGGTGACACCGTTGGTGTCGACGGTGAAGTCGAGGTCGTATGGATTGACTTTAGGACCGCAGCTCGACAAAGAGAGAGCGGTGCTAACTAGAGGCAAAAGGACCAATAATTTCTTGTTGTTTTTCATTTAGTCCCTCCTTAATGCAGATTAGCTGCGGACGTAAGCGGAGATGGTGGCGTAGGATTCTTTGAGAATGGTGTCGATGTCAGTGGTTTCCAATAATGTACGAGACATAACAGATTCGATTTCGGTACGGACGGCGGAAGAACCGTTGAAGCCCGGGTCGACGAACTTGTGCCAGCCGGAGTTGTCGGCGTCATAGATTTCGGAGTTGGCCTTGGCGGCTTTCTTCTTGTTGGCGTCGTTCTCATCGGATGGAGTTGCGTTCAAGAATTCCTGATAAGTGGTGCTGTTGTAAGCGGACTTAGTGGCTGGATAGTAACCAGTCAAAGCGCAGAAGAGACCGTTGGTTTCGCCAGTGGTCAAGTACTTGAGGGCTTTCCAAGAGGCTAAGACTTCGGTGTCGGTGCCTTTATTCAACATAGCAAGGTTGGTACCCTGGGAGATGACGTATTTGTGATCTTCATCCTTATATGGAACAGAGGTAACACCAGAGGTGGACTTCAAGTTGGCATCGGTGTAGTGGCTTAAACCAGCGGAAGAACCGACATTCATCATGCACTGATAGTTCTTATAGTAGTCAGAGCAATAGAGAGAAGTACCACCGAAGGAGGATGGGATAGCTAAGACATGTTCTTTGGATAAACGACGCATGAAGGCTAACATCTCACGGCATTCGGTGTTGTCATAAACGGCATAACCCATGCCAGTGTCCTGGTCGATTTCGGTGTATTTGCCGCCCCACTGACGCAAGGAGCTGATGAATAGGTTGGCCTGGGAGTCATAGCCCAAGAAGTAGAAGGTATCAGCGGTCGCTGTGGTCAAGTTGGCTAAGATGGAAACGCCGCTTGGCATATCAGATTCTTTGGTATAGCTGCGGCCATCGGTGCCTAAAATCTGGCCGAAGAACGGAGTGAGTTTCTCGATGGCGATCTTGCCATAAGTTTCGACTTCGTCCCAAGTCTGAGGAACCTTGAGGATGCCCCAGCCCTTGACGATGGTTGAATTGAAGAAGTTTTCGTTATAAACGAGGACTTCGGTGGATTTGTTGAATGGAACACCTAAGGTGTAACCGGTGCCGTCTTCCTTGAATTCGAGCTGCTGGTTCTCATCCATATAGGAAGGATAGATGTCTTCCATGAAGGCTTTGCCTTCTGGGTCATCTTCGAAATATGGGTCCAAACGGAGCTGCATATTGGAAGCAACATAGGAAGCGAAATGGTCTGGATAACCGACGACGATGTTCGGATAAGTACGATGGCCGGCGCCTAAGTTGACGGCCTTCTGGAGGTTGTCATAACCACCTTTTGTGGTGTGGGTGATGGTGATGCCGGTCTTCTCGGCGAATTCTGGGAGAATCTGGTCATCAAGGTAACCAGTGATATCGGAACCGAAGCCAGTCCACCATTCGATGGTGGTGTTGTTGGTATCCAAATTCATGTCGACAGGACGTTCGGCATCAAGGGTTTCAGTACCGCAGCTGGTGAGGACCATGCTGAGCAAGCCACCTAAGGCCAAGACTTTCAATTTTGTGCTTTTCATAATGTTTTTCTTTCCTTTTATTTTTAATAAGTTTTTGGGGTTGATTAACCTTTGATACCAGAGCGGGAGATGCCGCGCATGATGTATTTGCGGAAAATCAAGAAGAAGATAAACAACGGGGTCGTGACAACAACGGAGCCGGCGATCTTAACGGTGTCGTAAGAGATTTCGCCATCGGAGGAGGTGAATAAGCTCATCAAACCGTTGGAGACGAGTTTCATCGACCAGCCGAAGACCTTGTTATCGCCGGATGCGACGAGGTTTGGCCAGATGTAGGAGTTCCAAGCGCCCATCAAGGAAAGGATCATGATGGTGATGATGGTCGGCATGGCGATTGGGATCATTACCTTCCAGAGGTAGGCGAAATGTCCGTAACCGTCGACTTTGGCCGCCAAGAAGAGTTCGTTCGGAATCTGTTGGAAAGTCTGTCGTAGATAGAAGATATAGAAGACCGATACGCCATGGACGAAGATCAATGACGCATAGGTGTTCTCCCAGCTAAGACCCATGACGGTCTGATAGTTGGTGATAACCATCATTTCGCCAGGAATCATCATGGTTCCCAAGAGAATCGTGAATAAGAGATTCTTTCCCTTGAAGTTGCAGCGGGCGAAGGCGAAGGAAGCCAAGACCGTGGTGATCAAGGTAAAGAAGGTGCCAATGATGGAAACGTAAAGGGTATTTCCATAATAGAGGCCGAAGTTGATGCTCTGGCCCGAGGCACTCTTATAGGTGAACACCGAGATGAAGTTGTTCAACGTGTAGTTTGGAGTTCCATTGATCTCGTGTGTAGCTGGCGGGATGATGTGGAAGATGGAGTTGATGGTGTCGTAGTCATAGTTGGAAGGATCACGGAAAGATGTGATGACCATGAAGACGAATGGGATGAGGATGAATAAGCCGATGACGCAAAGGAAGAAGTAGACCAAGATTTGGCCAATCGTCTTCGAGGCTTTGTACCTTCTCATCTGAGCCGGGGTGGCAAAATACATTTCATGCGCCATATCAATACACCACCTTTCTCTTGCTCACCTGCATCTGAACGAGGGTGATAAGCAAGATGATGATAAGCAAGACGAAGGAAGCCGCGGCAGCTACGCCGGTCTTCGTAGAGTCTTGCATGGTTACATAGATATAACCGACGACGGTTTCCCAGTATTTCTGAGTGGTGCCGCCGAAGTAGTAAGCGCCGCCGCCGAATAAGGCGATGACTTGAGTGTAGCTCTTGAACGCACCGATGAAGGAAGTGATGGTGATATACAAGATCTGCGGGGACAAAAGAGGAACAGTAATACGAGCGAAGATGGTGCTCCTGGAAGCGCCGTCGATCTTCGCGGCATCGTAATACTGATTATCAATAGAGGCTAAGCCGGATTCGAAGACCAAAATCTTGAAGGCTAAGCCATTCCAAATGGCATAAATAATGATTGGGACCAACATCGCCCATTTGGAGGCGCTGGCGGATAACCAAGCTTGCGGAGCAACCCCGAACAAACTCAAGAATTTGTTGAACAAGCCGCCAGGGTATGACGAGAAGATGACCTTGAAGACCATACCTAACGCGATGGTGTTGGTGACATACGGTAAGAAGAAGACGGTCTGGAAGAAACCTTTAAGAGGCTTAATCGCATTTAAGAAGACCGCTATCAACAAACCGATGATGATGGTAAGTGGAACGGAGACCACGACGATGATTGCCGTGTTGGCCAAGGAACTGAGGAATTCCGAGGAAGTCAATACCGTTATGTAGTTATCGATGCCCCAGTACGGCTTGACGCCGCCACGGGTGCTGTTCAAGGCCGCGAAGTAGTTGGTCAACGCGAAGGAGCTATTGGAGCCCGCCATGAACTTGAAGTTGACGATCCACGAGATCAAGAAGGTGTTGATGATCGGGTAGATCATGAATAAAAGCAAGAAGAATAAAGCCGGAATCAACGCGATCCAAGCCTTCGCCCATTCGGGGAGTTGGATACGGGAGGCTTTACGGGTAGACAAAGTCTGATGAAGGATGGCTTCAGTTGAGGCTGAAAGCTGCTCTTCACTTGGACGAGCTCTCCAGTAAGCCAATTCCGTGGCGATTTTGGATTTAGTCGCCGGCATTATTTCAACCTCTCTCCGCCTTCCTCAAAGACGTAAAAACGCTTGGTTCCGAATTTAACCGTGGCCGCGGAACCGATGGCTTCACGTTCCTCGCTTGGAATGATGACGCGCAATTTGGCTTCAGCATTGCCAGAAACGTTGCCAACGACCGAGATATCACGACCGATGGTCTGAATCATATCGATATCGACTGGAATCACATTCTTGGTGCCTTTCTTCGGGGCAGCGGTGAAGTGTTCAGGTCTGATGCCGATATAAACCTTACGGTCTTTATGAACTTCGATATGGGTTGGGTAAGCAAGCTTAGCGACTTCTGGGTTTTCTTCCCTATCGGCAGGAAGGATTTCCTTGCCTTTCTTGTCGTATTGCTTTTCCGGTTCTTCGTAGACAACCTGGTTGTAATCGTTCTGATAAACTGGGTCATCATCGAATAATTCGCCGTTCAAATAAAGCTTGCCATCTTTGATTTCGCCTTCGATGATGTTGATGGCTGGGTTACCTAAGAACTTGGCGACGAACATGTTGACTGGTTCATTGTAAACGTATTGTGGTTCACCGATTTGCTGGATGATGCCGGCCTTCATGACGACAATGGTGTCGGAGATGGACATAGCTTCTTCCTGGTCGTGGGTGACGAAGACAGTGGTGATGCCAGTGGAACGCTGGATACGCTTGATCTCTTCACGAGTCTGCAAACGCAAACGGGCATCCAAGTTGGATAATGGCTCGTCTAACAACAAGACGGATGGCTTTTTGACCAACGCACGAGCGATAGCGACACGCTGTTGCTGGCCACCGGACAACTCTTTCGGTTTACGGCTGAGGTACGGCTCGATGTCGACGACTCTGGCGTTTTCATGAATCAAAGCATCCTTATCGGCTTTGGATAAGCGCTTCTTGTTAGCGATCTTGGCGGCCGCTGGATCAGTGGCTTTCAATTCTTCGAAGGCAGCCTTGGCAGCATCAAGAGCGACCTTAGCTTCCTCAACGCGGGCTTCTTTGTCGGCGCGAAGGGCATCGGCATGGTCAATCAAATCCTGGTTAGAGGCCATTTCTTCCTCTAAGGCACGAACGGATTTGCCTTGGGCGTTGTTGCGCTCGATCATCGCCGGTAAATTCGGCTGACGGGCGAGGGCTTTCTTTAAGTTCTGCTCGAAAGACTTCAAATCAGCTTCGGCAGACTTCAATTCATCGCTTTCATTTCCATAGGCACCTGGCAAACGAACGTTGTCGAGCGGGAACGAAATGTTCTGATAAACGGTGAAGTGCGGGTACAAAGCGTAGTTTTGGAAAACTAAGCCAATACCGCGGTTCTCTGGTGGGACATTGGTGACTTCTTCACTACCAAAGTAGATATGGCCACCGCTTTGCTTGTGCAAACCAGCGATCATGTACAAGGTGGTGGACTTACCACAGCCAGAAGGACCTAAAAGACCGACGAGTTTACCGTCGGGGATGGTCAAATCAAATTTGTCGACAGCAGTAACTCTGGAACCCTTCTTTCCAGTGCGACTGTCGAACACCTTTGTAAGACCTTCGATTCTTACTTCCATGTTTTTCCTCCCGTGCTTTTCAGCACAGTCCTTTATATGCGTTATATAGTGTAGCAAAAATAAGGGGTCTCAAACAAGATGAGAAAGCATATCTTTACGAAGTAAGAGGGTGAATGGCACTTCAAAAAAGAAAAAGCCCTAAATGTAATTTAAGGCCAAAACTTGTAGGAGGTCGGCTATTTGACTTTTTTCCACTTGGCTCTTTCTTCTTCCTCAAGAGCCCTCTTTCCTTCTTCAATTTCTTTTTCAGCGTGTTCCATTCTTTGCTGGTAGAACTTCTCGCCAGCCTCTTGAGCAGCTGCATCGTCATAGAAGACAGAGTCTCTCTCGTTGATGACTATCGTACCGGCGATAATGTCATGGATGGCCTGCTTGTTAGGCGTGAATATAGAACAGATGTAGGAGATGAAAATAATTAACGAAATGATGGAAACGCTCCAAACGAGAGGCAAGAACAAAACAAGGATGACCGACAATAAAATCATCGGCAACGCTCTTAAAACGAGTTGAATTTTCTTGATGCGGAAACCCAGCTTGTTGACCAAGCACAAGTGGAACATCTTTTTGGATAAGGTCTCGCCGTTTTTGAAGCAAAGAGGGATAACCAAATAAACGATTAGCAAAGCCACCGGAATGGCAATGGTCAAAGGATAGACCAAGTTGTAGGCAGCCGCCTTGTTATATGTCGATTCGTAGAAATCCTGATGGAAGAGATTTTGCATCGCATTGTAATAAACGGATCTCACCTCCGAAGAACAATAGAAACGGAGAAGCTTGGTTTTGGCTTCGTCGGTCAGTTTCCCGTCTTGATATAAATCAGAAGCAGGAACGCCGATAAGGTCTAAGTTTTTGTTTCCTTCCACCGTTTGATATTGCCAGAGAACACAATCTTTCGAAGGTTCTTGGATGGTGCTTAAATCATCTTCGCTATAGATGCCTTTTTCGTCAGGCAAACCCAAAACGAAAACATTATACCAATAATTATCATAATGGACGTTTTCGTTCATGCTTGGTAAGTATACCAAGTAGTAGTTGGTGATGATTCCTTCGTAACGTTCGTAGTTGCTATAATCGTCGTAAGTGGTCAAGTCGCCATTTTCGTCATCGTAATATAAGCCCGAATCGACCTGATAATCATGAATCGAAGTGGTTAATTGTTTGCCAGTCGTGCTGCCCATGAAGATGGTTTGAACGATGGCGAAAATTCCTAGTCCAAGGAAACAAGCGATAAGGAAATCAATGAACCCCGCTAAGGTTCTCCAACCAATGCCCGCCTTAACTAGCTTGTGCATCAGCATTCTCCGCCGGGTTTTTCTTTATGCGTCTGACCATCAAATCATCTTCGCGAATGACGACGGTTCCGGCAATGTAATCGTGTAGGCAACGGCGTTTTTTGGTAAATACCATCAAAGCCGAGCTAACTAACATCACCAAAATAATGGTCGTCAAAGAAACAATCAAATCATTGAAGATAATGGCGATTAGCGAAACGACCAGGAATGGGATGGTGCGAAGAGAGGTTCTCCACTTTTCCACCGCCACGCCGGTTCTGTTTTCAGCCACCGCGATTTTCATAAACTTCTTGCCCAAGGTTTGTCCTGGGACATTGGTGATTGGGATGATGAAATAGAAAATCAAGAATGGTACATAAGCGGCAATAGATTCAACGACGATATAGCCTTTGTTCAAAGTGGCTTGAGCCTCTTTGTAATATGGTCTGCTCATCAACTTATCTTGAGCTGATGAATAAGCGTCCCTATAGAAGGTCAATAAACTGCTCATCGCATCTTTGGTTAATTCGTGAGTTGTCTCGTCATACAAAGATTCTTTAAAAACTGCTCTTTCGTTTAAAAGAGAATTGCCTTGGGCATCCTTTTGGTATTCATAGTAAGAAGAATGGTTAACATACTCATCGGATTCCGGCAAGCCAAGGATGGTTTTGTTGTAATCATAGACCGTAAAATTAAGCGGTTCTGGGTTATTTTTGTTATTTCCCGATTCATAATCCAAATAATAGAAGACCACCGCATCTTCGTAAGTGTAGTAAGTATCAGAAGAAATATCGGCCAAAACGTTCTTTTCGTTGCGGCTTACCAATCCCGAATTGATCTGATAATCGCTCATTTTGTTTTGGGCATCTCTCGAGCCCATCGCGTCAATCAGGGTGGTAAAACTATTGGTAGAAAGCAAGAAAAATATCAAAACGAAGCTCCCAACGAAGAAAGCCACATCAACCAAGCAAGCCGCCATCCTTAAAAGGAACGGGGAAAGCCTATAGCCTTCCTCGGTGATTACTTCGCTTCTTTTAACGTAGGACATCCTAGACATCTTTAGTCCTTATCTTTCCCTTCCAAAGAATCATAGGAATCAATATTAGCATTCCTATGTTCCAAAGTATCTAAATCGATGATGGAATTCTCTTTGAGAACCGCTTCGGAATCGACCACTTTGATGGTCTCGTTGGTGACGGTCTCCATAACATTATGTTCTTCTTCAAAACGTTCGGCTTCCGCTTCGTTTTTAAGCAATTTGGACTTCTTTTTCTCATAAAGGATCGTTCCGCACATTCTATCTTCCAAAGCCCTATAAGCCCCGCTTCTGTCTCTTAAGGCAAAAGCAAAGTCGATAAACAACAAGACCAATGCGCCCATTAAGGCAAACATACGATAATTGCTCGGCACGAAGACGAATGGTGATAAGCAGATAGCCACGATCCATGGATGACCGAATCTCTGCCATATGCCAATCTTAACGCCGTTCTTTTTGGCGTATCCGGTAAAGGTAATGAGATTGCCCAAAGTCTCACCGTTTGGGGTGCAGAACGGAACAAGCAAGAAGAAGGCGACCAGTGGAATAGAGAACGCCACCGCGTTCACGATCCAATTGACGCGTGTGTAATCTTTATTTAAGTTTTGAATATAAGATTGATTGGATAAAAGCTTTCCGGCCCCGTAGAAGATGCCTGTGGCGTTCTTGCTGGTCCCGTCCAAGAATAGTTTGTAGTACTTAGTTAAGATTTCTGTATCTTGGGCATTAACCAAGGACTTATAGGCGTCCGCCACAACCGGTTTGGCATTCTGGTCGATAATCGTTCCAGAGGTGTCCAAGTCATATTGGAAATATCCATTCGCCGAGGTATAAGTGGCTGGGTTAGAAACATCAATAGAAGTCAAATCCTTCGGAAGACCGATGATCTCGGTGTTGAAATAGAAGGCGCTGTAATAATCTTTGGCCGCCACTCCGTCCACCGCATCGATATGCTCGTTATTTGGAAGGAAATCGCTATAGAAGAGATAGCAAGCATCCAAATAATATTCATAACCTGGCTTAGCCTGGTCATTGGATGGCTGGACGTTATAACTTAATTCCTCGTATTCCGTGGACCAAGTTCCGTCATCGTTCTTTTCGACATTGACCAAATGGGAAGTGCCATAAAATTCCATGGCGTCTTGCCACAACTCGGCTCCGCCTAAAGAGCTAAATAAGCCATGGGAGCCCCAAGAAACATAAAGGGCAAATCCGACAATGGCGGCCAACACGAAATCGATAAGAAAAGCCAAGAAACGCTTGGTCGGTACGGCAATGGTAAGGTTCTTTGGTAAATTCATGCCCTTATCATAAGATAAGGATAAAAATTAAGCAATCAAACGCGCGTGCATAGGCATAAAAAAAGAGCACGCGTGTGCGTGCCCTTTTAGTTATTCAAATTAATGAATGATGTCGCTGACGGTGCCGGCGCCGACAGTACGGCCACCCTCACGGATGGAGAATTTGGTGCCTTGTTCGAGAGCGATCGGGTGGATAAGATCGACGCTGAAGGTGACATTATCGCCTGGCATGACCATATCAGTGCCGGCTGGCAAGGTGATGTTGCCGGTGATATCGGTAGTGCGGAAGAAGAATTGTGGACGATAGCCGTTCAAGAAAGCGGTGTGACGGCCACCCTCTTCTTTGGTGAGGACGTAGACAGCAGCGGAGAACTTATCGTGTGGGACGATAGATCCTGGTTTGGCAAGGACCTGACCACGTTCGACCTGATCGTGGGTGACACCACGGAGAAGGGCGCCAACGTTATCGCCACCAGTGGCGAAGTCTAAGGTCTTGCGGAACATTTCGAGACCAGTGATGACGGTCTTCTGGGTTGGCTTGATGCCGACGATTTCGGCTTCGTCGCCAACGCGGGCAACACCACGCTCGACTCTACCAGTGACGACGGTGCCACGGCCAGAGATGGTGAGGACGTCTTCGATTGGGAGCAAGAATGGCTTGTCTTCGTCACGCTTTGGATCCGGGATGTAGGTATCCATAGCTTCAAGGAGTTCCTTGATGGACTTGCAAGCTTCGGAATTGTAGTCATTGGACATGCCAGCTTCACGGGCAGAGCCACGGATGACTGGGAGTTCGTCGCCTGGGAAGCCATAGGAGCTTAAGAGGTCACGGACGTCCATTTCGACTAAGTCGATTAATTCTGGGTCATCGACGAGGTCGGTCTTGTTGAGATAAACGATGATGTATGGGACGCCAACCTGACGGGCGAGCAAGACGTGTTCGCGGGTCTGTGGCATGACGCCATCAGTGGCGGCGACGACTAAGATAGCGGCGTCCATCTGAGCAGCACCAGTAATCATGTTCTTGATGTAGTCAGCGTGTCCCGGGCAGTCGACGTGAGCGTAGTGACGGGTCTTGGTTTCATACTCTTCGTGAGCGGTGTTGATTGTGATACCACGAGCTCTCTCTTCTGGGGAGCTGTCGATGTCGCCGTAAGCTTTGTCAACAGCGTTGCCTTCAACGCCGTTAGTAGCTTTGCCGAGCATGGAGAGGTAGTGGGTGATCGCGGCGGTTAAAGTGGTTTTGCCGTGGTCGACGTGGCCGATGGTACCAACGTTAAGATGGACACGGTCACGGTTGAATTTTTCTTTTGCCATGGGTGTTTTTTCCTCCGAAAAATGGTTTTAGACAATCCGTTAATTATGATATTTCAACGGGCTATTTTTTACAACACTAACTAATTTATAAATTAGTGTTGAGACTTCTTGACGATCTCGTCTTGGATGAAACGTGGGGTTTGTCCATAATGCGAGAAAGTCATCATGAAGTTGCCGCGTCCCTGAGTGAGAGAACGTAAGTCGGTTACATAACCGAACATCTCGGACAATGGGACTAAGCAAGAGACCTCTTTGGCGTTATTGCCACGCTGGGTTTCGCCATTGAGTTGGCCACGACGGCGAGAGATATCGCCGATGACGTCGCCATAGTACTGGTCTGGGATGGTGATGTCGACCTTCATGATCGGCTCAAGAATGACCGGACCGCACTTATCGCCGGCGGCCTTTAAGGCCATGGAAGCGGCGATCTTGTAGGCAGCTTCAGAGGAGTCGACATCGTGGTAAGAACCATCGAATAAGGTGGCCTTGACATCGATTACTGGGAAGCCCGCGATGATGCCTCTGTTAAGGGCATCTTCCAAACCCTGCTGGGTTGGTTTGATGAATTCCTTTGGAACCGAACCACCGACGATGGCATCGACAAATTCGAAGCCTTTGCCTGGGTTTGGTTCGAAACGGATCCAAACATCACCGTACTGGCCGTGACCACCGGACTGCTTGACATAGCGGCCCTGGGCTTCGCCGGTCTTGGTGATGGTTTCGCGATAATTGACCTGCGGGGCGCCAACGTTTACTTGAACGTTGAATTCGCGACGCATACGTTCGACCAAGATTTCGAGTTGCAACTCACCGACGCCAGCGATGATGGTCTGGCCGGTTTCTTGGTTGGTGTGAACGCGGAAGGTTGGATCTTCTTCGGCTAATTTAGCCAAAGCGACGTTCATTTTCTCGATATCGGCCTTGGTCTTCGGCTCAACCGCTTCTTCGAGAACTGGTTCAGGGAATTCTAAGGATTCGAGAACGACTTTGTGATCTGGATCGCAGAGGGTATCGCCAGTGGTGGTGGTCTTCAAGCCAACGACCGCGCCGATTTCTCCGGCTTTGAGTTCGGAGACTTCCTGACGGTGATTGGAATGCATGAGAACCAAACGAGCGATACGTTCCTGGTTTCCATTGGAGCTATTTAAGACATAGGAGCCGCTCTTTAAGACGCCTTGGTAGACACGGACGTAAGCCAAACGGCCAACGAATGGGTCAGTGGCGATCTTGAAGGCTAAGCCAACGAATGGGGCCTTGTCAGTGACTTGGCAGACATATTCGTTGCCCTTGCCATCGGTGCCTTTTTCGCCCGGGATATCAAGCGGGGATGGGAGATAGTCGACGACAGCGTCCAATAAGAGCTGGACGCCTTTGTTCTTGAAGGCGGTACCGCAGAGGACCGGGAAGAATTTTCCGGAGATGGTGGCTTTGCGGATGACGGCTTTGATCTCTTCGACAGATGGTTCTTCGCCGTCTAAGACCTTCATCATGAGGTCATCATCGTAAGCGGCTAATTTCTCAAGCAATTCGTTACGATAGTAGGTGGCTTTCTCCATCAAATCTTCTGGGATTGGCTTGATGACTGGTGGGATGTCCTTATCTTTGAGGTCATAGTACCAGGCTTCCATCTTGACTAAGTCGATTTCGCCGGTGAACATGCTCTCTCTGCCAATAGGATATTGAATAGCGGCATAGTCGACGCCGAGTCTTTCTTTGAGGGTGCCTAAGCACATCTCGAAGTCCGCGCCGATAGCGTCCATCTTGTTGCAGAAGACGATTCTTGGAACGCCATACTTATCAGCCTGACGCCAAACGGTTTCGGTCTGAGGTTCGACACCGTTTTTGGAGTCGAGGACGGTGACCGCGCCGTCTAAGACACGGAGAGAACGTTCAACTTCAACGGTGAAGTCGACGTGTCCCGGGGTGTCGATGATGTTGATACGATGGCCTTTCCAGAAGCAAGTGGTAGCAGAGGAAGTAATGGTGATACCACGTTCTTGCTCTTCTTCCATCCAGTCCATGGTGGCTGCACCTTCATGGACTTCGCCGATCTTGTGGGAACGGCCAGTGTAATAAAGGATACGTTCAGAAGTAGTGGTCTTACCGGCATCGATGTGAGCCATGATACCGATGTTACGGGTGTGAGGTAAGTCAAACTTATCTACGCCTTGGAGTATATCTTCAGCCATTGTGATTCTCCTTTATTATTACCAACGATAGTGGGCATAAGCCTTGTTGGCTTCAGCCATCTTAAGGACGTCTTCTTTCTTCTTTACAGCTCCACCGGTGCCGTTGGCAGCATCGATGATTTCGCCGGCTAATTTGGCATCCATGGTCTTCTCGTTGCGGAGACGAGCATAGGTGACTAACCAACGAAGGCCCAAGGTTTGCTTACGGGCCGGATTGACTTCGACTGGAACCTGATAGTTGGCGGCGCCGATACGGCGGACCTTCAATTCGACTTCTGGCATGATGTTGTTGACAGCGGTCGCAAAGACATCCATGGCTGGTTTGCCGGTCTTCTCTTCGATGGTCTTGAAGGAAGTGTAGATGATCTTCTGGGCGGTTCCACGCTTGCCGTCGTACATGACGCGATTGATCAAGCGGGTGACGAGCTTGGAATTGTAAATTGGATCTGGGAGAACGTCTCTATGTTCGATTTTACCTTTACGTGACATTTTCTATTCCTCCCTTATTTGCTCTCATGTGGCTTCTTGGTGCCATAGAGGGAACGTCCTTGGCGACGGGCTTCGATGCCGGCGCAGTCTAAGGTTCCGCGGACGATGTGATAACGGACACCTGGTAAGTCCTTGACACGGCCACCGCGAATCATGACGGTGCTGTGTTCCTGAAGGTTGTGGCCTTCGCCGCCGATGTAGGCGGTGACTTCATATCCGTTGGACAAACGGACACGAGCGTATTTACGAAGAGCGGAGTTTGGCTTCTTCGGGGTCATGGTGCCAACACGAGTGCAAACGCCACGTTTCTGAGCGGATGCTTGGTTGGTCTGTTTTTTCGTAAGGGAATTCCATCTCTTGCCCAAAGCAGGAGTTTTGGATTTCTTGGCCAATTTCTGACGGCCTTGTCTTACGAGTTGGTTGATCGTAGGCATTTAAGATCTCCTTAATTAAACTTTTCGCTATGAAGCGCCCTTAAAAAGGGCTGTGTGCGAACGCTGGTAATATTACGCACGTGAAAAGGTTCTGTCAACAGTCGAATTTATCGAATTTTTTCCTTAATTGACACGCACGGTTCAGTGGACTTCTAAAAGCCCACATTTTTTTCATTGCCAAACAAACAAAAAAGAGGCGATTTTTCACGCCTCTAATTTGGTTTTTGCCTATTGAATGGCCTTGTTCGCCTGACGATCGTGGGCCTCGATATAAGTATCGCGAACTTCTTCCATCTTGTTCTCGACGGTGAAGTCAGCGAGGCTCTTCTTGGTGATATTCTCGTCTTCGGCTCCAGTGCCAGCTGGGATCAAACGACCGGTGATGACGTTCTCTTTCAAGCCATGGAGACGGTCGGTCTTGGCTCTGATGGCGGCATCGGTAAGGATACGGGTGGTCTGCTGGAAGGAGGTGGCGGAGAGGAAGGATTCGGTCTCCAAGGCGGCTTTGGTGATGCCTAAGACGATAGGCTTCGCCAAGGCTGGGCGCTTGCCGGCCAATAAGGCTTCCTGGTTGACCGTGGTGAAACGATCGGTGTCGACCTTGGTACCTGGCAAGAGATCGGTATCGCCAGCATCGACGACCACGAGCTTGCGGAGCATCTGACGGACGATGACCTCAAGGTGCTTATCCGAGATGCCGATACCTTGAGCGGCATAGACCTTACGGATTTCCTTGATCATATAGACCTGAACCTTCTCTTTGGAGGAGTATTCAAGCAATTCTTTAGGATCGATGGCACCTTCGGTGATCTTGCCACCGGCCTCGACCTTATCGCCTTTCTTGACACGGAGACGAGCGCCATAACCAGTGAGGTATTCTTTGATTTCTGGAGTCTCGGATTCCGCAGTCTTATCGGCGATGGATCTGACGGCAACCTTATAACGGCCATTGCCATCGTCTTCGATATTCTCGATAGTACCATCGATTTCGGAGATGAGGGCTTTGCCTTTCGGGTTACGGGCTTCGACGAGTTCTTGGACACGTGGAAGACCTTGGGTGATGTCGCTTCCGGCCATACCACCAGTGTGGAAGACTCGCATGGTCAACTGCGTGCCTGGTTCACCAATGGACTGAGCGGCCATGATACCGACGGCTTCGCCTAATTCGACCAAGCGGCCAGTGGCCATGTTGCGGCCATAGCAGTGCTGGCAGACGCCATTCTTGGTCTGGCAGGTGAAGAGGGAACGGATCTCGACTTCTTCGATACCGGCATCGGAGATCTTATTAGCGTCTTCTTCGCTGATCATGGTGTTGCCCGGGACTATAACCTCACCAGTCTTTGGATTGATGATGTCATGCATCGAGAAACGACCAACGAGACGTTCGCTTAATTTAGCGACGACGGTGTTCTGAGCGGTGTTATAGATTGCGCGGACCTTGAAGCCGTGATCGCAGTTGCAATCGACTTCGCGGACGACGACGTCTTGAGAGACGTCGACCAAACGACGGGTAAGATAGCCAGAGTCAGCGGTTTTAAGAGCGGTATCGGCGCCACCTTTACGGGCACCGTGGGTGTTAATGAAGAATTCGGCGACCTTCAAGCCTTCTCTATAAGAGGAGACAATAGGAAGTTCGATGGCTTCATTCTTCGGGTTAGCGACCAAGCCCTTCATACCGACTAACTGCTTGAAGTTGGCGATGTTACCACGAGCGCCGGAATCGGCCATGATGACCAATGGGTTGCGCTTATCTTCTTTAAGGTATTCGGCGACCTTGTCTTCGACGGCTTTGGCAACGGCGTTCCAGACATCGCAAACGGCCTGATGGCGTTCCTTGTCGGAGAACATACCTTTCTTGTACAAAGCGGTGATTTGGTCGACTTTCTCATAGCCTTCGGCCACGCGTTCATACTTGAAGTCGTTGATGGACTGCTTGTTTGGATCGGCGGCTTTGAGGTTGATGTCGCTTCTGGCGACGGTGACGGAAGAGATGGTGGAATAAGCAAATCCCTGATCCTTGATCTTATCCAAGATAGCGGCAGTCTTTGATGGACGGACGGAATATTGGGAACCATTTGGATCGTATTCTTCTTCCTTCATGTCGTATTTATGGAAGATCTGATCGATTAAGACGCCTAAGCCCTTCTTGGCGATTGGGGCGCGGAGGGACTTGGACTTGACGGCCTCAACAAGGTCGGTTCCATAAGGAACGAACCAAGATTTGACGGTCTCCAAAGAGGCGGCTGGATCATCATTGATGTAGTGGAAATCATCCGGGAAGATCTCATTGAAGATGACTTTGCCAACGGTAGTGAGCAAATATTTGTTCTTGGCGTAGAACGGCAAGGCGTAATCCTTGACGTTGTCTGGATCGGATTCCGGAGCAAAGGTCTTGTGAATTGAGGCGGACTTGATGGCGATACGGTTATGTAAGCCAATGGAGTGGGTCTCATAAGCACGGATGACTTCGGCGACGGAAGCAAAGGCAGCGCCTTCCATCTCGGCGTAGGCTTCGGATTCAGCAGCTTCTTCTTCAGTCGCGGCTTTTTCTCCGACGTTCTTCGGGTCGATGTAGATTTCACGCAAATACTTTGCATGAGCCAACATATCTTCGGCGCTTTCTTCCATGGTCAACCAGTAGTTGCCAAGGATCATGTCCTGAGATGGGACGGCGATTGGCTTGCCATCTTTCGGGCCAAGGATGTTATTGGAGGCAAGCATCAAGTTCAAGGCTTCGAACTGAGCTTCTTTGCTTAATGGTACGTGGACAGCCATCTGGTCACCGTCGAAGTCGGCGTTGAAACCGGTACAAACGAGTGGATGCAAACGGATGGCGCGGCCATCAACCAAGATTGGCTGGAAGGCCTGGATACCCAAACGGTGAAGGGTAGGCGCACGGTTAAGGAGAACTGGGTGCTGGGAGATGATTTCCTCGACGATATCGTAGACTTGGGAATCCAAGGCGTTGATCTTGGCATCGGCTTCCTTGTAGGAATGGGAGATGCCGCGCTTGATCATGACCGAGGCGATGAATGGGCGGAGCAAGGAAATAGCCATCTCTCTTGGGAGACCGCACTGATACATCTTGAGGTTTGGACCGACGGCAATGACGGAACGACCGGAATAGTCAACACGCTTACCGAGCAAGTTCTGACGGAAGCGGCCTTGTTTGCCCTTCAATCCAGAGGATAAGGACTTCAAGGTTCTGCCGGTAGGACCGGTGATTGGCTTGGAACGGCGGCCGTTATCGATAAGGGCGTCCACCGCTTCCTGAAGCATACGACGCTCATTCATCAAAATGACTTCCGGAGCGCGCATGTCGATCAATTTCTTCAAACGGGTGTTACGGGAGATGACACGACGATACAAATCGTTCAAGTCGGAAGCCGCGAAACGGCCACCGTCAAGAGGAAGCATCGGACGGAGATCTGGCGGGATGACTGGGATAGCATCCAAAATCATCCATTCCGGTTTTTGACCGGACTCACGGAAAGCCTCGATGACTTCGAGTCTCTTGGTGAGTTTCTGACGTTTTTGACCAGTGGAGTTCTTGATTTCGGCTCTGAGGTTCTCAGATTCGGCATCAAGATTGACTTCGTGCAACAAGCGTTTGATGGCTTTGGCGCCTTCGCCAAATTCAGCGTCGGTATGACGGGCGATGAAGGCGGAGGTGGAGAAGAAGTCGAAGGTCTCCTCTGGGGTGCCCATTCTGCGGATGAGCTCTTCGGCGCGCAAGGCGTCGGCGGAGCCTTCAACAAGGGATGGCATGAATTCTTCGATGACGTGAGGGAAGATTTCTCTGGCACTCTTCTCATCTAAGAACTGTTTGTATTTAAGGACGCTGGAATTGCCTGGGTTCAAGCAAATATGAGCGGCGAAGTAGATGACTTCTTCAAGCTCTTTGGCGCTGATATCCAAGACAAGACCCATACGGGATGGGATATCCTTCAAGTACCAGATGTGGGAGCATGGAGAGACCAAATCGATGTGACCGAAACGCTCTCTGCGCCACTCTTTGGAAGTGACTTCAACACCGCACTTTTCGCAGGTGATGCCCTGATATCTGATCTTTTTGTATTTGCCGCAATGGCATTCGTAGTCTTTGGACGGACCGAAGATCTTTTCGCAGAAGAGACCTCCCGGTTCCGGTTTCTGGCTACGATAGTTGATGGTTTCTGGTTTGGTAACCTCGCCGTGGGACCAAGAACGAATGGTTTCAGGAGAAGCGAGGCCGACTTTCATCGCCGCTAAATTTTTGATATCGAACATGATTCAAATCCCTCCTTATTCCTTGGAACCGCTGTAGTAGGAAGCAGAGCCGACGCTCAATCCTTCTTCGGCGATTTCTTCGTCATGGCTGACTTCGACGACATCCTCTTCCTTTTCTTCACGCTTGGTGGAGAGGTTGCGGATGGCGGAGTTAACCTTTCTTTCTTCGATCAACGCCTCTTTGGCTAAGTCATCCATATTGATTTCATAGCCTTCGTCATCGGTCAATTCGACGTTCATGGCTAAGCCACGAAGCTCCTTGGTGAGAACCTTGAAGGCTTCTGGCATGCCTGGGTTAGGCAACTTAAGGCCTTTGATGATGGCTTCGTAGGCCTTTCTGCGGCCAACTCTGTCATCAGACTTGTAGGTGATAATTTCCTGCAAGACGTGGGAAGCGCCATAGGCTTCGAGAGCCCAGACTTCCATTTCGCCGAAACGCTGGCCACCGTTTTGGGCCTTACCACCAAGCGGCTGCTGGGTGACGAGGGCATATGGGCCAGTGGCACGGGCGTGCAATTTGTCGTCGACCATATGCACGAGTTTGATCATGTACTGGACGCCGACGGAGATACGTTCTGGGAAGCGCTCACCGGTTTGGCCATCATAGAGGATGGTCTTGCCATCTTCGGAGATGCCAGCCTTTCTCATAAGGTCGGTGATTTCATCACCGGAAACGCCATCGAAGGCTGGGGTGGCAATTCTTAAGCCTAATTTCCTACAGGCTAACCCTAAGTGAATCTCGGAAATCTGACCGATATTCATACGGGAAGGAACGCCCATTGGGGAAAGTAAGATATCAATTGGGGTACCATCTGGCAAGAACGGCATATCCTCGACCGGAAGGATCTTGGAAATAACGCCTTTGTTACCGTGACGGCCGGACATCTTGTCGCCTTCGGAGATCTTTCTCTTCTGGACGATGTAGACGCGGACGGCCTTAAGGACACCGGCCGGGAGTGGGTCTTTCTGACGGACGAAGACCTTGACGCCTAAGACGATGCCAGCGCCACCATGTGGGACACGGAGGGAGCTGTCTTTGCCGTCTTTGACCTTTTCGGCGAAGATGGCCATCAAGAGTTTCTCTTCCGGAGTTGGCTCGGTTTGACCTTTTGGAGTGGTCTTGCCGACTAAGATATCGCCTTCTTTAACTTCGGCGCCTGGGATGATGATGCCATCCTCATCGAGGAAGGACTTCTGATCTTCGCGGACGTTCGGGATATCACGGGTAATTTCTTCGTTGCCAAGTTTGGTTTCGCGGCATTCGATTTCGTATTTCTCGATGTGGATGGAGGTGTAGGTATCTTCCTTCACCATTCTTTCCGACATGATGATAGCGTCTTCGTAGTTGTAGCCGTGCCAAGTCATATAAGCGATGAGGACGTTCTGGCCTAAGGCAAGTTCGCCGTTACGCATAGCTGGACCATCGGAGATGATTTGGTTCTTCTGAATCTTATCGCCGACTTTGACGATTGGGGTCTGGTTGATGCAGGTACCACCGTTAGCGCGTTCGAACTTCTCCAAATTATAGACGCGTTCGCCGCCTTTTTCTTTGACCTTGATGGTCTGGGAATCGACGTAGGTGACAACGCCTTCGTCAACGGAGACGGTAGCGAGACCGGAGTCTTTGGCGATGATCGGTTCCATACCGGTTCCGACATAAGCCAAGGACGGACGGAGAAGAGGCAAAGCCTGACGCTGCATGTTCGCGCCCATCAACGCACGGGTGCCGTCATCATTTTCTAAGAATGGAATACAGGCGGCCGCGATGGAGATAATCTGTTTTGGAGAGACGTCGACGTAAGAGATAAGGGACTTATCGGCACGGACGGAATCTTCGTCATGACGGCAGACGCATTCGTCTTCGATGATCTCTTTGACGATTTCCTTCTTGCCATCGATGATGACTTCTTTCGGTTCGCTCAAAGCGATGTTGGCTTCGGCGATATATAAGCCTCTCTCGTCATCGGCAGACAAGTATTCGGCTTTGTCGGAGACATAGTCGTGGCCATCGACGTGATAGACGATACGATATGGGGTCTGAATGAAGCCATAGTCGTTGATTTTGGCATAAGTGGAGAGGTTATTGATAAGACCAATGTTCTGACCTTCTGGAGTTTCGATAGGGCAGATACGACCATAGTGAGTGTAGTGAACGTCACGGACTTCCATGGAAGCGCGATCTCTGGTAAGACCGCCAGGACCAAGGGCGGAAATACGGCGCTTGTTGGTCAATTCGGCCAATGGGTTGGTCTGATCCATGAACTGCGAGAGTTGGGAGGAAGAGAAGAACTCATGGATGGAAGTGGTTAACGGACGGATGTTAATCAACTGTTGAGGCTTAGCGGTATCAAGCTCGGTGATGGACATCTTCTGCTGAACGGTCTTTTCCATCTTGGTAAGACCGATTCTGAATTGGGTCTGGAGCAATTCGCCGACGCAACGGACGCGGCGGTTGCCTAAGTGGTCGATATCGTCAGTCTGGCCTAAGCCATCCTGGATGTTCATGAAATAAGAGAAACAGGCGACCATATCGGAGATGGTGACGCGGGTGATGTTCTCGTTTAAATCGGTGCCGACCATGGAGACGACTTTGCCGCTCAAACGGTCGTTGGCGTGAACCTTAACGATATTGACGGTGCTGTGATTGTCGATGAATTCATTGACTTTCAAGGTCTTGCTCATGGCGCCTTTTTCGAAGAATTCGATGTTCTTTAAATAAGCGACGTCTTCTTTGGTGAGCTTTCTGCCTTCGGTGAACAATTCGCCGTTTTCGTCAGCTTGAATCTCGCCATCGGCGGTGACTAAGTTCTCGGCCAAGATTCTATTTGGCAATCTTTCATAGAGACCTAATTTCTGGAGATACTTGAAACGTCCGGCTCTTCCTAAGTCGTAACGCTTGTTATCAAAGAATTTGGTGATTAAGAATGTCTGAACGCCTTCTTTGGTAAGAGGTTCGCCTGGTTTCAATTTGCGGAAGATCTCCTGCAAAGCGTCCATATCGGTCTTGATGGCGGAATCCTTTTCAAGGGTGTCTTTAAAGGAATCGGAATCACCGAATAATTCTTTGAGGTCTTTTTCTTTATAGATGCCCAAGGCCTTGAACAAAATGGAGGCTGGCATCTTTCTCTGACGGTCGATTCTGACCCATAAGAGGCCCTTCATGTCGCTTTCGAACTGCAACCAAGTGCCACGGGTCGGGATGATTTCGCCATTATAGATGTGCTTGCCGCTCTTATCTGGGGTGTCCTGGAAATAGGCACCCGGGGAACGGACGATCTGAGAAACGATGACACGTTCAGAGCCATTGACGATGAAGGTGCCAGAGTCAGTCATCATTGGGACATCGCCCATGAAGACTTCGTTTTCTTCTTTGATTTCGCCAGTCGTTTCATTGCGAAGGCGAAGTTTGACCTTTAACTTGCTTGAATAAGTGAGGTCACCGCCTTTGCACTCAAGCGGGGTGTAAAGCGGTTTTTCGAATCTAGCGGAAACATAATCGATGAAGACGTTGCCGGCATAGTTAGAGATAGGGAAGACTTCCTTCATGACCTCGTCCAATCCTTCTCTTAAAAACCATTCGAAGGATTTGGTCTGAATTTCGACCATGTATGGGATTTCCAAGGAACCAGAGATTTTAGAGAAATTGATTCGATCGTTTCTTCCCAATGGGTAATTTTTGTAAGTATTAGCTTTTTTGGCGGCCATTACTTTGCTCCTTTCTTCGTTGCTTTGATGACACGATATCCCTTATGCGAAGCGAGCACGCTCGCGTTCCCGAAGAGATTATTTAAGTAGGCTTGGACGCTATCGGCGCCTTGCTTGCGCCTGATGACGATTATCAATGACCCGCCCTCTTCAAGGTGCGCGCACGCGCCGTCGTAGATGGCATACGTCACTTTCTTTCCAGCCCGGATAGGGGGATTGGAGACAATCGTGTCGTAGATGGAGTTGATGTTGTGGTAAACGTCGCTTTCGACGATCTTGACCCTTTTGGAAACGCCGTTTATTTCAGCGTTTTGCTTTGCTAGGTCAAGGGCAGTGAGATTGACGTCACACATGGTAACGGATCTCTTACTGTCGGTTGCGGCCAGAATTAGTCCGATTGGGCCTGCTCCGCAGCCAACGTCAAGAATCTTAGTTCCAAGATCAGCTTGGATGATGGTTTCAAGCAATAACTTAGTACCATCGTCCAAACTGTCTTTTGAAAAGGTTCCGTCTGCACCGATAAAAGGATAAGACACGCCATTTATAACTGCGTTATAGTGGTATGTTTTGCGGTCTGATATGTCGATATTTTCGAAGTATTGAGGCACTTTTCAGACTCCTTTTATATAGCAGAAACCCCCTCCCCGCTAGGCGACGGCTTTGCGGGAAGGGGTAATAGTCAAAAACGAAATGAAAGCTTATTTGATTTCGACTTTGGCACCAGCGGCTTCAAGAGCGGCTTTGTGGGTTTCAGCTTCGACTTGGCTGATGTGTTCTTTGACGGCACATGGAGCGCCATCGACGAGTTTCTTGGCATCCATTAAGCCAAGGCCGGTGATGGCCTGGACGGCTTTGATGACAGCAACTTTGGAAGCGCCGACTTCGGCGAGGACGAGGGAAACCTCGACTGGTCCTTTGGCGACGGCTTCTTCTTCAGCTGGAGCAGCAGCGACTGGGGCGGCGGCAGAGACACCGAAGGTCTCTTCGACTAATTTGACTAATTCGTTGAGTTCGACGACGGTCAATTGTTTGAGGGTGTCAATGATTTGTTCATTGGTTAATTTCTCAGCCATGGTAATTTCCTCCTATAGGCTAATTAAGCGGCTTCGCCAGCAGAGGCTGGGGCAGCTTTTCCCGCGATAGCGCTCACGGTGGCGGCGAACTTGCTGATAGGCGCGTTCAGGCATTGGCAGAACATGGATAACAAACCTTCCTTGTTCGGCATCGTTGCGAAATCTTTCATGCCTTTGGCATCGTAGGCTTTGCCTTCGACGAAGCCACCCTTGATGACGAGAGCTTCGTGCATACGGGCGAACTTACGGAGAACGGCTGGGCCATCGCAGATTTCTTTGGAGAAGACGAAGGCGTTTGGACCTTCGAGATATCCCTTAAGCTCGGAAGTGCCTTTGGCTTCAAGAGCACGCTCGACGAGCTTGTTCTTGTAAACGACCATGTGACAGCCCTTGCTTGCAAGAGTGCGGCGAAGTTCGGTAGTTTCCTTGACGGTTAATCCCTGGTAAGAGACAACGGTGAGAGATCCGCAGTTATCAAGATTGGCAGTGATTTCAGCGACTGTTTCTTGTTTGGCGGCGAGAACTTCTTTGTTCATGCTAATTCCTCCTTTCTGATTGGGTCGACTATGTGATGCTTTCTATAACTAGTGAGTAGTTTTGTGAAATTGAATGACCTCAACAACGTGTATGTATTAAGGCACTTGCCCGTTGTTATCTTAGGTATAGCAAGCAATTCACCAATGTAATGGTACTTAGGAAGGGCGATTAGTTACGGCCTTCGAAAGTGATCTTGATGCCAGGGCCCATGGTGGTGTGGACGACGGCGTTTTTGATGTAGGTGCCCTTGACGGTGCTTGGGCGGCTACGGACGATGACATCGACGATGGCCTTGATGTTTTCGGCAATGGCCTTTTCGTCGAAGGAGCAGCGAGCGATGGAAACGTTGAGGTTGCCATCTCTGTCGACACGGTAAGCGATCTTACCACGTTTGATTTCTTTGATGGCATCGCCAATGTTCATGCTGACGGTTCCGGTCTTTGGGTTTGGCATTAAGCCTTTAGGACCTAACAAACGGCCCATTTTGCCTAATTCGCCCATCATATCCGGGGTAGCGACGATGATGTCGAAGTCGAACCAGTTTTCTTTCTGGATCTTTTCGAGCAATTCTTTGCCACCGACGAATTCGGCGCCGGCATCTTTGGCTTCTTGCTGTTTGCTCATAGTGACGGCTAAGACTTTCTTGGTTTTGCCGTTGCCATTTGGAAGGACGATGGTGCCACGAATCAATTGATCGGCCTTGGTCGGGTTGACGCTGAGGGCGAAGCTGATGTCGATAGCGGAATCGAACTTGGTGGTAGAGGTTTTCTTGAGTAAAGCGGCGGCTTCATCGATGGAATATAAGCGATCCTTTTCGATGAGTTCAGCAGCGTTGCGGTATTTCTTTCCTGACTTCATGCTGATACCTCCTTAGTCGACGATGGCAACGCCCATCTGACGGCAGCTGCCAGCAACGATTTTCTCCGCGGCCTCGATGTCGTTAGCGTTGAGGTCTTCCAACTTGTATTGGGCGATTTCCTTCAACTGGGCCTTGGTGATTTTACCCACGATCTGTTTTGGGTTGCCGGATCCTTTCTGGATGCCAGCGGCTTTCAAGATTAAGCCAGTAACTGGGCTGGTCTTGACCTCGAAGTCAAACGACTTATCTTCATAAGCCGTGATGATGACTGGGACGACCTGTCCCCTTCTGTCAGCGGTCTTCGCATTGAAGTCGGTGCAGAATTTGGCCATCTGGATGCCTGCGGAAGCAAGCTTTGGTCCTGGTTTGGCTTCTCCGCCTGGGAGTTCCATTTTGAGGACCTTAACGATTTTTTTCGCCATGATTCTCCTCCTAAAATTGAGAATTATGCAGTAGTCCGAACGGTCGTTGACGTTCTCCTACGCTATGCGCTCTTAAGTCGCACGTTTACATAATATACGCTCGAGAATATACCTACGCAAGCACAAAATAAAAACGCCCGCCAATTGGAGCGAGCGTTTGTGCGTCATGCCCTACGCCAAAGTATGCTTATGGACACCAGCACCATTAACAATGTGAGGCCCGTATCGGCGGCCACCGCAGCAAGTAATGGGAAGCCAGGAAGGACGATGGCTAACACCAAAATCGAAAGCTTAACAATCAATGAAGCAATGAGGCATCCGATGACGTAACCACGACAGATCTTGGCTATTTTGATGGATTTGCCCACTTTCGTAACATCATCGTCCATGATGACAATATCGGCGGATTCCATGGCTAAGTCAGAGCCAATGCCACCCATCGCAAATCCGACATCAGCGGCCGCGATCGAAGGCGCATCGTTGACGCCATCGCCCACAAAGGCAACGTTCCCGGCTTCTTTGAAGTTTTTGAGATGTGCAAATTTATCTTCTGGCAAGAGCTCGGCGTAATAACCGTCCAATCCGAGATTGTCCGAAACCTTTTTGGCATTGGATTCCTTATCTCCGGTTAGGAGGTAGCATTTGATGTCAGATTTATGCAAATTCGAGATTAATTCGTTGACGTTTTCACGGATGGTATCTCCGAGACAAACAGAACCGATGAAACCACCACGATAAACGACATAAACGATCGTTCCGTCGCCTTCCGTTTCTTTGAATTCAATGCCCAAATCATCGAGCAAATGTTTGGATCCAACAGCAATTTGAGAGCCATCATAAACAAGTTCCGTGCCTTTCCCGGCGAGTTCCTCATACTTTTCGATTTTTGAATCCGAGAAATCCTCTGGTAAGAACTTCTTGAGAGGACCTGCAAGAGGATGGTTCGAACGAGACTCACCGATGGCGGCAATCTTTAGCAATTCTTCAGCCGAAATTCCTTCAGGTTTAACGTTTAAAACCGAGAACGTACCTTTGGTAAGCGTACCGGTTTTGTCAGTTACCAACGTATTGATTTCATTAAGCTTGTCTAAAAGGTTTGCCCCCTTGATTACAATTCCGTTTTTGCTGGCTAAACCGAGCGAAGCAAAGTAGCAAAGTGGCACAGAGATAACGATGGCACACGGGCAAGAAATGATGAGGGCCGAAATGCCAACGAACACCCAATGCTGCCAGACTTGTGCATCGTTGATGCCGATAAAAAGTGGCGGGATAACAGCTAATAAAATAGCAAGGGCAATAACAACTGGAGTATATATCTTGGCAAACTTGTCGACGAAGCGAGTGCCTTTGGATTTAGACTCTTGTCCCTCTTCGATAAGATGAATGATTTTTGACACTGTGGAGTCTTCATAATCTTTAGTTACTTTGACGGTTAACGAGCCGGTTGCCAAAAGGGTGCCAGAATGAACTTCATCACCAATTGAGGCGTTTACCGGCACGAATTCGCCGGTTAACGAAGACATATTGATGGAACCTTGGCCTCCGGTAATTAAACCATCAGCCGGGATAATTTCTCCGACACGTACCAAGAAATCATCGCCGATTGACAAGTCCTTTGGATCGCAATCTTCGAATTCTTCGCCAACTTTTTTATGGGCGACCTTGGCTCGTAAGCCAATCGCGTCGTTGATGGCTTTTTTGGACTTATTCGTGGCCAAGCCTTCTAACATCTCGCCGATTTGGAACAAAATCATGACCATGACGGCATCGAAGAACTGGTTGTAATCTGGTCCGAAGAAACGCAAGCAGAAGGCTCCAATGGTAGCCAATATCATCAAGGTCTCTTCAGAAAAAAATTCATGTTCTTTGACCATGTCTTCCACCGCTTCGATGACAACGTCATAGCCAACGATGATAAGGGCGCAGATATTAACGGCAAAGTTCCACCAAACGCCGACCTTTTCTTCGCTGCAAACAGTTAAGCCGATGACGGCAAAGATGACGGCGACAACTACTCTGACTAACTTAATGATCCATTCCTTTGAACCACCAACGTGCTCATGCTCGTGTTCGTGGGAATGGTGGTGCGAATGTCCTTCGCAATTATTGCAATGCTCAGCCATATTAGAACTCCTTAGAGTGTTCGAAGATGGCGTTGATGATGGTTAAGACATGCTCGTCATCCAAACGATAGAAAACCTGTCTTCCGACTTGGTTATAAGAAATCAAATGCGCGCTTTTCAAATCTTTTAATGCGTGCGACACGAGGGACTGGGACAAGCCGGATTCTTCAGAGATGGCGTTAACGGATTTCTCGCCTTGGGAAAGGACATAAAGAATCTCCAATTTGGAAGTGCCGGACATGGCCTTTAAGATGGTGGATACCTTATTCAATTGCTTGGTGGTTAATTCTTCGCTCATATGAAAACTCCTTCATATTTCCAAGCCATATTGTATAGACCTTCATACATATTGCAATAAAAATATGAAACAATGTTCATATATTAACAAAAAAGAAAGGCGAGATGTGATTTTTCTCGCCTGATTTTATTAAGCTTTTTCGATTTCGGAGAAGTCGACATCGACTGGAGTGACACGGCCGAAGAAGGTGGTTTCGACACGGACAAGGCCAGTTTCGCGATCGATGGAGGTGATGACGCCTTCGGTATCTTCGAGAGCACCGTGGATGATCTTGACCTTATCACCGACGTGATAGTAGTCATACATCGCGGAGTCGATAAGACCCATTCTCTTAAGGACCGGTTCAATCTCTTCACGAGAGACTGGGGTTGGTTTCTGACCACCGCCAGAGGAACCGATGATACCGGTGACGCCCGGGGTGTTACGGACGATGTACCAAGATTCGTCGGTCATGATCATTTCGACGAAGATGTAGCCAGGATAGAAGTTCTTCATTCTGGTTTTGCCAGTTGGAAGGCCATCCTTGAGGACCGGTTCTTCATGTTCGGCAACCAAGACACGGAGGATATAATCCTGCATGTTCATGGAAGTGATACGTTTGATTAAATTCGCGGCGGTTTTGGATTCATGCATAGACATGGTGGTAACCGCATACCACTGCTTTTCACTTAACTGAGTAGCCATTCTATAACTCCTTATGCGCCAAAGGCGTCCTTAAGCTGGGAGATGATGCTATTGGCAAGCAAATCCCAAATCGCGAGGAAAATTGCAACAAAGACAGTGATGACGATGACGGTCACGATGGCCGGCCATAATTCGTCACGCTTCGGCCAACGGATACGTTTGCCTTCTTTGACGACTTCCTTCATGTATTTTTTCGGTGATGTCATAAGAACCTCCTACTTGCTTTCCTTGTGCAATGTGTGACGATTGCAGACCGGACAGTATTTCTTGATTTCGAGCCTTTCGGTTCTGTCATTTCGCTTAGCGACGCTATAGTTGCGAGACAGACATTCCGAGCAAATTAAAAACACCTTTTCCCTACCCATAAGTATCTCACCTTAGCGTGCAAATAGAATATTCGTATTCTCTTCGCGTGTCAAGGTCAAAGGCGCGTATGAAAGATCAATTGGGCTTCTTGATGAGCTTTTTGGCTCTTTCCAAAAATTGCTGGTAACGAGAATAAACCTGACGATAGGTCATTTTCATGGCTTCCGCGATTTCAACGAAGGTCAAACCGTTCGCTTTCATTTTGGCGATATCCAGTGTCTCTTTCGGAATAGAGTTTGGAAGTTTCTTAATCGCATTTAAGGTTTCGTAATAATTGATAAAATTCTTTGGGTCATCCATCGTGCCTTCGATTGACAAAACATCGTGCAAACAAAAATCGTTATCGGAATTGAAGGTGGCATCCAATGATGCGACACGACGCCTTTCACGTTCTTTGTTCTGCACGAATCGATTTAGATTAAACCGGAGAGAGGTTATGTAATAGGTATGAAAACGCACGGTCCCGAAGCGATACCCATCCATGCACGCCCAAAAAGTCGATAAGGAAACCGATGAAATTTCCCATAGAGAATATTTCCTTAGAATCCCTGGTGATGCACGATTGATATCGCCTTTGCGCGAGGGACCTAAAAACCTGCGTATTAGCAACGTGTACGCATTGTTATCGCCAGTTCTCGTCAACAAAAGCAATTCTTCATCGCTGAGGGGGTCGGATAGATTCATAAGATTCCTCGAAAGGGAGGAACCTAGTGTCTGCGGTTGTGGTCGATCTGAGCGAATAGGGTGCAGGCCGCATTGCTCGCATTAAGCGAATTAACGTGACCATACATCGGAATCTTCACAATGAAGTCCGAGTTGCGCAGAACGAGCTGAGAAATGCCAAATCCCTCAGAACCGATGATGACACAGATTGGGGACTTATAGTCGATGTCATCATAATTTTGAGTGGCTGAGCCGTCGGTAGCCACAACCCAATAGCCATTGTCCTTTAAGGTTTTGATGGCTTGGGAAAGATTGGCTACTTCGCATACCTTGACGTATTCGATAGCTCCGGTTGAGACTTTGGCCACCGTCGGATTAAGAGAAACTTGTCCTCTCTTTTTGATGATGACCCCGTCGACACCGAAGGCATCGGCGCTACGCAAGATAGCACCCAGGTTATGAGGATCCTCGATGCCGTCTAGCATGGCGATAAGGGGATATTGTTTCGTCTTGGCATCACTAATGAGTTCAGAAAGGGAATAAAGCCTATACTCATTAACTTCGGCGACATAACCTTGGGTGAACTTAGTCTGGGCAAGCCTTTCTAGCTCCGCGTCAGAGACGTATTTCGTTTTCACGCCTTGGGAGGTCAAATGCTGAGCAAATGAATCGGACTTAAGGCGTTCAGCGACATAGAGCGTCTTGACGTGGTTAGCGTTCACAGCCGCTTCCACAGGGTTCTTCCCATAAACGATATTACCCATGTTTTGCCTCCTTAAGATGCGATTTATTTAATTTAATGATTGACTATATTTCCAACAATTGAATGAAACGAACTAACAAGTTTTTTGATTCGTTAAATTTGAGTATGACAGAATGGCTTGTTTTGTCAGGGTTTAGAAGACTCCGCGTTCAATCAATTTGCCACGGATATCATCGGATTTGGCGAAATCCTTATTGGCTTTGGCATCGTTGTATTCCTTGTATAAAGCCTTATCTTCGTCATTTAGATGAGGAATATTCAAAGTAATTCCCAACATCTCACAGGAATCCACGACCATAGAATAGGCGGATTTAAGTTTGTCGATATCGATTGGGCGACTACGGAAGACCATGTTAAGGTCTTTGTTTTGTTCGTATAAAGCCGTTAAGGCGTTCGGAGTATTTAGGTCTTCGCATAAGGCGTCTAAGACCTTGTTTTCTTCCGGCTTGGCGAGTTTATCGATATCGACGCCTTCGAGTTGCAGCTGAACGCCGACCATCTTAGTGGATTGGACGAGTTGTTGATATTTCTTCTGAGCTTCTTTGATGGTCTCTTCGGAGAATGAAGCAGGAGCGCGATAATGAGCGGCCAAAATCATCATTCTGAATGGGATGCCGCCGTATTTCTCAACGACGTCTTTCATCAAGATGACGTTGCCCAAAGACTTCGACATCTTTTCGTTATCGACGTTGATGAAGCCGTTATGCATCCAGTAGTTGGCTAATTTGTTATGGTTGTGGGCTTTGGCTTGGGCCATCTCATTCTCGTGATGTGGGAACTTAAGGTCGAAACCGCCGCCATGAATATCGATAAGACCGCCTTGGTCTTTGAAGATGGAATTGATCATGACGCAGCATTCGGTATGCCAGCCTGGGCGTCCTTCGCCCCAAGCAGAAGTCCATTTAATGCCTTCGTCAGTTTCCTTCCAAAGGGCAAAATCGATAGGATCCTTCTTTTTTTCGTTGATATTGATACGGGCGCCGGATTCCAAATCTTCGACGGAGTTGCCGGATAATTCGCCATAATTAGGGACATCGGTAACTTTAAGGTAAACATCACCGTCAACCGCATAAGCGGCTCCACTCTTAACAAGGTCTTCGACATATTCGAGGATCTGCGGCATATAAACGGTCGGGGTCGGGGTTTCGTCTGGTTGCATAGAACCGACTTCCGTGACCAAACGACGATATTCAGCGATAACCGAAGTGGTCAATTCCTTCTCGGTGATTCCTAATTCTTTAGCACGCTTGATGATTTTGTCATCGACATCGGTGTAGTTAGAAACGAATTTGACGTCATATCCGAGTCTGATTAAAGTTCTACGGAGAACATCGAAAACGATAACCGGACGGAAATTACCAATATGAGGATCATTATAAACGGTTGGGCCGCAACAATAGATGGAGGCTTTGCCTGGAATAATTGGTTTAAACTCTTCGAGTTTGTTGCCTAAGGAATTAAAAATAGTCAACTTTTTCATGGCTCTATTCTAGCACGTGCGGGCAAAAAGAAAACCACGGCTCAAGCCGTGGCTTACTTTGAAATGGCTATTAGTCGATGACGGCTTTGCCTTCAGAGTGGAGGTAGCCTTTGATCTTGCTTTCGACCAAAGCGGTGATGGCATCAAGGCCCGGGGTGAAGAGAGAACGCAAGTCATAGACTTCTGGTTTCTCTTTCATGACCTTACGCATATTGCCGGTGAAGGCGACACGTAAGTCGGTACCGACGTTGATCTTGCCAACGCCACGTTTGCAAGCTTCTTCAAGCATGGCCTCTGGGATACCGATAGCGGCTGGCATGTTACCGCCGTTTTCGTTGATTAAGGCTAAGGAAGCGGCTGGAACAGAGGAAGCGCCATGTAAGACAAGTGGAAATCCTGGGAGCTTGGCTTCGATTTCGTCTAAGATGTCGAAACGGAGTTGTGGCTTGGTTCCTGGCTTGAACTTGTAAGCGCCGTGAGCGGTGCCGATGGCGATGGCTAAGCTATCGATTCCGGTGCGTTTGACAAAATCAACGGCCTGGTCTGGATGGGTGAAGCAGCCATATTTATCATCGACGTTGACATCATCTTCGATGCCGGCGATGGCGCCTAATTCGGATTCGACGACGACACCACGAGCGTGGGCGTATTCGACGACTTCCTTGGTGGCTTTGATGTTCTCTTCGTACGGGAGAGCGGAAGCATCGATCATGACGGAAGTGAATCCGGCATCAACGGCCTGTTTGCAGATTTCGACGGTCTTGCCGTGGTCTAAATGCAAGCAGAATTCAGCGTTTGGGAATTCTTTAGCGGCGATGTCAGCGACGGCTCTGATGTAGAGTGGATTCATAAATTTCCAAGCACCGCTGGAAACCATGATGATGACAGGGGCTTTGAGATTATCCGCAGCACGGAGAATGGCACGCATAACATCGATATTATCGAAGTTAAAAGCACCGATACCGTATTTGCCTTCAGTGGCGCGGCGGAACATTTCTTTAGAAGTTACTAATGGCATTTTTATAATCTCCTTGATTAGCACTTCTATTGTAAGCGTGTGCGAGATTAATACAAATTAGCCCAGCCGTGTAAGTGTTTACAATTTAATCGAAGTTAGAAAATAAGGTGAACGCTGATATACTTAATCACATGGATTATCCGAAGATTCATTTATTGAATTTCCGCGATCTTGGAGGCATGAGAACCAAAGATGGCAAAACCATCAAGCATGGTTATCTTTTCCGTAGCGCCCAGCCAGGATTGAATATCGACCACGAAACCATCGAAGGGATTGAAGAGCTTGAATTAGACACCATATTTGATTTGAGAGACCCGGAAACGGTCAAAGGCCGAGTCGACTATAAATTCCAATATATAGATAATGTCAATTTATCCGTTTTGAATGAAATAGATCCAAAGTTAAGGGATGGCGAATTAGATTTTGAAGCCATCGATGTCGCGACTTGGAATTATTCCAATCCAACCCGTAAAGATTTCCGCCACAAATACTTGGAATATTTAAAACTATACAAAGAAATTCCTTTTTCGATGGCCTTTGGCAAGATATTTGAAGCCTTAGATCAACATGAAAGAATTTTGGTGCATTGCCAAGGCGGAAAAGACAGAACTGGTATTTTCTTCTTTATTTTATTGCACGCTTTAGGTGTCAATGAAGAAGAAATATTAAATGACTATTTGTTATCTAACATTGCTCGTAAGGATAAAAATAAATTGAGAATCGATGAGGCTTTTAATAGAAGTGGCAAGACTTATTGCGCTCATTGCATGAAAAAACTGGTCGTAGTAGAGAAGAGATATTACAAACTTTGCATGAACTCGATTTTGAAGCAGTATGGTACGTTCGACAATTTTTTAGTAAAGCACTTTCATATAACACCGGAACGGCTAAAAAATTGGAAAGATTTCTATTTAGGATAAGATGCCTTGACATCTTATCTTTTTCTATTTCGACCATAAAAAGTGAATGATAATTCACTATTTTTTAATGGACATTTATGTTAAATATCTTGTAGTCTATATGTAACCATATAAGACAAATTTGCGTGCCATAACCTGTAAATGGTATGTTATCGGCAGATTTGCCTTAAAAAATAAAATCTTTTTTCGAGGAGGTAAAAATGAAAAAAGGTGCAAAATTAGGAGTCCTCTTAATCTTAGCAGGCTCCGCCATCGCGATGTCTTCTTGCGGTAACGAAAAGCTCGAAGGCACTGCTCTTGCCGCTTCTGAAGCTAGCAAGATGACTATCGACGAGTTGAAGGCCGAATCCAAGAAGGAATTCGAAGCCCAGCCAAACGAAAAGTTCAAGGTTGTCGGCTTAACTTCCGCTTTGAAGAAGGTCGCCACCGCCGTCGCTGCTCAGTGTGATTGGATCCACTATGGAACCGATAACGACAACATCGACGTCAACAACGGTTATAAGGATGCTGCTTTGTTAACCGCCTTACAGGCCGCTGACAACACCTACTTCGCCGACTATGTTTTAGCTCAGGATGCCCGTTCCTTCGCTACCTTGGTCGAAGATGGCATTCTCTACAACTATTCTCCAAAAGACAAAGCCGCCATTGGCTTAGCCGATGAAGACTGCAACCCACTCAAGGGTATCCACTTCAACAAATTGTTCTGGACCAACACCAACTTCGAAACCGTCAACGGATTCAAGCTCCACAATATCTGGCAGATGACCACCGCCGCCAAGGACGCCAATAAGTCCGACGCCATCACCAAGGTCTCCTTCCAATCCCCAGAAACCGAGCAGATCAACATGTCCTTCTTGCTCTCCGCTTTGAATAGCAAAGAACAAGACAGAATCAAAGCCGCTTATAAGAAATACTTCGGTACCGATTGGGCCAAGTCTGACAAATATGCTACCGCTGGCGAACAGTGGTTGGATCAGTTCCTTGACACCATCTCTCGTTGGCATACCTCTGACGGCACTGCCATGAAAGAAACCCAAATCAAAGACGACTGGGCCGCCGGTATCGTCTACTATGGCGCTTTCGCCAAGATGAAAGACGCCGTTGGCAAGAACTATGACGTCGACCTCAATGGCGATGGCGACACCACCGACACCGACATCACCGTCACTTGCGATGGCAAGACCTACAAGTACAACGAAACCGGCATCAACGCCATGTCCACCGTTAAGTGGGATTGGGCCATCGATGGCTTCAATGGCTTCATGTATTGCATGGACTCCCAGATCATCAACAACGCCAAGTTCCCATACACCGCCGCTTTATTCGCCCGTGTCTTGTTAGAAGAAAGCACCTACACTTCCGCTATCTATAACAGCAGCACCCCAGACGCCAATGGCGACGCCGCTAACCAGTATGGTTACTACTATCCAGGCACCGCTTCTTCTTCCTTCAAGTACGCTAAAGGCGATTGGACCAAAGAAGAACACAAGGCCAAAGAACTTAACGAAGACTTCGACTATTTGAAGAACGTTAAGACCTCGACCGTCAATGCTATCATTGCCAAGGTCACTGCTGGCAACAAATAAACAGCATCACATCTCGCTAATTAATTAGCTTTTGAATAACGGGGGTTCTGGGCCAGCCCACAATCCCCGTTATTGCTTTATCCAAAAGGAGAAACTTATGACTTCTAGCGCAGCTACTGTCAAACCGAGTTTCGGTAAGCGTGCGAAAAAAGTCTTTAACTCAATCGGTCAGTATCTCTCCAGACCGGCTAACTTAATTATCGTCATCTTTGCGATATTCTTCGTCCTCACCGTCATCTATCCGTTGATTAAGATGGTCAGCAACTCGTTGATTGTCCAATCCGGTGCGGAAGCGAAGGCCTTGAACGAAGAGTTCGATACCTCGTTAAGAAAGGGAAACTTCACCTTCTTGACTTGGCCATACCTGTTAGCCAACAAAGGAACCCCTGGCTATTCCGCCAACTACTTCTGGACTCCATTATATAAGTCCATCTTGATGTCCTTGGTGGCTTGTGCCGTTGCCGTTATCGGCGGTGGCACGGTTGCGTTCTTGATTACCCGCACCAACATGCCGTTTAAGAAATTTCTTTCAACGGTATTCGTATTCCCATATATCATGCCTTCGTGGTCCATTGCCATGTTCTGGGTGAACTTCTTTAAGAACACCAAGATCGCTTCGGCCCCTGGTATCGGTTTATTGCAGTCATTGACCGGCTTATGTGCTCCTGAATGGCTGACTTATGGCTTCTGGCCTTCGGCTTTATGCTTAGGTATCCACTACGCCCCATTCGCCTATATTTTGATAGGTGGCATTTTGCGTAATATGGACGCCAACCTTGAAGAAGCGGCCATCGTCTTAAAAGCCTCGCGCGGGAAGATATTAAGAAGGATTACATTGCCAATCGTCGCTCCAGCTATTGTCTCGACCGTTTTGTTGGTATTCTCTTCCTCTATCTCCAGCTACACCGTTCCTTACATGTTGAACGTCAACAAGTCGTTCACTTCCATTTCCATCGCCTTGAGAAGCGCTCTTTCTTTAGGAAAGACCGGCGAAGGCTACGTCATGGCCACGGTCTTAATGATCTTCTCAATGCTCATCTTGGTTTTGAATAACTGGTTTACCAAATCACGTCGTGGATTCACCACCGTATCCGGTAAGTCAGGTCAGATTTCCAAGATCAACCTCCGTGGATGGAGATGGCCTATTGCCATCATCGTCATGATCGTGGTTATCTTCTTCGCCATCGTTCCATTAGTTTCCTTCGTTTTGGAATCTTTGGAATCCACTCCGGGCGTCATTTCTTCCATCGACTGGAAGTTCTGGTTCTCGAAGACAGACACGGTCGAAGATGCCTATATCAGCGCTCGTGACCTATCAACGGCAGGCATATTCTTCAATAAGGATATCCAGTCAGCTATCGGACGTACCTTATTGATCTCTATCTGCGTTTCCCTCATCTGCGGTACCATCGGTATCTTATTGGGTTACGCGGTTGCCAAAAAGAGAAGATCCAGATTCGCAAATGCCGTCGGTTCTTTGGCCTTCTTGCCATATTTGATCCCAGCCATGTGCTTCAGCGCCGTCTTCTTCTCTCTTATGAAGACCTCAACCTTCAGCTTCTTGGACGTCTCAACCACCGGCTCCGAATGGTCGGCGATTGCCATCTGCGTCCTCTGCGGCGGCATCAAATTCATTCCATTCGCTTCCAGAAGCGGCACCAACGCTATGTTGCAGCTCTCCAACGAAATCGAAGAAGCCGCCATCATCGTCAACACCCCATGGATCAAGCGTATGACCAGAGTCATCTTCCCGATCCAGAAGGCCAGCTTCTTATCCGGTTATTTGCTCCCGTTCATCTCTTGCATGCGTGAGTACACCTTGTTCTCGTTGATTACGAGCAACTACACCTTAGCCACCAATATCTTGGAATACTTCAACCGTAACGGCATCGAACAGTTAGCCAACGGCATTAACTTAGTCATCGTTGTCTTGGTTGTCGGTATCAATTTGATCGTCAATAAATTAACCGGCGCGTCCATCGATAAGGGCGTGGGAGGATAAACATATGCCAAAAATCACATTAGAACACGTTACTAAAAAGTGGGGCGACTTCTACGGCGCCAAAGATTTGAACTTCGTCATCGAAGACCGTGAATTCATTACCTTATTAGGCCCTTCTGGCTGCGGCAAGACCACCACTTTACGTATGATCGCCGGTTTGGAAACCCCAACCTCCGGTCGTATAACCATCGGAGACAAGGTCGTCTTTGATTCCGAAACCGGCATCAACTTGAGCCCTGCCCGCCGTGACATCGGTTTCTTATTCCAGAACTACGCCTTATGGCCACACATGACCGTCTATAAGAACATCCGTTTCGGTCTTGAGAATATTCTCATCGATGAACCGAAATTAGATAAGGAAGGCCATGAAATCTTAATTCCAGACGAAGATTTAATCCAAGGCTTAAAGGTTTTGATCGCCGATGAAACCGATCCTGCTAAGAAAGCCGAATTGGAGGCTAAATTAGAGGAAGCCAAGGTTACCCCAGCCGTCCCAGCCACCAAGAAACGCCACCTTACCAAAGAAGAGATGGAAAAACGTATCAACGAAGTTCTTACCATGCTCAAAATCACCAAGTTCAGAGATCGCTATCCAGCCGAATTATCCGGCGGTCAGCAGCAGCGTGTCGCCATCGCTCGTACCTTGGCCACCAAGCCAAAGGTCTTGTTCATGGACGAACCATTGTCCAATTTGGATGCCAAACTCCGTGGTGAAATGAGAACCGAATTGAAGCGTCTTCATAACGACACCGATTCCACCTTCATCTACGTTACCCACGACCAGTTGGAGGCTATGTCCTTAGCCACCCGTATTTGCCTTATGAATGATGCGGTAGTCAATCAAATCGACCCACCGCTTACCGTTTATAAGCGTCCGAAGAACTTGTTCGTCGCAGACTTCGTCGGCAACCCGACCATGAACTTCATCCCAGGCACCGTCACCGGCATCAAAGGCAATGATGTCGCTGTTTCCTTCTTAGGAGTAGAAGGTATCTTCCACGCCAAAGAATTGGTCGAAGGCTTAGAACCTCTTTACGAAGGCAAAGAGATTGTCTTAGGCATCCGTCCGGAATTCTTGCCAATCGTTAAGGAAAGCAAATTGTCCGGCCTTGCCTATAGCACCCTTCCTACCGGCATGGAAACCACCGTCAAGATTGACTTTGGCGGCGATATCCTTTCCGCGGTAGTCTTTGGTTCCATCGACTATAAGACTGATGAGAAGATCAATTTTGATATCGTCGGCGATGGCATCATCCTCTTCGATTATGAATCGAAAAACAACTTAGCTCTTGGCTCCATCGAAGTCGTCGAAGTCGGCGAGAAGCCAGAAGAGAAAGCCCATAAGATTGAGTTGGTCGCCAAAGGCGAGAACCCGAACGAAGGGGTCGACGAAACCAAAAAGAAAGGCTTGTTCAGCAAGCTCAAAAAGAAGAAAAAAGAGAAAGAAAACTAACTCTTTATCCTATTTCAAGAGGGCATGACATTGCATGTCCTCTTTTTTTGGGCTTAAAATATGGATTATGAAATACGATGACCTTCTTAATAAAAAGAAGGAGCAAGAGGAAGAAGAGAAGCTTAAAAGCGAACTCTACGTGGCCAAAAAGCCGAATCTTATAACCCGCTATGCGGCTGGCTTATTGGATCTCCTTTGTTCCTTGATTCTCATCGTCGGCTTCTTTTTCGCCGCCCGTTATACGATTTTGGATCCAATGGGTCACAAAGATGACGTTGATTTCATCCACAATGCTTGTGCGGAATCTTCTTTGTTTGTGGAAGCCAGCGGCGGTTATTATGAATTGACTGAGGATGGGATGTACGACACCTCCAAAACCCCGGAACAGAACTATGAAGCCCGTATTCTTTATTACTACACCAACTTCGATTATCCAATCGGTTTGGGCATGAAAGAGGAATACTTCAAAGAGAAAAACGAGGCCAAATATTGGATTTCTTCCAGCGAAGATCTTGCCTATTCCTTCGAAAAGGGCACCAGCATTGAGACTATCGAGACTTGGCTTAGCGCCAATTACACCCGTGTCAGCGAACATAGCAATGTTCAAGATTCTTATGTCGTTGGTTGGTTATCGAGACAATACTCAACCGCGGTTTCCACTTTCACCAAGACTCCTGATTATGTCAAACACGGCAAACACGCCTTATTGACCGAATACTTTACCTTGTTGATTGCCGAAGTCTTGGCCTTGGGCATCTATTACATCTTGTTGCCATTGGTCTTAAAGAGAGGCTGCACCCCATTCAAATTGGTCTTTAAGATGGCTATCGCCGATAAACACGGGTTGAATATGGCCAAGAAGTCACAAATATTGCTGAGATACCTATTGATTGTCGTCATTAACTTCATGATTCCTACCCTTTGGTACTTCTTCATGCCATCTTCCGTCGGATATCTAGCGATGATCTTCCCATTAGCCTCCATCATGACCATGGGCCTTACCCAACATAACACCGGTATCCATGACTTGGCCGCCCAAACCTATTTGGCCGACTTCAAAGACAAGCGTTTGGTCTTAAATAAGAACGATACCTTGTTGGGAAACAAACCAAAAGACGAAGCCAAAGCCAAATAAGAAAGCATCATAAGAAAGCGCATAAAAGCGCTTTTTTATTTCATATACGTGCGTGTAAGCCGATAATAGGCTTGTACCAAAAAAAGGAGAATCAAACTTATGGCATTAGTAACCACCAAAGAAATGTTCAAGAGAGCCTATGAGGGCGGATACGCCATCGGGGCTTATAACGTTGATAACCTCGAAACCTTCCAAGCCGTCATTCAGGCCGCTGTCGAAACCAAATCACCAATCATCATCGCCATCACCGAAAACGTCATCAAATACTTCGGCATCACCTTTTTGCGCGCCATCGTCGATAGCGCCGTCAAAGACACCGGCGTCGAAATCGCCTTGCACCTTGATCACGGCAAATCCGTCGATATCTGCAAATACTGCTGCGACAACGGCTTCACTTCCGTCATGATCGATGCTTCCGCTCTTCCGTACGAAGACAATATCAAAGCCACCAAGGAAGTCGTTGAATACGCCCACGCTCGTGGTGTCGTCGTCGAATCCGAATTAGGAGCCATCGCCGGTATCGAAGACGGAGAGGTCACCGGAGACAAATATGGCGTCTTCACCCATCCAGACCAGGCCGTTGACTTTGTCAAACGCACCGGCATCGATAGCTTAGCCATCGCCATCGGCACCGCCCATGGCGCTTACAAGTTCAAGCCAGGAACCAATCCAAAACTCCGTTTGGATATCTTGGATGAAATCACCGAGAAGCTTCCAGGCTTCCCACTCGTCTTGCATGGCGCTTCCTCCGTCCCGCAGGATGCAGTTGCCAGATTGAATAAGTTTGGTGGACAGATGCCGGCCGCCATCGGCATCCCTGATGATATGCTTCGCGAAGCCGCCAGACGTGGCGTTTGCAAGATCAACACCGGAACTGACTTGCGTGTCGTCTTCACTGGTTCGATCAGAGAATTCTTCATCGAACAGCCGAAGGAATACGAAATCCGCAAATACACCACTCCGGCCAGAAACGATGTTTGCAAGCTTATCAAGAACAAGATGGAAAACATCTATGGTTCCGCCGGCCACGCCGTCGAATCCAAATAAGATATAGGCCAGAGACTAGTCTCTGGCCTTTCTTTTAAAGGAGGTCAACTATGTACGATTATCATGAACTTGGCTTCGTCAATACCAAGGAAATGCTTCTTAAAGCCTATAAGGAAGGCTACGCCGTCCCAGCTTTTTATCCCATTTCCATCGAACAGATGAACGCCATAGCCGACATCGTTATCGAAAATAACTCGCCTCTTATCGTTTTAGCCTCCTCCAATTTGGAACACCAGCTTGAACCAGAGATGTTAGTCCATATGGTTCAAGGGGCCGTGGATAGAATTAAGCACGCCGGGAAGAACCTTCCACTCGCTTTGCATTTAGATCACGGCAAATCTTATGATGCCTGTGTGGAAGCCATCAACAATGGCTTTTCATCCGTCATGATTGATGGCTCGATGTTGTCTTTCGAAGAGAATATCGCTTTAACCAAGAAAGTCGTCGAGTACGCCCATCAAAAAGGCGTGACCGTCGAAGCGGAACTAGGAACATTAACCGGAGTTGAAGAAGATGAGGGCGAAGAAGTTCAAACCTCCAAGTACACCAACCCAAAGAAAGCGGCGGAGTTTATTAAACGCACCGGCTGCGACTCTTTGGCGGTCTCCGTCGGAACTTGCCATGGTTTAGTCAAAATGATTCCCAACGAGAATGGAGAATTGCCACCTTTGGCCCACGATATCTTATCGGAGATAGCCAAATTGGTTCCTGACTTCCCGTTGGTCTTGCATGGTTCGTCTAATATCGACCAAAAATATGTTGAGATAATTAACAAACACGGTGGCAATATCCAAAAGACCGTCGGTATCCCTGATTCCGAGATTGAAAAAGCCGCGAAAGGCCCAATTTGTAAAGTCAATATCGCCACCGATGGCTGGATTTGCGCCTTAGCCAATACCCGCAGGATATTGGACGAAAGAAAAGACGCGATTGATTCTCGCGTCTTCCAACTCAAGAATAGGGAATATCTCAAAGAGCTTTATGCCCATAAGATCGAGATACTTGGTTCCAAAGACCGTTATTAATCAATGAATCCGTAATGCTTCAAGGCATAGGTAACGCCTTGTTCATCACATGGGGTGGTCACGAATTCGGCCACCTCTTTTACGTCTGGAGAGGCATTGCCCATCGCTATTCCGTGGTTATCCCTAATCATCGTTAGGTCATTTCCCGCATCGCCGAAGCAATAAACGTCTTCTTTTTTGATGCCTAAATGCTTTCTGAGATTCTCGACTTGGAAGCCTTTGTCTGAACCTTTATGGAGAACTTCAATATAGCAAGGATCTGATCTATTAATGGTGTACGTCTCCAACTCTTCCTTGGTGAATTTGATGTTCTTGGACACTTCAGGAGCCGCGCCTAAGATGACCTTCAGAAGAGGAATCTCCAGATCAGCGGGTTTGCCTTCCTTTGGAACGAAGGTGAATCTTTCTTTTGGAATACCACATAGCAAGGTTTCAATCTTGGTGCATGGGCTTTCTTCGTAGATTACCAAGCCAGACTTGGTGTCATAACCATAGGTGATAACTTTGGTGTCCTTATATTCATCATAGAAGTGATATAGGTCGCTTAAAGTGAGGCCGTTTTGATTGATAAAGGAGCCATCCATATTATAGGAAGCCGCCCCATTGGCCCCTATAAGGTATTTGTTTGGGCTATCAACGAACAAATCAATGAGATGTCTAATCGAACAATATGGCCTGCCAGAGGCAATGACCACCGCATCTCCGTTTTTCAATAGTTTGGAGATAGATTCAATATCAATAAGAGATATATTCATTTGGCCCCTTGGGAGCAGAGTGCCATCAATATCAAAAACGAACAAACGCATATTAAAGTTTCCTCCAATCCGCTGGGCTAGAGAAGGTCATATCCGATAAGGAAAGGAGTTCCTCGTTGTATTTGCCATAGCCATACAAACATAATCCGACTTTAATACCGGCGTTCTTGCCAGTCATCGCATCAGGATAGGAATCGCCGATCATCAGACATTCTTCCGGCTTGAGATTATATTTAGCCATCGCATTCAAGATGATGGCAGGGTTTGGTTTCGGAGCCACCCCATCCTTTTGGCCATCCACCGACACGAAATCGATGCTCGGTAATACTTTGGCGATTATCTGCTTGGCTAGCTTATCTGGCTTATTGGTACAGATGAATAACTGATACTTGGTCTGGAGGTATTTAAGGGATTCCTCACAGCCCGCAAATGGATAGGTATTTCTTCTTTGATAGGCTTCATAAGTAGGGAGGTAGTTCTCTTTAAGGGTTTGGAAGTTAACTTCGTTATCTAAAGAGCCCAACGCTTTATGCATTAGGGCATCTGCGCCGTTTCCAATGAAGTTTAGAACATCATTACGTTCGTAAGCCAAATCAAGCCCAGAAGCCTTAAGAGAATCATTCAGGGCATCTTTTATGTCCCCTATTGTATCCAATAGGGTTCCATCTAAATCAAAGAAGATTGCTTTTAACATGGCTATATATTATGCCAGCCTCTTTTATTTGGTAAATAAAAAGCCCTTCCACTGATTGACGGCTAACCTATTAATTTGAAATTTTTTAAATCCGAAACAGTGGAAATTTTTCCGATCTTTTGCAAATATAAAGATAAATATATGAAGAAACGCAGTTCGAACACAATCACGAAGATGAAATCTTTGCGTGCTGTTTTTGGGACGCTTATGGTCGTGTTTGCGGCGTGTAGTACAGCTTGCGGTGAAAACGTTTGGATAAAAGACGGCTTTGGTTACTCGACCCATGAGATGATGCCTTTTTTAGCAACGGCAGTAAGAACAAGAAAAAAACAATCGGACAAAATTTCCTTGGATATTCATTTAGGGTATACGCGAGGCAATAAAGATTTATTGGCAGGTTATGCTGAAGATTTAAATTCAAATGATTGGATGTACGTGTCGCGTTTACATATTGTCGACAACTCTACGAAAAATGAAATTCCCATTGATGACGAATTAACCGACTTTCTAAATGAGGATAAATACTTTTATACATTCAAATTGTCTCGAAAGACTTTTAACTTTTCATACACAAAAGAATTAGATGTAAATCTATTCAGCTTTGAAAAGGGCTATATTACATTTGATATTTGCCTCATCGACAATACGCTGATGGATTCGCGCGACCATTTGAAATGTGGCGTATCCTATGCTCTCTTATATTTTTCAAAATCCGATAATTGCATAACTTTCTCAAAAAAGAGGCTCTTTTAAAATAAGGAGGATTCAATATGAAGAAATTTGCCGCCTTTTGTACGGCGCTAGGGATTATTTTGTGTTACCCCAAATTTCATGGAAACAATTCAGCAAAGTCGTTTGAGCCATCAAAAATCCAAAAAGGATATAACAACGACAGCCAGCTTCAAACGGAGCCTATTCTTTCTAACTTTGACGTCATTTGTCTTGATTCCGAACAAACGATAAACAACGACTATGCTGATTATCACTTCTCATGTGATGCGGAAATTACGAATGTCTTGTGCGAAGAATCAGCTCAACTCACCAATTGGGTATGCAACGAAAGCGAAGCCACCTGCCGATTATCCGATTTTACTGCGAACAGCAAAATAAAAATCGATTTCTATTCAAGCGAGACTTTGATAGACACGGTTACACTTTATTTTGTCGTTGATGCCTCTGGCTTGTTTCATTCATCCGGCGTGTCGCTTGACACAGCAAAAAGAGATGCAGGAATTGCTCTTGACTACAATTTGATAGATGAAGCAGAAGAATTGGCCGAAGATTCAATGCATCATCCAATTGCAGCAAGAGCTCCAAGCACTTCCGGCGTAGTCTCTGGGAAATTTGAGTGGAAAGATAACCAAGAATTAATACATCCTCTAGTTGGGGCAAGGGTCAAACTTAGAATTGCTGGCAGCAATTGGGATTCGACTACGTTTACCAACGATTGTGGCGAATACAGCTTTGAATATGTTGATGTCAAATATTCAGGATCTGGCAAGCCTAAAATTACTTTGTATACAGATGACAAAGCAACCGTCAAAGTTGCTAAAAACGGCACATATGCAAAAACGCATGAATTCCAAACGGTTGGAGGAAACAACTCATATTCCTATGTGTTTTCCCCTGCAAATGATGGGGATATGGGCAAAGCCATCATGATTTTTCAAGCTGCAAAATTGTATTCGAATCGTGTTACGAGATTAAATGATGGCGCCGCTATTTCAAAATGTTCCTTTGTTTATCCAGCCAAGAAGTCAGTATGTCAATATAGTAACAACATTGTTTACATCGTTGGAGAAGAGCCGAGATATCCGTATCTTCCAAATTCATATGCCTCTTGGGATATGATTGGCCATGAATATGCCCACCACATTCAAAATTATTTTGATATAGCGAACAGCCCAGGCGGTGCACATACAAACGGATCAAATTTAATAGATCAGCTGTACAAAACCACAATATGTACCCTCGCTCAAGCGAAAGACAGGGCCTTAAGACTTTCCTGGAGCGAGGGTTGGGCTACGTATTGGTCGATCGTTGCCCAGCAGTCATTCCCAGACGAGTTCAAAACGATACGCACGGTAGGCGACACCGATTATTCTGCCTACAACGGCGTAGATTACAAACTAGACGTTTATATTGATAGATCCAACGGCGAAGCAAGCGAGCTCGCTATTCAAAAAGCATTGTTCAAGCTCTGCTCCGCAAAGACGGACGAGTACGACAGGTTCGCCCTTGGCGAGGAAACCCTTTGGGACATAGTCGTCGAGAATAAGCCAACTACGCTGTGCGAATTCATCCAAGACCTCTACGACGGCGGCTACAATAAGCACGAGCTAGGCAAATTGCTCGGGCAATTTTGCATCGCGCCCTTGTATCTGGAAATTGAGAACGATTATTTGGACAGATGCCCAACCTTCTCGTGGCCGACCGACTCAGGCAGCACAAATTTGCCTTACGACAGTTTCAATCTCGTATTCACCACCCCGAGCGGAGTCGAGTTCATGAGAAGGACCGTCACTACTTCCGACCCGAAGACCGCAACATACACTTTATCGAGGGATGAGTGGTCCACCGTGATTTCGGCGAGAGGGACAAAATACGGCGTCTATTTGATAGCCAGGCAAACCCAGTCGCCGTCCACCGGCGATTACTATTCGGAGCTATTTTGGTTCAATGAACCGGATGATTTCGCCGACAAGACGCAGATAAAGCCGAACGAATGGGGATTAAAGCCTCAATACTTCTTCGAAACCAATAAGGAAAATCAAACTTCCACGCCTATAACAGACCATGGATTGACCATAACCCACGACAGGCTAAGATGCGGCTATATCGAGAACTCGTACGTTATTCTCTCGCCGAGGAGGCAGGGAGCGGGCCGAGCTTACTTCACGATGGACTTCAGCGAGGCCGTCTATTCGTATATGTTTGGGATAACCCTATGGAGCGATTCCGAATACCTGAGCGCGGACGATTCCGCCGCAGTGGTAGAATGGAAGGACCAGAACGGCGTTTGGCACGAGGACATGGATCTGCTGAGAGATCCACCGAACGGCTTATCGACGAGGGACCAGCAGGTCGACAGGTATCAGTTCGCCCACACGGAAGGGATATATGGCCTGAGGTTCGTGGCGACGTCTTCCGCCGTCGGCGACAGGAACAAAGGCAGACTATGCCTGGACGACATCGTCCTCAACACGGACATCGACGACTTGTGGTGCATTTCTAGGTTCTATCAGTAAAATTCAAACCCATTGATTGTCAGAGAAAGTATTTATGGCATCTTTGAATTACAAAAAAATCTTTTATAAGTCTTTCGAATATATGTTGAAGGAAATTACTTCATCGGTATTCAAAAAATCATAGATTTGAATTAAATAACATATTTCGATAGATAGATGTGTATCAAAAATGGAATTTACGAGCGGCCAGATTCCAATATTGCCAGTAGTATACGCAATAGGAACCTCCGTTGACCCATTATATTTATCATAAAATTGGATATTGCGTAGTCAGTCCTTGCTCCACTTTCATCTTCAATGTAGAGGCCAAGACTGTAATATTCTAAAGTGACAAGATTTTTTCATTGAGGTTTCTTTCTTAAATCAAAGATTAGCATGTTCCTAGCTTATTACAAAACGGCTTAATCCCTACATAAATCCCGTGTTATAACCACCAACATGGGAACAATTTTTATCCATTTTCCAATGCTTCAAGCTCAGGCTGAATCTTCTTACTTCTTATCATCGATTCATTACCAACGAAGAAGCATAAGAGGTTAATAATACAGCCCATAGACACATCGGAGAGGTAATGAGCCCCAACAATCATTCTTGACAAGCAAACTAACAATGACCAGATAAACCCAGCAATAAAGGCCGGAATTTGCCATTTGGCGGCTTTCTCGCCGAATAAAGGCAAGAAGCAGGCCAACATCATAATGGTGCAGCTAACACCCGCATGTCCGCTTGGGAAGGACTTGAATTCCTCTTTGGTGATATAGATATGGTCAGCGGAGAATCTCTCCAATAATTCCTTGTAGTTGGAGGTGGCTTTCCACCATGGGGTAAAGCCCATTAGTTCCTCATTAACCAAATATCTGAATCTCGGGCGATGGAAGATGGCTTTGAGGCCCTGGAGGCCCGCTAACATGGAGAAGACGATACAAGCCAATACAATCAAGATAATTTTAACCAAGACTTTGTTATTAATCTTCTTAGAGATGAACCATCCACCGACCGCGAAGCCAAAATTAATCACGATTCCGATAACGTATCCCAACCAATCCAAACTTAGGTTGTTATAACCATTGACGGAGAACGGTTCCTTGCCAGAGAAATAAACAGAGGCGGCGTAAGCCAAAACGGACAAGATGATAAGAACGATCTTAGCCCATTTCTTCCATTCGAGTTTCAGAGCCGAATGGAACATCGCCCCAGCGAATATGGCATATATCGCATACCCCAAATACATAGAGAAGGCTGCCATTATCATTCCAAAGCCTCTGACGGCTCCATCCGTTGAATAGACGCCTTGGGCGATCTGCAAATCATATACGGACCCAAAGCCTAAAAAGATAACGAACACCGCGATGGCGATGATTAAAGGATAACGTGCTGATTTCATGGGTATATTTTACACATTATGAGGCGAAAGAAAAACGGCCCCTTTCGGAGCCGTTGAATCTTTTAACTAATCAACCCAGCTGACCAATACGACTTGGGCATTGTCGCCACGACGGGCGCCGAGCTTGTATTGATGGGTGTAGCCACCGTTACGAGAGGCGAACTTCGGAGCGATTTCGTTGAAGAGCTTGTTGAGGGCGTTGTTGCCTTTTTCATCGGCGATGCCGTTACGAAGGACGCGAGCCGCCTGACGACGGGCTGCGACATCACCCTTCTTGCCTAAGGTGACCATCTTGTCGGCCAAGGAAACGAGATCCTTGGAGACACCAGAAGTGACCTTGACTTGGCCATGAACGATGAGTTCGCTCACGACGTTGCGAAGCATGGCTTTGTTTTTGGACGGGGTGTAAGCCGCCTTGAAGCGGACGCCGGTCTTGCCATGAACATTCTTTCTGCCTTGTGCTGCCATAATTAATCTCCTACGCTGTCACGGAAGTGTAAGCCGATGGAGGCCAACTTCTCTTTGACTTCTTTGAGCGATTTCTTGCCTAAGTTGCGGACTTTCATCATTTCGCCTTCGGACTTCTGAGTGAGTTCCATGACGGTGCTGATGCCAGCGCGCTTTAAGCAGTTGTTGGAACGGACCGATAAATCGAGTTCTTCGATCATCATTTCCTGATATTTGTTTTCTTCGACGGTCTCTTTCTCTTCTTCCAACTTGTAGTTCTTGACGATCTCGTTTAAGGAGATAAATTTCTGCAAGTGGCCTAAGAGAAGCTGAGCGGCCATCGCCACGGCTTCGTCTGGATTGACGGATCCGTTGGTGGTGACTTCAAGGGTCAATTTGTCGAATTTGCTATCGTGCTCAACACGGGTTGGCTCGACGGCGTAGGCGACTTTGACGACCGGCGAATAGTTGCTGTCGGTCGGGATAACGCCGACGACATTGAGGTTGTGATCAACTTTGTTGGCCTTGTTGGTGACATATCCACGGCCTTGAGAGGCATAGATAGTCATCTTGATGTGGCCTTCTTCGTTAAGATGGGCAATCTCCAATTCCGGGTTGATGACGCTGACCAAGGCTGGGAGATTGAGATCTCCGGCAGTCAAGGTGCCAGGACCCTGGAAGTCGACTTCGATCTTCTTGATGGCTTTCGCGTCGGTGTCATCGATCTTGAGGACTAAGTCCTTTAAATTGAGGATGATGGCGGTGACATCTTCTTCGACGCCATGGATGGAAGAGAATTCGTGGCGGACGCCTTCGATTTCGATGGCGAAGATGCTGGCGCCTGGAAGGGCGGAGAGCAAGACGCGGCGAAGGGCGTTGCCGATGGTTAAGCCGAAGCCTCTTTCGAGTGGTTCGACCACGAAGCGAGCATAGTGGTTGGCTTCGTCGTTTTCCTCGACTTTGATATCAAAAGCGTGGAACGGGGTTGGAAGTTGGATGGATTGGACGTTTTCGTTAGTCATTATTTTATATTTCCTCCTAGATAATAACTGCCGTTATTTGCCTATCCGATTGGATAGAGATGTCCCGAAGAGGGCTTAGCCTCTTGGTTTCTTCGGAGGACGGCATCCGTTATGTGGGATTGGAGTGGTGTCGACGATGGATAAGATCTGAAGGCCGACGACTCCGAGAGCGCGGACGGCAGACTCACGGCCTGGGCCGGCACCCTTAATATCGACATCGACTTGGCGGAGGCCCTGATCATAGGCGCTCTTGCCAGCCGCTTCGCCCGCTAATTGGGCGACGAACGGAGTGGATTTCTTAGCACCGTGGTAGCCAAGAGCACCGGCGGAAGACCAGGCAATGACATTGCCTTGTGGGTCGGTGATGGAAACGATGGTGTTGTTGAAGGTGGAGTGGATGTGGGCGACGCCACGCACATAGTTGCGCTTGACTTTCTTCTTGCGAGCGCTGGTGGTTTTCTTTTGTGCCATTTCTCTTTGCCCTCCTTATCTGGTGGCCATCTTCTTGTTGGCGATGGTCTTTCTGCGGCCCTTACGGGTACGCGCATTGGTCTTGGTGCGCTGGCCACGGACTGGTAAGCCATGCTTATGGCGTAATCCGCGGTAGCAACCGATTTCGGTTAAACGCTTGATGTTGAGCGCGACTTCACGACGGAGGTCACCTTCGGTTTTGATTTCGGCGACTTCGTTACGGATGGCGGTCAACTGGTCGTCGGTAAGGTTCTTGACGCGAATGTTCTCGTCAACCTTGGCGGCGGCGCAAATTTTCTTAGCGGTCGTTGGGCCAATACCATAGATGTAGGTAAGGCTGACTACGACGTGCTTTTCATTTGGGATATCAACCCCTGCAATACGTGCCATATTCTTCGTTTGCTCCTTTTAATTAACCTTGTCTCTGTTTGTGCTTTGGATTAGGGCAAATGCACATGACCACGCCATGACGGCGGATGATTCTGCACTTATTGCAGATTGGTTTGACAGATGGTCTGACTTTCATAAATGCTTTTTCTCCTAATTTTTGTATCGGAACGTAATACGCCCGCGTGTTAAATCGTAAGGTGAGAACTGAACGGTAACTCTATCACCGGGGAGAATGCGTATGTAGTGCATACGGATTTTGCCCGAAACGCAGGCTTGAACTACCGCGCCGTTGGCGAGTTTCACCTTGAAGTTGGCGTTAGGCAATGTTTCTAACACCGTGGCTTCGATCTCTAGACATTCTTCTTTTGCCAATGTTTGAATCTCCTTTTAGCGAATCGTCAACACCTCATAGCCGTCTTTGGTGACGACGATGGTGTTTTCGTAATGGGCTGAGTATTTGCCGTCTTTGGTAACGGTCGTCCAGCCATCGGGTAAGGTGCGGAGGGCAGGTTTGCCTTCCATGACCATCGGTTCGATGGCTAAGGTCATGCCGGCTTTTAAGATTGGACCAGTGCCCGGCGTCCCATAGTTAGGGATGTAAGGGTCTTCGTGCATCTCTTTGCCGATTCCGTGTCCCGCGTATTCGCGAGCGACGGAATAGCCGTTGGATTCGGCCGTGACTTGGATGGCGTGTTCAACATCGCCGAGGTGAACGCCTTCTTTGACGAGCTTGACCCCGTTCCAGAAAGCTTCTTCGGTAACCTTGATGAGCTTAGTGGCGTGCTCTTGGACGATGCCGACCGGATAGGTGCGGCAGGCGTCGGCGCAATAGCCATTCTTCTTCACCACGATGTCAATAGAGATGATATCGCCGTCTCTGAGAATCTTCTTCTTGGACGGGATGCCATGTAAGAGGACTTCGTTGACTGAGGCGCAGACGGCCGCAGGGTATCCGCAGTAACCTAGCTCAGCGGAGACCGCGCCATGTTCTCTCATGACGCGCTCGGCCGCTATGCTTAGTTCTTCTGTCGATACGCCTGGGACAATCATTTCCGCCATCTTGGCGAAAACGGCGTCGCAGACAAGTCCTGCTTCTCTCATGAGAGCGATCTCACGAGGAGACTTCAGAACGATCATTATTTGCCTCCCAAAGCTTTCTTGATGGAAGCTTCAAGTTTCTTGGCTTCGATCTGACCGTCGAAGTCGAGCAGTAGGCCCTTCTTCTTGTAATAATCAAGAAGCGGGGCAGTGCTTTGGTGATAATTCACCAACCTGACCTTGAAGGATTCGACGTTGTCATCCTTGCGCTGAACGAGAGGGGATTCGCAGTAATCGCAGGTCCCATCTTTCCTCGGCTGCATGGTGTGGACGTTGAAGCTGGCTCCGCATTTGGGGCAGACACGTCTGCCGGCGATGCGTTTGACCAACAATTCCTCCGGACAGGAGATGTTGACGACATGGGTGGGTTTGATATCGTCACCCATTTTATCGAGGGCCTCAGCCTGTGGGATCGTTCTAGGGAAACCATCTAAGAGGTAACCGTTCTTGCAATCTGGCTTGCTAAGTCTCTCTTTCACCAATGCGCAGGTAAGCTCGTCTGAGACGAGGTTACCGGCATCGATGACGTCTTTGATTTTATTGCCAAGTTCCGTGCCCGAAGCGATGGCTTCGCGGAACATGTCGCCAGTGGAGATGTGGGGAATTGCATAATAGCTCTCCATCCACTTGGCGTGGGTGCCTTTGCCCGCACCCGGGGGTCCCATGAGAATTATCTTCATCGTTCCTTACCCTAGCTTAGCAGCGGCTTCCTTAGCTTTATCGAAGCTCTTGCCGGCCAATAAGCCTTCAATCTGAGCGTTGATTTCAAGGGCAACGCCGACAATGATGATCAAACCCGTGCCGCCTAACGATAACGAGGTGTCGCCATCGAAGACGTTGGTGAGGGTGAGGATGATTGGCAAGGCGGCGATGATGACCAAGGCCCACGCACCGATGAAGGTAACGCGGTTAAGAACCTTGGAAACATATCTTTCGGTTTCCTTGCCTGGGCGGATGCCAGGGATATAAGCACCGCTCTTTTGGAAGTTCTCGGCTAACTTGGCTGGGTCGATTTCCATTTGAGAATAGAAGAACGAGAAGGCCAAGATTAAGACGAGATATATCACTAAGCCCCAGTCCATTTCCCAGGTGTTCCCGTTGAACCATGGCATCGTGAAGGTCTCATTGTAGTTGAAGATATCCAACCACTTGGCTTGGGAAGCCTCAGTAGAGATAAACGATGCGATGACCTGCGGGGCGGCCATGATGGAAGAGGCGAAGATGACAGGGATGACGCCGGCGCTGTTGACCTTGATAGGAAGGAAGGAAGCGCGGGCCATGGAAGCACTGCCGGATTTGTTGGCGTGCTGGACAGGTATCTTTCGACGACTAAGTTCGACGAAGACGACGAAGGATACGATTAAGATCATCGCCAAGATGTAAAGCGCGAATTGGAACGATCCGCGGATGATCTCGGTGCTGGAGCGCGAAATATTGTTCGTGATCCATTTGCTCCAGGCAGTGGTGATCTGGGTCGGAAGCGAACGAACGCAACCGGCGAAGATAATCACAGAGATACCGTTACCCAAGCCTTTTTCAGTGATTTGGTCACCGAGCCACATGGTAAGCATGGCGCCTGCCAATAAAACGGTGACGATGTAGGCATAGGTCCAGAAGTTGGTCTGCAATGTAATAGTGATGTATTCGCTGTTCTCCATGGTCTTGATGATGCCATAGCCCTGAACCGCACCTAAGAGTAAGGTGAGGTATCTGGTAGCCATCGCGATCTTCTTGCGGCCATATTCGCCTTGCTTGGATAATTCCGTCAAAGCAGGGAGAACGTCTTTGGAAAGCAGCTGGACGATAATCTGGGCGGTAATATAAGGCGAGACACCTAACGCGAAGACGGAGAAGTTGCTTAATGCGCCACCTCCGAGAAGGTTCATGATCGATAAGGCAGAGCCCGAATTGATCATGCTCTCCATGTTGGAAGCGTCGACGCCCGGAACATGAATTGCCGCCCCGATTCGGATAATCAAAAGAATCATGATCGTGAAGAAAATACGATTCACGATTTCTTTGTTCTTAAAAATCGAGACGAACTTTTTCATTATTTAAGGACCTCGGCCTTTCCACCCTTGCCTTCGATGGCTTCTTTAGCAGAAGCGGAGAAAGCGTGGGCCTTGACGGTTAAGGTTTTCTCTAAAGTTCCTTTGCCTAAGACTTTGATCTTGGAGGCAGTCTTCTTGACGATGCCCTTTTCGATCAACTTCTCGATGGTGACTTCTTCGTTGTCAGCGAAAACGTTGAGTTTTTCAACGTTGACTGGAACGAATTCGACACGGGAGATGTTGCGGAAGCCGAACTTCGGAAGACGGCGGTTAAGTGGCATCTGGCCACCTTCGAAGCCGTTCTTTTTGGTGTGGGCGTGGGCACCCTGACCTTTCTGGCCTTTGCCAGAGGTCTTGCCGTTGCCAGAGCCTAAGCCCTGACCTCTACGCCAATGCTCGAATTTGGAGCCTTCGACGACTTTGATATCAGATAATGAAGTAGCCATTATTACTTACCTCCTTCTGGTTTCTCGAAGTGCTTCTTGCCATTCTGGTGGGAAGCTTTGATTTCTTCTGGGGTCTTCAAGCCACGGAGAACCATGACTTTGCCATATTCCTTTAAGGAACGGAGGCCAGCGTCGGTAGCGCGGATGACGTTGATTGGGGTACGGGAACCGTAGACCTTGGAAACGACGTTCTTGATACCGGCGAGCTCTAAGACGGCACGGACGGCGCCACCGGCAACGATACCGGTGCCAGCTGGGGCTGGTTTGAGAAGAACGCGGGTATCGCCGAATTTGCCAACGACCTCGTGAGAGATGGTGCCACCTTTGACGATCTTGATCTGATAGGTGTTCTTCTTAGCGGCGGTCAACGCCTTTTTGACGGCATCAGGGACTTCACCGGATTTGCGGAGAGCAAAACCGTATTTGCCTTTGCCATCGCCGATGACGACGAGAGCATCGAAACGCATGTGTTTGCCACCCTTTTCGGTACGGCTGATGCGGTTGATGTTGACGACGCGATCGTTGTATTCGTTTTCTTCGCGGCGGAAATTGCCACGAGCGCCTTTGCGATCACCTGGGCGACCACCCTTGTTGTTGTGTGGGCCGGCCTTGCGGTCGTTTGGACGGCCAGAATGGACTGGCTTCTTTTCGGAGGCAGCGGCCTCAGCGACCGTTTCAACTTTCTTGGTTTCTTCCATAAGTCTATCTCGTTAGAAAACGAGTCCTCCTTCTCTGGCGGCGTCGGCTAAAGCGGCGACGCGGCCGTGGTAAACGTAACCACCGCGGTCGAAGACGACTTTGGTGATGCCAGCGGCTAAAGCCTTGGCGGCGATATCGGCACCGACTTTGGCAGCGCCTTCCTTGTTACCGCCATCGCTCAATTTGAGGGCGACGGAAGAGGAAGCGACCAAGGTGTGGCCTTTGACATCGTCGATGATCTGGGCTTCGATGTTCTTGTTGCTGCGGAAAACGACAAGACGCGGGCACTCAGCGGTGCCATTCACTTTTTCACGGACGCGTAAGTGACGACGCTGTCTCATGGAATTGCGGGATTCTTTATTGATCATGTCTTATCTCCTTTCCTTATTTCTTACCAGAAGCGGCACGTTTGCCGACCTTCTTGATCATATGCTGGCCCTTATAGTGGACACCCTTGTTGCCATAGACGTCTGGGCGATGGCAATCGTAGATGAGGGCGGCAGTCTGGCCGACCTGCTGACGATCGCAGCCTTCGACGGTGATGGTGGTTTCGCTTGGGCAGGTGATCTTGGTGTATTTGCCGACTGGGGCAACGGTGATTTCGTGGCTGTAGCCCAAGAACATGACAACATTGCCGTTCTTGATGGAGCAACGATAACCGGTACCGGCGACTTCAAGTTCCTTCTTCCAGCCATTGGTGACGCCTTTGACGGCGTTGATGAGGTTGGCGACGGTGGTGCCGGTGCATGGGGTATCTTCGCCAACTGGCTTAACAGATAACACACCGTCGGTAAGAGAGACGCTAACGTCCTTTGGAAGGTGGACGCTTACTTCGCCTTTGGAACCTTTGATGACGGCAGTCCCTTCATTGAGAGTGCAAGTGACTCCCTCCGGAAGAGCGACGGGTTTCAATCCGATTCTACTCATATCTTAGATACTCCTTATTACCAAACGTAGCAGAGGACTTCGCCACCGACGTTGGCTTTGCGAGCTTCGGCGTCGGTTAACAAACCCTTGCTAGTGGAGATGATGGCGATGCCTAAGCCGCCGAGGACGCGTGGGAGCTTATCGCACTGAGCGTTGGCACGGAGGCCTGGTTTGGAGATTCTCTTCAAGCCAGTGATGGCACGTTCGCCGGTTGGGCCGTACTTGAGGGTGATGTTCAAGGTTTTCTTGACACCTTCGCCTTCAGAAACGGCAGCGACGATGAAGCCCTCTTTGACGAGGATATCAGCGATCGCTTGTTTCATTTTGCTATAAGGCATGGAGACTGTCTCATAACGTAATGCATTTGCGTTGCGGATGCGAGTGAGCATGTCCGCGATTGGATCTGCGTTCATATTCTATTGGTCTCCTTTCCTTTACCAAGATGCTTTCTTCATTCCTGGGATCTCGCCTTTGTAAGCGAGTTCGCGGATGCAGATACGGCATAATCCGAATTTGCGGATGACGCCATGTGGACGCCCACAGCGCTTGCAGCGGGTGTAAGCGCGGGTAGAGAACTTAACCGGGCGCTCGCATTTGACTTTCAAACTAGTTTTAGCCATGGGTTACTCCTTATTTCTTGAACGGCATGCCGATTTCCTTGAGCAAAGCATAAGCTTCCTCATCGGTGTTGGCGGTCGTGACGATGACGATATCCATGCCGCGGATCTTGCTCACCTTATCGTAGTCGATTTCAGGGAAGATGAGCTGTTCCTTGATGCCCAAGGTGTAGTTGCCATGGCCATCGAAGGCGTTCTTGCTGACGCCGCGGAAGTCGCGGACGCGTGGCAAGGAGATGGAAACTAACTTATCGAGGAATTCGTACATACGAGTTCCGCGGAGGGTGACTTTGCAGCCAATGGATTGTCCTTCACGGACCTTGAAGGTCGCGATGGATTTCTTGGCTTTGGTGATAATTGGCTTCTGGCCGGAGATGGTGGTCAAATCCCTGACGGCATCTTCGAGAGCCTTTTCGTTGGAAGTAGCTTCGCCGACACCGACGTTGATGACGATCTTCTCGAGGCGAGGAGCTTGCATCACAGTGGTGTAGTTGAATTGCTTGACTAAGGCCGGAACGATCTCGGCATCATAACGGGCTTTTAAACGGTTCTTTGCCATCTTTCATTCCTCCTTATTTCGCCTCGAGGCTCTCACCGGAGCCACCGACGCGGATTTTTTTGCCATTGACGACCTTTTTATGGACGCGAGTGGCTTTCTTGGTTTTCGGATCGATCAACGCGACCTTGGAAGCATCGATTGGGACATAGATGTCGAGGATGCTGCCTTCTTGGGTCTGCTGATTCGGTTTGTTGTGCTTTTTGTGGACATTGACGCCCTCAACGACAACCTTGTTGAGTTCTGGGAAGACCTTCTGGACGACGCCGGTCTTGCCCTTATCGTCTCCGGAGAGAACGATTACTTTATCGCCTTTTTTGATATTCATAATCTTTCCTCCTTATAAGACTTCGATGGCAAGGGAGATGATTTTCATATATCCCTTATCTCTTAACTCACGGGCGACCGGTCCGAAGACACGGGTGCCAACTGGGTTGCCATCATTGTCGATGATGACGAGAGCGTTATCATCGAAAGCGATGGTGGAGCCGTCCTTTCTCTGGACTGGCTTCTTGGTGCGGACGATGACGCCTTTGACGACTTGGCCTTTCTTGACCTTGCCGGATGGGGAGGCATCTTTGACGGCGCACATGACGACGTCTCCTAAGCTGGAGAACTTAACGCGGTTTCCGGCAAATTGGCGGAAGATGCGGACGCTGCGAGCGCCGGAGTTATCGGCGACTACGAGATTTGTCTCATTCTGAACCATGTTTATTCAGCCTCCTTGGCCTCAACGGCTTCTTCGGCGGAAACGAACTTCTTGTCGATGCTTACCAAGCGGAATCTCTTGGTTTTGGAGATTGGGCGGCAAGCCATGATGGTGACGGTGTCGCCGACGCGGCATTCGTTGTTCTCATCGTGGGCATAGAATTTCTTGGCATAGCCGACACGCTTCGCATAGATTGGGTCGTTACGCTTGGTGGAAACGGTGACGGTGATGGTCTTGTCATTCTTGATGGCAGTGACGACACCGGTGAAGGATGTTCTATTGTTTCTTTCCATTTTCTAACTCCTTTCTTAGCGAGCGATCTGGAGGGTACGTTCCCTCTTGACGGTCTCGGCTTGGGCAATTTCCTTACGGACGGATTTGATTTCTTCTGGATGCTCGAGCTGGCCGACCGCTTGCTTGCGGCGGAGTTCGAACAATTGCTGACGGAGGGCGGCGAGTTTGATATCGAGCTCTTCGACGCTTAATTCTCTAAGATCTTTAACAGACATCGCTTATTCTCCTTTCACTACGATTTTGGTTTTGATTGGGAGCTTGTAGGCGGCCATCTTCAAGGCTTCTTTGGCGATGGACATATCAATGCCACCGATTTCGAACATGACGACGCCTTCCTTAACAACGGCAACCCAACCTTCTGGGGAACCTTTGCCGGAACCCATACGAACTTCGGCTGGCTTCTTGGTTTTGGCAAGATGCGGGAAGATACGGATCCAGATTTGACCGGCACGGTTGGTATAACGGCTTAAGACGATACGGGCGGCTTCGATCTGACGATCGGTGAGGTAGCAGCCTTCCAAGGCGACGAGACCAATTTCACCGAAGTCGATGTTGGTGCCACCCTTGGCGTGTCCTTCATAAGACAAGCCGTGTGGGCGACGATACTTAACGCGCTTTGGCTGCAACATTGTTCTCTCCTCCTTTTTTCTCGTTGTTTTCGGCGATGCCAACTTTGTTAACAGAGCGGCAGCACCAGACTTTGACGCCGATATCGCCGTAAGCGGTATGGGCGGAAATGTGAGCGTAGTCGATATCGGCTCTTAAGGTCTCGAGTGGGACATTGCCCTCTTTGTAACCTTCGCGACGGGCGATTTCAGCACCGCCTAAGCGACCCTGGCACTGAGTGCGGCAGCCGGAAGCGCCGGCTTTGCGCATTCTCTGAATGGCCTTCTTCTGGGTGGAGCGGAAGGACTGACGATTCTCTAATTCGGAAGCGATCCACTTGGCGATTAAGGTGGCATCTAAGTCAGGATTGGTGACTTCGACGACATCCAAGGTCAAGGAACCGGATTTGATGATCTTAAGGAGATCGGCGACCAACTTGGCTTTGTTGGCACCATCTTGGCCAAGGACGACACCTGGACGGGCGCACTTGATGGTGACGGTGACTTTGTAGCCTTTGTCGGATTTGACGCGGCCGATTTCGATGGAAGAGACCATCGCGGACTTTAATTCCTTATCTAGATATTCGCGGATGGCGATGTCTTCCCAAAGGAGTGGTCCGTATTCTTTCTTGGAGGCAAACCAATTGGATTCCCAACCACGGTTGATTCCGATACGGAGGCCGTTGGCATTAACTTTCTGTCCCATTGATTATCTCCTTTCCTTAACGGTGAGGCGTAAGTACCCCATTCTCTTCACTAACGGGCTGGCAGAGCCTTTGGCGCGTGGTAAGTAGCGCTTCATTCTCTTGCCATCAGAGGCCTGGATTTCGGAGATGTAGAGAAGATCTCCGTCCAAATTGAAGTTGTTGGTGGCATTGGCCGCCGCGGACTTGATGGCCTTATACACAGGCATGGCCGCGCTCTTATTAAGATGTTTTAAGAGAGCGAGGGCCTGATTGACGTTCATGCCTCTGACATAATCAGCGACCAAACGCAATTTGCGAGGGGTGACACGGATGTCACGGACGATGCAAGTGGCTTCGGTGACCGGAGCCTTGACTGGTTTGACCTCAGCCTTCGGTTCTTCCTTCTTGGCTGGTTTCTTAGCAGCAGGCTTCTTGGCTGGAGCCTTCTTAGCAACTGGTTTCTTCTCTTCAGCTGGGGCAGCGGCCTTTTCGGCTACTGGCTTCTCAGCGGCTGGTTTCTTAGCAGCTGGCTTTTTGGCGGCCGGCTTCTTGGCTGGAGCTTCAGGAGCAGCAGCGGTGACTTTCTTTTCTTCTGCCATTTTGCTTCTCCTTATTTCTTAGCCGCAGCTTTGTCTTCGGCGTTGTTGCCGTGGTGACCAGAGAAGTTGCGGGTTGGGGCGAATTCGCCTAATTTGTGGCCGACCATGTCTTCGGTGACATAGACGGTGATGTGTTCTTTGCCGTTATAGACGGCGAAGGTATGCTCGACGAAGGCTGGATAAATCGTCGAACGGCGAGACCAAGTCTTGATGATCTCTTTCTTGCCGGACTTCTGGAGGTCTTCAACCTTCTTAAGAAGGTATTCGTCCACGAATGGTCCTTTTTTGCTGGAACGTGCCATTTTAGATTCTCCTTTCCTTATTTGCCGCCGTTGCGTCTTCTGACGATCAAGCGGGTTGAGCTCTTCTTAACTTTGCGGGTCTTGACACCCTGACTCTTCTTGCCCCATGGAGTGCGTGGAGCATCGCGGCCGACAGGGCACTTACCTTCACCACCACCGTGAGGGTGATCGCAAGGGTTCATGGCACTACCACGGACGGTTGGTCTCCAACCTTTGTGGCGGACGATGCCGGCTTTGCCGATATTGACTAAGTTGTGGTCTTCGTTTCCGACGATGCCGATGGTGGCACGGCAGACGGCTAAGACCTTGCGGACTTCACCGGAAGCCAAGCGGAGGATGACGTATTTGCCATCGGAGCCTAACTTCTGAGCGGAAGTGCCGGCGGAACGGCACATCTGGCCACCGCGTCCTGGCATCAATTCGATGTTATGGACGAGGGTACCATCTGGGATGTTGCCGAGCTCGCAGCAGTTGCCGAGTTTGATGTCAGTTTCGTTGCCGGAGACGATGACGTCGCCGACTTTGATGCCGCTTGGAGCGATGATGTATTTCTTCTCGCCGTCAGCATAAGCGACAAGGGCGATGAAGGAAGTTCTGTTTGGATCGTATTCGATGGATTTGACGGTCGCTGGGATATTGTCCTTGTTACGACGGAAATCGATGACACGATAGTGGGTTTTGTTGCCACCGCCGTGATGACGGCAGGTGATTACTCCTTGGTTGTTGCGTCCGCCAGAATGTTTCAATGGGCGGAGCAATGCTTTTTCAGGAGTGGCTTTGGTGATGTCCTCATAGCTCAAGGTCGTCATAGCACGACGGCTCGGAGTATATGGACGGTAAGATTTGATTGCCATTTTCTTTCTCCTATAGTGGATTCTTTACGGATTTGATACCGAGGGTGTGCCTTACTCCTTGAAGAGATCGATAGCCGATCCTTCGGCGATCGTGATGACCGCTTTCTTGAAGCCTCCGACGAAGCCGGTGTAACGGCTGCCGCGAGACTTTTCTTTCGCCTTGTGGTTAACGATCTTGACGTCAACGACTTTGACCTGATAGAGACGCTGGAAGGATTCCTTGATCTCGATCTTGTTGGCGAAGTCACCGACCTTGACGGTCACTTTGTTGGCATCCTGCAAGAGGGCCATGGACTTCTCGGTGATGACTGGGGTGAGGATGACTTCATAGTCATGCTGATTAGGGGCGGCGAAGGCTTTCTTAGCTTCTTCGACGACTTTCTTCTTAGCGGCCATTATTTCAATCCTCCTTCAATCGCTTTGATTCCATCTTTGCTGACGACGACGTTCTTGGTGTTCAATAAGTCGTAAACGGAGACGTTATTGAGGGAACGGACGGTGACAGCGTCGATGTTGCGAGCAGACAAGACGAGGTTTTCGTTGTCGTTATCGATAACGAGCAAGGTCTTGCCTTCAGCTTTGATGGCAGCGAGGCTAGCGACGAAGTTCTTGGTAGAGACTTCTTTGACCTCGAGGTTGTCAACGACGATGATGCCTTTGGAGCTGACTTTTTGGCTCAACACGGTTTTAAACGCGAGCGCGTGCGCTTTCTTATTTTGACCGAGTTTGTAATTTTGGTTGCCGTCTGGGCCGAAGACCTTACCACCGCCAACCCAGATTGGGGAGCGGCTGGAACCAGCACGGGCACGACCGGTGCCTTTCTGTCTCCAAGGTTTCTTGCCACCGCCACTGACTTCGTGGCGTTTCTTGGTCTTGGCAGTCGCCTGGCGGGCATTGGCCTGCTGAGTGACGACGGCGTCATGAACGACTTGTTCATTGGCGTCTTTGATGCCGAAGACGGCGGCGCTTAAGGTAACGCTTCCGGTTTCTTCGCCGGCGAGATTAACGACTGGAAGCTTGATGGTTTTTGCTGCTGGCATAATCGTTATTCTCCTTTCTTGGTCTGATCAACCAATTCCTTGACCTTCTTCTCAGAGAACTGAGCGAGGACGTGGGAACGGACGCAGACGATAGACTTCTTTGGACCTGGGATGGCGCCCTTGATTAAGAGGTAGCCTTTTTCAGCGTTGGATTCGACAACCTGGAGGTTGAGGATGGTGCACTGTTCTGGACCCCAGTGGCCAGACATTTTCTTACCCGGGATGACGCGGTTGTTGTCACGGCCGTTGTTGGCTAAGGAACCAATCTGTCTGTGATAGCCGGAACCGTGGCCACGTGGACCGACGTGTTTGCCGTATTTCTTGATAACGCCGCAGTAACCGTGACCTTTGGTGGTTCCGATGACATCGACGATGTCGCCGTTAGCGAAGATGTCGCACTTGATTTCTTCGCCGACGTTCTTGGCATAGATCTCATCGCCTTTTAATTCGTAGAGACCCTGTTTTGGGCTGACGCCCGCTTTCTTGAAGATGCCGGCTTCTGGCTTGGTGACGCTCTTTTCTTTGGCGTCTTCGTAGCCGACCTGCAAGGCTTCATAGCCATCTTTCTCGATGGTCTTTTTCTGGATGACGACGTTTGGTAAGACTTCGACGACGGTGACTGGATACATGGTTCCGTCGGCCGCGAAGACCTGAGTCATGCCCATTTTTCTTCCGATGATGGATTTCATGATGTTAGGCCTCCTTATAACTTGATATCGATGTCAACGCCATTTGGAAGGTCGAGCTTTCTTAACTGTTCGACGGTTTCCTTTTGCGGATTAACGATATCGATCAATCTCTTGTGTGTACGGATTTCAAACTGCTCGCGGCTGTCCTTGTATTTGAAGGTAGCGCGGAGAATGGTGTACACCTGCTTTTCAGTTGGAAGAGGGATTGGGCCCTTCACACTGGCACCGGTCTTTTTCGCGACTTCGATGATCTTCTCGGCACTCTGGTCGAGGATAGCATGATCGTAAGCCTGCAAACGGACGCGGATTACTTTGTTCGCCATGAATTTTCCTCCTAATTTTCTTCTGACTTCTGACGCTCTGCTCGATGGGAGTTCCCTGAGATCCCCCATTGCTTGACAACGCTTATGGGTGTGTCAGCAACATCCCACTTCAACGCATGCATCAGCGACAGAAACTATATGCCTACGCGTAAGTGAGTGCAAGCGGAAAAACACAAAAATTCACACATTTATATAATAATCATCGAAACAAAAAGACCTCGGAATACCAAAAAAGTTAGAAGTTATCGATTTTTAACATTTTCTTGTGCATGACGCACAAACTTTGCATTTGAAATCTATTTATTTATGTCTTCCAAGATCAGTCCGCGGTTCGTGAGCGAGTACTCGCACCCGCAATAAAGTTGGTTGTAAAGATTGTATTTTTCGCGGATTTCTTTGCCTTTGAGGGAACCATTATCTTTCTTGAAATCAGAGTAAAAATATTTGGTCTTTTGATGTGATTTTTCAAGTTCTTTACCAAGCAAATTCATCACTTGGGAATTCTTCTGACGGGAGATGGTCATGACGGTCGTGAAATAGTCAAATCCTTCTTTCTCGGCGTAGTCATAGGCCTCCGCCATCCTCTTTTTGTAGCAGATCTGACAGCGATTAAAGCCTTCCGGTTCCTTGGCGAATGGTTCTAAATCTTTAATGTAATTCGCGTAGTCGTAAGGGCGGACAACAAGTTTGATGTCATAGCCATAGTCGCGTTTGATGTCAGATAAAAGTTCCTTCAAAGTGGCCAAGCGTTTGTCGAACTCAGCCTCAGGATAAATATTCGAATTATTAAAATAAAGAGTTAGATCAAAGTGTGGGCAAAGGAACAACAAAGGCCAGCAGGAACATGGCCCGCAGCAAACGTGCATAAGCAAAGATTTGCGTTCCTTAGAAGCGTCAATCTTTTCTATCTCTTTCAATGATTCAAGATAGTAATTAACTTTTTGTTTTGGAAGGTCAATCATCGATATCCCTGATATTTTGTTTGCCGTAGATGAACATAGCATCTCCAAAGGAGAAGAATCTATATTTTTCATCGACAGCGACTTTGTAGCATTCCAAAGTCCACTTACGGCCCATGAAGGCGGAAACCAACATGATAAGGGTGGATTTTGGTAAGTGGAAATTGGTAATTAAACAGTCAACGGCAAGCCATTTGTAACCTGGCGAAATGAAGATGTTGGTGGCGTCGCTATCGGCACGGAATTCGCCATATTTCTGATAGACGGATTCCAAGGTTCTTACCGAAGTGGTTCCGATGGCGATAATGCGTCTGCCTTCTTTTTTGGCTTTATTTAAAATGTCGGCGGCTTCTTGATCCATCTCATAGGTTTCGGAGTGCATGACATGGTCTTTGGTATCGCTGACCTTGACTGGGCGGAAAGTGCCCAAGCCGATATTTAAGGTAACGTCAACCACCGTTACGCCTTTGGCCTTTAGACGGTCAAAAAGTTCGTCGGTGAAATGGAAGCCGGCGGTTGGAGCTGCGGCGCTTCCTGGGACCTTGGCGTAAACCGTTTGATAGTCATCTTTGTCTTCGCACTGTTTGCGGATATATGGAGGAAGCGGCATTAAACCTAATTGGTCTAAAACCTCGAGGAAAATGCCATCATAGGTGAATTTCATGTGGCGGACGCCTTCTGGGAGGACGGCAACGCATTCGGCTTCGAGTTTGCCTTCCCCAAAGGAACAATGGGAGCCAACGGTGACACTCTTGGCTTTGCCAACCAAGCATTTCCAGGTGTCGTTGCCTAAGTCCTCCAAAAGCAATAATTCGACTTTGCCTTTGGTTTCCTTCTTAACGCCGATTAATCTAGCGGGGATGACTTTGGTGTTGTTTCTAACCAAAACATCTCCGTCATGAAGATAATCGTAGATATCAAAAAAGTGTTTATGCTCGTAGGAATGGTTTTCCCTGTTGATAACCAATAAACGGCAGTTATCGCGTTGTTTCATCGGAGACTGAGCAATCAGTTCTTCCGGCAAATCAAAATCAAAAAGATTTATATCCATAGTTAGAAGCCTCTAAGATCTCCGTATTTTTCCAAGACTTCCGCTTCATATTCTTTGAATCGGTCTTCTTGAATAGCCTTTCTAGCTCCTTCGACGATTTTAATTAAGAAGCGGATGTTATGAATGGAATTCAAACGCTTGCCGAACTCTTCGTGGCAAACTTCAAGGTGATGGAGATAAGCCTTGGTATAGTTCTTGCAGGTATAGCAGTCACACTCAGGGTCAAGCGGGGTGAAGTCTTCCTTATATTCCGCTCCCTTGATGTTCACGCGACCAGTAGAAGTCATTAAAGCGCCGTGTCTGGCTAAACGGGTTGGCAAAACACAGTCCATCATATCGATTCCGCGCTCAATGCCGCCGAGGATGTAATCCAAAGAGCCAACGCCCATTAAGTAGCGAGGCTTATCAGCCGGCAAATAACGAATTCCATCTTCAATCATCTTGAAGCAGACTTCTTTTGGTTCTCCGATGGAGGTTCCACCGATGGAATATCCAGGGAAGTCCATTTTGGCCAATTCTTTGGCGCACATCTCACGCAAATCAGTAAATTCGCCGCCTTGGATGATACCGAAAAGTGCTTGGTCTTCTCTGTTGTGGGCGTCTTTGCCACGCTTAGCCCAGCGAAGAGTTCTCTCGGTTGATTTCTTTACATAATCATAAGTGGCCGGATAAGGAATGCATTCATCGAAAGACATGATGATGTCAGCGCCCAAGGCTTCTTCGATCTTGATGACCTTCTCAGGAGTAAATACTTCCTGGTCTCCGTTAAAGTCGTTGCGGAAGGTAACGCCTTCTTCGGTGATTTGCCTGCTCTTAGCTAATGAGAAGACCTGAAAGCCGCCAGAATCAGTAAGCATCGGCCCATCATATTTCATAAAATTGTGTAGGCCTCCCGCTTTTTTGACGATTTCTTCGCCTGGACGAAGATGGAGATGGTAAGTGTTGGAAAGAACAACACCGGCTCCTAAGGATTTAACTTCCTCTGGAGAAAGACATTTGACGGTAGCTAAAGTGCCGACCGGCATAAACATCGGGCATTCAACATCCCCGTGAGGAGTATGCAAAATACCATACCTTGCGCCGGAGTTCTTATCGATATGTTTTAATTCATAATAAAAGCGTTTCATGCTTTTATTTTAGTTACTTTCTATAACCTAAAGCAAGATTACCAACTAGGTTCCGCTTTTCTATTTGGATTAATTTGCCTCATAAAGAACTTATTTCTCCAGCAAAGCATCCAAATGGCGTAGGAGCCAATGATAATCGTGGCTTCTCCAATCGCCACCCAACCGACATTGACCCAATATGGGGAACCAAGGATGAAATATAGTTCTGCCGCTACGCCAAACGCATTGAAGGCAATTGGCCAAATGCAGGCAATCAACATCTTTGGAGAAAAGGAAGCAAGGACGCAGGAAAGCAAGGTCAACAAGGTTCCGAAAAGCATATCCCAAGGGCCCAAAGTTGATAGGATATTGGATAAAAAACATCCCAAAGTGACTCCAACAATCAAATCTCTACGCCAAAAACAAAGGAGAACCAGAAGCTCAGCAACCCTAAATTGGATGGAGTCATATGCCAAGTTTCCGAGCAACAAACAAAGAATAAAATAGATCGCCGCGACAACAGCGTTCTCGGCGATCTTTCTGATGCTGAATTTCTTTTGTCCCATAAAGAGACCTCCTTGTTTTTTATACGTGGTTCAGAGGATAGAACACGTTGTCGAAATGTTTCGACTTGGTGATATTAGACTTATTCCTGCTTAGTATCAATAGAAATTCATCCAGGAATCAGGCACTTCTTTGCCTTCTTCGGTGGCTTTGATAAGACCGGCGATCATTTCGCTGATGGAGATGACATCAACGCCTTGAGCGCCTTTCTCAATGGAGTCAGTAATGCAAATATGGGATACTCCAGCTTCCTTTAGTTTATCGATGGCATTATCGGATAAAACGCCGTGGGTAGCAGCGACGATAACGTCTTTCGCACCCATGCTATAAAGGGCTTGAGCAGAGGCGACAATCGTGCCACCAGTATCGATAATATCATCTATGATGATACAGACTTGGTCTTTGATGTTACCGATGACATTGACGACTTCGGCTTTATTTGGTTCTGGACGACGTTTGTCGATGATACCCAAACTGGCGTGTGGAATTTCTGAAGCAAGGTCTCTGGCGCGATGCAAAGAACCATGGTCAGGGGAAACAACGGTGACATCCTTATAGTTGATTTTTTGTTTCTTGAGGAAGTCTCTGAAGTATTTGCCAAACAATGGGGTTGGGCTCAAATCATCAACGGTGCAATCGAAGAAGCCTTCAATCTGCGGAGTATGCAAATCCATGGTGATGAAGTGATCAACGCCGGCATTGGTGTATAAATCCGCGACCAACTTGGCCGACAATGGTTCGCCAGCACGAGCGATTCTGTCTTGACGGCAGAAGCCATAATATGGGGAAACCAAGATGACTTCCTTGGCTTTGGCGTTCCTTAAAGCGTTGATGAAAACCAGTAGTTCCATGATACGTTCCGCAACAGGAGTAGAGGTTGAGTTGATGATGTAGACGGTCTTCCCGCGAACCGGAACCAATGGCCTGACCATAACTTCTCCGTCCGCAAAATTCTTGATTTCCAGCGCCGAAATCTCCGTTCCGAGCTGCTTTGCCACCTTCGCCGCTAGCGTAGGATTGGCGGTGAGTGTAAATAACACGACGTTCTTGTCCATAAAAAATACCTGCCTAATATTTTATAACAATAAAAATAATTTGTTTACATACGCGTGTTTGAAGTCGAAAATATCCCTCGGTCTGCTCAGTGAAGCAAGATTCACATTCTCGGAGACAATAATCCCTATGAAAACGATGATTACCTTAAGCGCCATTCCAGGAACTGGAAAATCAACTTGGTCCAAGCGCTTTGTCAAAAAGCACCCAAATACCATAGTCGTATCCAGCGATGAACTTCGCTTGGAATTATTCGGTGCCGTTAACAACTTCGACCACGAAAAGGAGATTTGGATCACCTTCACTGATCGTTTGAACAAAGCCTCCGAGATCGACAACGTCTTCGCGATTGCAGACGCTACCAACTTAAGGAATATCCACCGCGCTTATTACGCCAAGGCTACTCCGGGATTTGACAAACACATCCTCGTGATCTTCAAAATCGATTCTGAATTGTCCAAGAAGCAAAACAAACAGAGAAGCGGCGATAGAATCGTCCCTGACTATGCGATGGAGCGTTTGATCGCCGAATACGAAGAGCCAAATGACGAAGTCAAATCGCTCTACGACAAGATCATCTACATCACCGAGAAAGAATTATACGGACCGAATCCAGAAGACATCGATCTCAACTAAGTAACAAAAAACGGATGGAATTCAACCATCCGTTTTTATTTTTTGTGATCGATTTATTTGGCTTTCTTTTTGAGTTTGCCAGTACTATGCATTCCAACGAAGACGATGGAACCGATGAGTAATAAACCACCGACAACTAAGCAGATGATGGCATAAGCGTCGCCAGACTTTGGAATAGCGAAGTCGATGCCTTCGAGATGGACGTTCTTAACGCTGCCGCTGGCATTGCCGTAGACAAGACCGATGATACCATCGGCGATGTAGCATAAGGAGATTAAGAAGATGACCAAAGAGGTGAAATAACCAGCAAGTTTCTTTTGGAGGTCTCCACCCTTCTTAAGGAAGAGAGAGGAAAGAACCAATAAGACGGTGTTGACCGCATAAACAATCATGAAGGCGAGTAGCTGGTTGTTAATGACGTGGGACCAAGATTCGACACCACGGACCCAAGAACCAATCAAGCTTCCCAAAGTAACAATGGTGGCCCAGCCGAAGAAGACGGCGGCAGCCATGCACATAGAAGAGAGAAGCGGGGTCTGGTCTTTATTATCATAAAGTTTGACCATTGGGATATTGGTGGCAATCATCAAACCGATAAATAAGATGATCATCGCGGCAATGAGGAATCCCAACCCTTTTTCGGAACCACCACGGATGGCATCGAAATAAATGACGCCGTTGGCCAAGCAGAAGATGCCAGCGATGAAACCTTCGGCGATGAAAGCATTAAATGCTTTGATGACTGGGGCATCGTCTCTAGGATTCTGGAGGGCTTTATAGCCATAGATGAATCCATACATGGAGATGGTAGCAAGGGATAAACCAACAATGCCCAATTCGGAATAAAGATTATACGGAGCAATGATGGTATCAAGCGAGGTGGCACTGCCGCTCATATAGCAAGGAGCGACCGCTAAGCCGAAGTAGACGCCTAAGGCGCCGAAGCCAAGGAAGATGATGGCGTGGAAGATTGTGCTTAACAATCTGGAGGTATTGGTATACTTCATAAAACTCTCCTAACACCTGCAACTTCAAACGAATGTTTGCAGTGAAACGAAAAAATTATATCTATCTTTCCAAGATAGTCAATCACTAGGGGTTAGTTCGCTCCTAAAGAGCGAGCAACGACCATCGCGCTCACTAGCGCCCAAGTTAAATTAAATCCGCTACAAAGTCCGTCAAAATTGAGAATTTCACCAGCGAAATAAACGTGTTTTTCAATAGCGGAAGATAGATCAGAATTGACTGATTCTTCGCAAATTCCGCCGATGGTTACTTGGCTATCTTCGAAGCCATATCCATCGACATAGGAGTAAACCAAACCGTGCAACGCTTCATTGAAACTGATTCCGCGAGCTTTCGATTGGTATAGAACTTCGGAATACAAAGAAGATTCAAGAACCGCTTCGTTTTCATGCCTTTCCGAAACATATTCATGAACGTCTTTCTTTGGGAAAAGATCGATATGAATCAACGGACGTCGAACACCTAGCCATTTTATCTTGCTGGAAATGTTCATAACACAAATTCCAGAAAGACCGTCTTTCTTGTAAAGGTACTCGCCGTTCTCTGAATAAAGAACCGGTCCATATCCATCGGTAAGAGTAACCAAAGCTTTATGGCGAACGCCAACAAGAGACTTGATGATTCTTTCTTTTGTTCGAATTGGAGTCAAACCTGGTTCGAGAGAAGAAAATTTGTAACCTTTATCTTTCAAAATTCCGAACAAGGAACCATCACTCCCCAATTTTGGAGAAGAAGTTCCGCCAGTCGTAATGATCAGATCGTCACAAGTTTTGTTTCCAGAAGAAGTTTCAACAATGATTTTATCTTCCTCAAGGTGATAACCCAAAACTTTAGTATCAAGAGAGATTTTTACTCCGCCTTCAATGAGTTTCTTTGTTATTTCATTGACAAAACTAGGTGCATTAAAACTCAAAGGATAATAGAGATTTTCGATTTTAGTAGTAGGAACGCCCCACTCAAGAAGCAGATTAAGACAATCTGAAACATTGAATTTTGATAGGATTTCAAAGTATTTTCGATCAGATGTATTGAAATTTTCTTCATTTAAAACATCGTTGAGGATATTGGCGTGTCCATTGCCAGTAGCCCTAAGTTTCTTGCCTAATTTGCTTTCTTTCTCAATAATTTCTATCGATACACACGGCACTTTGCTCAATAAACAAAGGGCGGAATAGATTCCTGCTGCGCCTCCACCGATAACAATTACTTTTTTCATAATAATAAATTGACTATTTTTGTTCTTCGTTATTTTCGACATTCTCAACCTTTTTAGGTTCCTTGAAAATGAAGAACTTTCTGGTGAGATAGTTATAAATAAGGACGATCAATGTCTTCAAAGCAAACATGATGAAGTAAGCCCAGAAGGAAAGACCACCAGTTTTGAACAAGTTGCCCCAAATGTTTTCATCAAATGGGTTGGAAGGATAAGTAATGCCCCAAGCAGCGCCACAAATGTATTCGCCGAGAACCATCAAACCAGTTCCTAAAGCAAATCCACCGACCGACAAGCCAATGAAGCCCCAAACATATTTAGCCTTGTTGTAGTTCTTTTCCTTATCAACGTTTTGGAAAACCCAAAGTTTAGACATGAACCAGTTGACTACCAACGAAACAAGGAATCCGGCGGTAACGCAAATGCCTGTAGCAACATAATGAAGAGATGGATTTATAAACTCACCCGCTGAATCTACTGCGTTCCAATTGTTTTTAAAAGCGAAACGCAAAACGTAGGAAACAGCAAAATCAACAATAGTGGCAACTACACCAGTAACTGCAAATCTAAGTATTTCGTAAAGACGACTCTTTTTATTCATAAAAACCCCTTAAAGTGATCGGATCTCGGCTAAATAGTCTTCAGCAGACGCATCAGACGGCATTCGCCAGTCACCTCTCGGAGAAACACTCGCAGCGATGATTTTTGGACCATCCGGAAGACAACTTCTCTTGAACTGGTTTCTAAAGAAACGAGTGAAGAAGTTTTCAAGCCAACCTTTAATGACGTCAGGAGTATATATACCTTTAAACGCTTCTGAAGCCAAGAAATATATTTTTCTTGGGCCAAATTCGTGAGTCAAAAAATAGTATATAAAAAAGTCATTCAAAACATATGGGCCAACGACATCTTCGGTAACTTGGGTTATGCCTTCTCCACCTTTTGGAGGGAGCAATTCCGGAGATATTGGAGTAGCTGAAATGTCGTTTAATGGTTCCTCTGCGATCGGGAACATCTCGGCATAGGCCTCAACTAGATATCTAACTAAAGTTTTAGGGATGGAGCCATTCACGCCATACATCGACATATGGTCGCCGCCATAGGTGCACCAGCCCAAGCACAATTCAGACAAATCACCAGTTCCTACCATTAAGCCATCGCGTTCGTTGGCAATGTCCATAAGAACCATTGTCCTCATTCTTGCTTGAGCGTTTTCATATGCCAAATCATGGTCTTCAGGATCGTGTTTTGTGTCCTTAAAATGAGCGAGAACGCTATCTTTTATGTTAATTTCCTCGAAATCGACACCCAAAGCATCGGCGAGTTTCACCGCATTATCGTGGGTTCTCTTAGATGTTCCGAACGCTGGCAAGGTAATGGCGTGGACACCTTTTAAATCCCATCCGGCACGTTTGAAAGCTTCAACCGCAACTAACAACGCAAGAGTTGAATCAAGACCGCCGGACAAGCCAATATAAACGGATTTAGTTCTAACGGTTTCCAGCCTCTTTAAGAGACCGACCGCCTGCATATCAATGATCGTTTTAGCGGCTTTTAAATCTTTTTTCTCGTTTTCTTGAGTTGGAAGGAACGGATAGTGGACCAATTGTCTCTTTAAATCATTTGGTTTTTCGATTGCTAAATCAAACCCAATCCAACGATATTTTTTGTCAATCTTATGGTCAAATGTGCCAGTCTTGCGCCTTTTAGCTAAGAGGCGATCCATATCAACATCGGCAGTCACACTTTCTTCGGAGAATAATTCGGTTTCATTCAAAACGTTTCCGTCTTCGCAAATCAAATTATGGCCAGAGAAAACCAGATCAGTTGTAGATTCGGTTCTACCTGAACAAGCATAGGCATAAGCGCAGATATCACGAGACGAAGTGGTCTTGACCAAGTCTCTACGATAGTTTTGTTTTCCAAAGGTCTCATTCGAGGATGAGAGGTTCAAAATCATTGTTGCCCCTGCCATCGCCAAGGAAATGTTTGGCGCATCTGGAACCCAAAGGTCTTCGCAAATCTCGATACCTATCTTCAACTTGTCATAATTTTCATCAACAAAGATTAAATTACTGCCGAATGGATATTCTTTGTTTTTGATAGCAATCGTTCCCTCGTTGCCGAAACCGGTTTTGAAGTAACGCTTCTCATAAAACTCATTGTAGTTAGGAATATAGGTCTTTGGCACAACACCAAGGATATCGCCGTTATAACAAGCAACTGCGCAATTATAGAGATGGTTTTCTTTAGCTAAAGGAGCGCCGAAAACCACCAAAATCGGTAGCTTTTCGGTGTATTTTGCCATTTCAATAGTTCCTAAAGCCGCGTCTTTTTGCATTTTTTCATTGAGGAAAAGGTCACCGCAAGTGTATCCGGTAAGGCTTAATTCAGGGAAGAGTAAAACATGAACCTTATCAGCCACAGCTTGATCTATGGCCTTCTTCATTTCTTTGATGTTTCCCGACACCGAGCCAACATGGATGTTTTGGGCGGCGGCTCTAACACGAACAAAACCCAAAGGCTCACTCTGCTTTTTGATGGAGAAAGAGGACTCCCCAACACATTGGTTGCTTTCCTTTATCAATCCAGTTTTCATGGATTCATATTGTTTCATGGTCATCACAACTAAATGACCGGAGCCATTTTTAGTGATATAAATCGGCTCATCATACTTCTTTAAGTCAGCTTCTAACTGATTGGTATTCCGCAGGAATGTAATTGGTTCTATTTTCATATTGTCATAATTCTACCATAATTTTGACACTATAATAAGATTAACAATATTTGTATAATCTTGGCATGCAAAAAGCTACCGCTATCGTTAATGGTTATGTCTTCTTAGAAGGACTTAAAAACTTCTATGAAAGAATGAAGGAAGAACTATCCAAATTGGACGTGGATTTAGAACTTAAAACCACTACTGATTTGATTTCCTATATTGAATCCGACGGATCGATCGTCGTTAAAGAAGATTTAGGCTCTTTTGTATTGTTCCTCGATAAAGACAAATACCTTTCCGAGCTGTTAGAAAAGGCTGGATATCGTTTATTCAACCATTATGAAGCCATCCGTCTCTGCGACGACAAGATGCTAACTTACATATCTTTATCAAATTCTGGCATAAAGATGCCAAAGACCATCGGTTCCCCACTTAATTATTTCAATTCGGACGATTCTAAATTCATAAAAGTGATTGAAGACTCTTTTGCTTATCCGATGATTGCCAAACATTCATATGGATCAATGGGGGCAGGGGTATTCCTACTAAATAATCACAACGAACTCGTTTCATTTATGAAGGAGAACGGCGGTATTTCTACTTTGTTCCAAGAATTCATTCAATCGTCAAAGGGTGTCGATTATCGCGTCATTGTGATTGGTGGGAAAGCCATCGGCGCCATGAAGAGAATGAATCCAAACGATTTCAGATCGAATATCGCTCTAGGTGGAACGGCTGAAGCCGTAAAACTAGATAATAAATATCTTAAAGTCACAGAAAAGGCCGCTTCTGTCCTCAATTTAGATTACTGCGGCGTTGACCTCTTAATTGGCCCAAATGACGAACCAATATTATGCGAGGTTAACAGCAACGCCTTCATAAAAGGGTTCGAATACTATACCGGCATCAATGTGGCTAAAGCCTATGCTGAATACATCGTTAGCAAAATAAAATAAAAGGTCCCATATTGGGACCTTCCTTCTTTGAGATAAAGTTATTCGGCTTTCTTTTCTTCGGCAGATTCGGAATCGTCGTCGAGTTTCAAATCTTTGGCAACTCTGTCTCTGGTTTGAGCGAGAACCTTGTTGGTTTCGGCTTTGACGGCGTTGACAACCTTAAGGATAACGAAGAGGACGATAGCAATGATCAAGAAACTGATGACAGCGTTGATAACAGCACCCCAGTTAATGACGGCAGCACCGGAATAAACATAGGTGGTTCCGTATAAAGTGTAGCTGCCGAGCATCTGGTTCTGGTAGGTGAGGAAGTTGCTGGAAGTGGGTTCAAGAGGAACACCGAAGGCTGCTTGAGCATAAGCAATGGTCTTATCGATGATTTCGGAGTTGGAGAAAGACTGACCAACACCCGCTAAACCCTGTTGAGCAGCGTTAGCGGCTGGCAAAACGGTGATCAAACCACTTAAACCACCAGGAACGCCCCAAGTGCAGACGCTCAATAAGATGTTAACAACAGAAGTGACAATCGTGCTGAACGCACCACCAATAACGACACCAACCGCCATATCGACAACGTTTCCACGGTTGATGAACTTCTTGAATTCATCCCAAACGCCTTTGATTTTCTTTCCGGCTTTCTTTTCGGCTTTTTTGGCTTTAGCTTTCTTTTCGGCCTTCTTCTTGGCCTTTTCGTCGAGTTCCTTTTCTTCGACTACTTTATCTTCAATTTTTTCTTCAGACATATATGTCTCCTTACGGCAAACGATAATAGTGGGGCGATTGCATATTTGCAATAAAAACGACGTTTTTGGCCGTTTTTTGACCTGAAAAATAGACTTTTTCGATGGCATCTAGCCTTTAGAAGTCTATTTTATACACTGTCTATTTTTGGCTGATTATGCTTGAAAGTCATAAGCGGTTAAAAAGGGTATCCAAATCTTGCATACAATGGCTTATTTTTCTTCGCGCACGCTAATAGGAGAAGTCACGCCTGAAAATTCTTTGAGCAAACTAATTTAAAACTAGAAAATTGTCCTTTATTATTTGTGAGCCTTTAAAAACAAAGGGAGACTTCTCGTGTGAATCGGGAGAGGCCCGATTGGTGCTTTTTTGTCCCCTTAATGAAGGCAAGACTAGAGGCAGACCTATGATTAGAGTAGAAAAAAGAGACCATAGCATCGTGGATTTCGACCTTAATAAGATCGAGACCGCTATTGGCAAAGCGTTTGAAGAGGTGCACAGAACCACCGATCACAGCATCCTTGAGTTGTTGGCTTTAAGAACCACCGCCAACTTCGAAGGCAAAATCAAAGATGGCATCATCGGCATCGAAGACATCCAGGACTCCGTGGAAGTCGTTTTGATCCAAGCCGGATATGTCGATGTCGCCAGGGCATACATGAACTATCGTCGTTTGCATCAGAGCATGCGCGACTTGAAAAAGACCGAAATCAATTACGCTTCGATCGTCGATAAGTATTTGAACCTCAACGACTGGCGCGTTAAGGAAAACTCCACCGTCACTTATTCCGTCGGTGGTTTGATCCTTTCCAACTCCGGCGCCGTCACCGCCAACTATTGGCTTAGTCAAATCTATGACCAGGAAATCGCCGATGCCCACCGCAACGCCGACATCCACATCCACGATTTGTCCATGCTCACCGGCTACTGCGCGGGTTGGTCTTTGAAACAACTCATCCAAGAAGGCTTGGGTGGCGTTCCTGGAAAGATTACTTCCGCTCCAGCCCGTCACTTGATGACCCTTTGCAACCAGATGGTCAACTTCTTGGGCATCATGCAAAACGAATGGGCTGGCGCTCAGGCTTTTTCTAGCTTCGATACTTACCTCGCTCCATTCGTCAAGGTCGACAACTTAACCTATAAGCAGGTCAAACAATGCATTCAGTCCTTTATCTATGGCGTTAACACACCGTCTCGTTGGGGCACTCAGGCGCCATTCACCAATGTCACTTTAGATTGGACCGTCCCAAACGATATGGCTGAGCTCAACTGCATCGTCGGTGGCAAAGAAATGGACTTTAAGTACAAAGATTGCAAAGCCGAGATGGATATGATCAACAAAGCCTTCATCGAAATCATGATCGAAGGCGATTATCACGGCCGTGGATTCCAATATCCAATCCCAACCTATTCCATCACCAAAGACTTTGATTGGTCCGATACCGAGAACAACCGCCTCTTGTTCGAAATGACCGCCAAATATGGAACTCCATATTTCTCTAACTACATCAACTCCGATATGCAGCCATCCGATGTCAGATCCATGTGCTGCCGTCTCCGTTTAGACTTGCGTGAATTACGTAAGAAGTCTGGCGGCTACTTCGGTTCTGGTGAATCCACCGGTTCTGTCGGTGTTGTTACCTTAAACATGCCGCGTATCGCTTATTTAGCCACCGATAAGAAGGATTTCTTCAACCGTTTGGATAAATTGATGGACATCTCCGCTCGTTCTTTGAACGTCAAGCGTAAAGCCATCACCAGCTTCCTTGAAGCCGGTTTGTACCCATACACCAAACATTATTTAGGTTCCTTCAACAACCACTTCTCCACCATTGGTCTGGTTGGTATGAACGAAGCTTGCTTGAACGCTCGTTGGATCCGCCAGGATCTCACTCATCCAGAGGCTCAGGATTTCACTGAGGAAGTCCTCAACCACATGAGAACCCGCTTGTCCGACTATCAGGAAAAATACGGCGATCTTTATAACTTAGAGGCCACTCCAGCTGAATCCACTTCCTATCGTTTGGCCAAGCATGACCGCGAACGTTATCCGGACATCATCACCGCCGGTGAGCCAGGAGAGACCCCATACTATACCAACTCCTCTCACTTGCCAGTCGGTTATACCGATGATGTCTTCTCCGCTTTGGATATCCAAGACAGATTCCAGACTTTGTATACCTCTGGCACCGTCTTCCATACCTTCTTAGGTGAGAAACTCCCAGACTGGGAATCCACCATGCGCTTGGTCAGAACCATCGCCAATAACTACAAGCTTCCGTATTACACCATGTCGCCGACTTATTCCGTCTGCGCTGAACACGGATACTTAACTGGCGAAGTCTATAAGTGCCCAATCTGCAAGAGAGACACCGAAGTCTATTCCCGTATCACTGGTTACTATCGTCCAGTTAAAAACTGGAATGCTGGCAAATCTCAGGAATTCAAAGATCGTAAGACCTACAATCTCGAACATTCCAGATCCCATGACGGCATCGTCTTTGGCGAATCCTTAGCCAACGAAGTCAAGCACGAAGAAGTTAAGAGACCGGCCATCAACGAATTGACCATCTTCACTTCCAAAACTTGCCCGAACTGCAAGATGGCCAAGAGCCTCTTAGACAGAGCTGGCATCGCTTATAAGGATGTCGATGCTTACGAAAATAAGGACGAAGCCGTCGCCTTAGGCGTCGTCAAGGCTCCAACCTTGCTCGTCCCAACCGAAAACGGAAACTTCGAAGTCTACGAGAACGCTTCGAACATCAAAGCCTACATCGAGTCCCTTAAGAAATAATGAACGACATTATCATCATTGGTGGCGGCCCAGCCGCTTTGACGGCCGCCATCTATTCTTTAAGAGCCGGACGTTCCGTTCTCTTGTTGGAGAAGGAGAACTTCGGAGGTCAGATTGCTGATTCTCCGAAAGTCGAGAACTTCCCGGCCCAAAAATCCATCTCCGGCGTCCAATTGATCGACCTTATGTTCGACCAGGCCGAAAGTCTGGGTATGCAATATGAGTTGGATGAGGCTTTGTCCATCGAAAAGAGAGACAACGTCTTCACCATCAAAGGCCATTACGATGAATACCAAGCCAAAGCGGTTATCATCGCTACCGGCGTCAAGCATCGTCATTTGAACATCGAAGGCGAAGAAGAATATATCGGAAATGGCATATCTTTCTGTGCCGTCTGCGATGGTGCCTTCTTCAAAGACCAGCCAGTGACTGTCATCGGAGATGCCAACTCCGCCCTGCAATATGCCATCTCTTTAGCGGGAACCTCTTCCCACGTCGATGTCGTAACCTTGTTCGACAAGTTCTTCGCTGATCCGATCTTAGTCAGCACCCTAAAGAAACTTCCTAACGTTTCCATCTATCACAACAAGAACGCCTTCCGCTTCTATGGCGAGAACGGAAAACTTGTCGGTGTTCAGTTCAGAGACACCAAGACCGACGAGGTTTTAGATCTTAAGAACCCAGGCGTCTTCGTCGCTATCGGACAAGTTCCTGATAACGATAGATTCGGAGACGTCTGCGACTTAGAAAAAGGCTTCTTCTTGGCCGATGAGAACATGGCCACCAAGACCCCGGGATTGTTCGTCGCCGGTGATTGCCGAAAGAAAAAAATCCGCCAGCTCACGACCGCTTGCTCCGATGGAGCCATCGCTGCCTGCTCGGCGAATTCTTATCTCTTCACATTGGATTAATATTCATAGCCACGCAATTTGGTTGGAATCCCTAATTCGTTAAGGATATCCATATAATGCGTGGCTTTTTCTTTGCTCACTTCGTGGAAGCCGTGTTCAATGCAATATTTCGAATCAACGTAATGTTGTAAGAACATGCGCTTGGCCCCTTTGATTAATTCAGCCATGCCTTTGATGCTTTCCTCGGAATGGAACTCATCGATGATGGTTGATCTGAATTCATAATCTGGTGCGGTCATTATCAAGGAGATGGATTTCTTGATCTTATCCATATCGACATCTTTAAGTCCGACGGTCTTAGGATAACCCTCTTCGGAGTTCTTGATATCCATGGCAACGTAATCAAGTAGGTGTTCCCTTAAAAGACGTTCCACCACTTCGGGGTTGGAACCGTTCGTGTCCAATTTGACATCATATCCGAGCGATTTAATCTCTCTGATTTTATCTTCCAAATCAGGCATCAAAGTTGGCTCACCGCCAGTGATGCAGACACCTTCGATCATGCCTTGGCGTTTAACCAAATATTTCTTCAATTCTTCCCAAGGAATGGTTGGGGCTTCGGCTGGTCTTAAAACCAAGTCGGAGTTTTGACAGAAAGGACAACGAAAATTACAACCCGCTGAAAAGAAGGTTGTGGCTATATGGTTGTCATAATCAACCAAGGTAAGTTTTAGCCAGCCGGAAAAGTCCAAGATGTTATTAAGCGACTACTTTGTAGCCTGCTTCCTCGATGGCTTTGATTAATTTCTTGTCATCGACGTCTTTCTTCAAAACGACAACGACTTTGTTGGCCATATGGTCGGCCGTGGCGGATTCGACGCCTTTAACTTTCTCCAAAGCCCCTTTGACGTGAGCTTCGCAATGAGCGCACATCATTCCTTCGACGTTAAAGGTTTTTTCCATAATTGATCCTCCTTTAGGTAGATGTTTCATAGGATGGTCGTGTTTTTTATTATAGACCTGAACTAGGTTCAATCGTAGTGCATTAAGGACAACACAGACGCTTGATAAGGCCATGGCAGCCGCCCCAATCATCGGATTCATCGCCCAACCCCACACAAAATAGAAGGCACCAGCAGCGATAGGGATGCACACCGCGTTGTAGAAGAAAGCCCAGAAAAGGTTTTCTTTGATGTTTAATAAGGTTCTTCTCGATAAACGAATAGCAGCCGGAACGGAGGTTAAGGTGTGCCTTGTTATAACCACTTCCGCAGATTCGATGGCAATATCTGTTCCCGAAGAAATGCCGATACCAATATTGGCACGACTCAATGCCGGAGCGTCGTTAATTCCATCGCCAACCATAATGACTTTGCCGTTCTTCTGGAAAGAACGAACAACCGCTTCCTTTTGATCAGGGAGGACTTCAGCGATAACTTCTTCAATGCCAATCTTTGAAGCAATGGCCATCGCGGTTCCTTTGCTATCGCCCGTAAGCATAACTGGTTTGATGCCCAGGCCCTTAAGTTGATCAATGGCCTCTTTGGCATCTTCTCTGACCACATCGGAGATGGCAAACATCGCGCCCAACTTGCCGGAGACTTCCAAAAAGATGCAGGTGTTGCCTTCTTTGGCTAAGTTGGTGGCCTCTTCTTTGATTTCAGAGGAGACTTCGCATCTATTTTCGATGAAGGAGAGTTTGCCAATAGCGTATTTTTCCCCCTCAATGTTGGCGACAACCCCATTGCCGACCAACGTTTCGTAGTCGGAAACTTCTTTCAATTCGGTGAAGTTGCCATAATCGACCACCGCTTTAGCTAAAGGATGCTCGGACTGGGCTTCCAAAGAGCAAGCAGCTAACAGCAAATCGTTGTCATCAATGTAAGTCTTAAATGTATTAACGGTCGAAATGCCCAAAGTAATGGTTCCGGTCTTATCAAAGATAACGGTGTCGCATTTGCCGGTTTCTTCAATGGACTCGGCGGTTTTAAAGAGGATGCCATTTTTAGCGCCTTTGCCCGATGAAACCATAATGGCAACAGGGGTAGCCAAACCTAATGCGCATGGGCATGCGATGACCAGCACGGATATGCCTCTAGCCAAAGCAAAGGCCACCCAGTTGGTATTTGGATCTGGCGAGCCAACGACTCCGCCGTAAATCAACCACGCCGTCAGCACAATGATGGCGATAAGCATAATGACCGGTACGAAAACATAAGACACTTTATCCGCGATTTTAGAGATAGGAGCCTTGCTGGTGTTCGCATCGTTAACCATCTTAACGATTTGCGACAAAGTCGTATCTTCGCCGACCTTGGTGGCTTTGCAAAGAACATAGCCAGAAGTAAGGATGGTTCCCGAAAACACATCGGCATCGACACTTTTATCATTTGGGATTGATTCACCAGTCAAAGCGGATTCATCGAACGAGCCATTGCCTTCGATGATTTTTCCATCCACTGGAACAGATGATCCGGCACGAAGGACGAAGACATCGCCAAGTTTGACTTCTTCCAATAAAACCTCGGTTTCCACTCCATCTTTTAGGATGACTGCTGATTTAGGGGCAAGGTTCATTAATTCCTTCAAAGCATTCGTCGTCTTTCCTTTGGAAATTGATTCCAGGGTTTTACCGATAGTAATAAGAGTTGGAATCATGGCCGCGGTTTCGTAATAGAGGCCATGGACATATTTCATTGATAGTTCGGCGTCACCGTTGTTCAATGCGACAGCACTCAAAACCATGATAACGAATGAATAGATAAAGGATGCACTGCTGCCTAAAGCAACAAGGGAGTCCATGTTCGGGTGTAGATGGAACAAGCCTTTATATCCAGAGATAAAGAATTTACAGTTGATTCCCATGACGATCAAAGCAATGCCCATCTCAACAATCCCCATCGCATACGGATAATCCTTAAACAGCTTGGGCATAGGCCAGCCAAACATCGTGCAGCCCATGGAAAAATACATCAAAACCAACAAGCAAACAAAAGAGGAAGCCAAACGGAAAATCAGTTTCCTTGAAGCATTGTCTTTTTCTTTTTGAAAGGTTCCTTCCTGCAAGGAAGCACCATAACCAGCTTTGGAAACAGCCTTGATGATATTCTCGTCCGAAGCGTTTCCTTCCACTGTCATGGAATTAGTCAAAAGATTAACCGTGACGGAGTTGACGCCCTTTACTTTAGAGACGGCATGTTCGACATGAGCCTGACAAGCGGCGCACGTCATACCGGTGACATTAAACTTTTTAGCCATATTACTTCATCAATTTCTCTAGGAGGTCGGTTAATTCGTCTAGAGAATCTTCCGAACCCGCTTTGACATCGTTATAAACGCAGGAATGAATATGGGAGGCAATAAGTTCTTTATTTAAAGAATTCAAAGCGTTCTGCGCAGCGGAAACTTGACGGATGATCTCCACACAATAGACATTGTCCTCAAGCATCTTTTTGATGCCTCTAACCTGTCCTTCGATTCTCGAACATCTATTAAGCAATGATTTAAGTTCCTTTTCGTCTCTCGCGGTTTTTCTTTCACACATTGGGCAATGTTCCATAAAATTACCTCCGATATGAATATACCCCCTAGAGGTATTATTTAGCAAGAAATAAAAGGGACCGAAGTCCCTGATTATTATTTCTTTTGCTTTGCAAGGTAGGCGGCGAGTTTTTCTTCTTCCTCGTGTTTCTTCTTGAAGGCTTTGGATTGTTTTTCGATCATCTTGTGATTGTTGAAGTAATCAACGCCTAAGGATCTACGGACACGAAGGACGGTTTGATGGGCTTTGGCGGCCGCCTTTTCAGAACCTTCGGCAAGAATCTTATAAACGCCTGGAATGTCTTTCTCGAACTCGTGGCGTCTGGCTCTGATTGGAGTCAAGACATCATTAAGGACATTGGCCAAGAAGCGCTTGACGGTAACATCGCCCAATCCACCGCGTTCGTAATGGGCCTTTAATTCATCGAGGTTCTTATATTCTGGCAAGAACTTGGCGAAGTGTTCATCGGTCGCGAAGGCTTCCAAATAGATGAAGACCGGATTGTTTTCGGTATGACCAGGGTCATTAATGTTCAAATGGGTCTCGTCGGTGTACATCGACATGACTTTCTTGGTGACGGTTTTCTCATCATCGGAAAGATAGATGCAGTTACCTAACGATTTAGACATTTTGGCTTTGCCATCGATGCCTGGCAAACGGCGGGCGGATTCGGACTTTGGAAGTTTGATTTCAGGCTCGATCAAGGTCTCGCCATATAAAGAGTTGAACTTGTGCACGATTTCGTGAGCCTGCTCGATCATTGGCTTTTGGTCTTCGCCAACCGGGACAATGGTCGCATCAAAGGCAACGATGTCCGCGGTTTGGGAAACAGGATAGCAAAGGAAACCAGTTGGAATGGAATCCGAGAAATCCTTGGTGGCTAGCTCCGCCTTAACGGTTGGGTTTCTTTCCAATCTCGAAAGGGTAACCAAGTCCAAGAAGTAGCAAGTCAATTCGAATAGCTCTGGGACGGCAGACTGAACAAAGATGGTGACTTTAGAAGGATCAAGGCCAACGGAAAGGTAGTCGAGGGCAACTTCGATGACGTTGTCTCTGACTTTCTGGGGCACGCCGAAATTATCGGTCAGAGCCTGGGTGTCAGCAATCATCACGTACATCTCGTCAAAGCTACCGCTGTTTTGGAGCTCGACGCGGCTGCGCAAGGAGCCGACATAATGACCTAAGTGCAATCTTCCGGTTGGACGATCGCCGGTCAACATGATTTGTTTCTTTTCTTCGTTCATAACTGTCTCGTATCGGGGAAATACCCTTTTAATATGCCTATTTATAGAAAAATAGGGCTCGAAAATTTCCCTGCATTTTACACTATACCATCTAATTTCAAGATTTTGGGATAATTGTGTTGAACGCATATTCACTTTAAGTATAATTTCTTGGTCGTGTAAGCCCTTTCTTACACATTTTTTGGAGGGAAATTTATGAATCTCCTCACAAACTTCTTCCAAAGCAATTTGGTCGTCTTGATCGTGACCGGCATCTCCGTCCTCGGACTTGTCTATGCTTTGGTTGTGCTAGGCAGACGCATCAAAAAAGCGGACATCACCGATCCCAAGATGATCGAGATCCAAAAGTACATCCGCGAAGGCGCGATGGCTTTCTTGAAACGCGAATACGTCACCTTAGCCATCTTCACCGTCGTCTTGTTCATCGCCATTTGTTTCGGCGTTAACTGGCAGACCGCGGTTTGCTTCTTGGGCGGCGCTATTCTTTCTGGCTTAGCTGGTTTCATCGGTATGCGTGCCGCGACTGGTGCCAACGCCAAGACCGCTGAAGCGGCTAAACGCGGTGGCATGAATGCGGCCTTGAAAATCGCCTTCTCTGGCGGCGCCATCATGGGTTTATGCGTCGTTGGTTTAGGATTAGGCGGACTTTCTGCTTTATTTGCTATCTTCCAGTGGGCTGAACCAGACTATATTTCGATGTCCAATATCATCACTGGTTTTGGTTTAGGCGCTAGCTCCATCGCTCTCTTTTCTAGAGTTGGTGGTGGTATTTATACCAAAGCGGCTGACGTCGGTGCGGACTTAGTCGGCAAAGTCGAAGCCGGCATCCCAGAAGACGACCCACGTAACCCAGCCACCATCGCTGATAACGTCGGCGATAACGTCGGCGACGTCGCTGGCATGGGCGCGGACTTATTCGAATCCTATGTTGGAGCGATTATCTCCGCCGTATCGTTAGGCGCTTATCTTATCGCTGGTTCCTCTTCTATCACCAATACTTACTATCTCATTTATCCTATCCTTTTGGCTGGCGTTGGCATCGTTGCTTCCATCATCGGTTCCTTGTTCGTCCGCGGCAAAAAGGATCCTGCTGCCGCTTTAAGAAACGGCACTTATGTGGCCTCGGCCATCGTTGTTGTTGGGGCTTTCGCTTTGAGCGTTGCCTACTTCGGCTGGAGCGAATTCTATAAGACCTTCTGCTCGGTCGTCATCGGCTTGTTAGTTGGTGTCATCATCGGTATCGTCACCGAAATCTACACTTCCGATAAACATCGCCATGTCATGAAGATTGTTAAGCAATCTGAGACTGGAACGGCCACCAATATCATCGGCGGATTGTCCGTTGGCATGATGTCCACCTTATTCCCAATTCTTCTTATCTGCGTGGCAATCTTGGTCGCCTATTTCGTTTCTGGCGGAGTTGGCAACACCACGATGGGCGTTTATGGCATCGCTTTGGCGGCTGTCGGTATGTTAAGCACCACCGGCATCACCGTTGCGGTCGACGCCTATGGCCCAATCGCCGATAACGCTGGCGGCATCGCTCAAATGAGCGGTCAGGATGAATCCGTCCGTGAGATCACCGATGAATTGGATTCCGTCGGCAACACCACCGCCGCTATGGGCAAAGGCTTCGCTATCGGAAGTGCTGCCCTTACTTCTCTCGCTTTATTCGTCACCTTCATTTTCGCTTTCAACGCAGAGACCAAGGGACTTGATATCACCACCAAGCTCAACTTAGCTTCGCCATTCGTCATCGTCGGCTTATTGATCGGCGCCATGTTGCCGTTCTTGTTCACCGCTTTGACCATGTCTAGTGTTGGAAAAGCCGCCAATCAGATGATTGACGAGGTCCGCAGACAATTTAAGACTCCTGGTGTCCTCGACGGCACCGTTAAACCTGACTACGCCAAGTGCGTCGACATTTCCACTAAGGCTTCTCTTAAGGAAATGATCATCCCCGGCGTTCTTGCTATCGTCGTCCCATTGGTAATCGGTATCTTCCTCGGTTATGAAGGTTTGGCGGGATTATTGGCCGGTTCTTTGGTCACCGGAGTCTTGCTCGCTATCTTCATGTCCAACTCCGGCGGAGCTTGGGACAACGCCAAGAAATGGTTTGAAGCCAACGGCAAAAAAGGCACCGACGCTCATAAAGCAGCGGTTGTCGGAGACACCGTCGGCGATCCATTCAAAGATACCTCTGGCCCATCCATCAACATCCTCATCAAATTGATGACCATCGTTTCCTTAGTCTTTGTTCCGATGTTCTATCTCATCAACGAAGGGCAAGGCGTCCTTGGCTTGATTCATTAAGGAAATCGAAGATAAAAGAGGCTCGCTACTGAGCCTCTTTTTCTTCGTTGGGTTTTTCAGTTTCTTCTTTTGCCCTTAGGTCTGGATTACCTAATGGGTTTCTTTCGTTTTTCTTAACCACCCAGATGGATTGGTTTCGAGGGTCGTAGGTTTTGGCGATGCAGTGAATCAAGAAACATTCAACCGCGGAATAGATAGCCACGGCCGATCCGACGTAAGCGTAGATTTGATACACCAACGGTTCTTCGAAGGCCAAAGAGAACGGGAAGATGAAGATCATCATCGACATGGCTTTATTAGCCCATGTATGAAGAGCGCTCATCTTATGGAACCTGAACAAGCAGACAATATAAGCCAAAATGTGGATAAGGGCTGGAATACCTATAAGGATCCAGTTAGCGAACGTTAGCTTCTCAACCGCGATAGGGATGAATTTGTAGGCCATAACGCCTAAGAAGAAGATATCGGCAACGGAATCCAATCTGGAACCGAGCTTTGAGCAGGTGTGAGTGGCTCTGGCGATGACGCCATCCAACAAATCAGTTAAGCCACAGCAGCCATAAATGATATAGAAAGCGACCTTATGTTCTTCGACGCTTAAATGAATGAGCACCGCAGCGGCGATCAAACGAATGCAGGTGATAATATTAGGCAAAGCCTTTAAGAACTTTCCTGGCTCTTTCTTCATGCTACTAGTCTAATCTTTTGTCGATGCAAAAAACAAACGAAATATAGGCCTTAAAGGCAATAAATAAGTCGCTTAATCAATTTATTTGTCAATTGATGTCGTTTTTCAAAGAGAAGTCGCCCTTCTCAAACCATTTGAGCTTTCTAAAGAGCAAGTCAATCAAGAAAACCAAAATGCCCGGAGCGATAATGCAGAACCCGATGACCATCAAGATAACTTTCCAGTCATAGTTAAATTCGCCAAAGAAATTAAGTGGGCCAACCAGTCCAGAGGTGCCCATGCCTGCCCCAACGGATAAGGCCGACTGATTGAAGGTTAAACCTTCAATTGGGAAAAGCATAGCCAAAGGTCCAAGCAACGCCGAAACAACGATAGTCGGAACCCAAATAAGCGGCTTTCTAATGATATTCTTGAATTGAAGCATTGATGTTCCTAAGCCAACGGCTAAAACGGAACCCCATTTGTTATCCCTAGCCGTATGGACGGCAAAGCCGACCATCTGGGTGCAGCAACCAATCAAGGCGGCGGTCGCCGCAAGAGGAACGTTCCCGATTTGGATAGCAACACAAATCGCCACCGAGGAAATCGGAGCCGTGAGGGCCATGCCTACCAAAACCGAGATGATAATGCACATCAAGACCGGAACGGCGTTGAAAGAAATCTTGATGAGTTCTCCAATGCCGACGGTGATGTAATGAATCCAGTGAGCCAATAAGAAGCTATAAAGGATGGAAACAACACACCCGATAAGAGGGATGAGAATCAAATCGACCGGTGTCTTCTTCCTCATGATGTATTTGATGGCTAGCAAAGCTAAGCAGGCTGAGATATAGCAGGATAATGGGTCGCTTATCGAATAAATTCCGACAAAGTTGCCAGTAGTGGTGTCTTTGGCCCAAGAGAACGCATAATTTCCAACGAAACCCGCAACGGTCACGGCAACCACCGTAACTCCGTTATATTTAAGAGCAAGGGCAACGCCTAAACCGATACCGGCGCCCATAAGTCCTTTGATGTAGGAAGCCCAAGTATCGATTATTTCAGCACCGGGAATCTTGGCGAATAAAGAAATGATGGTACCGATGATAAGCGTGCCAAACAAGCCAATGGCCATGCCATTGGTGGAGGTCATAAGCTTTTCTTTCAAAAGAGCGAAAAAGCGTCTAGCTTTGGTGTCTTTTTTCTCGGCTTTGTTTTTCATTCACGCATATTTTACCCAAGACTTGCTTTTATACAAGCCATTTAAAGGCTTGCTAAAAGAATTGATTCATATAGAATACCCCTTTGTCTGGAGAAGTCAGAAAGTATGAAGGAAAAACGCAAAGACCCCATTCAGTTGAGCGATCACTTCACATTCGGAAGATTGATCCGCTTCGTCCTACCATCGATTTTAATGATGGTATTCATGTCCATCTACACAGTAATCGATGGATTGTTTATTTCGAATTATGCCGGCAAGGTTCCATTTACCGCCATCAATCTCATTTGGCCGCCGATCATGATCGTGACCAGCGTTGGCTTCATGTATGGAACCGGCGGTTCGGCCTTAATCGGCAAATTGCTCGGCGAAGGCAAGGAGCAAAAAGCCAAAGAAGTCTTCACGATGGTTGTCGTGGCTTCTGTCGTTACCGGTTTTATCCTTGGTGGTTTGGGCGTTATCTTTACGCCGCAGATTGCCACTTTGATGGGTGCGAAAGGTGAGGTTCATACCTACGCTGTCAAATACGGAAGATGGTTATTCGCCGCCATGCCTTTTGCCATGCTCCAGTATGAGTTTCAAGGACTTTGCAACACAGCGGAAAAACCAGTCTTCGGCATGATTACCACCATCGCCGCCGGATGCATGAACATCGTTTTGGATGGCGTTTTCGTCGGAGCCTTTGGTTGGGGACTGGATGGCGCTGCGGCAGCCACCGTTGCTTCGCAAGTCGTGGGTGGAATCATCCCAATCATCTACTTTGCTAGAAAGAACCCAACTAAGCTTAGGTTATGCAAATACAAGACCGACTTCAAAGCCTTGGGGCACGTTGTCGGCAACGGTTCTTCGGAATTATTGACCAACATCGCCATGTCGGTTGTTTCCATTCTTTATAACCACCAGCTTCTTGAGCTTATCGGGGAGAATGGCGTTGCCGCTTATGGCGTCATTGCTTACTTATTGCAAGTCTTCTCCGCCGTTTTTATGGGCTTTGCGGTCGCCACTTCACCAATCACTTCTTACAACTTAGGAGCGAAAAACCAAAAAGAGATGCGATCGATTTTGGCTAAGTCGCTGATATTCATTGCTTCAACCGCCTTGGTAATGGTCGCTTTGGCCGAAGGTCTTGCTGGACCACTATCAAAGTTGTTCTTCAGCTATGACGATGAGTTATATTCTTTGACCAAGCACGCCTTCAAAATATCGAGCTTCCAGTTCGCTTTCATGGGTATTGCGATGTTTGGATCTTCGTATTTCACCGCATTGAACAATGGCTTGATATCCGCCATCATCGCTTTCTTGAGAACCTTGGTCTTCCAGATAGCCTTCGTCTGTTTGATGCCTCTTATTTGGGGTGCGGATGGCATTTGGGCTTCGCTTATCGGAGCGGAGTTCGTTTGTTCTGTCCTGGTCATCATCTTCTTACTCGCCTTCGAAAAGAAATACGGATACGGTTTCTGGAAGAAACGCCCAAAAGAAGAAACGCCTGTGCCAGTTGAAAAAGCTGAGTAAATTAAAAACGGAGCCGCGGTTAAATGACTCCGTTTTTTGTTAAGTTGGAAGCTCTTTAGAAATGAAGGAACATTCTTAAGGCGCTGCTGCTTGAACTGTGGGAACCACCGTTGATGGAATTTAATAAAAGCAAGACCCAAGTCATGTAGAATAAAGGAACGAAAAGGCAAATGATGGCTATAGCCGATAAAACAATGCCAGCAACAGCCATGCCACTTTTGCCGGCGGCCAACGTATTCGCCGCTAAAGCAATGCCAACAACCGCCAATATGACAATTGGGAACTCGGAATAGAGAATCAAAGTTTGGATTGAATCAATAGCGAAGAAGGAAATCATCGTTAAGAACGAGAGAGCCAAAGCGATTATCGATAGGATAAGGGAAGCCACGGCTTTGCTAGCGCCTTTCTTCTTAGGCTCTTCGGATTTATTTCCGACAGGGGTTCCACATTTGGTACACAAAACAGCGTCGTCAGGCAACTCAGACCCACATTGGGCACAATATTTCATAAACGTTACTCCTTTTTGAAGTTGCATATATATTAACACTCAAACTTTAAATGTGGGGCTTTAAAGAAAATGAAAGACGAGAACCATCTGGATTCCCGCATCATTTATTTATGCTAGCAGCGTAAGGTGAAGCACCAAATTAGAACAAGTGTCCAAGTAAGAATGGTGACTGACAATGCAACGATAGAAAGAATTAGGCTTGTTTTCGCTTCAGGAAATTTGTCTTTCTTTAATGCCATTCCAGCGAACACACACCCCAATACTCCGAGAACCAAAGTCGGCGGGCTAAAGAATAAATTAATGGTGAATAGACCGCAAGAAGCTAGAAAGAACATCACCACAGCCAAGGTTATGGCAATAATAGAAGGGACCAAACCTGTAGGGCGCTCTTTTTCTGCCCTAATCGGTTGAAGAACAACCTCAATAGGAGCGCCGCAATTGATGCAGTACTTCGCTCCTTCTTGAAGCTTGGTTCCGCAATTTGGACAGTAGTTCATATGAATCCTCCTTTAATTCATTGCTATATGGATTGAGGGGGCTAGTCTTCGATTTCTTTGATGTCGTCTTCTTCGACTTCGATTTGATCTTCGGTCTTGCCGACATTGAGCCTGCTGAACTTGTTATCGATCTTTTTGACCGTCGTGCTGAAATTGTTGGTTTTTTCTTGCAAGGTGCCAATGGTCTTTTCTAAAGAATTCCATCTCTCGCCGAAGCGTTTGAAGTCTTTGGCTAAACTAGTAAGAGCGTCGTTGATCTTAGCGAGATTCTTATTCTTTCTGGAGTCGTTCTGGATAACCCTTAATGCAGCGATAAGCGGCTGAATGATGGTTGGGCAGGTCATCACGACCGCTTTAGAACGGGAGTAATCAGCTAAGTCTTTATATTCGTTTTCAATAAAGGCGAAGATGCCATCGTTAGGGATAAACATGATAGCGGTATTAACGGTTTTGCCATCGATAACATATTTAGCAACCTGATCGATTTGAATCTTAAGGGCGGATTTGAAGCTCTTCTTCATCGCATCTTTTTCTTCGCTGGTCAATTCAACCGAATTATCGAATAAAGCGTCGTAGCCATGAATCGCGAATTTAGAGTCGATGCATAAAATGGCAGACCCATCAGGTTCGCCATCCATAAAGACGACCGCATCCGGTTTGAGGTTCTCGGTTAATTTGTATTGGACATCGTAAAGAAGGCCTTTGTTGGATTCGCCAAACATCGCTGCCAAAAGCATTTCCAATTGAATCTCTCCGAAGCGTCCACGACCTTGGTTGTTGTTGAGAACTTGTTTCAAAGAAACAACATCGCCAGACAACTTCTGGATGTTCTCTTGGGCCTTGTTGACGTCGTTTAAGGCCTTTTGAAGTTGGTTCATCGTATCGCTGGAGTCTTTAAATCCATCTTTTAAGGATTTATCGACTTTCTCTCTTATATCAGTTAAGTTGGTATCAACCTTTTTGTTCAAGGATTCGATTTTTTCATCAAGTTTCTTATCAAGCTTATCTTGGAAACTCATAAGAGTTTGCTGGTTTCTAATACCGTTTTCGCCTAATTCCTTGTTAATATTGGCCATTTCGACGGTTACCGAATTCTTAACCAATAAAGGAAGCTCGCTCTTTAAGGAGGAGACACTGTTGATGATGTTTGCCTCTCTAACAGCGGCGTTTTCCTTGCTCTCGCCGTTGTTCGGTTGCTTCCTTTTAAGTAAAACAACAATCAAAACGATGAGAGCGACAAGAACGAGAGACGAAAGAATGATGATGGCAATTTCCATATTTAAAACCTCTAAGAAAAGATTACCACGATTGAAGGTTTCTAGATAGACTCCCAAAGGGATTAAACACCTTTGAATAGAACTAATCCCGCTTATTCATTATCATTAAGCCAATGAAAATCGATGGCAGAGAAATCAAAGCGGTGATCTTCGACTATGATGGCACCTTATTAGATAGTGGTGACCTTTGGCATAACATCGATCTTGTCTTTTTCAAACGCTACGGCAAAGAATGCCCACCGACCTATGTAGAAGACATTGCCCACACCAATCTTAAAGGGGCCGCCAAGATAACTCGCGAGAAATATGGCATCAACAGAACCGACGAACAAATGATCAACGAATGGATGGAGATGGCCAGAGACGCTTATGCGCACACCTTGCCATTGAAAGAAGGATCTCGCGAAATACTCGAATACCTACATCAAAAAGGCCTTAAACTCGCCTTGGCTACTGCCGGCGAAGTTGACTTGTTTGAACCAAGTTTGGATAGATTGGATTTGAACAAATATTTCGATATCAAGATAAATGTCGCCGATGTCGGCAAAAGCAAAGACCATCCAGAGATTTATATTCGAGCAGCTGAATTATTAGGAGTTAGGCCTGAAGAAACCATCGTCTTTGAAGATATGCCAACAGGGTTAAAAAGTTCCTATGAGGCAGGGTTTGTTACTTACGCCGTCACGGATCAAGCCTCCGCCAAATTAGAAGAGCAAAAGAAAATGTATGCTCATGGCGTTGTGCGTGATTGGCCTTCCTTCATCAAGAAAATAATCAGAATCAACAAAAGCTAGCCATCATCAAATCAATCGCTTATTTTCTCGTACTCACCTTTTTTGTAAATAACAAGGGCAAATGGGTATTTGTCTTCCGTTTCAACAAGTATAGCGCCGCCTTCATAAACTTCGCAGACTAATGCACGGCTTCCTTTCGGAAAAATAAATTTTTCATCCCATTCCGTCTTTTTATCAACCAAGGTTTTAATGATGTCGCCCATTTTTATTTCCATTTTCGTTTCCTCAAGTTTGTTTTAAATCTATTGAAGTATGTTTAGACAGTGCTTTTTTTATTTTAAACCCACCAACCGCTCAAACATATAAGACATAAAACAAAAAGGATGCACAATCGCATCCTGTTTGTCGATGTTGGTGGAGCATGGCGGGATCGAACCGCTGACCTCCTCGTTGCGAACGAGGCGCTCTCCCAGCTGAGCTAATGCCCCACGGCTTGGCTATTATATGAATAAACCACTTCATATTCAAGGCAAAACCCCAACCCCAAGCAAGGAAGAAAAATCCTATTTCAAATATCGGTAGGTATTAGTTAATTTGTAAGGATATTTGGATATTTAGCGTTTGTTACAACGACAAAATATAAGCATCTTTAAAAAGCCGTTATCGAAGGTTCATCCGTGTATCAAAATGGATAGTTGCTTGCTAAAAGCAGAACACCTACATGTTTATGATTTTTTTGTTTCGAAATAATCGTGCTTTCCGATTACAAGACTGGTTCTTATTTCTCCTTTTAATGAGAATATAGACCACCATGGAAAAAGTTATCGGCATCATAGATTTAAAGAGTTTCTACGCATCCTGCGAATGCGCAGCCAGGCATCTGGATCCTTTTAAGACTCCTTTGGTCTGTTGCGACCCTTATAGGTCTGGCTCTTCGGTCGTAATGTCGGCCACCCCATATCTCAAAGAGAAATACGGCATTCCAAATGTTTGCAGGAAGAAAGATTTACCTGACATCCCAGGGATGATATTTGCCCAACCAAGAATGTCTTATTACTTAAGGATAAGCGCCCAAGTCGTATCCATCTTTTTGGATTTTGTCGCCGAGGAAGATTTACACGTCTATTCCGTTGATGAATCCTTCCTTAATTTAGGCCCATATATGCGTATGTATGGAGTCTCAGCCGAAGAGATAATCTCAAGAATCCAAAAGAGAATAAAGAAGGAACTTGGATTGATCGCTACAGCAGGAATCGGACCCAATATGTTTTTGGCTAAAGCCGCTTTAGACAACGAAGGCAAAAAGAAACCGCCATATATTGCTCATTGGGATTACAAAGATGTTCCAACCAAGTTATGGAAGATAAGCCCGATAACCAAGATTTGGGGCATATCCGATGGGATATCGTCTCATTTATCAAGAATCGGCATCCATTCGTTGAAAGAATTGGCAACCACCCCCGTTGAACTATTAGAAAAGGAATTCGGCATTATGGGAGACCAGCTCCACGACATGGCCAACGGCATAGACAATTCAGATATAGAACAAGCCTATGTTCCAATGGATAGAAGCCTAACCCTTGGTCAAACGCTGATTAGGGATTACACCCAAGCCGAATGCCATCTTCTTTTAAGGGAGATGACCGACGAACTCTGCAAGAGACTCAGGAATGAAAACAAGCTGGTTGGGAAGATATCAATCTCCATCGGGGGCATCGATACAGGCTTTTACAACAAGCAACGTGCTTTGCCCATAAGCACCGACTCACCATCATACCTATATAAAGCCATCGATGAGTTGATGATGGAAGGCCCCGTTCTAAATCAAGTAAGGCACATATCCATCGCCTATTCTTCACTAGAAGAAGCGAAATACGATCAAATAAGCCTTTTTGAGGATATTCCCAATGAGATAGACCTTTATGAGGCTTTGGACGCCATAGAGGCCTTATACGGAAGCAACGCCGCCCTTAGATGTTCTTCCTTGTTGCCACATTCAACCATTAAGGAGAGGCACGGACAGATTGGAGGTCATAAACGATGAAAGACAGAGGAATGAAAAAATGGTTGGCCTATAAATCTTTGACCGGCCAAGCTGATTTTTTGAATGCCGTACATAGAGAAAAAGCCATTGAAGCTAAACCAATGATTTCGGAATCGGAAGCCGAGAGAATAAACGACGCCTTATCCAATTACAGCGGAGAACCTATCGTTCTTTCCGTTTATTTGGGTGGTCACGTAAGAACCATTGAGGGAATAATTCGCAAGATTGATCCAATCTATAAGACGTTAGAAATAAACGATATCAAAATTCCGTTCAAAAACATCGTTGGAGTGGAATAAGAAAAAGTCCCAAGCGTTAGGCAAGGGGCTTTTTTGATTGTTTTAGTTAAATGCAGAAGGCAAACATCCAGAAGAAGGTGCCTAAGTATAAAACGCACCAGAGGATGATAAGGAATGTGAAGACAACGCCAATAATGCCGGTGATCAAGCCTGCTAGGGCTTTGCCGCCACTTCTTAAGTGTTTTCTGGCTATAGCCGAGAAAATGATGGCAAGGATACTGCATGGAATTCCAAAAGTAAGAGATCCGGCACAAACTAGACCGATAATGCCTAGAATCATGCCCGCCAACGCGAAGGAATCGTATTTGTTTTTATCTGGCTCGCGTGGTGGGACCGGCGGAATAGGTGGTGGGGGTGGTGTTTGGCCAAAATCTTTGTTTAATGGCGCACCACAGTTTGGGCAGAAACGGGCGTCTTCAGAATGTTCGGCGCCACAATGAGGACAATATTTCATACAAGTTCCTCCATAAATAATTATTTAGCTGCCTCTAGCAAATTGTCTAGCAAAGCCAATCTAGTGAGCAGTCCAACGCCTCCTGGAACTGGAGTCTGAAGTTTGACTGGCAAGTTGGGCTCACAATCTCCGTGAAGCTTGCCATGTTCATCACGATTGATACCAACATCGACTACGTAAGCGTTTGGGTTTAGTTCATAAGAACTATTAAGGATGTTTCTCTTGCCCACCGCGACAACGATGAGTTCAGCGTCTTTGAGCCATTTTCGTCTATCTTCTTCGGTGGTTTTGCTATGAATGACGTTAACGCTGCAGCCTTTGTCTCTAAGTAGTTGGGCCATTGGGGCGCCAACGATATGGCTCCTGCCCATAACAACGGCTTTTTTGCCTTCAAAGACAAAGCCTTCATTCAATAGGTAGTCCATTATTCCTTTAGGCGTGCAGCAAATGTAACGGCTGTTTGGAACGAAACCATCAACGTCTTTCTTTGGATCAAGAATCTCGTTAACTCTGTCTGGCGAAAGATGCTTCGGAATCGGAAGTTGAACCAAAATACCGTTTATATCTGGATCAGCATTCTTTTCGAAAATGACTTTGTCCAATTCATTTTGGGTGATCTCTTCTGGCAAAGCGACATGTATAACATTAAAACCTACTTCGGCGGAATCTTTCATCTTCCCGCGAATATAGGCTTGGCTAGCTGGATTCTCACCAACCGAGATAATGCATAAAGTAGGAATCTTATCCAATTTAGAGATGGCTTCCTTAAGTAATAATTTTCTTTTTGCAACATATTCTTTGATTTCCATAAAATCAAACTACCACTAAATAGATATAACTTCACTATTTGGAAATAAAAAACCACCACAACGGGTGGTTAATGATTGTTTCTCGATTACTTAAGGAACATGGCAATGGCGGCCGCAACTTCGGAACTGGAATCGGTAGAATCACTGCCTCCGGTGTTGCCGACAACGACGATGAGCAAGGCCATGAACAAGAAGACGATGGCAAACCCGAAGGTCAACCAGCTAACAACCTTTTCGCTTCCGCGCTCTTTGGTTTTGGCGAAGACATTTAAACCACCACCGGTGATAGCGCCGGAGGCACCTTCGGATTTGCCGCCTTGCAACAAGCTCAAAATGATGAGGATGAGCGAAACGATGATGAAGATGATGTCATACCACTTAAGCATTGTCTGTTACCTTTGCACTTATAAAGTGCCTTATTACTATATTCAATTCCCATTCCCTAGGCAAGTTTACATTTCGATTTAATCGAATAATTCGCAATTGCTGGGCTGAAAATCTTATAGCATTCCCTTCAATTCGAGCATTGTGTCGCGAAGCTCGGCCGCTCTTTCGAAGTCATATTCTTTAGCTGCTTGTCTCATTTGCTTGGTCAATTCAGCGACTTTCCGCTCAATTTCCGACCTCGACATCTTCGCAAAGGACTCTTCAACGTTCTCTTCATCGAAGTTGGAGAGAGGCGGTCTGATTTCTTTGATAATGGTCATTGGAACGATACCATATTCTTCGTTATAAGCGTTTTGGATTTCTCTTCTACGCTTTGTCTCGGCGATAGCTTCCTTCATGGCTTTGGAAACACTGTCGGCATACATGATGACTTTGCCATTCGCGTTTCTAGCCGCACGGCCAATAGTTTGGATGAGCGAAGTTCTGCTACGCAGGAAGCCTTCTTTGTCAGCATCCAAAATACAAATCAATGAGACTTCTGGAATGTCCAAGCCTTCACGAAGAAGATTGATGCCAACCAAGACATCGTATTTGCCTTTACGTAGCTGATAGATGATCTCGGTTCTTTCCAAAGTCTTGGTGTCTTTATGAAGATAAGTGACTTTGATTCCCTCGTTTTTCAAATAGGAAGTCAAGTCTTCTGCCATTTTGATGGTCAAAGTGACAATTAAGACTCTTTCGTTGCGTTCCTGACGCTTTTTGATTTCATCCAAGATGTCATCAATTTGACCAAACGATGGCCTAACTTCGATGATTGGATCCAACAATCCAGTTGGACGGATGATCTGTTCGGCCACATCGTGGTTGCACTTCTCGAGTTCATACTCGCCTGGCGTAGCAGAGGTGCAAACAATCTCTTTTGGCATGATGGATTCAAACTCTTCAAAGTTAAGAGGCCTATTATCCAACGCCGAAGGAAGTCTAAAGCCATACTCAACCAAAGTTTCTTTTCTCGAGCGATCTCCGAGATACATTCCCCTGATTTGAGGAATGGTCACGTGAGACTCATCAATGAGCAAGAGAAAATCATCAGGAAAATAGTCAATCAAACACCATGGTCTTTGACCTGGTTTACGCTTATCAATATGTCTGGAATAGTTTTCAATTCCAGGGCAGCGGCCGAATTCCAAAAGGGATTCGATGTCGTTCTTGGTGCGTTGCTCAAGTCGTTCGGCTTCGAGGAGTTTTCCTTCTTTGCGGAATTCCTCCAGACGTTCTTTTAGTTCAGCTTCAATAGTGGCGCAGGCTTCTTCCAAACGCTTTTTGGTTGAGGCGTGGTCGTAAGCCGGATAAATCGGATAGGTTTTATAGGTTTCGATGCACTCGTTGTTGAGGGTATTAATCTTCGCGATTTTCTCAACTTCATCGCCAAAGCATTCGATACGGATGAAATATTCGCTCGAAGACATTGGGGCAACATCGATGATGTCTCCCCTGACACGGAAAGTGCCTGGGCTTAAATCGAAGTTATCGCGATGATATTGAGATTCGACAAGTTTGGCGAACAACGCTTTTCTATCAATGGTTTCGCCTTGTCTGATATCAAAAACCAAGCCAGCGTATTCTTCCGGATCACTCAAGCCGTAGATAGAAGCAACAGACGCAACGACCATGGTGTCTTTTCTTTCAATTAAAGAGTTGACGGCTGAAGTTCTTAACATCTCGATTTCATCGTTCATTACAGCATTTTTCTCGATGTAAGTGTCGGTCTTTGGAACGTAAGCTTCCGGCTGATAGAAATCGAAGTTGGAAACGAAATACTCGACACGGTTATTCGGGAAGAACGATTTAAGTTCGCCATATAATTGGCTGGCTAAGGTTTTATTATGAACTAAAACCAAAGTTGGCTTATTAACAGCTTGGATGATGTTGGCGTCAGTGAAGGTTTTGCCAGTACCGGTAGCGCCTAAAATAACCTGCATTCTTTTGCCCGACGCGAAACCTTCCAAGACCTTTTCGATGGCTTTTGGTTGGTCGCCAGTCGGGGAGAATTCAGATACTAATTCAAACGGATGGGAGTCGTCGAACATTACTTCTTCTCTTCCTTTTTCTTTTTGGATTTAATAGCCGGCTTGGCGAGCAATGGATCGAAACCGTATCCATGGGTGGATTTGGCTTGAGAGATGACGATAAAAGCGGATGGGTCTATCTCGTAAATAGCCATTCTGAATTTGGTCTCTTCTTTCTTATAAATAACAACGCGAAGCATCTCTTTTTCGACTTTAGAATAGCCACCCTGAGCATGGATGATGGTTGAAGCGTGGCCGTCGTTTTCCATCTGGGTATGAACATATTCCTGAATCTCTTTGTATTTGTCCGAAATAATGTCAACCACAAGATAGGAGCTGAAGCTGTTATAGATCACTTGGACCGCCAAAGAAGAAACAAAGGCGGTCAATACGGCGATGATGCCAAGCAAGAAGTTATGGAAGACGATGACGCCAATGATAACCAAAGCGGCATCGATAACGAAGATGGCGGTTCCTTCTTTGATGTTGGTGAATTTTGCTAGGATCCTGGCTGGAATATCAGTTCCACCAGTAGAAGCACCGGCAACATAAGCGATGCCAACACCGATGCCTTGCAAAGCACCGCCAGCGATACCCATCAAGGTCAAAGTACCGGCAGCTTCGGTAACGCTCGCTGTGGTCGATAAGTCATATGCGGCGCTTAATCCTAACGCGCTTCCGACATCTAATTCATTGAACAAAGCATAGAAACCGATGAATAGAAGGGAAGCAACAGCGGTCCTAAAGCCGAACGATTTGCCTAAAATAAGCCAGCCAAGAATAAGAAGAACAACTTGGAATACAGCCGAGACCAAAGAGTTGGTATCAAAACCAAACAACGGCTCTAAGTAGTTATTGAGAATAATACCAATAGAAGTAACGCCACCAGAAACGATGTTGCATGGAGTGAGGAAGACCGCTCCGCCAAAGGCGGCGATGACACACCCCAAGATGATGAGAGCGTAGATTTCAACGTAGTGAAGCGCGCGCTTATTAATCTTTTTTGCCATTGTTCCTGCTCTCCATCTCTAAATATGCATAAAGGAAACGGATGATATTCCCATCCATTACGTCGTTAACTTGGGAAGTTTCTTCGCCCGTACGATGGTCTTTGACCAAGGTATAAGGACAGAAGACATACGATCTAATCTGAGAGCCCCATTCGATAGCCTTTTGTTCGCCAACAATGCCTTTCATTTGGGCTTCTCTTTCTTCTAGTTTCTTCTGCATGAGTTTGTTTTTGAGCATTTCCATACAGGTAGCTTTATTCATTAATTGGGAACGTTCGATTTCGCACTGAACGACAATCCCGGTCGGGATATGGGTAATACGAACAGCGGAAGATACCTTATTAACGTTCTGACCACCGGCTCCGCCGCTTCTAAACGTGTCAACTCTCAAGTCTTTTGGGTCGATGACCACTTCTGAAACATCGGCGAATTCAGGCACGACGTTGATGGAAGCGAAGGACGTATGTCTTCTGGCGCCTGCGTCGAACGGTGAAATACGAACCAAGCGATGAACGCCTTTTTCGCCTTTCAGCAACCCATAAGCGTGGGTTCCGGAGATAGATAAAGTGACGGATTTAATACCTGCTTCATCGCCGGCCTCATAATCCAAGACTTTGCACTTTAAATCGTTTCTTTCGCAGAAACGGACATACATACGATAAAGCATATTAGCCCAGTCTTGGGCTTCGGTTCCGCCTGCACCAGGATGGATCTCAACGGTGCAACTTAAATTGTCATATTCGCCGGAGAAAAGAAGCAAGTTGCGTAACGCGGTTACTTTCTTCTCCAAGTCATCCAGCAATCCCGGAACCATCAAAGCCATTTCTTGGTCTTCGGAAGCTAAAGAAAAGACATCCGTCAAGTCGGCATAGTCTCTCTTTATTTGGGTGTAACTATCAACTCGTTTTTTAAGATCAGAGAGCTTATTAACAACGACAATCGCTGATTTTTGGTCATTCCAAAAACCATCGGTATTTTGCTCTTCGTCTAATTTGTGGATTTCTTCATTCAAACGATCCAAGTCAAAGAGAATCACCGAGCTGCGTAACGAGAGTACCCAATTGTTCGATTCTCTGACGTAATTCGACTAGCTCTTCCATTTATTCCCCTTTATTCTCTTCTTTCTGAGCGTTGTTTTCTTCTGGTTCTTTCTTAACCAAACGGACATTTAACAAGTTAAAGGCAATGTCGACACAGCCCTTTTCATTCTGTTCATTGAACAGGTCATAACCTTCGTTGACGTAGTCTTGGAGAGGGTTTCTCTGAGCATAGGAACGAAGACCGATGCCCTCACGTAAGTGAGCCATGGTGTCGATGTGCTTCTGCCAGTTGCGGTCGATGACGGAAAGCAAAATCTGTCTTTCAATGCTGTCGGCAGTGGAATTTGGCCAACCTTTTCTCTTTTCGAGGTAAGCGTTATAAAGAAGTTCACCTAAGTCATACCCGGCTTCTTCGGATGGTGCGCCATCGAAGGCGGCGACATTCAAGCTGCCTGCTGGCAAGAATTTTGGTTCAACCAAATCCTTTAAGGCGGAACCTAAAATTAAGCCTTCCTGACCATTTGGATCTTCGGCTTTTCTAGCCAAGAAGCTACCGGTGGTCTTAAAGGCGTCGTGGACAAGGTCGACAACGTCTTCGGCATTCAAGATGATGTCACGCTTATCGTAGGTAATCTGGCGTTGTTTGGCTAAAACATCGTCATAATCCTTGAGGTTCTTACGGGTATCGAAGTTTTTACCTTCGATTTGCTTCTGAGCATTGGTGACGGCGTTGGCGAGCATCTTATTTTCGTACGCTTCGTCCTGTAAGTTATTAGCGAATAAGGTGCGAATGTTTTCTGGAGCGAAACGTCTCATTAGATCATCGTCGAAGGAGATGAAGAAACGAGAATATCCTGGGTCACCCTGACGTCCGGCACGACCACGTAACTGGTTATCAATACGACGAGATTCGTGACGTTCGGTGCCGAAGACACATAAACCACCAAGGGCTCTGGTTTCATCGGTTAGCTTAATATCGGTACCACGACCAGCCATGTTGGTGGCTAAGGTAACGGCGCCTTTTTCGCCAGCGTGCGAGATGATTTCCGCTTCGCGAGCTTGGTTTTTAGCGTTCAAGACTTCGTGTGGAACGCCGGCTTCGGTCAATAACTTGGAAATTTCTTCGTTGGATTCGACCGAGACGGTACCGATAAGGACAGGCTGTCCTTTCTCGTGTCTTTCCTTGACGGCGTTAACCAAGGCTTTAAGTTTTGCGTCGTGAGTGCCGAAGATAAGGTCGGTATCATCAACACGGACAACTGGTTTGTTTGGTGGAACGCAGACAACTTTCATGTTGTAGATGGAATTGAATTCCTCTTCTTCGGTCTTGGCGGTACCGGTCATGCCACCAATCTTCTTGTATAAACGGAAGAAGTTTTGGTAGGTGATGGTGGCCATAACCATGGTTTCCTGCTTGATTTCGCAGCCTTCCTTGGCTTGGATAGCTTGCTGCAAACCATCGTTATATTCACGACCCGGCATAATACGACCAGTGAACTGGTCAATTAACTGGATGGTGTTCTCTTTATCGACCATGTACTCAACATCGCGAGCCATGATGTAGTTGGCTTTGAGGGCTTGGTGGATTCTGTGAACCAAATCCTGATGTTCTGGATCGTAGAGGTTGTTAACGCCAAACATTCTTTCGGCCTTTTCGGTGCCAGATTCGGTTAAAGAACAGGTCTTATCTTTAATATCGATTTCGTAGTCGACGCCTTTTTTGAGGTACTTAACAAAACGATCGGCGACCTGGTATTGAGAGGCTGGGGCCCTAGAACCACCGGAAATGATTAATGGAGTACGGGATTCATCAATGAGAATGGAGTCGGCTTCGTCGACAACGCAGAAGTTAAGGCCACGCAAAACACGTCTGGCTAAGCTGGTGCACATATTGTCACGCAAATAGTCGAAACCTAATTCGGAGTTCGTGGTGTAAGTGATGTCACAATTGTAGGCTTCCTTCTTCTCGGAAGAGGACTTGGCTGCTGTATTAACACCTACGGTGAGTCCTAAGAATCTATAGATTTGACCCATCCATTCGGCGTCACGAGTGGCTAAGTATTCGTTAACGGTAATGACGTGAACACCTTTGCCAGTCAAAGCGTTTAAATAAACGGCCATGGTGGCGGTTAAGGTCTTACCTTCACCGGTACGCATTTCAGCGATATCGCCATTGTTTAAGATCAAAGAGCCCATAATCTGGACTTTGAACGGCTTTTGTTTCAAGACACGGAAAGCTGCTTCGCGAGCAACAGCGAAAGCTTCATATTTAATGGAATCCAAAGTGGCCCCATTTTTCAAAGCTTCCTGGAATTCGTGGGTTTTTCCCACGAGTTCTTCATCGGTGAGTTTCGCGGTTTGTTCGTCTAAAGCCAGAACTTGTTCGGCTTCGCGAGCATACTTATCGACCTCACGCTTATCAAACTTAAATATCTTATCGAGTAATCCCATTGTGTATTACCTCCGTAGAGTCGCGAATGATTATATATCATTTCATGCGTGCTAGGCAATGCGCACAGGTTAAGTGCGTGCCACACGTGCAAGAACAAAAACTTCGATTGAGCGGGGTTTTTGGGCTGCCAAAAGTTTTAGACAAGCTTTTATGGTGGAACCCGTCGTCATAATATCGTCAACCAACAATAATCGTTTACCGACAAGTTTTGAGTCATTTTTTAGTTTGATGACTTCATGAATTTTGGCTCTTTCTTTTTTAGATAAGTCGGCTTGCTTGCGATCTTCGGTTTTAATTAAACAATTTTCTAGAGGAAGACCCATTGTTTCGAATATGGAAACGACATGGTTGAATCCTCTTTTCTCATCTCGCTCAAAATAGCTGGGAGCAGGAACCACCAAGCGATTCCAAAAGAACTTTTTTAGAAAAAATGCTTGGTCGCTCAAAAAGATTTCACGCATTTCAAAATCACAGCAGCCTTTTAAAGAATAAATAGCATTTCTAAACGTTTCGTTATATGTATAAAACCAATAAATATTTTTTCCATTAAATTTTGAACGCCTAAAACGTGGATTTAGGTCGTTTTTGCAATTCTCGCATAATATTTTAGGCGAAAATAAGTTTGAAAAGGAGGCGCTTGAAATAGGTTTGAAGCACAGCTTACAAACACCTGTTACATTCCTTGATATTTGCAATGGATGTATCGATACTTTGTGTTCTCTTTTTTGCATAGAATATTACCTTTCCGTTTGGTGCATCCCATTTTCTTCCGACTCTCCCAGAAATTTGAATTAGTGTCGAACTATCATAAATATCCTCGCGATCAGCATGAAAAACGAAAACTTGTAGGTGTTTTATGGTGATTCCACGCTCTAAAATTGAAGTTGTTACTAAATATTTTAATTTCGATTTTTTAAAGTTATCGATTTTAATTTGTCGGTCTGGATCCTTGCTGTGTACGCATGCTCCACCCTTAACAAGGTGCTTAAGGAGCGAGAAAACTCTTTCACATTCGCCAATAGTTGGGCAAAAAATGAAAACTGGTTTTTCTTTGCTTAGAAGTGTCTTCAATTCTCTGACCATTTTAAGAAACAAATGTGCCGTAAAACCCAAAACAATCTTTGGAACTGGGATCTCGTGGCGATGAAACCTGGTTTTTAATTCCAAAACTTGATGACCTTCCCCATTAAATTTCTCTATAAGTTCTTTTGATGGCGTAGCTGACATCAATACAACATTACCATTTATAGATTTTTCATAAAAAGTATGTAGGATATCGCTTCCTTTAAATGGAAATGCGTCTATTTCGTCCATTACCAGTAAATCAAAGTACTTCGGGTATCGATATATTTGATGTGTCGTTAGAATAATGATGTCACCAATTAAATTTTTGGTATGCCCGCCATACACCGCTACGACTTTGTCTTCCGGGAACGCTTCTTTTAATCTCCAATAGAGCTCAATGACTACGTCTCTTCTAGGCAAGGCAAACCCTACAGTCTTTCCTGATCTCAGCGCATCGGCAATAACTCCATAGACCAATTCGGTCTTTCCTGCTCCACAAACCGCATAAATTAGGGTATTTATCCCGTTTTTGTAGTTCTCTCTAACTTTGTTAGATATCGCTAATTGGTCATCTGAAAGCTTGAAATTCAAAACAACCGGTGATGCCGATGGTTTTCTTTGGGGTTTTGGGGCCTCCTCGCCATTAAAAGCTATACATCTTCGACAATATGGCCTTCCGTTCAAATAACCGATGAAAATCGGATCGCTGTTTTGGCATCGTGGACATAAAAAAGCGCTCATACCTATGAATAGTCATAAGTTGGGCGCTTTTACATTTTATTTTTCTAAATCGGACAAAAGATTAATGCGTTTTTCGTGTCTTCCGCCAGCGTATTCGGTATGCAGGAAGATGTCTATGCGGCGCAACACGTCTTCTTTTTCCATAAATCTCGCACCGAATCCGATAACGTTGGCGTTATTGTGTTCTCTAAGTAGTCCAGAAACGGCGTCGTTATAACCAATTCCAGCACGAATGCCTTTAATCTTATTAGCGGCCATTGTGATTCCTTCGCCAGAACCACAAACGACGATTCCAAAATCAGCTTCTTTATTGGCAACGGCGCGTCCGACAGCAGCTCCAAAAATCGGATAATCACACGCTTCTTCATTAAAAGTGCCTAAATCGAGAACCTCATAGCCTTCTTTTTCTAAATGTTTGACGATCTCTTCTTTAAGAAGATAACCACCGTGATCAGAACCTACTGCAATCTTCATTTTAAGTTCCTCCAGTAATCTAGGACGGATTTGAAACTCAAGCCGCCTTCACGGATAAGTTTAATATCATCCTTGGTGATATCGATAATAGTTGAAGCGTGTAAGGAGTTACATTTTCCGTTCACGATAACATCAGCGATGCCATCAAATGTCTTTTTGGTTTCTTCGAAAGAGACAGAAGTTGGCTCTCCCGACATATTCGCAGAAGTAACCAAGCAAGGCTTGCCGACTTTTTCGATTAAATCATGGACCAAGTCAGAGGCCGGAACACGAATTCCGATAACTCCAGTTCCCAAAGTGACCCATCTTGGCAAGTCTTCACGAGCTTTGACTAGGAAAGTTACTTCTCCTGGCAAGAAATGTTTCATCAAATTGGCGCGTTTTTCATCAACGTTGATAAATTTCGTAGCCATTTCAACAGTTGAAGACATTAAAGCGAACGGCTTATCTGGCGAACGTTTCTTGGCCTTAACCAAATCGTTAAAAGCCTTCTCAGAATCATAAACAACGCCGATTCCATAAACGGTTTCGGTCGGAAAACATACGACTCCGCCATTTTTTAGGCTTTCAGCCGCTAAATCTAAGTGCTTTTCATCCACGATCTTAGTCATTTTCTTCGTCCTTTAGATAAACGAACAAGAATCTATCAAAACCAGACAGGTCTTTGATGAATTCGCATTCGTAATCATGCAAATATTTCTCCATCAACTGATTTAAGTGATTAACCAAATCAGGCGAGATTTCAAAAGCCAACAATAAGGCTCCACGCTTCACTTTGTAAACGTCTCTAAAAATCTTCTCATAGACATTGTTTTCTTTGGTGAGCCATAAAGCGGAGTCTGGTTCATAGTCGATAACCGATTGTTGGGCGTCTTCCTTATGCAAAATATATGGGGGATTTGATATTAAAATATCGAATTTTGTATTGTCTTTAATCCATGGATCCAAGGCGTCGCCTAATCTGGTGTCAACTCGAATGGAATATCTATCAAAGTTCTTTTTAGCCACTTTCAACGCTTCTTCTTTGATATCCGAGGCTGCACAAACCCAGTTTGGGAACAAGGATTTGACTCCGAGGACAATCGCACCGCTTCCGGTTCCAATGTCACCAACCATTAAATAGTTTCTCGGATCGAAATAAGACGAAACTTTTTGAGAGAGATAAGAAACCAATTCCTCAGTTTCGTTCCTTGGAATCAAAACGTTCTTATCGACATACAAATTTTTGCCCAAGAATTGAGATTCGTTGATGATATATTCGACTGGTTCGCCTTTTCTTAAACGTTCGCATTGGGATAAGAAAACGCTTGGATGCTTCATCTCATCTTCTTTGTGATAGATAACATCTATTTGTTGCTCAAAGCCCTCGTTATGGGCGATCAAGATGCGTAAATCGGCAGAAAGTACGCCGAACGGCTTGCAGAGTTCGTATTGTTGTTTGTATAAATCGCCGATTTTTGGCATTATTTCTGACTCTCCTCAAGCAACCTCTGTTCTTGGTCGAAATGGATTAAAGCATTGATGATATCATCAAGTTTTCCTTCCATAACCCTGTCCAAAGTATTGGTGGTGAAACCGATACGATGATCGGTAACGCGGTTTTGTGGATAGTTATAGGTACGGATTTTCTCGGAACGTTCGCCGGTGCCGACCTTAAGTTTTCTTTCCGAGGCACGAGCGGAATCTTCTTTTTCCTGATAGAAAGCCTGAACCTTAGCGCGGATCATTCTCATGCAGATTTCTTTGTTCTGTAACTGGGCCTTTTCGGTCTGGCAAGAAACAACGATTCCTGTAGGAATGTGGGTAACACGAACGGCAGATTCGGTCTTGTTAACGTTTTGACCGCCGGCGCCTTGAGATCTATAAGTATCGACTTTTAAGTCGGCTGGGTTGATTTTGACATCGACTTCTTCGGCTTCTGGCATAACCAAAACGGTCGCAGTCGAAGTATGAATACGACCAGAGGCTTCGGTCTTCGGGACACGCTGAACGCGATGGGCGCCAGATTCAAACTTAAGCTTGGAATAAACGTTTTCGCCTTTGACCATGAAGGAAACATAGGAATATCCACCGGCAGTGCCTTCTTCGCCATCCAAGAACTGGACTTTCCAGCCCTGTTCTTCAGCATAGTGTTGGTACATGCGAAGCAAGTCGCCGGCAAAAATGTTGGCTTCATCGCCACCGACGGCACCTCTGATTTCAACGATAATGTTTTTTGAATCATTTGGGTCTTGCGGCAACAAAAGGGTTTTGAAATTAACTTCAAGTTCTTCCAATTTCTTCTCGTCTTCTCTGCGCTGTTCTCTGGCGAATTCCTCGAGTTCTGGGTCTCCAGAGTTAATCATTTCGATAGCGTCTTTGACTTCTTGTTCCAATTTCAAATAAGTCTCATACGCTTCATAAGCTTCTCGAAGTGAAGCTTGTTCTTTAGACAAATCGGTTAAAGCCTGAATGTTAGAAGAAAAATCACCATCAGAAAGCTGATGTTCTATTTCCTCGTATCTGGTTTTGGTGGCATTCAGCCTCTTTCTCATGCTTTCTTCCATAAATGTTTCTCCCGATTGCTGCTAGATTATATCACGATGTAGGGCTATCGCCATACGTTCTCACTAGTGAGAATTGAGGATAATCGGTATAATTAACAAAGTTATGTCATATCGATCCCTATATCTTACATATCGTCCTCAGACTTTCGAGCAAGTCGCAGGGCAAAAAACCATCGTTCGTACCTTAAAGAACGCTTTGAAGAACGACAAGATTGGCCACTCCTATCTTTTTACCGGACCTAGAGGTACCGGTAAGACGACTATGGCCCGTCTTTTTGCCAAAGCCATTAACTGCGAAGAAGGAATTGGCCATCAATGCTGCCAATGTTCTAACTGTTTAGCCGTCGCTGAATCCAGCCATCCCGATGTAATTGAAATCGACGCGGCTTCCAATAACGGCGTCGAGCAAGTCAGAGACCTCATCGATCGCATCAAGTACGCCCCAATCAAAGGACGTATGAAGATTTACATCATCGATGAAGTCCATATGATGAGTCCTGGTGCTTTCAACGCCTTATTAAAGACTTTGGAAGAACCGCCAGAGGATGTCGTTTTCATCCTTTGCACCACCGAACCACAAAAAGTTCTTCCGACCATCGTTTCTCGTTGCCAAAGATATGACTTCTCCAAGGTTGGCGAAGAGGACATGAAGAACAAACTCATTGAAGTTCTCAACGAAGAAGAAGCCAGTTATGAAGAGGCTGGTATTGAAGAAATCATATCTTTATCCGATGGTGGCATGCGTGACGCTTTATCCATCTTGGATCAGGTCCTCGCTTACAGCGACAATTCCCTATATCAAAAGGATGTCCTCGAATTGTTCGGATTGGCCTCCGTTGATGAAAAATTGAGCATCATCGAAGATATTGAGAAACATAATGTTTCTTCCTTGAAACGCAGGTTCGATTCCTATTCATCGGGTGGGGTTGATTTGAAGAGATTGGCCACCGACTTAATTGCCTTGGGCAAAGACGGGTTGATTTATGCGGTCACAAAGGACTTATCCTTAGTGAAATCCATGACCGCCGACCAAGTCAAAAAGCTATTGGGTACCGCCTCGGCCAAAGAATTGAAGAGAATCACCTATGCTTTGGTTGATTTGCAAAACGACTTCAAAGCTTCTTCCGATATCCGTTCGTTATTCGAACTTAAGTTACTAGCTTTAGCCAGCGAAGGAGGAACCGAACAGCCTGACGTTGTTAATGTTGCACCGGCCGTTAAGAAAGAAGAGCCAAAGCCAGTCGAAAAACCAAAGGCGCCAATTCCAGACTTCTTGCTCGCCGAAGACGAACCGTTGTTCCCAGAAGATAAAAATAAGCAAGAAACGCCTAAAACTGAAACTCCAAAAGAAGAGCCGAAGCCAGTCGTTGACGCTTCAAAAATCAGCAAGCTCAACATTGCCACCACCGGCGACAAATATCATTTGGATGATGACACCATCTTCAAGATTCAACTCTTGGCCGATAAAACCGAGAGACAACGTTTGGTCGAAAATTGGGGTCAATTAGCCAACCTTAAATCCGATCCAAATCTTGGCAATCTCGCCACTTTGTTAAGTCAGGGCAATCCGTTCTGCTTATGCAAAGACGCCTTGATCTTAGCCTTCAGCTTCACCAGTTTGAAAGATAAGGCCAACATCAAAGAAAACCAGAAGCCAATTCAAGAATTGGTCGCTCAATTATTAGGAAGAACGGTCTTCGTCTATTCGATTGATGCCAACGAGAGAGTCAACAGCATCAAATACTATTCCGACCAGGTCCGTTTGACCAAATCGCCAAACAAAAAAGACATTGTCCTTAACTTACCAACCGATTAAAGGAGTTTCTTATGAACCAGATGCAAAACATGTTAGCGCAAGCCCAGAAAATGCAGCGCGAATTAGCTAAAGCCCAAGCCGCCTTGGCGGAAACCGAATTCAAGATCAGCAAAGCCGGCATCGTCGAAGTCATTCTTATGGGTGATAAGACCGTTAAGTCCATCAATATCGACAAGGACGCTCTAGACCCAGAGAACAAAGACATGGTCGAAGAAACCATCGTCATGGCTATCAACGAAGGCATGGAAAAGATTGCCGAAGAAGAGGCTAGGGTCCAAGAAAAGGTCACCGGCATGCGCGGAGGATTGCCTTTCTAATGAAAGAGTTGCCGTCGATAACCGCGTTGACCGAAAGCTTCGCGAAGCTTCCTGGCGTCGGAGTCAAAACCGCCGAAAGAATGGCTTATGCCGTTCTTAATATGGATAAAGATGACCGCGCCATGTTTTCGAAGTCCATCGATTTGGTCGGAGAGCGTGTCCATCGTTGCCCAATCTGCGGTTTGTACACCGAAGATGACGAATGCGAGGTTTGTTCCGGTGAAAATAGGGATCGTTCCATCATCTGCGTCATCGCCGAACCAAAAGATGCGTACGCTATCGAAAAAACTCAGTCGTTCTTCGGTTTGTACCATGTTTTGGGTGGATTAATCAACGCCAGCCGTGGCATTGGTCCGGATGATATCGCTTTAGATTCGTTGTTGGATAGAGTCCGTAATGGAAACGTCAAAGAGGTCATCATCGCAACCTCTGCTACCATCGAAGGCCAAACCACCGCTTTGTTTATTGCCAAAATATTAGAACCACTCAGTGTTTCGGTCACTCGTTTGGCTACCGGCTTACCGGCCGGGGGTTCTCTCGACTACGCCGACTCTCTAACCTTGACGAGAGCCTTTGAGGGAAGGAAAAAATTATGAGTCTGTTTGTCACATTCGAAGGCGGGGAAGGATCGGGTAAATCAACCGCGATCAAATCCCTTGTCGATAAATTGCAAAAAGAAGGTTATGAAATCGTTTTGACCAGGGAACCTGGCGGAACGCCTATCTCCGAACAAATCAGAGAAGTCATCCTTAGCAAAGAAAACACCGCGATGGATCCAATCACCGAGGCGCTTTTGTACGCGGCTTCCAGACGCCAGCACGTGGTAGAGAAAGTCCGTCCAGCTTTGGAAGAAGGCAAGGTTGTTCTTTGTGATAGATTTGTCGATTCTTCTTTGGCCTATCAAGGCGGCGCGAGAGGATTGGGCATCGACCTCATCCTTAAAATCAACGAACCTGCCATCGATGGCCTTTGGCCAGATGTCACCATCTTCTTTGATTTGAAACCAGAAGTGGGTTTGGCTAGAATCAGCGCCAATTCCGGCAGAGAGGTCAACCGTTTGGATGTCGAAAAGATGGAATTCCACCAAAAAGTCAGGGACTCCTTCTTAGAATTAGCCAAACGTTATCCAGAACGTTATGTCATTATCGACGCTTCTAAATCCAGAGACGAGGTCGTCGAAGAAGCCTACAACGCCATTAAAGCGAAACTTAAATAAATGAAAATCGAGAACTACCTAAAACAATATCAGCCCGTTTGTTATCGTGTCTTCAGCAATTCCATTCAGGAGGGGAGGCTCAATCACGCGTATTTATTAGCGGGCGAAAAAGGTGTTCCCCTCAAAGAAATCGCCATTTTCTTGGCAAAGTCCATTGTTTGTGACCATCCTTCTCCTTTAGCGGACGAAACCTGCACCAGCTGTTTGAGAATCGAGGACGGCAGTTACACCGATTTGATTGTTTTAGATGGTGAGGAGGATTCCATCAAGAAGGACGAAATCGTCGAATTAACCGAATCTTTTTCCAAAACATCGGTAGAGGCCAAAGGAGTGATGATTTATATCATCAACTTGGCGGAGAACATGAATCCGAACGCCACAAACTCCTTGCTTAAATTCCTCGAGGAACCTGTCCCTGGAACCTACGCCATATTGACCACCAACAACTCTTCGAAGATTCTTCCAACCATCATCTCCAGGTGCGAAGTCATCCGTTTGGATGCCATGCCACACGAAGAAATACTCAAGGGTTGCAAAGAGCTAGGCTTAGATGAAAAGAAGTCGGAACTCCTCTCTTTCTTCTACGGAGCCCCTGAACTGATTCAAGATAAACTCAATGACGAAGACGCCGAAGATATTTCGGGATTATTGGAAATTGTTTGCGATGCCTTGAATAACAACCCATCGAAGACTCGTTTCTTGTTTCAATCTAAGATTGATCCAGCTTGGAACAGCAAAATCAAAGCCGGCATCCTCATTGATTTGTTGATTGTCATTTATCGTGAGCTGCTTAATCTCTCTTACGGATTCAAAACCGGGTTACCAAGTTATATAGATTTGCTAAAGCCGTTGGCAACCAACTCAACAAAACTCACCGAACAATTAGATTTCTTGCTCAAAGCGAAATCTGAATTGGAAACCAACATCAACCCAACCTTGTTGTTGGATCATATTATCATCACCTTGACCAAGGAGGACACTTTATGAACGAATACACCCACTTTGTGGCCATACATTTCGAAGGAAACGCCAAGTCCTACTACTTCTCAACCAACATCGCCGATCTTCGCCCAGGAGAATTCGTCATCGTTGATTCTTTGGGTGGGTATGAAATGGCTATCGTTACTTCCGTCCCTCAAATCATGAGCGACTACCATTCCTCTTTAAGCCTTAAACCAGTCATCCGCCGTCCGTCTGAGGCCGACCTTTCCGTATATAAGTACAACATCGACCAGGCTAAAGCCGCATTGGACATCACTCGCAAAGAGATTGAACGTTTGGGCCTTCAAATGAATCTTTTGGAAGCCAAATATACTTTGGATGGTTCCAAAATCACTATCACCTATACGGCCGACAACCGCGTTGATTTCAGAGAACTCCTCAAGGTCTTAGCCCCTCAGCTCCATTGCCGTATCGAACTTAGACAAATTGCCCCAAGAGACAAAGCCAAGCTAATCGGTGGCATCGGAACCTGCGGTTTGCCACTTTGTTGCAACACTTTCCTCAATGAATTCGATGGCATCGCCATCTCCAGAGCCAAGAACCAGATGCTCACTTTGAACATCCCTAAGCTTTCTGGCCCATGCGGCAAATTGATTTGCTGCCTTCTTTATGAAGATGAGATGTACACCGAAGCCAAAAAGAACTTCCCAAACCTCGGGGTTCACGTCATCTGCGATGGACACGAATACGCCGTAACCGGCTTAAACATTCTCAGCAACACCGTCAAGCTCGAAAACCCATTGACCATCAAGAACATCCCATTGGATGAATTCAATGGTTTGAAGATCGTCGAGAAGGAGAAGAAAGATGAGCCTAAAGAGGGAGAATAACTACGAAGGCAAAACGCCTCTCCTTTATATGGTTGCCACTCCAATTGGCAATGTGGAGGAATTCTCTCCGAGGGCTTTAAAAGTCCTTAACGAAATGGACTATATCGCCTGCGAAGACACCCGCAACTCAGGTGCATTGTTTGCGAAGTTCAACATCAAGAGGCCTTTGATTTCCTGTCGAGAATTCAACGAAAGCGAAAAAGCCGATGAAATAATCGCCTTGCTTAACGATGGAAAGAAAGTCGCTTATGTTTCCGACGCTGGTTATCCGGGCATTTCCGATCCAGGCCAAAGATTGGTCGCCAAGGCGGTCGCTTCCGGAATCAAGGTGGCCGTTATTAATGGCCCAAACGCGGGATTATGTGCCCTTGTTGCCTCTGGTTTGGATACCACTCATTTCACATTCGAAGGTTTCTTGCCAGCCAAGGAATCTGCCGCCGTCAAACGCCTAGAAGAACTCAAGAATTGGCCGCATACTTTGATTTTCTATGAAGCCCCACATCGCATAGATAGAACTTTGGAGTTGCTTAAGAACGCTTTTGGTTCCGACAGGAAAGCCTGCATCGGACGCGAACTAACCAAGATCCACGAAGAATACATCCGCGGAACCTTGGGTGAGCTATGCGAAATCGATTCAGAAACCTTAAGAGGCGAGATGGTCATCGTTATCGAAGGCAAGACAATCTCCGACGAAGTCACCGACGACGATATCGAAGAATCTTTGAAAGAAGCCCTTAAGAGCCTTTCTTCGAAAGAGGCCGTAAAGAAAGTGGCGGAAGATACCAAAACGGGTAAAAACCGCGTTTACGCTATTTATTTGGAACGTTTTAAATAGATTCTTTCCTGCGTCTCTTCAAACGGATAGTGAATAAGGTTATTTCATAACCGAAGAAGATAACCCCGGCGGCTGCGCTTAAAGCAATGCCGCCTTTTAAGTATGGGGTGGTATAAGTGAATTCATACTCGACTTCGCCTTCTGGCGCAAAGAAACCAACAAAGCCGCCGTTCATCTTGGTGGTAGTAAGTTCAGTTTCGATGTATTCGCCCGAAGCCCCTTTGGTCTTGGCTACGACTTTCCAGCCAGAATCGTATCCCAAAGTGGTGACGACCGCTTTGGAGGCAGAGAAGTTAGACTTTGCGGTGAAGTGATCGGAATTAATGTAATTAACGTCGGTCAAAAGGTGTTCAGAGTCGGTCATTGAGGCATATTTGCTATCGAAATCTTTTTTCTCCTGAACCAATAAGAACGGAATTGGAGAAACTCCGGTTTCAGACTTCTTCTTGGAGAAGACAATCTGCCTGACTCTTCCTTCGGCATAGATGCCAAACAAACCTGAATAGTTACCGGAAATTTGGCTGTTAACGTTATCAAAGGCGTGATATTCGTAATTGAGAAGAACGTTTTGTTCTTTGATGGTTCCGTCTTCGTTGAAGGTATCGCCAATCATATAGACACGAGAGATGTTTTTGGTGTTATAGGCCATTAGGAAATAAGCTCCATTTGGATCTTCGTTCATATATGGGTCGCCAGAACCTAAAGACCAAACCAACTTACCGTCGTTGCGGTTATTCACGCCGTAATAAGTTCCGTCGAAAGATTCGCCGGAATAGGCGTAATGATACATTGTTTCCAGGGTGTTATAGGAGGAATCAACCAAGAAAGCGCCTGGATCCTGATAATGGAAGCCATATCCCGGCACATTCAAGAAAACGCGGGACTGCAACGAACCGGTTAAATTTTTGAATGGGGCATCGGAAAAACTCGGTGTGCTTAGAACAGTGATGCCTTCGGGGATGACGGTATCGTCTTCGACAATGGCCCCGTTTAAATATGCCTCTTCGTTGGTAACGATTTCTCTATATCCAGACAAGCCATAACGACTTTGATAGAAGTCGGAATAATTCAAATGTTCGGTGTCTAAAGTGCCGTCTTCTAGATACTTATCCATGGCGTTTTCTTTATAAACCCCATCGACCGCGCGGCCAAGCTCGATGTGATACGGATTCTCGTAGATACGGAACTTGTCGTTTTTATAGACACATTTGGAACCGAATGGGACATTGTATTTGAAATCATCGTTGTCCCAAAGGTCGCCCATTTCGGTGTCTTCATAGACAATCGCGTAATATTTAACTCCGGTCGATAAATCGAAGGAGAAACGTTTGTTGTTGTAATAGCCAGCCCAACGGGAAGAAACGTTCTTCTTTCCATATGGGGTGCCGTTCGCATATTCATTTTCAATGACGTGGGAATAATGACTGAAGTCCAACACGGAATAATTGAATAACGATGACCAAGGAGTGGTGCCGTTATAACCCATCGCATAGTTCATGTTTTTCTGCGCCGGATAATCAGTGTAGGCGCGGTATAACGTGTCGGTGTCGTATTCTTTGGTGATGTATCGGAAAGCCTCAGTCAGTTGTCGACCGGTCGTGTAGGAATAGTTTTTGTTGTCATAGCCGCCGTTGAAATATTTGCCATAGCTATAAGACGAACCATAAAGGAACGAGATGTTGCCGCAGACGATGATTTCCACCGCCACGAACGCGGCTGCCAAGTTCTTGAAACATTTCTTCTTGACGGTCAAATTCAAGAAGACAGATTCAACGACCACCAAACACATTTGGTAAATTGATAACCACAAAGTCGTGTATTTCTCGCCGTTCCTCACGACATAAGCCGGAATATTGTAAGCCGACTGCCAATAGGTCATGTAATTGCTGTTCTCGAAGGTCTTATCATCAAGAACCCATTTGACCATGAAAAAAGTAAGTAACGTAGCCACCGCGACAATGCTTGATGCGACAGGAAGCTGCCATTTTGGGGCTTCTTTGCGATGATCCATGCCACGGCAGGCTTGCCTAATGAGCAGCGGAACAAGAATGATATACCATCTTCCATAGCCGTCACCTGTGAAAGCAAAGCTGAAGAAGTAGGCGAAGATGGTGAAAACACAATATGAGCAAAGAACGAAGGAAACGATGTGTTCCCAGTCTCTTTTTCGAACATTATTAATCAATTCGAAGACGAAGAAGATAATCATCGGGGTGTAGATGAACAAGGACGAAGTCCAGGCATCATAACCAGTAGAGGCGCCGCCGCCATAAAGAGGCAACCATAAGTAGTTGCAGGTCGGGAAGAAGAAGGAAACGATGCCAATCATTTCTCTTCCTGGATGGTCGCCAACCATCTCAAACAAGCGGGCGAAGACTCTCTTCACATCAAAGGTCTTGAAGGCATCCAATAAGTCTTGGAGATATATGTAGGCAATCGATTGTCCACGTCCTGATAAAGCGGATTGCCTTACCGAAGGTAACAATGACCAGGAACATAACATTAAACCTAAAATAAAGCTTGCAACTCCTAAGCCTAAAACGGCCCAGGAATCCTTGGCTTTTCTTTGTTTAATGGTCCAGAAGAACCTCCATAAGGCGTATATCATTCCCCAAACACACATGACGACCAGGAAGAAGAAGGAAACGATGCCCAATAAGGCTAACGACCATACCAGGGTGGCAATCTTTTTCTCCTTAATGACCTTCTCAATGCCCAAGAGGATAAGAGGGATAAACACAACCGCCGAAACGAATGACGGGAAGCCAACGAAGAAGTTGACGAAGCCCGAAAACGCATAGGCTAAGGCCCCAATTCTCGAAGTGGACTCCCTAACACCCATGTATTTGAGATAAGCCCTCATCGCAAAAGCGGAACAAGTTGCTTTCAAGACGGTGAAGCTGGCCGTCATCTGAGGAACCCAACTACGAGGGAATAAAACATTTAAGAAAACGAACGGATCAAACAACCCGTAATATGACATACAACCGATGTTGTCCCCACCTAGATAAATAGACGGGTCGTACATCGTGAAATGCCCGGTTTTGAAGAATTCGTGCCAGACATCCCAATAATGGTAATAGAACTCAATGTATTGGCTCATGTAGTCCCAGCCATACAATTGGGTTCCGTAGTTGGTAACGAGTGAATATCCCATCCAGCAGAAACCAACCGCCACGACCATCAATCCGAAATAGAAAAGCGAGCGCCAACTGAACAAGAATGGCATATGCTTCCTAAACCAAACGGAGGCTTTCTTGGCTTCCTTTTGTTTTCGGAGTTCACCTAATGATGTGGCTTCTTTTTCTTCCATGGGAAATTATTGGGCGTTCAATTCGTCGACATTGCCTTCGTCAGAATCTGGCGAAGAGATGCCAACAACATCGCTTAATGGCAAGGAGAAGGCAATGCCTTGTCCTTTGGTGTTGAAACCAACCGCGTTGTTGATGGCGGTAAGAACATCGTCGCGAATATCGTTTGGAACCAAAATCATGACAATTTTCTTTTCTGGGGTGATGACCACGCCATAGAACTTCTCAATTTCTTTGTTTCCGGTTCCGCGACCATTGATGATGGTGCCGCCTCTGGCTCCGGCCGCTCTTGAAGCAGACATGACCAAATCGGTGTAGCCATCGTTGACGATGGCGAATATCGCTTCATAGCCTAAAGTTTTTTCCATTGCTGCTTCCTCCTTAACGTCAATGCCATTTCTGGCGTTGGTTAGATATTTGTATGTGGATAATCCGGCAAGTCTTGTAAGTGGGGCCACCCAGGCAATTCCGGAAGATAACCTGCTTGCTTTGAACCTGGCCCACAATTCGATTTTCAAGGAATCCCATTGGCTCAATCTAACGAATGAGCAAATGACGTCTTTCTGCTCGTCGCCGACACCAAGGACGCTGTAGAAGTCGCTGGTATAGGTCCCTTGTCCGTGGACAATGAATGAGGTTGCGCATTCGTGCTTGTTTAAGATATTGACGATTGAACTCGCAAGACCGCTGTTAACAACCGTCATCATGAAGCCTAATGGCATCGTTCCTTGGATGGTTTGGGTGCCGGAGCTCTCGACTTGAGGCGCGGCTTTCTTTTTCGCTGTGCTCATTGGTTCACCTCCGAAAAGCTGATCAAGACATCATCGTTCTCTTCGATGAATCTCTTTCTGGCATTGTTATAAACAATCGTTCTCTTGATGCCGGCATATAAGCCCATCAACTGAACGACAATCAAAGGCATTAAGGCAATCATGGCCACGCAGCCAAAGGCGTCTTCATATACATATTCAGCGCCTTTCTCTGCAAAGCAGAAGCCGGTGCAGAATGGCATGACGAAAGTCGAAGCCATTGGACCGGAGGCAACACCGCCAGAGTCAAAAGCCATAGCCGAATACATCTTTGGAACGATGAAGGTTAATCCCAAGGCAATAATATAGCCTGGGATGGTGTAGTAAAGGATGCTGAATCCGTAATGCGAACGGACAATCGCTAAGGCAACACCGCCGCCAACGGCTAAGGCCATAACGGCCAAGACCAATTTGGAATGGACGGTTCCTTCTGAAACCTTTTCGACTTGGGTGACCAAGGAGTGAACGGCAGGTTCGGCCAAGGCGCCGAAGACGCCAAGCAAACCACCGACCAATACGGCGTATGGGAAGAGGTTGGTATTGGAACCGAACGCCTTGCCCAACTCCTGAGCAACCGGCAAGAAACCTATTTCAACGAAGGTCATAAAAATGACCAAACCGAAGTAGGCGTAGACCAAACCGATGAGGATCTTGAATATTTCCCGTTTTGGCAAACGCACAAAGACAAAGTTATAGAACAAGAAGAAGGCGGTAATTGGAAGGATCGCAATTGCAGCGTTCTGCAACTGATGAAGAATGCCTTCGCCAAGTTGTTGAGTAAAGGACGGCCAAACGGTTTCCCAACTATCGTAGTTGGCTAATGAGGCAGCGTCCAAAGACGGAGACCAGCTCATCGCTTCGACATCAACGAATAAGCCCAAAATCATCGCGGTGATGATTGGACCGACAGAAGCCAGGGCGGTTAAGCCGAAGCCATCCTCACCATTACGGTCGCCGTGAGATTTGGAAGAAGCCAAACCGACACCGAATGCCATGATAAATGGAACGGTAACTGGGCCAGTGGTAACACCGCCAGAGTCGAAGGCGATAGGCAAAAACTTCGGATTAACGATACCCGCTAAAGCGAAGACGATGGCGTAAAAAGCCAAGAACAAGACATTGAGTCTTGCGCCTTTCAAAGTACGGATAACGCCGAAGACGACGAACAAACCAACGCCTACGGCGATACAGATGATGAGGACCCATTGGTTCATACCAATCTGGGAAGCCATGGCCTTAAGGTCTGGTTCCGCGATGGTGATGAGAACACCGATGATGAAGGTCATTAAGACAATGAGCCACATCTTCTTATGGCGGAACAAAGTCTGACCGACGACCTCGCCTATACGGGACATGGATTTAGTGACGCCGGCATTAAATAACGTAAGACCGAATATAAGTCCTACGGCCGAGATAACGAAAGTGACCAATAACTGAGGGGAGAATTTAGATTTTGGCAAAACACCGGTCAAATAAATGACAACGATGATTAGGATGATAGGGACGACGGCTAAAGTGCTTTCGAGCAATCCCTTAAGAAGTTGCTTAGTGGCGGCCCACCATTCTTTTCTTCTTTGTTTTGGATCGATGAGTTTTGTCATGGTTCCTCCTTTCTGGAACCTTTGGTTTCGCGATGTATTCTGGCTTTGGGTTCCTAACCTTCCAGAACAACGATTTCATTGAATTAGGCATCTCGGTTTTGAAATCATACGGTTTGCCGTTCAAAGGATTGGTTAAAGCTAATTCATAAGCGTGCAATCCCAAACGATTGATGGGGTTAACAGGCTCGCCATATTTATCGTCGCCGATGACATGATGTCCTCGATGACCAAGCTGGACACGGATTTGATTCTTTCTACCGGTTTCGATATCAATATCAAGAAGGGTTAAACCGTTCTTTTCGGCCATCTTCTTGAAATTAGTGATGCAAAGTTTGCCTTCTTTTTTGTTTTTGGTGACGTAAACGAGATGGAGGCTGTTCTCAGCCAAGTAATCTTCGTAACGACCGGAGTCAGGCATTCCTTCGCCTTCAACCACCGCATAATAGCCACGCTTGGTAACAATTTCGTTCCAGTGGTTTTGCATCGCTTCGCGGGCTTCGAAGTTCTTAGCGAAGATCAAAACGCCTGAAGTGTCTTCGTCCAAACGATGGACGACGAAGATGCGAGCGTTCCTGTCTTTGGCGGTCAGATAATCAGACACATAACGATAAGCCGTATGCCCTTTTTCTCTGTCCGAGGCAATGGACAATAATCCAGAAGGTTTGTTGATGGCAATTATGTCATCGTCTTCATAAATAATGTCTAATTGATGAGGTGCCGCATGCTTTTTGATTTTGTTATATGAGACCAAGACCTCATCTTCGGGATAAAGTTTGAAATTGAATAAGGTCACCGGGGCTCCACCGACCGAAACTTGTTGGCCAGCGATAATATGTCTGGTGATGGTGTTGGATAAGCCCATCTTTTCCATCAAGAAAGGAAGCAAGGTCGTTTCATCTTTGACGATAAAGACTTTAACTTTGCTAGGATCAATCAGACCTTTTTGGGTCCTATGTTTCTTGACGTCGTTCCTATTCATGGCGTGATTATAAAATAATCAGCCGATTTAATCACTAAGAAGATATTTTTTAAGGTCCGGCAAAATGCTTTTTGCCGCCAATACGCCCAAATCATAGGCCGCACGCAACACGTCCGCATTTTGGTTAGTAACGGAAATATCCAGAGAATGCGGTGGATAAATGACGAAAACGTTGCCGTTTTTTTCTTCCTCCTCCAATTGCCTTAAATGTTCGTGATAGTTGATGTGACTTTGTTGATATTCGTTCACGAAGTTCGGATATTTTTTGTATCTTCTGCCAACGATAAATTCTTCCTTTTCGTGTAAGTCTTTGAATCTAAATCCTTTTTCGCGGTTGGAAACGATCACCACTTTTTTGCCTTGGGACAAAGGTCTAACGAACGGGATGCGTTCGACATATCCGCCATCCAAAGCCGGAACATCGCCGACCATTTTCGGTTTCTTGGTAAAAATGGCTAATGAACAGCTTGCCTCGCAAGCGTCCCAAAAACGAGGGTCGTGTTTCGAAACATAAAGGGGTTTACAAGTATTTAGGTTGGTGGCGACTGCAAAACAGTTTATTTCGCTTTCCATGATTGCCTTTTTATCTAAATCTTTGTTCTTTGCTTCATCAAAATAATGGCCAAAGTCGATTAGGGAACCGCCATGCACGAATTTTCCTAGGGTAAGTATGTCGCTGAACTTGGTATCTAAGAATAATTTGAGGGCCGCGCCTTTCTTTTTCTGGGCGTAATTCAAACCAATCCAGTTTCCAGCTGAACAGCCATAAACTTCGGAGGCAAACAAGCCCTCTTCGATCAAAACGTCCACAACACCAGCAGCGAAGACAGCGCGCTGACCACCGCCCTGAATAGCCAAAGTCCATTCCTTACTCATCGTCTTCTCCAATCAAGCCATAATGCTTAAGTCCGTAATAAACGCCATCTTCTGAAACTGGTTTAGTTACAAAAGAAGCGACTTCTTTAACATTTTCTTTGCCTTGACCCATGCATACAAAGGTCGAGGCGGATTCTAACATAGCGATGTCCTGAGTATCGTCGCCGAATGCAATGGCTTCATCTTTGCTGTAGCCAAGCGTATCCAACACAATCTGACATCCTTCGCATTTTTGATGCACATATTCCATGACATCAAAGCAGTTTGGAAGATATTCGATGACGGTTAATTCAGGGAAAAGTTTCTTATATTTTTCTCCGGCTTCCGATGGCGCGAAGAAGTTTAACTTAACCGCCTGGCTTCCATCATAATCAGCGAACTCAGGAAGTGATTCTTTGAAATATTCATAGAAGCCCAATGATTCTTTAGTCTGAGGAAATAGCATCGTCCTCTTAAAGACTCCGACGACTTCCATTGTGTAGCCATCTTCGCCACATTGCTTGGCAAAACGTCTTACCAAATCGGTATCCATCGCGGTCGAAGCGATGATTTTTCCGTCTAAACAAGTGACCGAACCGCAGCTTCCAATCCAACCATCAAAAACTATATCCTGTTCAAAGGTTCCGAGTCTTTCCATCGAATGGTACGGCCTAGAGGTACAAAGCACGCATTTAATGCCTTTGCTTTGAAGTTTTTTGATAGCCTCTAAACTCTTTTTCTTCCATTCTTGATGGGCGTTGTCGTACAACGTTCCGTCAATATCAAAAAAGGCGATTTTTATCATCGCTTTGATTATATCAAAAAAGACTCGGAAATTAATTCCAAGTCTTATTGAATTCATCGAACAACGCTTTATTGAGTTTTTTCATTTCTTCGGGCTTAACCTTAATGACTTCTCGATCATAAGTGATAAGGCCGTTGGTTTCGCCTTCAACATCAGACCATTGAGTTAAGACAATCGTTGATAGTCCTTCTTTGGAAACCATTGGAAGCAAGTCGTTCAGGAAACATTTCTCATAGGCCTTCAAAAGCTTGTCGGAACTGCCATATTTTGCATATCCGAACTTTTTTGTTGCTGGAGAATGTCCAGGAACCCCATAAGCGAACCCACCGAACTCCGACAAGGAAAGGATTCTTCCTTTCTCGTTCTTCATAACCGGCTTACGGAAGTAGATATGATGGCTGTCGAAGTCTCCGGACTTGGTATCAAACCAGCCTGAAGTCGAATCCACCAACCTTTGGTCATCAAGGAGCTTCAAAACGTTAGTCAATCTAACGGAGTCAAACTGTCCCCAGCCTTCATTGAATAACGTCCAAGCGATGATGGATGGGTGCTTGTTGAGAAGTTTGACGGTCTTAGCCATATCAACTTCGAACTGTTTTCTCGAAAGTTCGTTATCACGTTTCATCAACTTATAGTTGGTGTCGTCATAATTGAGTTTGAGGAACGGTGCCAAAGCGATGCGGGCCATTGGTATTTTGCCACCCGAATTGATCATGTCTTGGATAACCAAAATCCCTAAACGATCGCATTCATAATACCAACGCGGGGATTCGATTTTTATGTGTTTGCGCAATGTATTGAAGCCAAACGCTTTAACTAGCTCCAACTCCTTTGCGATATCTTCTTGAGAAAGCGGAGTCATACCAGATTTCGGAGACCAATAGCCTTGGTCCAAAAGAGCGCTTAAAAAGATAGGTTTCCCATTAAGTGCGACCAAACCCATCCCATTCTTTTCGATTTTCTCGACTTTTCTAACACCAAAAACGGAGTGAATAACATCTTTACCTTTGTTGGCCTCAACCTTATAAAGGTTTGGTTTTTCTGGCGACCATGGATAGAAGTTGTCAGCAAGATTGAGGATAACCTCTCCATAGGTGTCGGTCTTGCCTTTTAAGACATCGCCTTTCGGGGTGGTGACTTCAACTTTGGCATCGCCAACATTATGCCCGAAATCAATGATTAGTTTCTTCTTGTCGTAATTGGCGTTGATATCAATCTTGTCAAATCTGAATCCATCGGGAAGGTATTCGACATAAACGTTTCCCCAAATGCCGGATGTGGCTTTATACCAGATAGTGCCCGGGTTCAAAGTTTGTTTGCCTCTAGCAAAAACATCGGAAGATGTATCATCTTTGACGTGGAGCTCAATAACATCGCCTTTCCTCAAATGAGGAGCGATGATTGAAAATGGCCAATAGCCTCCTTCGTGATGGGCGGCGAAAGTACCGTTCCAATAAACATCGCAGATTTGATCGACCGCTTCGAAGTATATTTGAGCTTCTTGGCCAGCAAATTCATTGTCTTCATCGATCACCAAACGATAGTGCATCGTGTGATGCGGTTTGATGGTTTTGTTGATACCGCTCATTTCGGTTTCGGGAGCAAAAGGAACGAGAATCTTCTTTTTATAGTTGGGCTTCTCACCATTATTGAGGTCAAAGTCCCACAATCCATTCAAAGAAAAGGTGTTTTCTCTAGCAAAATATGGGTTAAAAGCGTTTTCCAAGGAGATTTTATTCATAGAATAATCATACAACTTCGAAACATAAGAGTAGAATAGCCACATAGGTAAAAGCGTATGACACAGATTGAAATTGTTAAAAAATATCTCAAATCCAAAGGCTTAGACGCTTGGATTTTGGTTGATTATGAAAACCACAACCCAGCTATTGTTAGTTTTTTAGGAAGAAAGATGCTGACCAGGAAAATTTTCCTTATTGTCCCAAAAGAAGGCAAACCTTACATCATTTGTCACTCCATCGACATCGTGTTCTTAAAGGACAACAAAGATTTTGATCTCCGTGTCTATAAGACTTGGCAAGAGATGCTTAGCCTGGAAAAAGAATCTTTCTCTTCGTATAAAACTGTCTGCATGGATGTTTCAGATGATGGCTTATTGCCAAGGGTGGCCCTCGCTGATTATGGATCGGTTGATTTTATCAAGAAACTCAGAGTCAACGTCGTTTCTTCCGGAGATATTCTTCAAAGATTGACCGCCGTACTCGACGATGAATGCAAAAAATTGCAGAGGGAAGCCAATAAAAAAGTCTTGGCCATTAAGGACGAGGCCTTCAAAAAGATTGCTTCCGACATCAAAGCCAACGGCAAGTCGAACGAATATGAAGTTCAACAATTTATCTGCAAACGCTTCAAAGAAGAAGGCATGACTTGGGACGACGATCCAATCGTCGCCATCGGCCCGAACGCTTCCAACCCTCATTATGGTCCAACCTTAGAGAAGAACGATGACATCCACGAAGATGATTTGGTCCTTATCGATATGTGGGCCAAGATGGATACGCCTAAAGGCGTCTATTCCGACATCACTTGGATGGGCTATGTTGGAGAAAAGGTTCCTGAAGTGTATGAATCAAGGTTCCAAATTCTTAAAAAGGATGTCGATTTGTGTGTCGAATTCCTTCAAAAGAACATCGGAAAACGCCCGGTTTCCGGTTATGAGGTCGATGACGTTTCCCGCAAATACATCGACGAACAAGGTTATGGCGAATATTATACCCACCGTGTAGGTCATAGCATCGCCATTGATATCGGACCTCACGGATGCGGGGTCAATATGGATAACTACGAAACTCACGATTTCAGAGAAATTATCCCAAATGTTTGCTTCTCTTTGGAGCCAGGCATCTATGCCCCGGACTTCGGCATGAGAAGCGAGACCAATGTCTTAATCGATGAAGACAAGGTCGTTGTTATCGCAGGCAGACAAGATCACATCATTCCAATTTTAAAATAAGCAAAAGAAAAAAGAGAGGCCGGTAGAGGTCTCTCTTTCTTTATAGGAAGGACACAGAAGGTTATTTGATGTCGATGCGATGCGATGCTTCAACTTTCGGCTGTTCTTTCGGGAAGCGAACGGTAAGGATACCGTTCTCGAAGTTGGCGGTGATGGTCTTTTCATCGACTTCACCAATGCGGAAGCTACGCGAACCGCTCATATAAGTGCGTTCCTTGAGCGCATACTTCTTGTCTTTCTTTTCCTCTTTGTGAGAAACGGAGACGGTGAGGTATTCGTTCTTATATTCAATGCTGACGTCTTCTTTCTTAACGCCAGGAAGTTCGACATCGATGGCGTATTCATCTCCGTCATCGTATATGTCGCTTCTCATAGTCATTGGCGCTTCGTCGGAGAAGAAATCGTGAAGTAGGTCATAAGGTAAGTAATTGTTTCTGCAAGTAAGATACATAAGAATCTCCTTTCAAACCATTAGGTTTTTTAGCACTCGTTCTTCCTAAGTGCTAACTATATTCTAGTCACTCTTTTAGCACTGTCAACACCTAAGTGCTAATTTTTTTTCAAATTATTTTTATTTAGCCTTTTCATTTCACCCTCAACTTCGTTGCGGTAGGCAAAAATATCTGGAGCAATACCAAAATTTTTCTTACTTTTTTGGTAATATTCATCAAAAAGTTGGTTTGTTTTTGAAAACAATTTATTCAACTTTTCTTTTTGTTTTTCGCCTCCGAAAGCCAAAAAGGCCTCAATTAAGTAAGGCTCTAGTTCCCTGGCGTCGAACTCACCAGACCTGCACCTCCTAAACGGATCCATGCATTCAGAAAGCAATTTTTCATAATAGGCCACAAATTCGAGGCAGCCCGTCTCGTTGTTCTTATAAGTTATATCCATATTAATTAATAGACACGCGAGAGACGGATTTACAAAAAAGCCACCCTTTCGGATGGCTAATTTGATTTGAGTTCAGTTGCTTATTTCTTTTTCCAAGCAAGGACGCCGGTTCCGATGGAAAGGACAGCGGCGACGATGGCAGCAGCGCTGGAAATGATGGTGCCGATGCCGAGCTTAAGGTCGTAGAGGGCTTTGATAGAAGCGTTGTCGGCTAGGCCGGTGGTCTTTTCGCAGCAGAGGAAGAGAATGCCAAAGATAGCTTCTAATAAACCGCCAAGGATGAATAAGAAACCCGAGAATTTCTTGGATCCTTTTGGATTTGGGAATAACAAGATGGTGGCGATGAGCTGGAACGCGACACCGATGACTACCAAAGTGAAGGCAGCGATGTTGGCGGCGCAAGCTTCTTGGATGTAACCATCAGCCCAGTTGCCGAAGATAACGGTGTAGCCAGTCCATTCAATAGTAGGAACACCAATGCCACTGGCGACTTTAAGGGCGGCAGTGATGCCGTTGCCGACAGGGGCAACGAAGACGGCAATCGCCAAAGCGAAGACGATGATACCAAGGAGGTTCAATAATTTATTGCTTTTCATAATCAATCCTTCCGTAAATACGTGAATATCTTAATTAACGAATTGGTCTTAATCAATAAAGATTAAGCTTTCGTAATGGTAAGAACGGCTTTCTCGTTTGAAATCGAGTTGACGGTGACGCTCCATGGTAGGGAGGTTCCATCATTCATCGTGCTCTTGCTATTGAAGTAGTAAGATGGGAACGATTTGGCATAGCTCGCATAAGAGAAAGTCTTTCCGGCGGTGAACAACGAAGAGTTAGTCGCCATATAGGCTTGTCTGGTGCTGCTATCGTATTCGGTATCGTAGTTTTTCTTGCTACCGCAGTCGATAAGTTGGATCAAACGATGAGCAAGGTTGCCGACATTGCCATTAACCAAGTTATAGTAAGCGGTGTTGCTGTTAGCAGGATAGACGGCATCATCATCGGAGAAACTATCGACATAACGCTTAGCGTTGCTGTTGGAATCAAGTTCAACCAATCTGGCATCGATGTGCCAGATACGGATGCCTTTGTTGGTCATGCCTTGAACACCGTTGGAATAGGCGGAGGCGCTGTCGGAAGCGTTTAATCCCTCTGGGGTGTAGTATTCGAGAATCATATATTCATCGAACGCCATTCCGTTCCAGCCACCCGCAGTAGGAAGGATGAGGAATTCACCGGAAGTGGCCATCGGTTTTAGTTCGACGGTGCAACTGGAGCTAACGACATATGGGCTAACCCAGCCTAAGGCAAACTTGGAGAAGGAGTTATGGTCGATGACGTTGGCGTCCATCATATCAACCCAACCCGTTGGACCGTAGTTCCTTGCATAGTCATCGCAGTCGGTAGATACATAGTAGTCATCCAAACCTAACAAGTGACCAGTTTCGTGGATAAAAGTATGCGCATCTCGCTTATTTTTCCCATAGCCTTCGTACATGAAGTCGTAGGAAGCCCAGGCGTAGTGATACCCAATTGGGTTGGTTTTGAGTTTGTCTAAATCAGATTGGTATTTGATATTGTTAAAGACCGAATTATCAAAATAGGTATAAGCCCAATAAGTATCGCTGTCCATCGAGCTATCGTTTTGGGCGTTTGGTGCGCCGTAAACGAGCCAAACAGCATCGAAGAAACCATCGTGGTTGGTATCAAATTCAACACCATTGGAGCTATAAGTGGATTTATACCACTTAACGGCGTTCTCCAAGATGGTCCACGTCGGATCATAACTACTATCGGAGGAGGTTAATCTCGCTAACTGTTTGGAGGTATAACCACAGTCATACCATTCAGAAACGGCGCCCTGAATATTGAGCTTTCCAAAGGAAGACTTGTAATAGAACGAAGAAACGGATTCCCATCCGGTCTCCTCGGATTTGCCGAAGAAGGTTTTATAGATATCGCTTCTGACTTTGTCGGTTGCGGTGCTGGTATAGTCTCTTAGCTTAACTGGGATAACCAAAATTCTTGGCGAACCAGTCGACGGGAAATTGACGGTCCAAGTGGTTTTACCAACGCGTTCATAGGTATCCTTGGTGTTTGAGGAAGCCTTAACGCCAGACGTGGAATAAGTCGGGTTATGGGTATCGCATCCAAACTCCGAACCATCGTTGGTGTAGCTATACAATCCGTTGTTGGTAGGAATCTCTTCATCCGAAACGGAACTATCACCACGAATGAGATCGTCGATGAAATCGCATCCGCTTAACGAAAGCGCAGAAGCCACTGCAAGGAATAGGAATTTGCTCTTTTTCATATAATGAATTCCTCCAAGCCGTTATTATGCACGTGCACAAGAAAAAAGAAAACTCCGAATTAACGGAGTTTCCTCTATTTATTTGAGAGATTCTTTTTGCTGATTAAGGAAATCCTTCGTCAGTTTGATCTTCTTTTGTTCATCGTCGCTTAGCTTGTCGTAGAGTTTGATGAATGAGTCGATGTCTTTCAACTTCTTATCATTTGGATAATTTGGGTTGGAGACATTAGCGGATAATCTCTTTTCGGCAGCTAAGGCTTTTTCCAATGAAGTCTTTTTTGGAGCGGCTGGTTTCTTCTCTTCTTTTAAAGGGGCTTCGACTGGCTTTTCCTCAATTGGCTTAACTTCCTCTACCTTTTTCTTGGTAGTGGTGGTTTTGGCCTTTGGTTTGGAAGTGGTCTTTTTACTGGTTTTAGCGGCGGGCTTCTTCTCAACCTTTACCTCAGTTTTCTTCTCAACCGGTTTGGCTTCTTCAACCTTTGGTTGCTCGGCTTTAACTTCGGCTGGCTTGGCTTTTGGAGCGGCTGGTTTCTTGGCTGGTTTGGCCTCTACCGGTTTAACCTCAACAGGTTCTAAGGAAGTGGCGGCTTTATAGTCGCGTTCGGTTTTCTCAACAACGACCTTCAAACCTTTGACGTTAACAGTGATGCTATCACCGGCCTTAACTAAATTAGTGGTCGGAAGTTTCTCGGTTAAGACATCTTTGGTAATATCAACCGGACCATGGACCGCCTGAAGGTAAGGAATCGATGGATCGCGGACCAAAACGTTTAAACGTTTAGCGGAAGCAATGGCAGCATCAACTGGGGTGGCACCGAAATCGTAGAACAATCTCGGAGTTTTTGGTTCAACCGGCTTTTCCTCTTTTTTTGGAGTTGCCACTTTGGCGGGTTTCTGCTCGATTTTCGGAACCGAAACAGGCTTGGCTTCAATGGCCTTGACGGCTGTTTCTTTTTGTTCAACCTTTAGGGTTGGTTTTTTCTCTGACTTTGGTTCGATTTTCTTGAACTCTTTGGTTTTTGGAGATGCGAATGAGTGACCTTCTAATTGCCCGCCGACGTTGATTTTCATAACGGCTAAAAATCTTCCGTTTTGGGAACCGAGCAAGTTAAGTTTCAACAAATCCTGAGCCAGATTCTTATCTTGGGTAATGACTAAGACTCTGTAATGAATTCTGAATAAGGTCGCGTGGGCTAAAATAGATGGATCAGCGAAGGTATCACCTTTGGTTTGTTGCCTTCTTAATACGACGGGGATACGGTATTTTTTCTTTGCGTCTTTGATGATGGTAAGCGCTCTTACTGCATCGATACGAGCATCGCTATAGTGCCAATCTTTGTTGGCGGCGTGTTTCTCGAGCTCCTCGATACATTCAGCCGTAGTCGAAATTTCTAGTCCGTCTTTCCAATATTTTTCCGAACCAACCAAGGTATCCATGAATTGCGGGAAGCCTTCGTCCATTAACGAGCAAGTGTCGATAATGACTCTGTCGAAGTTCGATAAAACCTTTGCCAAAGAAGAGAATTGTTTCTCTTGGCTATACATTAAATAACCTCCTTTATGTTTGATATTTTACTATTGGTGATCTCTTTTGACTACCTAGGGCAAAGAAAAAACCTCCGAAGAGGTTAATCACCTTGCCCGATTGATTTCAGATAACGGGTCAGGATTACTCCTGCTGCCGCCGAATCGATGTTGCTTTTTTGCTTCTTGGCGGACTTTCCGGCTTCATGCAGGAAGGAAGCGGCTTCCACCGTTGTGTTTCTTTCGTCAACCTTTACGATTTCAATCTCTCCGAACAAAGGCTGAATCATTTCAATAAAGGATTCGACAATCGGGGTCATCTCGCACGGATCTCCAGACGGGAACAAAGGCCAGCCAATGACGACGTGTTCAATGGTTTCATCTTTGATGACTTGTTCCAAACCTTGGACCGCCTCATCGTAGCAGCCGGCGTGAAAGCGTAGGTTCTCAAGCAAAGTAACGAAAATGCCACTTCTGGATATTGCTATTCCTAAGCTTCCTTTTCCTAAATCTAACGCCAAAATGTTCTTTTCCATATCCATTAAGGATAATATCCTTTTCGACAAATTCTTTCCACCGATACGCAATGTTTCTTAGCGAGATTGCTTAATTTTTGCACTTAGATTTATAATCTAGGCAGTATCGCATGATAGAAACGAGAGAAAAGAAACCCAAATTCAATTCGCTCTTAGCCGAATCTTTTACTCGTCGTTATCTTTTTGCGTTCGTTCTGATAATCGCGTATCTCGCCATAACGTTATTCACCACCCAGGGCCTCTCGCTCTTTAATGGCGGGGTGACCACGATGACCGATCTTGAATTCTATTTAATGGTTGCCTCTTCGTTGGTTTTTGGGTGTGGAATATTGGTGTTTGCCTTCCGCCAATTCGAAGTCAAATTGAATAGACCTTTGTTGGTTATATGCTTGGTTTTATTGGTTATCGACATAGTCGCCGTATTGATTTTCCCTTCTGCGATTAATGGCGAAATCTACGGCTATTATGCGACATACAGCATCACAACCGGCGAAAGGATCCGTTACATCTTCGGCTGGTTGGTCGGTGATTTGGCGCTGTATGTGTTTGTGGGGGTCATTCCATTCTTATTCCGCTCCCACAATGGAGTTGATTTCTGGCTTTGGGTCGGGATGGGCGTCGGTGCTTTACTATTGGTGGCGTCTTTTATCAAAGAAAACGAACTTTGGAAAGGCTTGTTGGATGGATCTAACATCGAAGCCAGACCAAGTTCGCTTACAAATAACCCAAATACATTCGGTTTCGCGATATTTTGGTCATTTAATTGTACGTTGATCCTTTATTCCAAGTATCATCGTTTCCCGGTTTTGATTATCGGTGTCATTTTTGCTTTGATGTCTGTCGGCATCCAATGTAAAACCGTGATTGCTTGCATAGCGATAGAGGTGTTATTAACCGGCGTTTATTTCCCGATTGTTTGTTGGAAGAAAAGAAGAAAAGAAGCAATTTCCTACATAGTTGTTTTGGCTATGTTGGTTGCCTTTATTGCCTTGGTCGCGTTTGTCCCAATCAAACCGTTTGAAAACATCAGCAAAATCATCAAGAGCGTCGCTAAGAAATTACTAACCCTAAGTGGCGGAAGCCTCACAGGCAGAACCCAAATATGGGCTGAAGTGTTCGGCAATATGGTTCAGCACCCAACAATACTCTTGTTCGGAACCGGAGACGGGGTATTTGAGTGGTTTGTTTATGCCTCTGCAACCGGTATGACCGAAGGTCTCGCCGGATTCCCCGCTCATAACGGTTTCTTATATGTTTGGGGCAGGTTCGGGATTGTCGGAATCGTTGTTTATTTATTCGGTTTAGGTTATTTATTTTATGACACCATCCACGCCATAAAAGTCAGAAAAGACTATTGGGCTGGCAGCATATTGATTGTCCTTATTGGTTTTATGGCCCACTCGATGGCCGAAGACGACGCTTTATTAGATATGAGGCTTAAAGGCATGATGTTCCTTGGCGTTATTTGGTGGCCTTTGCTTATTTCCAGGAATGATTGGCTCAATAGGAAAAATGGGCAGCCAGAATTGAAACAAGTTCCATTAACATCTTCCGAAAACTTATCGGTTATTGATGTTTTAAAGACTTCCTATACGATTTCGATGCCAATTCTTGTTGTTTCGGTCGGATTCGCCCCTTTGTATGAAACAATCTTCGATGGCTGCAAATTCAACAACGTCCATTCTCTAACAGGGCTAGCTTTGCTTTGTTTTTTGGCGCCGCTACTGGCGGCCGTAATCTACCTCCAGTTCAAAAACGGCAACAAATGGAAAGCGGAAATTATCTTATGGTCTTCTGTGTTTGTTGCTTTATGGGGGCTGATCTTTGGCTTTGTTTCAGACACGGTGGTTTATCCAATTGCGTTAGGCGCATTGCTTTTGTTCCTTTTGATTTTCGGTGCACTAGGCCTTAAACCAAACAAAATTAAATTTATAGAGATTGTCCCATTAATTTTAAAAGTGTTAATCGCATTTGCGATTATAGTTTTGTCACATTCTCTAAAAGCCTATTTGCCTGACGCCATCACAAACAGCAGCGTTGCCGCCTTATTCCTGCTTTATCTTTCTCTCACCGTTTTGGGTATGACCTCCGTTTCCAAATTCAGCGCATGGAACGGAGATATAGATATCCTTGGTTCAAGAATCGAAGCCACATACGAAAAAGTTGCCCGAAGGCAACTCATCAGATCTAACAATAGACTTACTTCGATTTTTTAAAATCTTGTATACGTCCAACTTTGCCAGAGAAAACCTTATAGCCTTTCTCCATAAGGATTAGTTCGGCGTTCATGATAGCTTTTCTATCCTTAGAGAGAGCAAAGAACGCAGAGCCGCTTCCGGTCATAGAAACAATCTCGGCGCCAAGGCCTTTAACCATCTCAATATCATCTTCTAATTCTGGATACAAAGATAAGGCGGCCGGATAAAGCTCGTTATCGATGTCATTGATTAAGTTGGCGTCGTTTCCTTCAGCGAGATCTTTGACCAATTGATCGCAGTTTCCGCCCTCGGAACCGATCTTATCGTAAGCGGCAAAAACTTCTTTGGTGACTAAGCCTTTGGCTGGCGCAATCAAAAGAATGTAATAACTATGAGCCATATCAATTGGTTCGAGAACTTCACCGATTCCGGTCATTCTAACCGGCTGTGGATTAATAAAGAATGGAACGTCAGCCCCTAATTCAAGGGCAATCTCTCTTAATTCATCATCAGTAGCACCCAATTTGAGCAACTTATTGACGGCTTTTAAAACACAAGCGGCGTTTGAGGATCCGCCACCCATTCCGGCTGCGACAGGAATGACTTTGTGAATTCTAATTTCGAAGTGTTCTTTGAAACCATAATGTTTGCGCATGGCATCCACCGCACGCTGGCAAAGATTGTGGTGATTCTTCTGAAGCAAAGGCAAATCGCAGATAACCGTCGTGTTTTTGGCATATTCGTTGACGCTGACTTCGATTACATCGTGAATGGTGGTCGGCAAAACAACGGAATCCAAAAGATGATATCCATCTTCTCTGGTTCCTTTAACGTAAAGAGCCAAGTTGATTTTGGCGAACGACTTACAAGTGGTTGAATGCAATCTGAAGAGTTTCATACAGCGATAAATATACACTTACTGCGTTTTTAATAAAGCGCAGTTTATTAATTTTGGGACTTATACGACACAAGAAGGGAAAGATAGTCGTCTAAGGATAGTGTCTCCGGTCTAGCGGTTGACGAGATGCCGGCTTTTCCTAAAACTGCCTTAGCCTTTTCTCCGTCTTTAATCAAAAACTGAAGGTTGTTATAGATGGTTTTGCGGCGATGTAAAAACATTTGGCCAACAAACGAATACAAATCTTTGGCAACATCAAAGTCGAGATCTGAATTGAAGGTGATGGTAAAGACAATCGAATCAATGTGCGGAGCCGGAACAAATGAATCTCTCGGAATTAAGAATTCTCTTTTTATCTTGCCGATATAGCTCAACAAAATTGGAAGCGGGCCGTAATCTTCGGTTCCTATCTTGGCAGATAAACGCAAAAACGCTTCTTTTTGGACCATAAGAACGGCTTTCCTGCAAGATTTCGCTTCTAAAGCAATCTTTTCAATCAGGCTGGAAGTGATGTAATACGGAAGGTTCCCGATAATAATGTCGTAATTTGAATAATCGGCCTTTAAGGCGTTGCCCAAAATCGGATGAATGTTGGGATAATCTTTGAAATCGTTTTGGAGTTTTGTTACTAAACCTTCATCAATATCTAATAAAGTCGCATCAGCCGAATAATCAGTAAGAAAGACGGACAAAGAACCTGCTCCGGAACCAATTTCTAGCACTTTATCAGTGTCTTTTATCTCACAAAAACCAACGATACGTTCAGCGTCTTTTTCGGAAACAAGGAAGTTTTGACCAACTTCGTGCTTAGCCAACAGTTTATATTCCTTAACTTTGTCGAAATATTTAGTTTTATCCATTGATCAAGTCCTCCAACCTCCGTCTTGTGATGCCTAGAGCGTTTGCTCTTTTCAAAAATGTTTTGGCGTTTGTGATACCAATGTTTAATTTCGAACCAATGTCTTTTCTGAGATTCGAAGATTTGTCGTCACCCATTAAGCCAAGTTCCAACAAATCGTTCATGGTAAGCGAGGCTGTTGGAGCCGGTTTTTCCGGAACCAAATGAGATAAGGCTTCTAAAATTGTGTCTTTATCACATTCCGTAACACCAACTTTGTGTTTTTTTATCGATTTTTCTTTTGGAACAAAGGCGTGTTTGGCCGTCGGTACCCTTTGTGCAATCGTATCTCTAATCTTTTTGCCAGGAGAATCTGGGTCCAGCAAAAGAATGATGTCTCTGGTTTTTGAAGCTTCTTCGATATAGCGAATTGTTTCTTCGGAAACAGCCGAACCATTCGTCGTAACAATATCGGCGTCGATAAAAGACGAAAGGAGGGCTTCGTCCATTTTTCCTTCAACCACGATTATCGCATCAATCTTCTTCATCTTTTTATACCAAACAATCTTTCGAAATTATTATTCAAGGCTTCACTTAATTCTTCTTGAGTTGTTTCTCTCAATTTCACCATTTCATTAAAAATTTCTTTAATGTATGCTGGCTCGTTTTTCTTTCCTCTATAAGGAACCGGGGGAAGAAAAGGAGAATCAGTTTCAATAAGCAATCTATCAAGCGGACATTCGATAACGCAACGCTTTGGAGTCTTTGAATTCTTGTAGGTAATCGGGCCGTCAAAACCGAAATATGCTCCAAGCTTCGCGAATTCTTTCATCATTTCAGGCGATCCAGAGTAACAATGCAAAACAAAGCCGTTCTCAACTGGGTGTTCTTTAAGGATCTCATAAATATCTTCGGATGCGTCTCTTGCGTGAATAGATACCGGGAGTCTGAGCTTGTTAGCCAATTCAATTTGATTAACGAACCAAATCTTTTGATTTTTCTTTGTTTCTTCATCATTTTTCCAATGGTAGTCAAGACCAATCTCGCCAATGGCAACAACTTTATCTTTTTTCGCAAGCCTCTCAATGGCTTTCAAAGCGTCTTTATGTTCTTCTGCGTAGTTTTCAGGATGAACCCCCACAGCGGCATAAACACCATTGTATCTTTTGGCGATTCTAACAGCTTTTTTAGAACTTCTCGCATTCCAACCAACAACTAAAAAAGCGTCAATACCGCGCTCTTTTGCGTTCGATATGGCTTTTCTGACCTTAATGGATTTGTCATTTAGGTGGCAATGGCTATCAAAGAGGGTTTTCATTTATTTACCTACGCAGAAACGAGAGAAGATCTCGTCGGTTAAATCGGTTGTGGCTTCTTCGCCAAGAAGTTCTCTGGCGCAGTTGTAAGCTGACATCAAATTAGTGGAAACCAAATCGATGGGCATCCCGTTTTTGCAGTCGACCGACGCTTCCTCCAAACAGGAATCGATTTGTCTTAAAAGCCCAAGTTCACGCACATTGGATAAAGATGGGTTTTCATAAGTTTCTTTTGTTAACCCCAAGCAGTCGTATAAAGCTTTCTTCAAAGGTTCGATATTGTTGTTTAAAGCGCAGATATATAACTTATCGGTTTCCTTGCTGGCTATATTATCGGCTTTGTTGTAGCAAATTATTAAATTTTTGCCTTCAGCCAACTTAGCAATTTCCTTTTCTTTTTCGCCAAAGCCTTTCTCGGCATCAACAATCAAAATTACTACATCAGCCTCTTCGATGGCTTTCTTGGAACGTTCGACGCCAATAGATTCAACAACGTCGGTTTCTTCTCTAATACCGGCAGTGTCCAGGAATCTAACAAGAACGCCATTAAGATTCATGTCGCCTTCAACGATGTCTCTGGTTGTACCAGGAATGTCGGTAACGATGGCCTTATTCTCTTTTAATAATGCATTGAGGGTGGATGATTTGCCGACGTTCGGCTGTCCAACCAACGCGACTTTAATGCCATAACGAATGATTTTGCCTTTTTCGCCACCTTCAATAAGCGAAGCGATATTGGCTCTTATCTTTTTTATTTCTTCTAAAATCGAAGCTTCGTTAGCCACTTCGATGTCTTCGTATTCAGGGAAGTCAATATTAACTTCAACCATCGCCAAAAGGCTAGCTAAAGACTCTTTGAGAGGCTTAATGAGATTTGAGGTTTCGCCTTTATAAGAGAGAAGCGACAAGTTTTTAGCTTCTTTGGTGGTGGAATTAATCAAATCATTGATGGATTCGGCCTCCACAAGGTCCATGCGGCCGTTATAGAAGCCGCGAGAGGAAAACTCACCTCTTTCTGCATACCTGGCTCCCAAGCCAACATAGGCAGCGATAATCTCGTTAGCAATCAACATCGAGCCGTGGCAGGAAATCTCCACCACATCTTCTCCGGTAAAGGAATTTGGGTGTGGGTAGGCAATCAAAACAACGTTGTCAATCAATTCGCCGTTATAGGAAAGGTCGCCCACGAAGGTGGTCCTTTTCTCAATCGAAGATACTTTTTTGGAGAATAGTTTGTCTGTCATCTCGAAAGTTTCTTCGCCAGAGATTCTAATCATAGCCAAAGCACTCATGAATGGAGGCGTGGCTAAAGCGATAATCGTGTTGCTTTTCATAACACTTATTATAGCAAAAAGAAAAAGGGCTTATAGCCCTTATTCTACATAGAAGATGTTAACAGCTCTTTCACTGCCTTCACCAGAGGATTCAGTCTTGATGTTCTTCCATCCGGTTAAGGTGTTATGAACGATGCGTCTCTCGTCTGGAGTCATCGGATCCAATTGGACAGGATATTTGGTTTTGACGACCTCTTCGGCCGCACGCTTCGCCAAATAGGCGATGCGGGAATATCTATCTTCTTTGTATCCACCGACGTCGAGAAGAATTCTATAACGATGGCGGAACTTGTTGGAAACGGCCAATCTAGTCAATTCGTTCAAGGCCTGGAGGGTTCTTCCGGACTTGCCGATGAGGACTGGGTTTCTCTTGGAATCGATGTTAATGCGGATCACGCCGTCCTGAAGAGTTCCTTCAGTGGTGATATCAACGCCCATCGCTCCTAAAGTTTCGGTGAGATATTTCTCGGCGTAAGCAATAGCGTCTTCTTCGATGTAAACCTCAATTTTGGCTTTCTTGAAGAGGCCGGTCTTTTCCTCGATGACCTTATAAAGAAGTTTGTTGGTTGGAATTCCTAATTCCAAACATGCTTCATTGACGCATTCTTCTACGGTTTTATTGGAGTATTCTTTCATGCTTGCTTCCTCTTAGCTTTTGGCTTGTGGTGCTTCATGATGGCTTGAATAACCAAAGTCTGAATGATGGAGATGACCGCACCAATGGCCCAATAGGCGCCCATAGCGGATGGGAGGGATAAACCCAAGACGGCGGTGAAGATGAACATGATCCAAGCAATCATCTTGCCTTGGCTCTTCTGCTTATCGCCCGCTGGGTTGGCGGTTAATTTCTCAATCTTGCTGGTCTTCTTTTTATTCATCCATTGCGGCAATTTCATGGAGATGAACTGGAATCCGATCATAACCAAATAAAGGACGATAGCGGTCCACCAGCCATTTCCGTTGGTGGCGATATTTCCCTTTGGTTTGGTGATGACGCTCAAAATGGTGTCGCTTAAGCGGAGTCCTAAGAAGGAACCGGTGCTTAAGGCGGCAGAACCGCGGAACGCACCCCAGACGCCCATGAACAACGGGAGCTGGATAATCAAAGTGATTATCGAAGAGAATGGGCTTACGTGGTTCTTCTTATAAAGGGCTTGGGTTTCCTGAGCCAAACGCTGTTTCTGAGCTTGGTTCTCATTGCTGTTTGGATATTTCTGCTGAATACGAGCAACCTCTCCTTGGAGAGCTTGCATCTTTTGCTGGTCAACAGTCCCTTTCATCGTGACAAGCATCAAGAAGATACGAACGATGAAGGTAACGATAACCAAGGATAAGATCTGACCGACACCAGATAAGGATGGGTCAATCGCATTGGCGAAGTAGTCGGTCATGTAAGCGACCGGATAAGAGATAAGACCAGCGAAGAACCCTTGTTTCCAAGCGTACTTCCAAGTCTTATGCTCAATTTCAACTTCCCAGTCCTTGTTGTCGCCGTAAGCGCCATATTCGTGGCCATTAACGGTGGAAATACAAGAAGTATTGGAGGTGATTTGTTTGTTAACGGCGGTTTCGTAAGCGGTTAAGAATTCTTCGGTTGGGGAACCGGCAATTCCTAAATCCGGGTCAGAAGAGAATTTGCACTCAGCAACCCATTTTTCAAGGTTGGCATACAATGCCAATTCGCCATCTTCATTGGTTCCCAAGAACTTAAGATAACCATATTTACGAAGGATAGAATCCTTATTGACGTTGCTGCCTTCACCACCGTTGGAATCAGCCACATCGTATGGATTGATCATGGCTGCGGTGACAGAAGATGTCGAAACGCCGGCAGCGGCAATAGCCGCGTCTAAAACTTTCTGGTCTAAAGTAACCCAGAATTTCTGAGATGGAACGGTGTATTTGTTCGTGATCGCAGAAGAGATGATGGAGTTGAGGTTAGTCGCTTTTTGGGCAGCGAAATTTCCTGAAGCGTCTACAGGCACATACGCATAAAGATTGTCGTTGTCCTCATAGACTTGCCAAGAAAGATCCTTGCCTTTGTACTCGGTTGGGACGGCGTCCTTATCGCAGTAAACGGTAACGCCTTGCTCATACGGATAGGCAATGTGCGCCTTATCGGTAACGGAGCAGAAGTTGGCGTTACAGCCACTTAAAAGGAGTGCTCCAGTTAGGAGCGCCATAGAACCGAGAAGTGTCTTTTTCTTGCTCTGTTTCAATGTTTTAATCTCCGATTTTGGTGATAGCTTGAATCAAATCCTCACGAATCGCTAAGCGATTTCCTGGTTTGTATCCTGGCTTCACGATAATTATTAGATCAAACGGGAATTCCGTTTGGAATAATTCGTCGCAGAGCGCACGCACCTGTCGTTTGATGCGAACGCGTTCGACCGCGCCGCCGTTCTTTTTGCCCACGCTGATCCCGATACGCACACGATGCTCAGTCTTAGCTACCCAATAAACGGAAGCGAATTGGCCTTTGAAGCAATTGTGCTGGTGGATGATTTCCGAGAATTCTTCGTGGCTATGAACGCGGTTTTGCTTTTTCATTAGAAAAATTAGTCAGCGATTTTGGCTCTTCCTTTGGCGCGACGGGCGGCAAGGACCTTGCGGCCGTTGTGGCTCTTCATGCGGGCGCGGAAACCGGCTTTGTGGGCGTGTTTAACCTTTGATGGCTGGTAAGTCTTTTTCATAATTTATTTCCTCCGAGGTGAACTAACTAGGCTTTGGAATTATATATACATTCGCAGGCATACGCAAACACAAAAGCGCGATGTAGGTAAGTGTATATGCGTGCTTAAGGGCGCCGATACAAACGAAATAACTTACAATTTTTATGGGTTTATAAACAAAGTTATCCACATTGATGATAGATGGCATCGAATGTTTTAGAAGATGTGCTTAAATGTGGCTTGTTCGGTGTTGAAAATGTTAATAAGTCATAAAAATATGATGTTTTCTAGGGTTTTTAGTGTATTGTTTTGTGGAAAATTGTGAAAAAAACAACCTTCTCAACAAAAATGTAAAGATTGGGTTTGTGAAAAAGTTGTCAACACAAAAATTTTTAAAAGGTGTTGAAAACTTATTGAAGTATATGTGTGTGCGTGTTAAGATTTGGCACGTTATGGAACAGAATATCTCGAAAATGGTGGCGGTTTGGGACGACGCCCTCAAAACAATCAAGTCTCAGATAAACGATCGACAGGCTTTCGAAACATTTTTCGGTGGCACCTATATTGACAAATTCGATGGCAAAGAATTAGTTATTGTCGCGAGCACCGAATTAGCTTGCACCATCTTAGATCAGAGCTACATGAAGATTATCAGGAAGGCGTTAGTCGGAAGAATCTCCGACGATGTCAAAATCATTTTCATCACAAAGACCGGCGAACCGAAAGAAGTTAAGGCCGATCAGCCTCAATCGCGCGCTTTTTTCGTTGATTCTAAAGTTAACAGGAAATACACCTTTGATAATTTTATTATCGGCCCTTCTAACCGTGAGGCTTATCAAGCCGCTTTATTCGTTTCCTCCAATCCAGGAAGCGTTTATAACCCGTTGTTGATTTACGGTGGCTCCGGTTTGGGAAAGACTCATTTGCTCCACGCAATCGGTAACTCCATTCACGAGAAAAACCCCGGTGCCAATGTCCTTTACGTGACCACCCAAGACTTCTTCGACGAGTATGTTCGTTACGTCAGAGGTGAGCAAGAAGGTGAATCATTGAAGGCGTTCTTCAAGCGTTCGGTTGACATTTTATTAGTTGATGATATTCAGTTTTTAGTTGGCAAAAGGGGCACCGAAGAAATGTTCTTCTCCGTCTTCCAAGCGTTATATGTCGCAGGCAAGCAGATTGTTATCACCTGTGATCAATTGCCATCGAAATTGCAGGGTTTGGACGAGCGTCTCAGAACCCGCTTCGAACAAGGCCTTCCGGTATCCGTTGGAAAACCGACAAAAGAAACCTGCGAAGCTATTGTTAAAAACAAAATAATCGATGCTGGCTTGGAAATTTCCAATTTAGACCCGGAAGCTCTTGCCTATTTCAGTTCCCGTTTTAACTCCAACGTCCGCGAGTTGGAGGGGGCTGTAAATCGCTTGGTTTTCTACGTCAGAAACATCGAAAACAAGGATTATATCGATTTGAAAACCGCCATCGATTCGGTCAGAACTTTGGTCGACGGCAAAGCGGATGAAGATGCACTTTCTATTCAGAAAGTGATTGATGTTGTTTCAGAATATTATCATTTGCCTAGCGAACAGTTGATTTCCAAATCAAGAACCGCCCAAATTGCCCTCGCTAGACACGTTGCCATGTATTTATGTAGGGTTTTGCTCAACTCTCCGTACAAGAAAATCGGCGATGCGTTCGGTGGCAGAGACCACGCTACAGTTATAAATGGCATCAAGAATGTGGAAACGATGTTGAAAGAAGACCCGTCCTTGAGCGGAATCATCGACACCCTCTCCACTAAAATTCAGCCAGAAAAATAAGTTAACCTATCATTAGATAGGTCTATATGCTAGAATAACGATTGTAGAGAAAGCTTGGGATCAAGTTGTCAACTTATCCACAGCCCCTTATTATCATTAATTCTTTATTAAAAAAAGAAAAGAAAGAAGGAGTAATAAATGCGTTTCACAATTGACAAGGAATCCTTTAATAAAGCCATAGGCATCGTTAGCCATGCTATTGGTGGCAAAAACGCAAATCCGGTACTTTTGTGCTTTAAATTAGAGGTCACTAACAGCGGACTCATTGTTATTGGCTACAACCAAGAAATCGCCATCCGCACATTGGTTCCGTTTGAAGTCGATGATAGAACGTTAGTTCGAGATTACTCTTTGGGCGGCGCTTTGATCCAAGCCAAACTGCTTAACGATGTCGTTCGCCGTATGGAAGGAAACGAAATCACCATCGAAGTTATCGACGGTTCCATCGCCAAGATCAACGACGGCAAATCTAGTTTCAAACTCCGCTGCGTTTCCGCCGACGAATATCCTGACGTCGATTTCACCGCGTCTTCCTCCTCTTTCGAATTGCCCGCCAGCACCTTGCTGGAATTGGTCGAAGAGACCGCTTTTGCGGCCTTGACCAAGGATGGAAGACCGGTTTTGGCCACCGTTAATCTCAAACAAGAGAACGGACAAATCGTCTCCATGGCCACCGACGGTGCTCGTTTATCTAGGAAATCCGTGGAAGTGGATGGCATGTCCAAATTCACCGCCAACATCCCGGCCAAAATTTTCTCCGATATTGTCAGACTCCCGGAACCACGCGATGTCGTTCAGGTTTCCTTGAACCCGGATTCCGCCATCTTTGAGTTCGGCAACACCATTGTTTCTTCGAGACTCATTCCTGGCGCCTACCCAGTTACCGGTTCTATCATCCCGCACACTTTTGCCCATGTTCTTGAGGTGAACGCCAAAGAAATCGTGTCCGCTATCGATCGTTTGGCCGTTTTGTCACAAGGCGTTACACCAATCGTCAAACTCAAGATGTCTAATGATGGCGTGGAAGTGTCTAGCAAGGGCGACCAGACCGGTTCCGGCGTTGAACGAATCAATACCTATCAATACTCGGGCGACGGCTTAGAAATCGCTTTTAACAGCACCTATGTTTGTGAAGCCATCAGAGCTCTCGGCTCCGAAGATGTCGACTTCCATTTCGTTGGTGAAATGAAGCCGTTCGTCATCAAAAACCCTAACGATGACTCCATTGTCGAGCTCGTTACCCCGATTAGAACCCGCTAAACCCCTAAAAAACCATAAAAAGGAGTGCTTGAGGCATTCCTTTTTTTACTACTTAGTAGTAAACTATATTCAGGGCGTTTTAGGCCCGTTTTGCGCTATGGAAAGAAAAATACCCATCTCAACCGAATTCATAACCTTAGGCCAGCTTTTAAAGCTGTCTGATGTTATTTCTTACGGCGGCGAGGCTAAGTGGTTCTTGGCCAACAACCAAGTTCTCGTAAATGGCGAAAACGACAACAGAAGGGGAAGGAAACTCAGACCGGGCGATAAGGTTGAGCTGCCTAAACAAAGTATAACGCTCGTTGTGGTATGATCCTCACCGAATTAACTCTTAGGAATTGGCGGAACCACGAAAAGATCACCATCAGCCCATCCCCTGGATTGAACGTGATTGCCGGGGACAACGGAACCGGGAAGACAAATCTGGCGGAAGCGATCTATTACCTTTCGCTGGGACGCACCTGGCGAGGTCTCTTGGGCGGAGAACTGATCCGAAAGGGTGAGAAGGAAGCCACGCTCCTCGCATCGCTCAAAGAAGGCGAGAACGTAAGGAAAATCGAAATCGACCTCAAAGAGCGTCAAAGGACGATTCTCCTTAACGGCAAAGCCATCCGTAGGCTCAGCGATCTCTCAAAAACCGCCAACGTCATCGCTTTCTCACCACGGAACACCTCAATCTTCTCCGGCCCACCAGCCGATAGAAGGTCGTTCTTGGATCTAGCGATAGCCAAAGAGGACCCCACCCACCTATCCGACCTCAACACACTCCTTAAGCTATTAAGCGAAAGGAATGCCGTCCTGAAAGACGAATTGAGGGACGAAGCTTACTTATCGGTGCTCACCGACCAATTGATCGCCATCGAGTTACCGATAATCAGGCGCCGAGTTGCTTACCTTAAGCGGCTCGAACCAACTTTGAAGAAAGTGGCAACCGCCATCTTCGGCAAAGGAAGACCGATATCCATCTCCTACGAACCGTTCGTCGGAATCGATGGTTATCAAGAGAAGGCGAAAGCCCTCTACCAAAGTTCCTTGGATTTGGACAAAATTCGCGGAACGACCACTTACGGAATCCATAAAGAGGATTTCACCGTGATGCTCGATGATAAAGAAGTTGGGACTTACGGAAGCCAAGGCGAGAACAGAATCTTATCCTTGGCGATGCATCTCGCCCCATACTTCCTCGTAGAGGAAGAAGGCAAGAAACCAATCGTGGTGCTCGATGACGTCTATAGCGAATTAGACGAAAATCACGCCTCCAACCTCACCGCTTTGTTAGAAACGATGGGGCAGGTGTTCATCACCACCACCAACTCAAACGTTACAAACGCCTCGGTCATCGAGGTTACGAAACTACCATAGGGAGGAAATAATATGGCAGACGTCAAAAACGAAGAACTGCTTCAAGCTGCGGCTGAGAGCGGTGTCTCCAAATTGTCATTGGAAGAAGAAGACAAATTCCAATACGAAAACCTTAAACTCGGCGGCGATCAGAAAATCGAGAAAGCTGATGCCGAATACACCGCCGAAAACATCCAGGTCCTCGAAGGCCTCGAAGCCGTCAGGAAGCGTCCCGGTATGTACATCGGCACGACCGCCGGCCCAGGCTTGCATCACCTCGTTTGGGAAATCGTTGATAACTCTATCGACGAAGCTTTGGCGGGTTATTGCACCCACATCGAAGTCTTTATCAACCCAGATAATTCCATCACCGTTTCCGATGATGGCCGTGGCATTCCTGTTGATACCGTCAAGAAATCCGGCTTATCAGGCGTAGAAACCGCTTATACCATTCTTCATGCTGGCGGTAAGTTCGGCGAAGGCGGCGGCTATAAAGTCTCCGGCGGTTTGCATGGCGTCGGCGCTTCGGTCGTTAACGCTTTGTCCACCAAGTGCGAAGTCACCGTTAAGAAGAATGGCGGCGTTTATTTCGTCGAATTCAAGAACGGCGGACACATCAAGAACCATTTAAAGAAGATCGGGGATTGCGGTGCGGACGAACACGGAACTTCCGTTATGTTCTTGCCGGATCCAACCATCTTTACCGAAACCACCACCTTCAACTTCGAAACCATCAAGAACCACCTCCGTCAGATGGCTTTCTTAAATGGTGGCGTTAAGATTTCCCTCACCGATTTACGCCCAGAAGCCCCGGTTACCGAGACCTTCTTATTCGATGGCGGTATCAGAGAATACGTTACCTTCATCAATTCCCACAAACTTCCGGTCAACTCCGAGCCAATCTACTGCTCCGGTGCTGAAGAAGTCACCTTGATGAACGGCACCAAAGAAAAGATCCACGCCGAAATCGCTTTGCAGTGGACCGATAGCTATAGCACCGACGGCGTCTATAGTTTCTGCAACAACATCTCCACCAAGGAAGGCGGTACCCACGTTGAAGGCTTCAACCTCGCGTTGAACAGAACCATCAACGACTATGCCCGTTCCTTTAAATTGTTGGATGAGAAGGATTCCAACTTCTCGACTGATGACTGCCGCGAAGGTTTGACTTGCGTTATCTCCGTCAAGCATCCGAACCCGCAGTACGAAGGTCAGACCAAGACCAAATTAGGCAACTCCGAAGTCAGAAAGATCGTTTCTACTATCGTCGGTGCTCAATTGAAGGAATATTTCTTAGAACATCCATCCGAGGCTAAAGCCATTATCGAAAAGGTTCGTGTGGCCAATAAGAGTCGTATCGCCGCTCAAGTCGCTCGCGAGAAGACCAGAAAATCTCCTCTCGATATCACCACCCTCCCAGGCAAATTAGCCGATTGCTCCTCTAAAGATCCAGAAAAATGCGAGCTTTACATCGTTGAGGGTAACTCAGCCGGTGGCTCCGCTAAGAATGGTCGCGACCGTGAGACCCAAGCCATCCTTCCTCTCCGTGGCAAAATCTTGAACGTCGAGAAAGCCAGAGAAGAAAGAATCTTCAAGAACGCCGAAATCGGCAACATGATCACCGCGATCGGCGCCGGCATCAGAGACAACTTCGATGTCACCAAAATCCGTTATCATAAAATCGTCATCATGACCGATGCTGACGTCGACGGTGACCACATCAGAATCTTGTTGCTCACCTTCTTCTATCGCTTCATGAGACCGTTGGTCGATCAAGGATACATCTACATTGCTCAACCGCCTCTCTATAAGATCGAATACAAAGGTCAGCCATATTACGCTTACAACGATGAGCAACTTGAAAGGTTGAAGAAGCAACTCAACCTCAAGGCCGGCTATCCGTTCCAGCGTTATAAAGGTCTTGGCGAAATGGATGCCCAGCAACTTTGGGAAACCACCATGGATCCAAATGCCCGTAAGATGATCCGCATCACCAACGAAGACGCGGCTCAAGCCGAAAAAGCCTTCACCGACTTAATGGGGGACGAAGTTGAACCACGCAAGGTCTTCATCTCCGAAAACGCCAAGTTCGTCCAGAACCTCGATATCTAAAGACAAGGAGCAGAATATGGAAAACGAAGAATTGAAAAACGAGGTGGTTTCCGAAGAAGAAACCGTCACTGATGAAGTTGACACCTCTGCTACCGCAGGTATCGTTGCCGGCTTAATCGAACGCGATGTTACCGATGAAGTCAAAACCGCGTTCTTATCCTATTCCATGTCGGTTATCGTCTCTCGTGCCATCCCAGATGTCAGAGATGGTTTGAAACCAGTTCAACGCCGTATTATCTATGGCATGGATGAATCCGGCATGCAGCCGAATAAACCTTATAAGAAATCCGCTCGTATCGTCGGTGACGTCATGGGTAAATATCACCCACACGGCGACTCCGCCCTTTACCTCACCTTAGTCCGTTTGGCTCAGCCGTTCTCCCTCCGTTATACCTTGGTCGATGGCCACGGTAACTTCGGCTCCGTCGATGGCGACGAACCGGCCGCTATGCGTTACACCGAAGCCAGAATGAATAAGCTTGCGGTGGAAATGGTCCGTGACATCGATCAGAACGCTGTCGATTTTGTCGACAACTATGATGGCACCGAAAAAGAACCAGCCGTTTTGCCATCCAGATTCCCTAACCTCATCGTCAATGGTTCCGAGGGTATCGCCGTCGGCATGGCCACCAATATGGCTCCGCACAACCTCACCGAAACCATCAACGCCACCATTGCTTTAGCTAAGAACCCAGAACTTACCCCAGCCGAAATCATGACCAATTATTTATCCGGTCCTGACTTTCCGACTGGCGGCACCATCTTAGGCCGCAAAGGCATCTTGGATGCTTATACAACCGGTATCGGCACCATCACCATTCGTTCCAAATACCATATCGAAGATATGGATAACGGCAAATCTAGAATTATTGTTACCGAGATTCCTTACCAGGTCAACAAAGCCTCGATGATCGAAAACATCGCTCAGCTTGTCCGTGATAAAGAAATCGAAGGCATCACCGATATTCGCGATGAATCCAACAAGGAAGGCATCCGCGTCGTCATCGAAATCAGACGTGATTGCATCCCTGAAGTCGTTGCCAACAACTTGCTTAAGAGAACCCAACTCCAGATTAATTTCGGCGTTATCAACCTTTGTTTGGTTGACGGTGCGCCAAAGATTTTGAATATCTGCGAATTGCTCCAAAACTACATCGACTTCCAAGTCACCGTTCTCACTCGCCGCACTCAGTATCGTTTAAAGAGAGACGCCGATCGTGACCACATTGTCGTTGGCTTGATTCAGTGTCACGATAACATCGACGAAGTCATCAACATCATCCGTTCTTCCAAGAACGATGAAGAATCTACCGCCAAATTATCCGAAAGATTCGGTTTTACCGAACCACAAGTCCAGGCTATCTTGGCGATGACCTTACGTCGTTTACAAGGCTTAGAGCAAGACAAACTCAACGCCGAGCACAACGCCTTGACTGCCAATATCGCTGAATACAACAGATTGCTCTCTTCCAGAGATAATATCATCGACTTGATGATCTTTGAATTGAACGATATCAAAGATCGCTTTGGCGATAAGCGTTTGACTGACATTTCCGATGCTGAGGCTTCTATCGACACCGAAGACTTGTTGCCACAAGAAAACATCTTGGTCGTCCTTACTAAGAACGGCTACATCAAACGTATGAGCGACGATACCTTCCGCACCCAGAATAGAGGCGGCCGTGGTATTAAAGGCGTTACCACCAGCAACAACGACACCGTTCGTTTGTTGGTCCACACCAAGACTCACACCGATATCTTGTTCTTCTCTAGCTTCGGCACCGTCTATCGTATGAGAGGCTATCAGATTCCTGATGCTTCCAGAGATAGCAAAGGCATCCCGGCCATCAACCTCTTGAACCTCGATCAGGATGAGAAGATCGTTTCCATCTTGGCTTGCGACGATTATGACGATAACGATTATCTCTTCTTCGCTACCGTCAACGGCGTCGTCAAGAGAACTTCCTTAAAGGAATTCATGTCCATCCACTCCAACGGCAAACGCGCTATCTCCTTAAAAGAAGGCGACCAGTTATTGGATGTTAAGAGAACCAATGGAAACCTTATGGTTTCTCTTGCTTCTTCAAATGGTAAAGTTTGCACCTTCTATGAGACTGAAGTCCGTGCGATGGGCAGAGACGCCGCCGGTGTTCGTGGTATGAACCTCGATGATGGTTCGCACCTCGTTGATATCACCACTTCTGGCGAAGGCCATATCGTCTTGGCTTTGTCTGATAAGGGCTTTGGTAAGATGTCTTATGGCGCCGACACCGATGTCGAATTGCCGGATGGCACCACCCGCCACTACGACGGATATCGTCTCACCTCCAGAGGCACTAAGGGCGTTATCTCCCTTAAGACCGTCAACAAGGGTGGTGAATTATGTGCGATGAGAGCCGTTCACGGCGATGAAGACTTATTGGTTATTACCAATAAAGGCATCGTCATCCGTATGCCAATCTCTCAGATCAAGATCGCTGCCAGAAATACCCAAGGCGTTAAGATCATCAACCTTGAAGGCAACCAGAAAGTCGCCGCCGTCACCATCGTTCCACACGAAGATGAAAGCGAAGAACCGGAAGTTGTCATCGAAGATGAAGTCAATCCTGATTTAGTCGCCAAAGAGGAAAGCACCGAAGAAGTCGTCACCCCTGATATGGTTGACTAAGACCTTATAAATAGGAGTTATCAATATGATTGATGCTAAGTTAATTGAAGAAAGACCGGATTATGTTCGTGAGTCCTTAGCCAAAAAGAACTACGATTTTGATCCAGCCCCATTGCTTGCCCTCTTTAAGAAAAGACGCGGGCTCCTACAAATTGTCGAAGGTTCCAAAGCGGAACAAAACAAGTTGACCGCCACCGTCCCTCAGCTTAAAAAAGAAGGCAAAGATGTCAAAGAAGTCTTTGCCAAGGTCAAGGAATTGGCCGCTTCTTCTAAAGCCGCTCAGGAAGAATTGAGCAAAGTCGAAGAAAATATCTTCAACAGTATCGCCGTTCTTCCGAATATGCCAGATGATGATTTACTTGGCGGCGGCAAAGAAAACAACCACCCAATCTATCACTTCGGCGAAGAACCGAAATTCGAAGGCTTCAAGCCAAAAGACCATGTCGAATTGGCTGAATCCCTTGGTTTAATCGATTATAAGAGAGCCGCGAAGATCTCCGGCACCGGAACCTGGATTTACACCGGTTTAGGCGCTCGCTTGGAATGGGCTTTGCTTAACTACTTTGTGAACACCCATCTCGCTGACGGATATACCATGATCCTTCCTCCACACCTTCTTAATGAACAATCTGGCTTCACCGCCGGCCAGTTCCCAAAGTTCAAGGAAGACGTCTTCTGGTTAGACGGAACCTCTCCAAATAAGTTCCTTCTCCCAACCGCCGAAACCGCGTTGGTCAACTTACACAGAGACGAAATCTTATCTTTGGACGAACTTCCGAAGAAATACTTTGCCTACACCCCTTGCTATCGTAGAGAAGCCGGTTCCTATCGTACCGAAGAACGCGGCATGATTCGTGGCTATCAGTTCGACAAAGTCGAAATGGTCCAGTACACCACAGCCGACGGCTCTGATGCCGCCTTCGAAGAATTGGTCAACAAAGCCAAGAAATTAGTCGAAGGTTTGGGCCTTTGCTACCAAGTCGATAAATTGGCCGCAGGCGATTGCTCCGACTCCATGGCTAGAACTTATGACATCGAAGTCTATATCCCATCGATGCATATCTATAAAGAAGCCTCTTCCGTTTCCAACGCCAGAGACTATCAGGCCCGTCGTGGCATGATCCGTTATCGTGACGAAAACGGCAAAGTCCGTTTCTGCCACACCCTCAATGGATCAGGCTTAGCCACCTCTCGTATCGTCCCAGCCATTTTGGAACAATTCCAGCAAGCTGACGGTTCGGTCAAGATTCCAGAAGTCCTCCAACCATATATGGGCGGACTTAAAGTCTTGAAACCTATCGAGAAAAAGTAAAAAACATCATATAATGATAATGCCATCGCGAGGAGAGCGATCGGAACCAGGTCAGGTCGGGAACGAAGCAGCCTTAACGAACAATCTCCTGTGCGGTGGTTTTATTTTTGCTAAAATAAATCTATGACTGACGAACAAGGAATGAAATTGGCGTTGGAGCAAGCCGAGATTGCTTACGAACAAAACGAAGTCCCGGTTGGGGCTATCGTGGTTTTAAACGATAAAGTCATCGGCAAAGGCTTTAACCATCGCGAAGCTAAATTGGATATCAGCTCCCATGCCGAAATCGAGGCGATGAAAGACGCCGCGAAAAATCTCGGTTCGTGGAATTTGAAAGGCTGCTCCTTATATGTCACGGTAGAACCGTGTATGATGTGTTCAGGCGCCATACTACAAAGCGGAATCTCTCGCGTTGTTTATGGCTCGGATGACCCGTCGATTGGAGCGGTCCGCTCTCATTTTGGGGCCTTTGATGATCCGGCGTTCTCAAGTAGGCCGTTAGTCACCAGGGGCGTTCTCGAAGACAAATGCAAAGCCTTGATGGAAAAATTCTTTAAAACATTAAGAACCAAATAAGACGATAAATTGACAATTAGGCGTGCGGAATGCACGCTTTTTAAACGCTTTCTTGCGTTTAATTGCGTACGAAAATTGAACACGACAGTGTATAAAAAGCGTATAGTTAAACCATGTTAGAGCTTCTTGATATACACAAGGATTATCTTGTAGATAAAAAACCGGTCCCTGCGTTAAAAGGGATTTCTTTGTCTTTCGGTGATACCGGATTTGTTTCCGTTTTAGGACATTCGGGCTGTGGTAAGACCACCTTATTGAATATCATCGGAGGTTTGGACCACTACACCTCCGGCGATTTAATCATCGATAACAAAAGCACCAAGAATTTCTCTGACAGCGACTGGGACGCTTACAGAAACGTCCGTATCGGTTTCGTTTTCCAATCCTACAATCTCATCTCTCACCAAACCATTCTCTCCAACGTTGAGACTCCGTTGATTCTGAACGGAGCCAAAAAAGCCGAGAGAAGAGAAAAGGCTTTAGCGGCTTTGAAGGCCGTTGGTCTCGAAGAACAAGCCAAAAAGAAACCGAATCAATTGTCCGGCGGTCAGATGCAGAGAGTTGCAATCGCTAGAGCGTTGGTCAACGACCCGAAGATTATCTTGGCTGATGAACCTACGGGCGCCCTAGACTCCAACACCTCCGTCCAGGTAATGGATATTTTGAAGAAAGTTTCTAAAGAAAAACTCATCATCATGGTCACCCATAACCGCGAATTGGCTGAGCGTTATTCCGATCGAATCATCGAAATGAAAGATGGTGAGATCATCGGTGATAGCGCACCGATGAAGCTTGAACCAGCCGAGGTTACCGAGAAAGAAAAAAACAAGAAGACCTCAATGTCTTTCTTAACGGCTTTCAAGTCCTCTTTGTCTAACATTAGAACCAAGAAAACCAGGACTATCCTTACTTCGGTGGCATCTTCCATTGGCTTGATTGGTGTTGCCTTGGTTTTATCCATCACGAACGGTTTCTCGAACTATATGAACAACGTTGAGAAATCGGTGGCTTCTTCTGTCCCAATCTCTATTGTCCCAACCACCTATAGTTACAGCAGCCTGAACCAGGTTTCCGGGGAATTGTATCCTGACGAGCAAGTCGTTAAGGTCAACGATAATTCCTCTTCCATCGTTTCCATCCACCAAAACAAATTCACCCAGGAATATTACGAATACTTGAACGCTTTAACGACCGACCCGGAGAAATCTCAATGGGTAGATTCGATTTTGTACAACCGTTTGAACCAAGATTTCCATTTGCTCACCCAATGTGGCAACTACATCATTCAACCGAACGCTTATAAGTCGGCGGGTTCGATGGGCGGCGCCATCAGCAGCGTCACTGGCTTACCAGCTTATGTCTTCCACGAACTTTATATCGAAGACGACAAACTAAGCGAATGGTATGACTGCATCGCCGGCAAATACCCAAGCTCTAAGAACGAGATTGTTTTAATCGTTGATAAGCAGAACCGCGTAGATAAATCCACCTTGAACGCTTTGGGGTTCTTGGATCCAGACCAAACCATCACCGATAAAGAAATCTCCTTTGATGACATTTTGAACAAAACATACAAGGTTTATCGTCAAGTAGACTGGTATCGCAACGATGAATACAAGACCATCACCAAATCCATTTGGGAAGTTGATAAATTCAACGAGGAGACTTTCCAATTAGAAGCCCATGAATCCACGCAGGAGATCCATTATTTTCAGAGAACTCACGGTTTTGGTGAGGTGTACGCTCACGACGAACTTTATAACCCGCTAGAACTTAAGGTCGTCGGCATTATCCGTCCATCCAGAAACACCTACATCAATTTGATGCCGGCTTCTTTGGGCTACACGACCGCCCTGAAGGAATACATGGTTGCCGACGGCACCGATGATGAAGACCCAACCACCAGGCAGGCTAACATCGAATTGGACGCCAAGATTAAAGAGGCGGCCTCTACTAATGTTTATCTTTCCAAGCCAGATTCTTACAGCGACGAAGATGGTTTGAAGACCTTAAACGATTACTTCACCGAGATCAACACCAAGAACAAAGGCGAATCTCACACCATGCAGGAGATTTTGGCTTTGATTAAAGATGGCAAGTCTTCTGAATTGGACGATTCCGACACCGCCAAGATTAAAACGGCTTATTCCAATTTCGGAACCGCTTTGGATTCGGCTTTAGGTTTCAGCGCTTACTATGCCGATAAAGGCAAATCCAAGCCAAGCAGCATCACTAGAAACACCTTCTTAACCAACGCTCAAAAAGTTGGCGCGGACTTAAAAGAACAAGACGTCTCTTTGAATATGACGACCGCCGGAATTGCCGAGATGATTTTAAAGTGGGGCGGAATCGATGGCTTGTTAACCGATGGCGTTAAGTCCTTCTTCAACACGATGGCGGATTTAAACAGAACAAATACGTCGGCTATCGATTATTTGGCGGTAACCAACTCTTTCTCGATCGTTACCTCTATCCTTATCTTCCCGTCTTCGTTAACTATCAAAGATAAACTAATCGACTATTTGGATGCCTATAACCATTACGACTATGACTCTTCCAAGAACCTTAGACCGGATGACGAACAGATCATTTATACGGATGTCATGTCTACTTTCACCGAAACGGTGGGAGTTCTCGTTAATGTCATATCCATCGTTTTGATCGTCTTCGCCTCTATCTCCTTGGTGGTAAGCTCCATCATGACGGGCATTATCACCTATGTTTCGGTTGTCGAAAGAACGAAAGAGATTGGTGTGCTGCGTGCTTGCGGCGCCAGAAAGAAAGACGTTGGGCGATTGTTTGAAGCTGAGTGCGTCGTGATAGGCGGTATGGCTGGTATCATAGGCGTGGTTTTCACCGCGATTGCCGACATCCCAATCAACATCATCGTCGATAAGCTGTATCCAGGCAATAATTTGAACACGATTGCTACCTTGAACCCATGGCACGCCATCGTGTTGGTTGTTTTAGCTGTTCTTTTGGCCTTCATTTCGGGTCTTATCCCAGCCAGAGTGGCCTCGAACAAAGACCCAGTCATCGCTTTGAGGAGCGAATAAAAAAGAATGCATAAGCCCATCGAATTGGAAAATAAGGCCAGGGCCTACAGGAATTCGCACGCGGACATCAAGTCCGGTCTTTCGTCTGACCAAGTCCAGGAAAGAACTAAGCAAGGGTTAAATAACAAACCGCTTCGTAAAAATACGCGCTCCATCTGGAAGATTCTTTTTTCTAATATCTGTTCTTATTTCAATATCGCTTTGTTCGTTGTGGTAATCGTTCAGATTTTGGCTGGTGTTAAGCTGCTTAACTACTACACCTTCATCTTGCCAGTGTTGGCCAATATTTTTATCGGTATCGTCACTGACATTCGTGCCAAAGCGGCAACCGAGAAACTTCACATTGTCGGAAGGCAAGATGTCAGCGTTGTCCGTGATGGCCAATTAACTGGCATTTTGGCCGAGAAGGTTGTTTTAGGAGATATCATTCATTTGAATTCCGGTGACCAAATCGTTGCCGATTCCATAATCCGTGAAGGTTCCGTTAAGGTGGATGAGTCCATGCTAACCGGCGAATCCGTTAGAATTGATAAGAATGTCGGTGACACCGTATTGGCTGGATCTTTTGTCGTATCGGGACATTGTGTCACCGAGGCTATGAAGGTATCGGCTCTCAACTATTCAGCTTCCATTGAGAACCAAGCCAAACAATTTAGAAGACCTAAATCCGAATTGAAGACAGGTTGCTTCAGAATCTTCAGGATTACCGCTATTTTAGCGACCATCATTGGTGTTGCGATGTTCTTGATTGCCTATTTTAAGACAGGCAGGAACGATGATGGCACTTTCGATTTCGCTGGAACGATGGAAAACCTTTCCGGCTCCTTCGTCGCGATGATTCCGACTGGTCTTTATTTGCTTACTTCCGTTACCTTAACCAAAGGTTCAATTGCCTTGGCTAGAAGAAAGATAAACGTGCAGGAACTCTATTCGATTGAGACTTTAGCTCGTGTTGATATGATCTGTTTTGATAAGACCGGCACCCTTACGGACGGCAATTTGGTGGTTGAACGCATCCATGCGGTCAATGGTTTAGACAAAGGCGATATCCGCATGTATATCTCTTCCATCGTCCATGCGACCGAAGATAAGAACGTTACTGCTAATGCGTTGCTCGAATATTGTGGTGATAACCACTTAATGGCCAGCGAGGCTTTACCATTTACTTCCGAAAACAAATATTCCGGAGCCACCATCGATGACGTCACCTGGATTATGGGTGCTCCTGGTTTCGTTCCGGCTTATGAAAACAAAGAAGCCGAATTATTGGCCAAAGACGAAGCCACCAAAGGTTTCCGTGTCCTTGGTCTTTATTCCAACAAGAAGGGTATTAAGGACGGGAAAGTCGTCGGTAAATGCACTTTAGAAGCCATTATGGTTATCTCCGACCACATCAAAGAAGATGCCGAAAGCACCATCAAATGGTTTGCTGAGAACGAAGTTCAATCCAAGGTTATCTCTGGCGACGACGCCGCGACCGTCGCGGTTATTGCTAAGAGATGTGGCATCCCTAACGCCGAAAATTATGTCGACCTTTCCAAGGTTCCAGACAGCAAGCTTGAAGACTATGCTGAGAAGACCACCATCTTTGGCCGCGCAACGCCAGAACAAAAAGCTCACTTAATTAAGATTTTCCAACGCCATGGGCATTCGGTCGCTATGACGGGCGATGGTGTTAACGACGTCTTAGCCTTAAAACAAGCCGACTGTTCCATTGTTATGGGCAGCGGTTCTTCGGCCGCCAAACACTGCTCGCACCTTGTCTCTATCGATGACAACTTTGCCAAACTTCCTGACGTTGTCTTCGAAGGAAGAAGAGTTATCAATAATTTGCAGAGAACCTCGTCTTTGTTCCTCACCAAGACAGTATTCGCCGTAATCTTGTCAATAGTCTTCTTATTCTTGTCCTTCATGACTCAATACAGCTATCCATTGAAGACCACTTACCTCTTCTTATGGGAAATCGTGGTTATCGGTGCCGGTGGTGTCTTGTTGGCCTTCGAACCGTCCAGAGACCGACTTAAAGGCTCATTCATCAAGAATATTTTGGATATCGCTTGGCCGGGTGGTTTGTTGGCCGCGGTTATGACCTTGATGTTCTTTACCATCTATGTTCTGGCTCCGGATTTCATGAGTGAAGAACAATTCCAGACGGTGGTCACGCTGGCCATTACTATTTTGGCGTATGCTTCGTTACTCAGGATATCCGTCCCATTCACCAAGTATCGTTTATTCGTTTTTATCCTATTGGCCGTAGGAGGCATTGTCTTAATCATCTTGGATCGCTTCTTGCCAGCTACCGCTAAAGGCTCATTTATCACCGTCATCCATTATGAAACCCTTAATTGGAAATTAATCATGGTTCTTATTGCTTCCATCATCGGATTCGCCGGTTTATACATCGGCTTAATCCAGTTGATCAAGCACGGGAACAAAAAGAGAGAGGAGAAGAAATTCAGATGAGAATCAATCAAGAAGTGGCGAAAGCCCTGAAAGAGAACAAACCGGTCGTGGCTTTAGAAAGCACGATTATCTCGCATGGAATGCCTTATCCTCGCAATGTGGAGACCGCTTTGAAAGTCGAAGCGGAAGTTCGTAAATATGGGGCTATCCCCGCCACCATCGGCATCATCGATGGAGAACCGGTCGTTGGCATGACCCCAGAAGAGATTGAGGAATTCGGCAAACGCAAAGGAATTGTCAAAGCCTCCAAGAGAGATATCCCAATCATCATGGCTAAGAAGGAGTGGGGAGCGACTACCGTCAGTGCCACCATCATCTTTGCCGCTAGAGCGGGTATCAAATTCTTCGTTACCGGTGGTATCGGTGGAGTCCATAGAGGCGCCGAACATACTTTCGATGTTTCCAGAGATTTATATGAATTGGCGGATGAGCCAGTCACCGTTATCTGCGCGGGCGCCAAAGCCATTCTTGATATTCCGAAGACTTTAGAGGTTTTAGAGACCAATGGGGTTACCGTCTTATCTTATAAAGCGCCTCATTTCGCCAACTTTTACTGCGTTGATTCTGGCTATCCGGTCGACGGAGTGTTCAACGAACCAAAAGAAGCCGCCGATATCGTTCACGCCAAAGAAGAGATGAAACTCAAGGGAGGCATCCTTATCTCCAATCCTTGCCCAGAAGAATTGGCGATGCCGCACGAAGTGATTGATAAATACATCGATCAAGCAGTTAAGGAAGCCGAAGAACAACACATCGTTGGCAAGGAATCCACCCCATTCTTGCTTAAGAGAATCGTTGAATTAACGGGTGGGGATTCTTTAGAGACCAATATTTCCTTGGTCTTGAATAACGCCAAGTTAGGCGCTCAAATCGCCGTTGAATATTATAAGGAGGCCCTATGACAACTGAAGCTAAACTTAAAAAAGCCTTAAGGGATGCGATGTCAGATAAACCGTTATCGGAAATCAACGTCACCAAGCTTTGCGAGACCTGCAAAATACATCGTCAGACCTTCTATTACCATTATCAGGATATCTATGATCTTCTGACCGCCATCTTCCTTTCGGAAGAAATCAAGGGATTAGATACCGCTAAAACGGTGGATGAAGCTTTGTTGGCCGTTTTGAAATACTACAAAGAGAACTTCGTCTTCTTAAGAAGCGCCTATGGCTCCTCGGCCTCAGAGTTCGTCGATGACTTTATCTACGGCAAGATCATGATGAAGATTTTCTCCATCTTCCTTGCGACTGATAAATACAAATTGAGCAAGGAAGAGAACAGAACCTTAGCTAGACGCTACGGTCGTTTCGTTTCCCAAGAATATTCTCATTGGTTGAAGAACACTTTGGTGTCCCCAATCAGATTCGAAAAGACGATGAAACACTTCATCGCCGCCTCTAACAAAAACGTACTTCCTGGCTTAATCAAAGCCATCTACGAAGAAAGGACCAAGAAAGCATGATTGATTTTAATTTTGTTTCGCCGACTAAAATTTTCTATGGCAAAGACAAAGAAAATGAAGTTGGTTCTTACATCAAATCGTATGGCTTTAAGAGAGTCCTTCTCGTTTACGGCGGTAATCACGCCTTAAAATCAGGACTTATTGATAGAGTCAGAACCTCTCTCGAAGAAGCGGAACTTGATTATTTCGAATTGGGTGGGGTTCAGCCAAATCCAACCAGAGACTTAGTCGAAGCCGGCAAAGAGATGGCTTTAGAGAATAAGTGCGACTTCATCTTGGCTGTTGGTGGTGGGTCCGCCATCGACACCGCTAAATCCATTGCCTGTAACGTTTATTACGACGGAGATGTGATGGATTTTAACATCGGCAAGGCTGTTCCAAATAAAGCTATGCCTATTGGGGTTATCCTCACTATCGCGGCGGCCGGCTCGGAATTAAGCGACTCTTGTGTTATTTCCGATGAAGCAAAACAGATTAAATCCGGTTTTCATAACGATGTTGTTAGACCGTTGTTTGCGATTGAGAATCCAGAACTAACCTATTCCTGCCCAAGATATCAAACAGGGGCTGGCATCATCGATATGATTAGCCATTCGTTAGAAAGATACATGTGTCCTTCCAGCGACCTCCAGTTCTGCGACTCTCTAGCTTTAGCGGTCATCAAAGAAATCATCAAAGCCGCGAAGATTGTTAACAAAGATCCTAACAATTACGATGCTAGAGGATCGTTGATGGTCTTGTCTGGCTATGCCCACAATGGATTGACTTACTTAGCCAAGAAGAACTCTATGGTCTGCCATGGGGCGGAGCACGCCTTATCGGCTTTTGATCCGAAGATTACCCACGGAGCGGGCATCGGAGTTTGCTACCTTGGCTGGTCTAGAGCCTATCTTAATGAGATGGCTTCGAAACTCGCTGCATCAGGACGTTATTTGTTCGATATAAAAGAAAATGATGACATTCTGGCCGCGAAGATGCATATTCATGCGATGCAGGAGTTCATTGAAGAACTCGGCATGCCAACCAGTTTGGTTGAGCTTGGCATTAAGGAAGAAGATTTAGATCATGTTTCGGACCTCGCTACCAAGAACGATACCAGAAAGATTGGCCTGGCCCCTTATCCACTAGATAAAGAGGGAGTTAGAAAGATTTACGAACATTGTTTGAATAAGGAGAATTTATGAAAAGAAATGAATCCCTTGGTTACTTTGTATATTTGGTGATTATCGCCATCGCGGTCGTCGTTGGCATCACCGTTGTTAGACCAGATTTCATGGTGGCTAGAGACCTTCCTCTCCACCCGGCCGTAATCTGTGTTCTTTCCATCGTCGTTGGAATCTTGATTTCCTCCTTGTTATTGGAACTTGGCCACCTTATTGGGGCTAAGCTCGGCAAATACAAGGTTGTCAAATGGATTGTCCTCGGCATGGGTTATGTCGTTAAAGACAACGGCAAGAAGAAATTCGTCCTTAAAGAATTTGATGGTTTGACTGGCGAGACTTACGCCGTCCCAGAAGACGTTAACAAGAGCAACCCGAAGAAAGCCATTTGGTTTGGCTTGTCAGGATTATTCTTATTTATCCTTATTTCTGTCGTTTTGATCGTGGTTGGAACGGTTGTCAGCTCTGATCTTATTTGGCTGAAGATCGCCGGCGAAATTTTCCTTACCATCGATGTCATGATTCTCTTCTATGACATCTTCCCGGCTGCCTTAGATGGCAAAAATGATGGTTATTTGATGATGATTTTGAATAACAAAACGAACAGGGAGGCCTACAATTCTTGGATTTTAGGCACTTATTTGATTTCAAAAGGCCAAGAGGCTCCTGCTCTTAAAATTTATGACGATGTCACCGAATTCACCGCGGCCGTCAATGACGTTTCGATGTATCAGGCGTTAGCCAACCATGAATACGACAAGGTCATCGAAATTTCGGATAAGACTTTGGACGCCAAAAAGAAAGTGTCTGCCGCCACTTATTCGAAGGCCTTGGCCCAGAAGTTGTCCGCCATCATCATGAGCAAGACTCAAGAAGAGGCTAATGAGTTCTTCATCAACATGTCGATGGAAGACAAAAAGAAGATTTCCCAACTTAACTCTATTCAGGCTATCCGAGCCTACGTTCTTGCCAATGGCATCATCTCCGAATCCGAATCCGAAACCAAGACTGGGCTAGATAACATCCAAGGCAAACTTCGTAAGGTAGCTAAAGAATATAAAGACATCGAAAAGAAAGCCCTTCTCGAAGCGGTGGAATTCGTTCACGACCGCCACCCAGATTGGGACTTCAATGATTATTCCTTCTGGACCGAAGCTCACCCAGAGAAGCCGGAAGAAAAAGAAAACGAAGAAGAAAATTCCGATAAGGAAGAATAAATAAGCGAAGGAGACACCTATGAAAACAAAACAAACGATTTTCGCGATTATCTCGCTCTTTTCGTTGCTGACTTCTTGCGGGGTCGAACCCGAAAAAGGTGACAAAGGCGACACTGGAGAAACCGGACCTAAAGGCGACACTGGCGAGCCAGGAAAAGATGGTGTCGATGGCAGCAAGATTTATACCGGCAGCGGAGTTCCTTCCGAAGAATTGGGTGTCGAAGGCGACATTTATGTCGACACTTCTACCGGAGACCTTTATTCCAAAGGCACCGAATGGGTTAAAACCGGAAACATCAAAGGCAACACTGGAGCTACAATCGCCAGCATCTATATCAACGACGCCGGATATCTCGTATGCAAGATGAGCGACGGAAGTGTAATAACTACCGACGTGGTGGTTGTTGATAAAACCAAATATACCGTCAATTTCTACATCGGCGAGAATATCGTTCACACAGAAAGCGATGTTTTAAGCGGTTCGAAGATCACCCCGCCAGACGTCGATCCGACTGCTGGATACAAAATCAATTACTGGTACACGAAGGATTATGGTTTCAACACTCCGTGGTCCTTTGAGGGTTGCACGGTTACCTCTAACCTTAATTTGTATGCCGACTTAGGAACCGTCGATTACACGATTACTTACGAATTGGATGGTGGCACCAACAATGAAAACAACCCGACCGCCTATACGGTTGAATCGGAAACCATCAATTTCCAAAACCCATCGAAAGACGGATATTTCTTCATTGGTTGGTACTCTGATTCCACTTATTTGACGTCTTGCACGTCCATTCTTAAGGGATCGGTTGGCAATAAGACATTGTATGCCAAATTCATGATAAATTCCGAGGCCGAAGCCTTGGGTATCAAGCCGGTTATTGATGCTGCCAACAAAACAGCGACCTATGGCTTATATCCTCAATCCAGGGTCACCGATGATGATGCGATCACCAAACTCCAAAATTTAACTTCTCCAGAATCTAATGGCTGGTATTTATTGGATGGGGTTTACTATGCGAACGCTACCGCCAACCCAAAATACGATGACATGGTGTTTGATAATGGGGATACCATCACCACCGGAACCAAATATTGGTTTAAGTGTGAGCCGATCGTTTGGAACATTCTTGCTTCTGAAAACGGCAGCTATACCCTTTTGACCAAAGGATTGTTAGGCGGCTCCGTTTACGGAGGTTCTAGAAATTACTATAACTGCTCGATGAGAACTTGGATGAACGAAACCTTTTATAACGCCGCCTTCAGCTTAGGAATGAATAATTGCCTAGTTCAGACCACGGAAGTTGCCAACGTTCCTTATACTACCGATGGCTCACCGGATCCTATTACTCACGAAAATACATTTGATAAAGTCTATGCGCTTACTTATTACGACTATCTCAATGCCAATTATGGCTTTGACACAACCAACAATTACGATAATGGTTCTTCGTCGCGTTATGCGAAAACGACAGACTACGCTAGAGCGACCGGAGTCGGATGTAGCACAACCTCGTCTTATGCTTATTATCTTTGCGGCTCTTATTGGACTCGCACTCCGGGCAGCGGCGCTAACACTGTGTCCATCTGTGTAAACGCCAACGGCTATCTCGGCTCGCAGTTCACTTCTCAAAAATTAGGTGTGCGTCCAGCCATCCAAATCAAGATCGACTAAGGAAACCCTTAAGGGTTGATTAACGAATGTGCTTGTAAATGGAATAAAAGCACGTAAAATTAGCCAGTAACTCTCTTTGCGGCGGCATGTCGCAAGGCGAAAGGAGTAAAGAAAATGAAAGAAAACATCCACCCAGCTTACCAGAAGTGCATCGTCACTTGCACCTCTTGCGGCGCCACCTTCGAGACCGGTTCCACCTTGGAAGAAATCAAGGTTGATACCTGCAGCAACTGCCACCCGTTCTATACCGGCAAGCAGCGTTTCGTCCAGCAGGATGGCCGTATCGCCAAATTCAACAAGAAATTGGCCAAAGCCGGCAAATAAGCTAGAAGAAAAATATAAAATCCCCCTTATGTGGGGATTTTTATTAACTAATAATTAGCTATAATCATTTATTGTGCGGAGGTACTTATGAGCAAGAAATTCTATATTACCACACCGATTTATTATCCAAGCGCCCGCCCTCATTTAGGTCACGCTTATTGCACCACTATGTGTGACATCATCGCCAGAGGCAAACGCCTCCGTGGTTTCGAGACCTTCTTTTTAACTGGTCTAGATGAACACGGCGAGAAGATTCAGAAGAATGCCGCCGCGGCCGGCGTCACCCCTCAGGAGTTCGTCGATAAGGTCGCGGTTACCTTTAAGAACCTTTGGAACACGATGAAGATCTCCAACGATGATTTCATTCGTACCACCGAGCCACGCCACTACGAAACCGTTCAGAAGATATTCTCCGAAATGCTTGCTAAGGGAGATATCTATCTTTCTTCTTATACCGGCTGGTACTGCGTCCACGAGGAATCTTATTGGACCGAAACCCAAGTCGGAGAAGAACACCTCTGCCCAGAATGCCATCGTCCAGTCGAAAAGAAAGACGAACCAGCTTATTTCTATAGCTGTTCAAAACACGTCGATAGCTTATTGAAACTCTATAACGAGAATCCTAAATTCATCACCCCTGAAGGCCGTAAGACCGAGATGATCAACAACTTCATAAAACCAGGTCTTTTGGATTTATGCGTTTCCCGTACCACTTTTACTTGGGGCATCCAAGTCGTCGAAGATCCAAAGCATGTCGTTTATGTCTGGCTCGACGCTTTAACCAACTACATCACCGCTTTGGGTTATAAGCAGGAAGACGATTCCAATTTTAAGAAATTTTGGGAAGACCCAGACTGTGAAATCGTCCATGTCGTTGGAGCGGATATCACCCGTTTCCACACCATCTATTGGCCGATGTTCCTTGAATCCTTAGGACTTCGTCAGCCAAGCAGAGTCTTCGTCCACGGCTTATTGATGATGAAAGATGGCAAGATGTCCAAATCCAAAGGCAACGTTATCTATGTCGAAGACTTAGTTAGCCGTTATGGGGTTGACGCCGTCCGTTACTTTATGGCCAGAAACGTCATCTTCGGATTAGATGGCGAATTCACCCCAGAATCTTTCGTTGAGACCATCAACGTTGATTTAGCTAATAACTTCGGAAACTTGGTTAACAGAACCGTTTCGATGATTAACAAATATTATGATGGGGTTATCCCTTCCGTTTCGGAAGATGTCACCCAATTAGATAAAGACCTACATGATTTGGCTTTGAAGACCATCCAGTCTTACGAAGTCTTGAACGACGATTTGAAGGTCACCGAAGCTTATGGGGCGGTCATGAATTTGTTAAACGCCGCCAATAAGTATGTCCAAGACTCCGAACCATGGAGCTTGGCCAAAGATGAGAGCAAGGCTAAAGAACTCGCTTCCTGCATGAACCACCTTGCCCATATCGTCTTCTTGTGCGGAACTTTATTAAGCCCAATCTTGGTTGAGAAGTCTGGGGCTTTGTTCGATCAGCTTAACGTTCCAGCCGAACTCAGGAACTATGAGTCTGCGATTGCCTTAAACAAGTTGAACGGAGTCCATATCGAGAAAGCCACCCCGTTATTCCCGCGTCTTAATGAGGCGGAAGAAGTCGAGTATCTCAAGGAAGTCATCTCCTCTCCAAAGGAGAAGGCAGCGGCCTAATGATAGAAAAAGGATCCTTCCATAAACGAATCGAAAACGTTTCGTGTTTTGATTTGTCTTATGAAGGGAAAGGCGTAGTCCGCGTTGACGGAGAGATTGTTTTCGTTAACGACATGTTTCCGGGAGATGAAGGCGATATCGAAATCGATTATCGTCGTAATGGGGCTTTGTTCGGACACGTCAAAAAGATAAATAAGCCGTCCCCTGATAGAGTGAGACCAATATGCCCGGTTTGCTACCAGTGTGGTGGCTGCGCTTTCCAATGCCTATCTTATGAAGCCCAATTAGCCTATAAGCAAAAGAAGGTCAAAGAGCAGTTCCGTAAAGTGGCCAAGATGGACGTTGATGTCTTGCCTACTTTAGGAATGGATAATCCACATCATTATCGAAACAAGGTTCAGCCTCTTATCGGTCAAGATGAGAACGGGAATATCGTTTCGGGGTTCTATAAAGAGGGAACACACCATATCGTTCCGGTCGAACGTTGCTATATCGAAGACATGAGAGCCAACACGGTTTTGTTGGCTATTCGTCATCTTCTGGATAAACACCATATCCCCGCTTATGATGAAGATCAAAGAACCGGGGTTATCAGACGCGTTCTTATCAAGACCTCTCTCCATTATCCGGAGATGATGGTGGTCTTAATCACCGCGGTGGACAGATTCCCATCCAGAGAGTCCTTTGTTAGGGACTTGCTTAAGGTTTGTCCTGAAGTCACGACCGTCGTTCAGAATATCAACCCTCGTCAGACTTCGGTTATCTTGGGCGAAAGAGAACACGTATTGTTTGGTAAAGGCACCATCATGGATTCCATCTCGGGATTGACTTTTAGAATCTCTCCTAAGTCTTTTTATCAAACCAACCCAACCATGGTTCAGGTTCTTTACGATACGGCGATGGAATTCGCGGATCTTAAAGAGACCGACATTGTGTTTGATGCTTATTCGGGAATTGGGACTATTGGGCTTATCGCCGCCACACATGGATGTGAGGTTATTTCAGTGGAGATTGTCCCTGAAGCGGTGGAAGACGCCAACAAGAACGCCAAACACAATGGCTTGGACAAATTCTCCGCCTATGTCGGCGATGCCGGTGAGTTCATTCGCAGGATGGCCAAATATAACAAGAAACTCGATGTTTTGTTTATGGATCCACCAAGAAAAGGATCGGATATGACCTTCTTGGAGTCCGTGATGAAGATAAAACCGAATCGCATAGTCTATGTTTCGTGCGATTGTTCCACCTTAGCGAGAGACGTTAAGGTCTTATCTAGAATGTATAAGATTGAGAAAGTCAGGCCAGTTGACATGTTCCCTCAGACACCACACGTTGAGACTATTTCGGTAATACGTTTGAAGGATGATAAATAAAGAAAAAACAGTAGATGACTACTGTCTTTTTTTGATTAGATGGTCACGACGCGGAACTTCAGTTTGGCCTTCTTGATCGGGTCGGGTTTTTCGACCTCTGACTCATAGATTGGATCGAGGGCGACCACATCAGCTCGATTGGCGATGAGGGCCTTGAGGTCCATCGTGTGGGTCGCATTGATCACGAAGACGATTTCGTTCTTCCCCGTGACGAAAATCCGGTAGAAGAAAGCGCTGACGATGTCTTTGGTGAGCATATCCGGGGTCAGTTTGTCCTTGCTAAGCATCGTTAGCATCTTGTCCAGACGGCTTTTGGCGCCGTGGGAGCGGATTTCGCGGTCATCGATGCCTTTTAGCCTGGCATCGAGCTGCGAATATTGCGCTTTGAGACGGTAATAGCGGTCGTCAACGGCGTCTTTGGCCTCGGCGGTCTCGGCACTCAGCCTTTCCTGAGCCACTTCGTCCATCTTCCTGCTCAAAGTCAGCTTTTTGGCCTCGATCTTTGTCTTCTGAGCCTCCAATTCCTCTGCCGAAAGCGCCGATTTTATGATGTTCGACACCTTGGCGAAGATCTTGGAATTGCCTAGATAAAGCTTGTTGATGATGTCGCAGCAGGCTTGCTTGGTCAGGGCCTCGCTGACGGCCTTATTATCGCAAGGCTCGCTTTCGGGGCTGATCGTCGAATAATGCTCGCATTGGAAGAGATACCTTCTCGCGGTCGGGCTTTTGGAGTTCCACAGGCGCCTTTTGTAGGAAGTCCCGCACTTTGCGCAGAGCAGCATCCCGCTTAGGGGGTACTGCCTTGCGTATTTGCTCGGGTCTTTGTCCTCGCCTCGGAACCTAGAGGCGCTGGCTTCGAGCTTTTCCTGGACGCGATTCCACTGTTCCTTGGTAATAATGGCCGGATGGGCATCGAAAAAACGATATTCATCCCTTTCGCCCTCGTTCTTCTTCCTTTCGTGGGTGAGGAAGTCGACGGTGAAGGTCTTTTGAAGGAAAAGGTCGCCGGCATATTTCTCGTTTTTCAGAATTCCGATGACGGTTGAGGTATACCAGGTTGTGTTTCCCGCGGCGGTCTTATATCCCTCTTTCGCCAGTTTCTGGGCTATTTTGTTGCATCCCATCCCCCCGTCGTAGAGGTTATAGATGTAGCGGATGGTCTTGGCTTCCTCCTCGTTGATTACGAGCTGGGTCTTATCCTCGTTCTTGTCGTAGCCGAGGAATCTCTTCGTGTTGACGAAGGGTCTGCCTTCCCTCATCAGCTTCTCGAAGGTCCAGCGGACGTTTTCCGAGGTATGGTGGCTCTCTTCTTGGGCTATCGAGCTAAGAATCGTGAAGATGATTTCGTTCCTCGCATCGAGCATATCCATATGCTCATTGTCGAAATAGACGTCGACGTTGAGGCTCTTCAGCTCCCTGGTCGCCTGGAGGAAGTCTCTGGTGTTTCGGGCGAATCTGGAGATGGATTTGCAAAGGATGAGGTCGATCTTCCCCGCTCTGGCATCCGCCATCATTCTCTGAAAGCCGTCTCTTTTCTTGACCGAGGTGCCTGAGATGCCTTCGTCGGTGTAGATGTCGACCTTCTCATAGTTCGGGTTTTTGTCAATGATGTCGTTCCATTGGTTTTTCTGGTTCTCGAAGGAGTTTTCCTGCTCGTCCTTATCTGAGGAAACGCGCGCATAGGCGGCGACCCTCAGTTTGGCGGTGCGCGGGGCGTCTTTCTGCTGCCCTACGCGCTTTGTCGCCTTGATGACTTCTACTCTCTTCGCCATGGCTTACCTCCATTCGGCGCGGCCTTTGCCACTGTCTTGGATGGTTTGCCTAATGGTGGCGAGCTCGTCTGCGGTGAGGTATTCGTTTTGGCGGAAAGCCGCGAGAACGGCTTCGATGACCGCCCTTTCATCAACCTTGAAAGGCTGTTTGGCGGTCAATGATGGTGGGTTTTGGCTGAAATTGTCGTCTTTTTGCATGAAAATTCTCCTTTTTCATTCGGCTTTTGCGCCGATAATGGGTTGTTGATGTCGATTTTTTATTTCAGAAAAAAAGGCGGTCCCGGATTCGGGATCGCCTTCTGACGGATTGCGGCCAGGGGGATTGATCCCTGGCGGTGCCCCGATATTCCGTCCGGGGCATGGGCGTCTCTATTAATTAGGATATAGAGAACTTCTTGGATTGAACCTGGCGAAGATAGAGGGTGTAAAGCTCCTCATATTTCTTCTTGAACGCGGTTTTGTCGAAGATGCTCGTGAGCACGTTCCTGTATCTGACGATGCTGGAGCCAACGCTCAGCTCTTCGACGCCCCTTTCCTCAAGTTCTTCCTTGATCTGGTCTTTGATGCCATCGAGCACCACTTGCTTGGATTTGATCTCGCTTTCGATGTCGAGGTAGTCTCTGACCATGGTGTTCAGCGTTTCTTTGTCGCACATTTCTTTTTTCTCCTTTGTTAGCGATTTTTGCGTGGATACGCATTTCTGTTTGTCCTTTGTGGACGGTTTCCCTGTGAATTGTTCGGGATAGATCGGCTGGAGCCGTCTCCGATGGACCAGAAACCGGGGGAGCTGTCGGTAAGATTCAGCATCTGCTGGTTCTGGTAGATCGTGACCTCCTCGCCTTTGGCGTTGCGCATGTGGATGACCGTCTTGACCTGCCCACCGACGTTGCGACCTTTGGAGCCGCTTGGGACGATGGAGCGAGGAATGGACGGGCAAGACAACGGCAAGCCGCTGTGATTTGATTTGACTGGGTATTTGGGCATGTGCCTCCTTATCTGTGGATATAGAAAAGAGCGAACGCGCGGTTCGCCCTTATTGGCAGCAGGTCGCGACGTCGTCGAGGGAATCGACTAGCATCGCGCCGTCCCTGATGAGACGGTTGTTGAAGCTGTCCTTGAACGGCGACTCCGGAAGCGCGTAGACGTTCCCAGATCGCTCGGCGACGGCCTCCACGAGCATGCTCACCTTAGGATCGTGCCCCGCGCTTGAAGCGAGCAGCACGCCCTGAAGGAAGGGCACGACGAGGCGGTATCGCATGGCGGACGCGTAATCGCCGGATCCGGATTCGAACCCGTATTCGGTGAGGATCAGGCATCCGTTTTTGGCTGCGTAGTCGATGATGTCGTCGGCTCGATCTAGGTCATCGAGCGACTTGCTGGTGAAGATGATGAATTTCTGGCGATTCCGCATGCACGCCCTCAGCATTTCCTTATCGAAGTCATTGTCGTAATAGGACGCGATGACGTGCGACTTGGATAGCTTGCTGACGGCATTGGTGATGCCATACGGGGTTCTGCTAGAGCCG